>DPPB01000041.1:0-1252 GCA_003539495.1 Oscillibacter sp. | reverse complement strand
AATATCGAAATCACCGATGCGAATATCAAAGTCTTTGAAAGCACGGCGAAGAAATACGGCATTGACTTTGCGCTGAAAAAGGCAGATGACCGATACCTTGTGTTTTTCAAGGGACGGGACGCGGACGTGCTGACGGCAGCGTTTCGGGAGTTTTCCAAGAAAAAGCTGGACAAGGAGCGCAAGCCCTCTGTGCGGCGCGACCTTGCCGAGAAGAAAGCCGAAGCCGCGCAGACCGCCAAGCGGGACAAGGTGAAAAATATGGACAGGGGGATCGACCGATGAAGCCTGAAATCAAAAAGCAAATCATACTCCATCTTCCGTATCTCGCCTTTGTCTATCTGTTTGGAAAGGTCGGACAGGCGTTCCGGCTGGCGCAGGGTGTGGATCTGTCTGCAAAGCTGCTGCATATCGGGCAGGGCTTCTCCGCTGCCTTTGCAAGTGCCGCCCCCAGCTTCCATCCCACCGATCTGCTGATTGGGCTTGCCGCAGCCGTCATTATCCGGCTGGTGGTCTACTCCAAGCAGAAAAACGCCAAGAAATACCGCAAGGGCATGGAGTACGGCACGGCGCGTTGGGGTACAGCGGCAGACATCAAGCCGTTCATTGATCCTGTCTTTGACAACAATGTGCTGCTGACGCAGACGGAACGGCTGATGATGTCCAACCGCCCCAAAGACCCGAAGAACGCGAGAAACAAGAATATTCTTGTCATCGGCGGCTCTGGCAGCGGCAAAACACGATTTTTTTGTAAACCCAATATCATGCAGCTTCACAGCTCGTATGTCATTACTGACCCCAAAGGCAGTTTGATTTGCGAGGTGGGACAGCTTTTGCAGCGGGCAAAATACCGAATCGCCGTTCTCAACACCATCAACTTTTCCAAGAGTATGCACTATAACCCCTTTGCGTATTTGCGCACGGAGAAAGACATTTTGAAGTTGGTCAACACCATCATTGTCAATACCAAGGGCGAGGGCGCACAAAGCACCGAAGATTTTTGGGTGAAAGCGGAGCGTCTTTATTATACGGCGCTGATCGGCTATATCCACTACGAAGCGCCGGAGGAAGAAAAGAACTTCATCACCCTGCTTGACATGATAAATGCCAGCGACACCCGCGAGGACGACGAGGATTATAAAAATCCTGTGGATCTTCTGTTTGACCGATTGGAGGAACGCGAGCCGGAGCATTTTGCCGTGAAGCAGTACCGCAAATACAAATTGGCTGCTGGTGATATATGCTCTAAGTGACT
>DPPB01000021.1 GCA_003539495.1 Oscillibacter sp. | reverse complement strand
TGTGTGTATTTCTTACAGGTCCTTCAGCAGGCCGGTGGCCTCGTTGAACTCGTTGATGAGCTCGTCCAGATCCTTGGCCTGGGCATGAACGGCATCCCAGGTACCCTTGGTGTCGTACCACTGGGCGTTCAGGTCCTCCACGGTCATGCCCTGCTGCTCCACCCAAGTGTAGTACTTCAGGTTGTGGACGCGCTTGCGCTCGGCATAGCCCATCTCCATCATGTTGTCGGTCTTCAGGCCCAGCATATGCAGAGCGTGATCCATAGCGGCCTCATGCGCGTTGTATGCGCCGTGCATCTCATTCAGCTCCTCAATGCGGGACTGATACATCACGGCGGAGTCGGTAAGCACAGTGCCCACCACGTCATTCTCGGTGAGCTCATAGTACTTGGCCATCTTAATGCAGCACAGCACGTTGGCAATGCCGGAGATGCCCAGCCAGCTCATCTTCTCCACCTGCTCATCGCTCATGCCCAGCTCGTTCTTCATGTAGGCCTTGCCCTCCGCGGTGTTGAACAGGCGCAGCAGACGCTGGGAATCCTCATCGTCGATGGCAATGGCCATGTCGGTGTTCTTCACGTTGTGGATCCAGGGGATGTGCTTGTCGCCGATGCCCTCGATGCGGTGGCCGCCGAAGCCGTTATTCAGAATGGTGGGGCACTGCAGCGCCTCGCCCACAGCCAGCTTCAGGTGGGGATACCGCTCCTTCAGCAGGTCACCGGCAGACATGGTGCCGGCGGAGCCGGAGGTAAAGCAGGCACCGGCAAAGTTCTGGCCGGGCTTCTTCACGGCCTCAAACAGGTCGGCCAGGGCGTAGCCGGTGACATTGTAGTGCCACAGGGGATTGCCCATCTCGGCAAACTGGTTAAAGATCATCATGGTGGGATCCTGCTTCAGCTCCCAGGTCTTGTCGAAGATCTCCTTGACGTTGGACTCGCAGCCGGGGGTGGCGATGATCTGGCCGGCGATGCTCTTGAGCCAGTCAAAGCGCTCCTTGGACATATCCTGGGGCAGGATGGCCACGGACTCGCAGGCCAGAAGCTTGGAGTTGAAGGCGCCGCCGCGGCAGTAGTTACCGGTGGAGGGCCAAACAGCGTGATGATAGGTGGCGTCAAACTGACCGGTGACCAGGCGGGGCGCCAGGCAGCCGAAGGAGGCGCCCACCTTGTGGCAGCCGGTGGGGAACCACTTGCCGGACATGGCAATGATGCGGCAGGGCACGCCGGAGAGCTTGCTGGGGATCTCCACATAGTTGGGCACAGCCTGGAACAGGCCGCCCTTCTCCTTGGCCTCATTGTGCCAGGAGATACGGAACAGGTTTACGGGATCCACATCCCACAGCCCGGTGTTGGAGAGCTTGGCCTTGATCTTCTCGGGGATCAGGTCGGGGTTCTGCATCTGAGCGATGGTGGGGATGATGATGTTGTTTTCCTTGGCCTTCTGGATATTGTGCTCCAGGCCGGCCTTGTTAATGGTCAGATCGATCATATGTTCCTCCTAAAATAAAGATTTTTAACAAAATAGGTCAGGCGGTCAAAACGGTGATGCCCTGCTCTTTCAGCTGCTCCAGAATGGCAGGGGGCGTTTCTTTACCTGTAATTACAATGTCAACGCTGCTCAAGGGGCAGATATTGACAAACGCTAAGCTTTCAAATTTGGAATGGTCGCAAAGGACAACAATCCTTCGCGCAGATTGGATCATCATGCGCTTGGTGGGCATTTCCTCCATGGAAAAGCTCATCAGGCCCGAGGAAAGGTCAATGGCGTCCACACTGAGAAAAGCCATGTCTGCATGAAGCTGACGAATCATCTCCTCGGTAAACAGACCGTTGACGGAGTAATGGTTGGGACGCAGGGTGCCGCCGAGAATGAACAGGGATATATCGGCGTTGGCAGCCAGCGCCATAGCACTGTTGAGGTCATTGGTGGCAACATTGATGTGCTTTGATCCGGCGAGCTGCTTGGCAAGCTCGTAGGATGTGGTGCCGGAATCCAGCAGGATGGTGGCATTGTCTACGACCAGCTCCATGGCACGGGAGGCAATGCGGCGTTTTTCATCTACGCATAGATCCCGCCGGGTATTGAAGGGCGGCTCATAGGCCATTTGCTTGGAAAGGCTGACCGCGCCGCCCCAGATACACTTGAGTAGGCCCTGTGCTTCCAGATCGCTTAGATCGCGGCGAATGGTGGAGCGGGAGGTCTGCATGGCATGGGTCAGCTCGGCAATAGAGACGATACCCTTTTGCTGCAATTCGCTGCAAATATAGCTGATGCGTTGCTCTCGTATCAAGACGTCACCTTGCTTTGGGCAGCGTTATACACCGGAAACGGTGTCAAGCCGACCATAGCCTTCCCATGCGTAGAGCCCCTTCACAGAGGGATCTCCCATGATAGTTTCCACCTCACCCACATACAGCACATGGTCACCGATAGTCAGCGTATCCTTCAGACGGCAGGAAATCCACAGGCGGCTGCCGTCCACCATTTCCTGAGAAAAGCCCTCCTGAGCGGTTAGGGGAATACCGATAGCGGCGGCCTTGTCCATGTCTCGGCCGGAGCAGCAACCGGCTTTTATCGCTGCCTCCTTGAGCGGTTCGCCCACGATATTCAGGCCGAAAGCGCCGCTTTCACGGATGCACTGGCCGGAATATCCCTTGCTGCTCAGGCAGACAGTGACGGTGGCGGGATGGTTGGAGGCGTAGTTCCACCAGGAAACGGCCATCACATTGGTCGTGCCATCGTTCTTGCGAACGCTTAGCAGTGCGAAGGGATTAGGGGATGTCAGCTTCTGCGCCTGACCAATCGTCATCAAGTCCATAAAATGCTCCTCCCTTTCAAAGTCGGGCGGAGGAAAAGCTCCCCCGCCCGGTCAAAATTACGAAAATTACTTCGCCATGTAATCGACAACCTTGTCGATCTGCTCTGCAAAGGTGCCGTCAAACTTGTTCTCAAAGAAAGCGCCACCAATGGTGAAGGTCCAGGAATCAGCGTCCTTTACCTCGTCAAGGCGCTGGTAGCTGGAAACGGAGCCGGCCAGACACACAGGAGCCTTGACGCCAGCCACGAAGCGCTTGTTCAGCTCTACCGCGTCACCGGTGTAGCGGTAACCCAGCAGGTCAATGCCGTACACGCCCTTGGCCAGCAGGCTGTTGGCCTCCTCGATCATGCCGTCAATGGTGCCTTCCAGCACGGAGGGACGACCGGTGATCTTGCCAACGAAGGGCATGTAGCGCAGATCGTGCTGCTTGCAGTAATCCAGAATAGAGTCAAAGAAGATTGTGCCCATCAGGCAATCAAAGCCGCACTCCACGGCCATCTTGGCGCCGGCGAGACACTCCTCCTCGGTATAGGCCACGACCTCCAGGAAGGTGGTCTTGCCGCAGGCCTTCATGTAGGAGCACAGCTTCTTCATCTCATCCAGAGGAATACCGACTTCCTTGAAGCCCCAATATTTGGCCTTGGTGTCCTTGCAGGCGTCAAAGATCTCGTAGGCGTTCTCGACGGTGCGGTCATTGTGGGTCAGCATGACAATTAGTTCGGGATGTTTGCTCATTTTAATATACTTCCTTTCAAAAAATAACAGGTTGATTTTTGCCCTGAGGGCGCGAAGCGCAATTTGTGTTCTGACTATAGCTGTTAGGGATGGGGGGCGCAGCTCCAACTGATAAGGGCATCCTCGTCGCCAATGTTAAAAAGCTTGTGGCCTGTGGCGGGGGGGATCAGCAGCGCATCGCCCTGCTCCAGCTCGTAATAGGTGTCATCCTCTGGAAAATAGCAGAGTACATGACCTTGCATGCAGAAAAAGACCTCATCAGCCACTGCGTGACCGGTGTCCAGACCACCCACCGCACCGGGCTTGAGGCGGGAGACTCCGAAAGTGATCTTATCCGTGTGCAGGTATTCACGAACCAGCTCCTGCTCATCCATGAAGACCTTGGCATCCTTGGGGTGAATGATCTTTCCCAGTTTTTCCATATGCGCATCCTCCGTTTCTGTTTTTATACCGGTATTATATCGTTCTGCTTGCGGCAAGTCAAGGTAAAAAGAACTAATTTGACGCAATTTGCACCAAATTCATCGCTTTGCATCAAAATGGGGGCGATTCGTCTGACAAGATAGACAGAACATCGGGCCTTCTCTGGCCGGAAGACGCTGCTCTGCTACGGTTCAGGCACAAAAACCGGCCGCGCAATTCTGCGCGGCCGATAAGAAATCAGCCCTTGGCGTCCTCGTCAAAAAGCGTGGACAGGGAATTGAACAGAAGCTTAAACTTCTTGTACTGCTTATCATAGACGGCACGGTTGGCAGGGTTCGGCTCAAAGGTCTTTTTGATTTTCACCATGGAGTCCACGGCAGACTCGATGCTCTCGAATACGCCTGCGGCCTTGCCGGCCAGAATAGCTGCGCCGAGGCAGGCAGTATCCTGCGAGGAATAGGTCACATGGAGGGTCTTGCCGGTGATGTCGGCCTTGATCTGGTTCCACACATCCGACTTGGAGCCGCCGCCCATCGTGCGGATCTGCTTGACCTCCAGCCCCATAGCGTCAATGGCCTCCAAATTGCGGCAGATCAAATAACCCAGGCTCTCCATGATGCTGCGGACGAAATGCGCCTTGTTATGCTGCAGCGTCGCACCGTAAAAAACACCCTTTGCGTTGAGGTTTACATCGGGAGCCATAGAGCCCTGAAGATGGGGCAGCATAATGAGCCCGTCGGAGCCGGGGGCCACACGATCGGCCTCCTTGCCCATCAGGTCGTATGCATCCACACCGGTAAGGTTTTGGATGTCCAGCTCCGGCTGGCAGAACCCGTCCCGGAACCAGCGCAGGCACATGCCGCCGGTGGTGAAGGTGTGCATCATATATGTGTCAGGGGTGGCAAAATAGTGCACAGGCATCTGGCGGTTGGGATCGTAGGTCAGCTTTGAGGTGGGCACACAGATGGCCAGAGCGGCGCCGATGTTTTCGGAAAAGATGCCGGGGCGAATATTGCCTACGCCGATAGCGCCGGCGGCCTGATCCAGACAGCCGGTGGTGATCTTGGCCTGCGGGGAGATGCCCAGCAGATCGGCCATCTCGGGCAGGACAGTTCCCACCAGCTCGCCGGATTCACGGATCTCGGGCAGGAAGCTCTCGTCAATGCCGAGATAGGCCAGCATTTCGGGCCAGTACTTCTTGGTGCGGATATCCCAGTATTCCGTAGAGGTCAGCAGGGAACCCTCGGCTACGAACTTGCCGGTGAGCTGATAAATCACATAATCCTCCAGCAGAAGGATATGGCGCACCTTGGCAAATAGCTCGGGCTCGTGCTGCTTGACCCACAGCAGCTTTGCCGCAGGCCAGCAGGCCTCAAAGCTCACCTGGCCGGTGACCTGATAGCACAGCTCATCGCCGAACTTGCTCCGCAATTCCTCTGCCTGCTCGCCTGCCCGGTTATCCATCCACACGATGGCGTTTTTCAGCGGCTGGCAATCGCCGTCCAGCAGGCAGAGCGTTTCACCCTGCACGGAAAATCCCACCACGGTGATATCCCGGGTGCTGATGGTTCCCTTGGAGGCAATGACCTGCATGCATTTCTGAATGGACTCCATGTAAATGTTGCAGGGGGCTTCTACAATATTGGTCTGCGGCGTCAGCAGGGAGTATTCCACAACGGCCGCTGCCTTCTGCGCGCCGGCGTGGTCAAAGACTGCCGCCTTTAGGGAGGTGGTGCCAATGTCGATGCCAAGGATAAGTTCGCTCATATCTCTGTACTTCCTTTCCGTAGTGTGATTCGCGGTCCGTGGATGCGTGATAGAGTATAGAATCATTATTATTAGGTATGACCTATTACGATGGTAACATGGTCGATGCGGGTTGTCAATTGGAGAATCAAAAAAATGGGCGAGGAGATATGCCCGTGAAAGCGGGCCCCGGTTTGAGAGGAATACGCCCAACCTTATATGCGTGCAAATGCGAGGATAAAACAGGCTGACAAATGACGAAAAAGACCGTTATTGCGCATATAAAACCGATAGGAGCCGAAATATAACAATTCACAATCGGGCGTTCCCCTCAGAAAACTCCTGCTTTTCGGCAAAATCACCTTTTTTTTGCCCATAAATTAGTCATGCTGTCCAATAACAAAATTTTTTCATATTTGCAGATTGACAAAATTGTATGAAAATGTATAATAAAAATATGTCTCGTCATAGGGCCAACCTATTTAATGGGATACGGACAATATGTAGGGTCCACAGAACCAATAAAGGGGTATATACTTATGATCAAAAACCCAAGTAAAGTGTTAGAACCAATCGTATCAATTCTGCTTGCATTTTTGACGGGCTCTCTCGTCATTATACTGATTGGTGAACAGCCATTTGAGATCTTCAAAATGATGTTTTCCGGCGCCTTCGGCTCGGCGGTCAACATCAGCAACACTTTGGTAAAGACTACCACGCTGACGTTGGCAGGCCTGAGCTATGCGTTTGCTTACCGGTGCGGCCTAATCAATATTGGCGCAGAGGGGCAGATGTACATTGGCGCCTTGATGGCGACGCTGGTTGTGCTGTTTATGCCCGGCCCGGGTGTGCTGGTGGTTATCGTGGCGCTGATTGCCGGGTTCCTCGGCGGCGCAGTGTGGGGCCTGCTGGTGGGCTGGCTGAAGGTGCGCTTCGGCGCCAACGAGGTCATCACCACGGTGATGCTCAACTATGTGGCCATGTATCTGGTTCAGTGGGCTGTCTGCGGACCCATTCAGGATCCCGACAGCAATGCCGCTCAGACCATTATGTTCGACTCTGCCTACTGGATGCACAATATTGTCCCCGGCACAAAGCTGCACACGGGCGTTATTTTGATGGTCCTGTGCCTCGTTTTCTTTGGCGTGTTCCTGTGGAAGACTTCCCCCGGGCTTGAAATGCAGATCGTAGGGCAGAACAATCGGGCAGCGGCTTATGCCGGCATCAATGTGCAGAAGAATACACTGCTGGCCATGTTTATGGCGGGCGGCTTTGCCGGGCTTGCCGGCGCGATTGAGGTTCTGGGTGTGCAGCATCGTCTGCTCAAGGGCATGGCCAGTAACTTCGGCTTTGACGGTGTGGCTGTGGCCCTGCTGGGAGCCAGCAACCCGGTTGGTATGTTCTTTGCGGGTATTTTGCTGGGTGCCATGAAGAGCGGCGGCAATGCCATTCAGATGTTCACGCCTGTCCCCTCTTCTGTGGTGGATCTGATCCGTGCACTGGTGATCGTGTTCGTGCTGGTCAATGTGCTGTATCGCGTGACAGAGAAGGTAAAACAGCACAAGAAGGAAAAGAAGGGGGTGTCCGCCAATGTTTGATGCCATCATTTCGTTTCTCTCGGCAATGATCCGCTACTCAACACCGCTGTTGTTTGTGTCACTGGGCGTGATGGTTATGGAGATCGCAGGCGTTGTAAATATGGGCGCCGAGGGTATGATGATCATCGGGTGTCTGGCCGGCGTGGTTGCAACAGCTTGGCTGGGCAACGTCTGGTTGGGAGCGCTTGTGGCCATGCTTGTGGCCGGGATCTTTGGCCTGCTGTTTGCCCTGCTGGTGCTGGAGTTCCAGATCAATCAGGTGGTTTTGGGCGTTGCCTTTAACCTGGTGGGAGCGGGACTAACTACAACGCTGAACCGAGCCTTCTTTGACGGCATGAGCGCCGGCGACACCTTTGGACAGATAGGGGCCTTCCCCATTCCTACCTATATCGCCGTGCTGCTGGTAATTCTCTGCTGGGTTGCACTGTATAAGATGAAGATCGGCGTGCAGATGCGCTCCGTGGGCGAGAATCCCGTGGTTGTGGAAAGCGTGGGTATCAGCGTAAAGCGCCTGCGCTATATGGCCTGCGTGGCAGGCGGCATGCTGGTGGGCCTTGGCGGTGCCGTCCTCTCTACCGGCATTTTGAGCCAATTCACGGAAAACATGACGGATGGCCGCGGATTTATCGCGCTGGCTGCTGTTACCTTCGGCAAGTACACTCCCTTCGGCACACTGGGCGGCGTGATCGTATTCGGTATCGGCGAAACGCTGTCCTACCGTCTGCAGGCCGGTGGCGGCGCCTTCCCCTATGAGTTTGCACTGATGCTGCCGTATGTGCTGACTGTGCTTGCGCTGTGCGCATTCTCTCGTAATGCCAAGGATCCCGCTGCGCTGGGTGTTCCCTATTACAAGAGCCACTAAAGCACGGAAATTGTTCACCGTCCTTTCCCGCAGTGCAGGTGGAGCCTATCCAAATGGGCTTGCGGTAATTGGAAATATTAAAATCAATTAGGGAGGATCAAAAATGAAAAAAGTTATAGCTCTTGTGCTGTCTCTTGTGATGGTTCTGGGCCTGCTGGCTGGCTGTGGCAACAAGCAGAGTGACAGCGACAAAAAGAAAGATGAAAAAGATTACAGCAATGTGAAGATCGGCGTTATGCTCTCCGGCAGCGCTAACGATGGTGGCTGGAGCCAGATGGCTGCTGATGCCGCCAAGGCTGCTTCCAAGGACTATCCCGGCAGCACGGTCAATTATTCCGAGTCCATTTCCGCCACCGACTTTGAGAGCACCATGCGCGGCTATGCCGATGCCGGCTACACCATTATTGTCTCTCACGGTGCCGAGTTCCTGGATGCCGCAAAGCTGGTGTCTAAGGAGTATCCTAACATTACCTTCATCTGCACCAGCGCTCAGTCCGGCCAGGAGCCGAACCTGACCGGTATCGACTTCGCTACCTATCAGCTGGGCTTCCTGAACGGTGCCGCCTGCGCCATGGCTACCAAGACCAAGAAGATCGGCGCTGTTGGCTCCAATGAGATCGACTCCATCATTGCATGGTGCAATGGCGTTATCGCCGGTGCTAAGTACATCGATCCCGAGTGCGAAGTATTCCCCGTGTACACCGGTTCCTATGACGATGCTCTGAAGGCCAAGCAGGCTGTTGATGCTCTGCAGCAGAAGGGCGTTGACATTGTCACCCAGAATGCTGACGCCTGCGGCGTGGGCGCTGTGCAGGAGTGCGATGCACTGGGCCTGATGAACGTGGGCGCTGTGTCTGACCAGACGACCATCGGCGAGAGCTGCTTTATCAGCGTGATTCAGGATGCTCAGCTGGGCATTACCGTGGCCATTGAGCAGGCCGTTGAGGGTACGCTGAAGCCCGGCTTCGTGAGCATGGGCGCTTCCGTTGGCGTCATCACCCTGACCGGTTATGCCGGCAAATATGCCGACGTGCTGAGCAAAGAGCAGAAGGCTACCCTGCAGGATCTGTGGCAGAAGTCCTATGACGGTGTGGATCTGTCCACGCTGGTGGGCTAACCCTTCACACACGCATTTTGCGTGAAGCCGATTTTTGCAAAGAAATCCAACCAGTGATAAAACTGCGCGGAGCGGTCTCCGCTTCGCGCAGTTTTTTATTGTAGGACACGCATCCATATGCCCGCCTTATCAAAGAACAGAACAAAAGTTGAGTTGCATTTTTCACTTTAAATTTGAAGCCTCGGACCGGCGCTCGCCGAAGCGGGCCTGGTTTTTAGATATTAGATAATAATCAATTCAGAAAAAGGCCCTCTCCCGGGGGGATGGAAGCCACTAAGGAGGCCGTAGAATCCATGAGTTTTATTGAATTAAAAGACATTACCAAAATTTATCCGGGCACAGTTGCCTGCGACAAGGTCTCTGTCAGCTTTGAGCGTGGGGAGGTCCACACCCTGCTGGGCGAAAACGGTGCCGGCAAGAGCACACTGATGAATGTGCTCTATGGCCTTGCCAAGCCGGACGGCGGCTCCATCACTGTGGACGGCAAGGTGGTAGAGATCGATTCCCCAAAGACCGCCATCGCCTGCGGCATTGGCATGGTGCACCAGCATTTCATGCTCATCCCCACTCTGTCTGTGGTGGAGAATGTGATTCTGAGTCTGGATGAGAAGCAGGCATTTATCGACAAAAAGCGGGTTGCTGCCCACATTGAGGAGATTTCTCAGAAATACGGCCTTGCGGTGGATCCCTATGCAAAGGTGTCTACACTGACCGTGGGACAGCAGCAGCGCGTGGAGATTATCAAGGCGCTGTATAAAAAGTGCGACCTGCTGGTGCTGGATGAGCCTACCGCCGTGCTGACTCCGCAGGAAACAAGGGAGCTGTTCGTCGCCATCCGCAATCTGATTGCGGAGAACAAGGCTGTGATCTTCATCAGCCATAAGCTTAACGAGGTCATGGAGATCAGCAAAGTTATTACCATCCTGCATCTGGGCAAGGTGGTTGGATCTGTTTTGGCCAGTGAAACCAACGCAAAACAGCTTGCCAGCATGATGGTGGGCAAGGAGGTCAGCTTTGAAACGCCCAAGGGCGAGCAGAAGCTGGGGGATGTAATGCTGGAAGTCGTGGATATGCACGCCAAGAACAGCACCGGTGTGGAGACGGTGCGCGGCCTGAATATGAAGGTGCGTGCCGGCGAGATCTACGGAATTGCAGGCGTGGACGGCAATGGCCAGAGCGAGCTGATCCGCGGTATTGTGGGTCTATGCAAAAAGACCGGAACCGTGCGCATCGCAGGCGAGGACGTATCCAATTCCTCCCCGCGCCAGATTTTGGATCGTGGAGTCTCCCACATTCCGGAGGACCGGCAGGGCATGGGTGTTGTGATGAATATGTCCATCCGCAACAATCTTGTGCTGGATACTTTCTATAACGACAAATTTACCAACGGCGTTTTTCTGAACTGGAAGAAGATCGATGAGCAGGCCGAAATGCTGATTGAGCACTACGGCGTGAAGACGCCCAATGCGGACAATGACATTCACTCGCTCTCCGGCGGCAACCAGCAGAAGGTTGTGGTTGCCCGCGAGCTTGACAAGCAGCCGCAGCTTCTTTTTGCGGTGCATCCGACGCGCGGCGTGGATATCGGTGCAACGAAGTTTATCCACGAGCAGATCGTGGCGGCACGTGACCGGGGCTGCGCGGTGGTGCTGGTGTCTACAGAGCTGGACGAGATCATGGGCCTGAGTGACCGGATTGGCGTAATTTACGAGGGCGTTTTGCTGGGTGAGATGGATCGGGCCGATGCTAACTATGAGCGTCTGGGCCTGCTGATGGCCGGCAAGAAGGAAACCGCAGAAACAGTTAGCTGAATACAGGAGGACACAACATGGAAGCTGTACATCTGACATATTTTGAGACCCCCAAGGATGACCTGAAGATCCACGAGATTTATCGCAACGAAGCCCTGCTGCAGGAGATGGAAAGCCTTTCAGCCGGACGTAAGTCCCTGCCGGATGCAAGCCGGTATTACACCACGCCAGTGGTATTCCCCAAGCCCGGCAGCGACCGGCCGTATATTGTCTCCTCTATCGTACTCAGCGCAGACGGCAAGATGGCCTTCATGGACAATCAGGTAGGCCCCCTGATCGCCAAGCTCAATGAGCTGGACCCTACCGGCGGCGCAGATGATTTTTGGTGTCTGAATATGCTGCGGGCCAACTCCGATGGCATTTTGGTAGGTGCGCGGACACTGCAGAACGAGCCCACATACATTAACAACTGTATGGATATCAGCCTTTTCCGTCAGCGGCAGGAGGTCTTGGGCAAGCCCAACCAGCCCTGCCAGGTGGTGGTAAGCTTGGACGCCACAGATATTCCCTATGAGCATATCACGTTCAGAGTCGATACAGAGGAGCGATTGAAAATGCTCATTGCCACCTCTGTGGTGGGCTGGGAGAATATTCAGAGGGATAGCCACCTCAAGCATTGCCTTGTGGGCCCCTTCACAAGCCGCGACCAGGTAGATGCAGCCCAGCTGCCCGCTATGGACCGGGACTTTGATCTGGTGCCGGTGATCGTTACCGGACAGGGTGCCGAGCCTGACACGGAATTGCTGTTGTATGTGCTGCGAAAGCTGGGTATGGAGGTTGTGTGTGCCGAGGCCCCCAGCTACTGCGGACATCTGATGCAGCATGGCTGCCTGGATGAATACTTTATCAATTATTCCATGCTTTATGTGGGCGGTACCATGTCCCCGGGCGCCGCTTTCCCGAAGTCCTGGAAGGATCACCCCCATGCTGACTTGGTCAGCGTGGGTATCCACCGTCAGAATTTCCTGTTCACACGGCAGAAGATTCGCTACGGTATTACATCGAAATAACTATTATCGCCAGGGACGCGAGAGAACTGCGATAGCCAATGTCAGCAGTTTCCTAATGGCTGCTGACATTTTTTTATAAGGAGTGTTTGATATGAGACAGAATGCAGATATTTTAATTCGGAACATCACGGTTTACACGCAGGATGAGCAGCGCCGGGTGCTGCCTGAAACGGATGTAGCCATCCGAGAGGGCAAGATCGCTGCAATCGGCAAGCTTTCTGAGGAGGAATGGACGGCTGCCACGGTGCTGGATGGCACCGGCAAAGCCCTTTTCCCCGGTATGCAAAACCTACACGTGCATATTTTCCAATCTTTGCTGAAGGGCCTTGGCGCAGATCTGAACCTCATTGAGTGGCTGAAGGCTGCGCCCCTGCGGGGTGGCCCGGCGATGACGGATAGTCTCCAGCGCCTTGCCTGCAAGATTGCTGCCATGGAGAGCCTCAAGTGCGGCGTGACTACCCTGTCTGATTTCAACTATGTGCAGAATAACGATGATCTGCCCCACGCCTGCATCGAAACCATGGAGCAGGTGGGTATTCGCGGCATTTACATGGATTGCTATCACGACACCGGCCTTGAGATGGGCGTGAACCCCGGGTTTATTCACCCGGCCGAGGAGTGCATCCGCCGCACCGATGCCCTGCGCAAAAAATATGAGGATGGCACCCATCCCCTGATTCGGGTGTGGGCGGGCGCCTCTGTGCCCTGGGGCACCACAGAAGCGCTTTACCGGGAGATGGTGGCCTATTCCAACGACACCGGTGTGCCTTACACAATGCACATTCTGGAGACGGAGGAGGACAATCTTTTCACCCAGAAAAACTTCGGTAAGTCCGTGGTGGAAGCCATGGAGAGCTTTGGCGCACTGACCGATCGCCTGCTGGCGGTCCACTGTGTCTGCCTGAAGGAGGAGGAAATCGCGGCATTTGTCCGCAACGGCGTCAACGCTTGCTATTGCCCGACCTCCAATGCGTATCTTGGCTCGGGAATTCCTCCCATGGCCTCTATGCTGCATCAGGGTGTCAACATCACCATGGGCACGGACGGCGCAGCCAGTAACAACTCCTCCGACATGATCGAGAGCTTGAAAATCGGCCTGCTGCTGCAAAAGGTCGGAACCAGGAGCTCTGTGGCTATGTCTGCACAGAATATGCTTGATTTTACCACTGTTAACGCGGCTAAGGCGGCCCATCGCAGTGACCTGGGCTCCATTGAGGTGGGGAAGCTGGCGGATATGTTCATCTATGACCCCATCTATCTGCGTTCCACGCCGAATTTCGATACCCTTGCAACCCTGATGTATAACTCCAGCCAAGAGAATGTGGAGACCACCATTGTGGGCGGCCGCATTGTGTATCATAAGAATCAGTTTGCCTGTGGCCTGGAGGAAAAGGCTGTGGCGGCTGAGGCTGATCGTGAGGCCAAAAAGTTCTTGGCCAGCATGTAAAACCGGGTAAAAGGAGAAATAAGACCATGACAAAACTGCTGTTTGTCTGCGGCAGCGCACGCAAGGCTTCCACCGCCTACGCCATTGAAGAGGCCAAACGCGCTGCTGAAGCGGTGGAGGATGTAGAGGTTGATGTGCTTTACCTTCACGGCAAAAAAATCGCTCCCTGCATGGGCTGCAACGCCTGCGTGCGTAAGGGCGTGACCCACTGCGTGGTATACAGTGATGACATGGGTACATGGAACGAGGATTTTTTCAAGTACGATGGGATCCTGATCGGAACGCCCGTATATGAAATGGGTATTACCCCGCAGCTGTGCGGATTCTTATCCCGGTTCCGGTCCGAATACCTCAATCACAGGGACAACCCCGATCTGCGGCTATATATGCCCGGAGCGGCGCTGGCTGTGGGCGGCACCCGCAATGGGGGCCAGGAGTGTGCCATCAACACCATCCTGGGCTTTTACCATACACAGGGAATGCCGGTGGTTAACGGCGGCCTTGGCGTTTATGCCGGCGCCGCGGTGTGGAGCCAGGATCGCATGGCCGAGGGCGCTGCCGAGGATGAAAAGGGTATGGAAAATGCACGCGCTATCGGCCGGCGGCTGGCGCTGACGGCCAAAGCCCTGAAGGCAGGAAAGCCGCATGCATAAGGAGACAACGAATGAAGCATTGGAGTGTGAATGAGGCCGCAGCCGACATACTGGAGCGAGAGGTCATCCCCAAGGCTGATCGGCTGAATATCGGCGTGATCCACCTGAAAAACGGTGCCACGGTGCTGGATATGGGTATCCACTGCAAGGGCGGTTTTCGGGCCGGAAAGTATTTTGCCGAGGTAGGTATGGGCGGGCTGGGCCGATTGAGCTTTGCCATGATCCCGCTGAAGAACTACACGGTGCCCGGGTTGCGGGTGTTCACGGAAAATCCGGGCGTATGTGAAATGGCCTCCTATGTGGCTGCCACCAGGGTGCCTTGGCGGGGCGATCTGCAGGTGATTTCGGGACCGGTGCGATCCATCCTGGGATCGGATCAGTTCGCCCAATCCGTGGATTATCGTGACGTGGCGCCCCGCAAGGCGGTGGCCGGCGTGCAGACCACGGTTCTACCCGATGAAGAGCTAGCCGAGAGCATTGGGAGGGTGTGCGGTATTGCGCCGGAGAAGCTCTATATCATGGCTGCCCGGACGGGATGCATGGTAGGTGCCGTACAGGTGTGTGCCCGCAACGTGGAGCAGGCGATGCCCACGGTGGCGGACAGGGGCTTCTCCATGGAGCAGATTATTGAGGGCAACGCTACAACGCCCATGGTCAGCGTAGTGGACGATGAGGCCATTGCCTACGGCCGGGTAAACGATTGCCTGATCTACGGACAGGAAACAAATCTGACGGTGCGGTGCGAGGACAAGGATATTACCGTAATGCTGGAGGATATTCCCTTTTCCAAGTGTACGGATGTTTATGGAACGCCCTTTCAAATCCTCTTTGACCGATGCGGCAATAACTGGGCCTATGTCCCCAGAGATTGGGATGCACCCTGCAAGATTAACTTTTTTAATATTACCACAGGAAACTCCTATTCCACAGGGCGTTTGAACGACGAGACGCTGGAAAAGGCTTTCCTTGGAGACGGAGGGAAGATACTGTGATGCATATCAAGGATCTGGATGTTGAAAACCGCCGCTCCTGGCAGGGAGCGCTGGACATGATCTTCACCCTGTGCGGGGAGGCTGCGGATCTGTCGTTTGATTGCCGTATGCTGGGAAGCCGGAATAAGCTGCCCACTGTGGAATTCCGCCTGGACGCCCCTGCAGAGCTGACGCTGCCCCATGTGGCAAGCACGGCAGACGGCACGGTGGAAGTATGGAAATACGGAACTGTGATTCTGACAGACCACATACCGGCTCAGGTGCCGGAGGCGACGACGGTATTCCTGCTGCGGCCCGATGGCGCGGCGGCGGTAACATACCGGGCATTCAAGGAGAGCGTGCGGGTGCTGACCGAGCTGAAGCTGCCGGCAGAATTCTCATGGAGCTCTATTTTCCTGGCGCCTCTGTGCGATGACCTATCCCTTACGCTTGCAAGAGAGGCCGCAGCATATGCCTATGGAGCTATGCACACGATTTGGCTGCGCAGCTCCGATGATGAGGCGGTAAAGGCCGCCATGACCGCTATGAACCGCTGCGGCGAGCTGCGGGTGCAGAATATGGCAACTGCCAACACTTGGGTCAGCGGCAGCGTGGACGAGGCGGAATTGCTGAAAATGCTGGATAGTCGCCCCTGCTGACGGCAGGGTATCGCCCCTGATACAGATTTTTTCGAAGGAACATTGAAAAGGCGCAAATGTCGATTGACAAATAAAGACAGGGATGGTACGATCAAATAGGTAGGACCTATTTGATGAAAGAATGTAGTCAGGGAGAAAACGCAGGATGGAAAAGGGAACACAGCTTTCTGAAAAAGTTACGCAGATACTCCTCCATGAAATCAGGAATGGAGATTTTTACGGCTTAGATTCATTGCCTCCCGAGGTGGAGCTGGCGGAAAAATTCAACGTGAGCAGAAACGTGATCCGCGAAAGCCTGGCCCGATTAGAGCGTGAGGGCTGGGTAGTGCGAAAACATGGCATCGGTACGCTGATCAACAAGAGCGTGGTTCATGTTGATACCCGGCTGGATCTGAATTTTGAGCTGAACCAGACATTGGAGCTCAGCGGCAAGCACGCTAAAACAGAGTGGGTACGCACCCGGATAGATTCGGCCAATGCCACCGTGGCGGCGCAGCTGAATATCCCTGTAGGGGAGCAGGTGCTGCGTGTGGCGCGTATGATCAGCGCCGATGGCCGTCCTGCGATTTTCTGTGTGGATTACCTGCCCATGCAGCTGATCGAAAATAATAGCTACCAGCTTGAGGACCTGCGGCCGCCTATTTTCGAGTTTATGAAAAAGTTCTGCTCTGTATCTGTGGAGACTAACCTTTCGGAGCTGCGGGCGCTTCCCGTAACGCAGGAAGTCGCTGACGCTTTGAATATCCCGCTAAGCTGCGCACTGCTGTTTATCGGAGAGGTGGGCTACGACCTGCGCTCCCAGCCAGTGCTGTATTCTGAGGAGTATTTTCTTGATCGTGTGATCAAACACATGATCGTGCGTAAAAAAATCTAAATTCAAATCACAGAAAGGTGCAAATGAATATGCTAAACGAAGCAAGAAAAGAAGAAGTGCTGGAGCTTGCCAAGGTGCTGATCTCCCAGCAGAGCTATTCCGGACATGAGGGCGGCGTAGCGGCCGAGCTGGAAAAATATATGAAGGCCAACGGCTTTGATGATGTGACCGTGGATAAGTACGGCAATATCATCGGCAAGATCAAGGGCAACCGTCCCGGTAAGAAGGTTCTATTTGACGGGCATATCGACACGGTTCCCGTGGCAAACCCCGCCGCATGGGTTCATGATCCGTTCAAGGGCGAGGTGGTGGACGGCAAGCTCTATGGCCGTGGCACCTCAGATATGAAGGGCGCAGTGGCTTCTTTTACCGCAGCCGCCAATTTCTTTGCAAAGGATACCGCCCGGGACTTTCCCGGCGAGATTTATATTGCCGGCGTTGTACACGAGGAGTGCTTTGAGGGCGTGGCCGCCCGTAGCGTCAGCGAGATCGTCAAGCCCGACTATGTGGTTATCGGCGAGGCATCCTTGTGCAATTTGAAGATCGGCCAAAGAGGTCGTGCCGAAATCGTGGTCGAGACCTTTGGCGTGCCCGCCCACTCTGCAAACCCTGAAAAGGGTGTCAATGCGGTATACAGCATGTGCAAGGTGGTGGAGGCCATTCGCAGCCTGAAGCCTGTGGAGCATCCTGTTCTGGGCAAGGGCATTCTGGAGCTGACGGATATCAAGTCTACACCCTATCCCGGTGCCTCTGTGGTTCCCTCCTACTGCCGCGCCACCTATGACCGGCGGCTGCTGGTGGGGGAGACTAAGGAAAGCGTGCTGGCACCTATTCAGGCATTGCTGGACGACCTGATGGCCAAGGACCCCGCCATCAAGGCCAAGGTTTCCTTTGCCGTGGGTGAGGAGAAGTGCTATACCGGCAATACGATTCAGGGTGAGCGCTTCTTCCCCGGCTGGCTGTTTGACGAGAACGATGCTTTCGTGCAGGACATTCTCGCCGAGCTCCACGCCATCGGCCAGACGCCGGAGGTGACTCAGTACAGCTTCTGCACCAATGGCAGCCACTATGCCGGTGAGGCGGGCATCAAGACCGTGGGTATGGGCCCGTCCAGAGAGAATTTGGCCCACACCGACAACGAATATATCGAGATCGAGCAGCTGGCAAAGGTTTGCCAGAGCTACTACGCCATTATGAAGGCTCTTTTGAAATGAAGAACGCCTTCCCCCAAAATACCTCAGGAATCGGTAAGGACGCATGAGTGACTTTAAGTTTATTACAAAAAGGATCCCACGGATCGAGGGCAAGGCTTTGGGCCTGGGGCGGCCTGTATACATGGCAGATCAGGTCCGGCCGGGTACACTGATCGTAAAGGCGATCCACTGCCCCTATCCCTTTGCAGAGGTTGAATCTCTTGATTCCCACATCGCAGAAAAGGTTCCCGGCTTTGTCCGCTTGTTTACTTGGCAGGATACGAACATCATTACCAACTTCGGCTGGAATTACACCCCCTTTGAGCGCAATGTGCTGAACCGGGTGGGCCGGTATGAGGGAGATGTGGTGGCGCTGGTGGCAGCAGAAACAGAGGAGGCTGCCGAGCGTGCCAGAAACCTGGTGAAGATCAAGTGGAAGCCCAGAGAACCGCTGATGGACTTTACCCATGCACTGGAAAGCGATATTTTGGTGCATGGCGACCACTTGGATGAGATGTATATCCAGCCCAACCTGGCGGAGAATTATCGGCCGGAGAGGAATCAGGTACACCGGAGTGTGCGGGAATACGGAGATGCCGATGCCGTGCTGGCCCGGTGCGATCATGTGACCCGTGTCAAGGTCTATACACCCCAGCAGATCCACACCCAGCTGGAAACCCACCGCTGCTACAGCTACTATGATGACCGCGGATATCTGACCATTTTGGCCCCCACACAGGCGGCGGACGCCATGCAGGAGGATGTGGCCAGAAGTCTCGGCATTGACCGCAGAAAGCTGCGGGTTATCAAATCTCAGGTGGGCGGCGGCTTTGGCGGCAAGAATATTTTTAGCCCCTATTGCTGGTGCGCATTGGTAACCTACCTGACGGGGCGGCCCGCTTCCCTGATTTTCAGCCGGGAGGAGGCTATGGTTACCATCGGCTCCCGGCATGAATATATGCTGGAGGCTGCGGTAGGTACGGATCGGGACGGAACAATGCGTGCCATTGACGTGACCGGATTCCAGAACGCAGGCGCCTACTCCGAGATTTCGGAGGATGTGATGGAGACGGGCATCAAAAACTCCTATGCGCTTTTCCCCCGGGTGGATGCGCTGCGGATCAGCCAGTATTCCGTGTTTACCAACAAGCTGGAGGGCTGTGCCTTTCGCGGCTTCGGCGCAACGCAGAATTGCTTCTTGCTCAATGTGGCAGCCCGCCACATTGCCGATGAGCTGCAGCTGGATCTGTCAGAGGTCTTTTTGAAAAATATCGCCCGGCTGGGGGATTCCCATCCCGTGATGAACGGCTGGATGGAGGATGATCCCGCTTATATCCAAAGCACTACTTTGGCCCAGTGCATCCACAGATCCAAGGAGATGATCGGCTGGGACAAAAAACGCAACCGTACCGTACCCCAAGGCACAGTGGTGCGGGGCGTAGGCATCGGGATTTCCTCTCACGCCTCCGGCGTGCCCAGGGTTGACCGCGGCAATGTGAATATTGCCATGAATGCGGACGGCTCATTTTGCGTATTCTCCGGTCATGCGGATATCGGTACCGGGTCCAATACGGTGATACTTCAGATCGTGGGCGAGGTGCTGGGCGTTTCGCCCGACCATATCCATTTGGTGGCGGCGGATACCGCCTGCACACCCTTCGACCCCGGCACCTACGCCTCCTCCAACACCTATCGCTGCGGAGGCGCCGCCAAATTGGCCGCAGAGAAGATGAAGACGCTTTTGTGGAAATGCGTGCGTGAGACGGCGAACCTGCCTGCCGATGAGCCGCTTGAGTTCCGGGACGAGGTGTTCTATCTGTCCAATGGCCGGCGGCTGATGGATCTGATTGAATTTGCGGATAAATGGGGCTTTTACTGGGGCGGCGGCGACCCGCTGGTGGTAAGCGCATCCTTCCCGGACACCTTTGCACCCAGCCCCTATGTTGCCACCTGTGCAGAGGTAGAGGTGGATAAGGAGACGGGCTACTATCGTCTGGTGCATATGTCCTCGGCCATCGATTGCGGCCGGGTGCTCAATCCCATCAACGCACGGGTGCAGGCCATGGGAGGCATTACCCAATCCATCGGAATGACCATGTTTGAGGAAATCAAATATGGCCCAGAGGATCACCGTGTGCTGACGCGGGATATGCAGAACTATAAGATCCCCTGTCAGATGGATATGCCCACCATGGATGTGGAGTTCGTGGAATGTGAGGAGCCCACCGGCCCCTTCGGCGCAAAGTCGCTGGGCGAGATTGCCACCGGTTCTCCGGCACCGGCAATTTCCGATGCGCTGTTCAACGCGCTGGGCATCCATTTTGATACGCTGCCCATCACGCCGGAAAAGGTGCTCAGGGCTATTCAGGAAAAGGAGGGCGGATATGCAGATTCGTGAATATCAAAAACCCGCCACACTGGATGAGGCCTATGCACTGCTGGTAAAAGGGAAAACAAACCGCATTTTGGGCGGATGCACATTTTTGAAGCGCACAAATGTGAAGATTGGCACGGCCATCGATCTGAGTGCCTGCGGCCTTGACTACATCCGTGAAACGGAGGAGGCCGTGATGATCGGCGCATATACCTCCTTGCGGGATATAGAAACCAGCGCCGTCATCCTGGAAAACTTCGGACCCGCCCTGCGGGAGGTGCTGGAGCATCTGATCGGCGTACAGCTTCGCAATGTCATCACCATCGGCGCCCATGTGGCATCACGGTTTGGCTTTTCCGATATAATCCCCACGCTTTTGGCCATGAATGCCAGCCTACGGTTCTACCGCGGCGGCGTGAAGAGTCTGTGGGCGTATATGAACGAGGACGCGCCGGAGAGGGACATTCTGGTGGAGATCGTGCTGCCCAAGGAGGGCCGCCGAACCAAGGTGCAGATGATGCGCTTGAGCTATAACGATTATTCCATCTTTTGCTTGGCGGCCAGCCGCGTGAAGGAAAACTGGATCATTGCCGCAGGCGTGTTTCCCGGACGGGCCAAGCTGGCGGAAAAAACCATGAGCGAGATGCGTGACACCCCGGTTACCCGCGGACGGGCTGCGGAGCTGGCCCGGCGGATCACGGCAGAATATCGCTTCGGTACGAATTATCGGGGCACGGCGGAATACCGCCGTACACTGTGCGAGGTATTTGCCCGACGGGCAATTGAGGAGCTGGCAGATGAAGATTCATGTAAAATGTAACGGAAAGCAGCAGGAATGGGATGTCACGCCCAACGAATATCTGGCGGATACCCTGCGCAGCCACGGCTGCCCCTCTGTAAAGATCAGCTGCGGAGACGGGGCATGCGGCACCTGCACGGTGCTGCTTAACGGCAAGCCCATTGTTAGCTGCGAATACCTGTCGGTTCGGGCCGACGGTGCAGAGATCGTCACCGTAGAAGGATTGGGCAGCGAGGCGGATAAGATCGTGGAATGCTTGACACGGTATGGCGGCGAGGGCTGCGGTTATTGCGCGCCGGGATTTGTTGTGCTGGCCTATGCGCTGAAGCGGGAGCTGAAAAACCCCACCTATGACGAGGTAAAAGCCTATCTGGACGGCAATCTCTGCCGCTGCACGGGTTATATCGTGCGGATAGAGGCCGTGCTGGATTATTTGAAGCTTCCTTAAAAAACTGTATACAAGGAGAAAAGACTATGGCTGATCTGAAAACGATGCTCTGCGGAAGAGAACTGGACACTCCCTTTGTGCTTGGTTCCGGCCCCTGCGGCTGGGATGCCGAAGCGCTGGCAGCCTGCGCTAAAGCTGGCTGCGGCGCAGTGGTGACCAAATCCATCACCGTCAAGGGTGCGGTGAACACCACTCGCCACATGATATCCAACGGGAACATGAGCCTGCTGAACAACGAGGGCGGCTCCGATATGCCCATGACCCGGTGGAGAGACTATGAAATCAAGCGTGCCAAGGATCTGGGCGTCAAGACTCTGATTGCCAGTGTTTACGGCTACGGCGGTCTGGACGAGACGCTGGAGGTGGCCAACATGGTGCAGGACGCCGGCGCCGACATGATCGAGCTGGTTAACGGTTATACCGAGGCGGCGGATCTGGTAGAGCTGCTGGCTGCCCTAAAGAAGGAGATCAAGCTGCCTATCATCACCAAGGTCAACGGTAACTGGAAGGATACGGAGACCATCGCCCGGGCCTGTGACGAGGCCGGTGCAGATGCAATTACCGCCATTGATTCCATCGGCCCCACCTACCGGGTGGACATCACCACTGGCCGCCCCCTGATCGGCGGACATGGCTATGGCTACATGACTGGTGCGCCTATCCTGCCCATTGCCCTGCGTTATGTGCATGATATCGCCGCAAAAACCAACAAGGATATCATCGGCCTGGGCGGCGTGACCAATGCCGAGGCGGCCATGGAAATGCTGATGGCCGGTGCTACCGCCGTGGGCGTGTGCACCGCCGCTATTGTGAACGGCCCCGGCGTATTCACTCAGCTGACGGAAAATCTCAGCAAGCTGATGGACAAGTACGGCTATCCCGATATCCCCTCCGTTTCCGGCCTGACGCTGCGCAATGGCACGCTGGAGGAGAAGTCTCCCGCCGATTTCGTGTTCGAGGCTGACAAGTGTGTGCACTGCAACCGGTGCGTAACCGCCTGTGCATACCGGGCCCGCTCCTTTGACGAGCAGGGGAATATGCATGTGGATGCAAATCAGTGCCGCGTGTGCGGCCTGTGCTTCGGAATGTGCAATAAAAAGGCCATTTACATCAAGTAAAAGACACAATCACTTTCAAAACAGATCAAGGAGGGCTGCTGCTTGAAAACCGCGATCATCAACGGCAAGGTCGTGACGGAGACCTCGGTCATCCAAGCGACATTGCTTTTGGAAAACGGCAAGATCCAGGCAATCTTGTCTCCGGAAAGCCCGCTGGATCCCAGCTGCCAGGTGATCGATGCAGCGGGTCAGTATGTTGTACCCGGCGGCATAGACGGCCATGTCCATTTTGGCGGCTTCGGCGATATTCCCATTGCGGATGATTTCTATACCGGCTCCAAGGCTGCTCTGGCAGGAGGCACCACCACGGTGGTGGATTTCTGTGAGCCGGCGGAGGGAGAGAATCCCTTGGCGTGCATTGCCCGGCGGAAGGACGCCGGAAAGGACGCGGCGGTGGACTATGCCCTGCATTTCACCTTTACGGAAGGGTATCGGCACGAGCTTCCCCTGCTTCCCCAGATTATGGAAGAGGGCATTACAAACTTCAAGGCGTACACCTACTATCCCTATACATCCTTGCTGCCGGGTGATTTCCTCACGATTATGGAGACCATTCACGACAAGGGGTCGCTGCTGGTGCATGCGGAGGAGAAAAGCATCATCGATTGCATGAAGGAGCGCTTCCCGCCGGAAAGCTCTGATATGACCGCTCTGTCTCTTACCCGGCCGAATATTGCCGAGCAGCTGGCCGTGGAGAACGTGCTGGCTATTGCCAAGCTGACAGGGACCAGATTGTGCATTGCGCACACCAGCAGCAAGGAGACCGTTGCTATTTTAGAGCGGGAGCGTGCTGCGGGCAACCACAGCTTCTATCTGGAATCCTGCCCCCACTATATGCACTTTACCCGGAAAAATATGGAGGGGCCCATGGGTGCGCTGTACACCATGAATCCCCCCCTGCGCTCTCAGCAGGATGCGGACGCATTGCTTGCGGCAATGATTCAAGAGGAGATATCCATTCTCTCCACCGATCACTGCCCTTATTCCAAAAACTACAAGCTGGGCACTAACTACGAAACAGTTCCCTGCGGTGTGGATGGGGTACAGACAAGAATGCAGTATTGCTTCTCTGAGGCCGTGATTAAGGGCGGCTTGCCCATGCCGGCGTTCGCCCGCATGACAGCCACCAACGCAGCCAAGTTCTATGGATTGTATCCGCAAAAGGGCGTGATTGCTGTCGGAAGTGATGCGGACCTGGCCTTCTTTGATCCGGAGCCATCCTGGACATACAGCATGAAGGCTGTGGCAGGAGCGACCGACTACTCCATTTTTGACGGGGTCCCCCTGCGCGGTAAATGCACCCTGACCATCAAGGGCGGTCAGGTCGTAATGAAGGATGGCGTTATTACGGCGGAAAAGGGCAGCGGCAAGTTCCTTTACACCAAGTGAACCACGTATACACAAACGCAACTGTGTTAAGAATTTACAAGAAAGGATCTTTAAACGATGGAAAAAATGACTGGGATTATGGCGGGCTGGCTGATTATGTCCGCAACTGAGGCAAAGAAGGATTACGGCTTTGTGGTTGAAAACGGAAAGATCGTGGAGATCGTTCCCAATGAGAAGCTGCTGGGTAAGGAGGGCGTGATCGATGCACGGGATAGCATTGTTTGCCCCACCTTCACCAACACCCATACGCACTTTTATGAGACCCTGGCCCACGGTGCTACGGAGCCTAACCTGAGCCTCAAGCCCCTGCTGGAGGATTTCTGGTGGCCCGTGGTGGAAAACCGCCAGACCCTGGAGACCATCCGTATTTCCACGGAGTATTCTGCGCTGGAATCCATGACCAGCGGTGTGACGCTGTGCAACGATATTTTGGAGGCCCCCTTTGCTGAGAGAGGCAAGCGTCTGCTGACCGAGGAGGCCGTTATCCGCAAGGCCGGCATGAAGGCCGTTCTGTCTCTGGAGTCCAATGAGCGCATCAGCACTGAGAACGGCTATGAGAACCTGGAGGAGAACAAGAACTTCATCCTGAAGATGCGCGAGACCGGCAACAGCGATATCCGCGGCACGATTTGCACTCACACCACATTCTCCTGCTCCACTCCGTTCCTGATGAAGGCTGCCGGCATGGCGCGTGACATGGATGAATACATCCAGATCCACATGAATGAAGGCCCCGATGAGGACAAGTGCTGCGTAGATAAGTACGGAATGACCACTGCTGAGCTGTATAAGAAGATCGGCTTCTGGGAAGGCGGCAAGGCATGGGCCAACCAGTGCAGCTGCATGGAGCCTGTGGAGCTGAACATCATGGGCCAGATGGGCGTGGGCATCTCCACTCAGCCCCGTTCCAACGCCCTGTGCAACGCCGGTATCGCACCTGTGGCCGACATGCTGAAGAACGGAATCAAGGTTGGCCTGGGTACCGACAACGGCGAGGGCAACTTCTACGAGAACATGCGCTATCTGGTTCTGATGCAGATGGGCAAGAATTACAGCAAGCACGCCCTTACCCCCCTGCAGGGCTTCCAGATTGCCACCGAGGGCGGCGCCTTCGGCCTGGGCTACACCGATGTAGGCTGCCTGAAGGAAGGCTACAGCGCCGATTTCCAGATCCTCACCGGCAACGCCGCTATCCAGCTGACGGAAAAGAATGTGGTGGCCGAGGTGTTTTGGAGAAAGGATCCCAAGGACATCAAGAAGGTTTATGTCAACGGCAACCTCATCTGCCAGGACGGTCACTCCGTAAATCTGGATGATGAGCGCATCCGCAAGGACTTCTCCGAGTGTGTTCGCGAGTTCTGGAAGGGCCAGCCCTATCAGGATTGATACAAAGAAAAGAGAGGACTTTAACAATGGCTAATTGCATAACAATCGCCAAGGGGATGCAGTTCTGGGGCACCCATGGCTTCTTCCCGGAGGAAAATAAATTCGGCGCCAAGTTTGTGGTGGATATTACCGCCGAATCTGACGAGACCGGCAAGTGCCAGAATGATGATTACTCCACAGGCGTGAGCTACCTGACGCTGTATAACTGCGCCAAGAAGGTGGTCACCACCGAACAGCATAAAATGGTGCAGCGCATTGCGCAGCGCATCTCCGATGAGATCTTTGAGGCCAGCGATGCGGTGGAGAAGGTGACCATCACGGTTAAAAAGCCTTTTGTTCCTATCGGCGGCATTGTGGAATATACCGGTTGCACCATTACCCGGACCGGTAAGGGCGCGGCCAGCGATGGTAACGCCGTTCCTTACACCGGCATCAACCCTCTGGAGGACCAGAAGGGCTACGCTGACTAAGCATAGGTAGGCTGGAGAGCAGCTCTCCGGCCTGTAGGCGGCGCCCGCCTAAATGGATTGCGAAAAATGTATATTTTTACGGCTGGCAGTCTTTGGCTGCCAGCCGCTTTTCGTGCCCATCACTCCAAATGGGTCACCCGGACTTGATAAGGGAAGATAAGCAATCTGCTGATAAGGTATAGGACGTGGTGCGGGTGACGCCGCCAAAATGGTAGCGCAAAAACGTGGACTGGTCCACGGTGTTGTACCCATACTGCAGCCAGTTGCCGTCCGTGCAATCCACCCGGGTGGGACGGCCCAGGGCGTCGTAGGAGTAGATGTAGCCCCGGCCGTTGGAAAAGTCCCAGTGACGCCCCAGCTGCCCGGCGGCGTTGTAGACCCACTCGCCCTTCTTGACGCTGCCATACGACTTGCTGGACAGCCGGTCCATGGAGTCGTAGCCGTAGTTCACCGTGAGGCCGTTGCCGTACTGCGCGGAGGCCAGATTGCCGTTATTGTCCTGGTAGGTATTAGTGACCAGGGTCCGGCCCCCGGCGGTGGTCTTCAGGGGGTTGCCGAAGGCGTCGTAGGTGAAGGTATACGCGGTGGAGGGAGTTGTGATCCCCGAGAGGTCGCCCCGGCTGCTATAGGCGTAGCGCACGGTGGTCGTGGCGCTGCCGTGAGAGGTCACCTTCTCCAGCCGGTCGTTATTGGCGTTGTAGGTGTATTTGGTCACGCCGCCGTTGGGCGTCTCCACCGAGCCCAGGGTACCGGTTGTGGGATCATACGAATACTTGGTCGCATAGCCCCGGTCGTCCACCGAGTGGGCGACGTAGTTGCCGTCGCTGGTGTACTCCGTGTAGTGGGTTGTTTTTACTGCTTTGTCCCTGGCAATCAATTTGCAATATATTATTCAAAATGCAAAGACTTGATTGCCTGAAACACATCTTTAGATGAATACCGCGATTTGTTCATACAAATCAAAATAGCATCTTCATCTAAAGCAATTGATATACATGCATCTGTAGCTCCTGTAGCTGTTAGCTCTTCCAACGAATGCCGTGTGCATGCCATATTACAATTCATATGAAATGAATTATATATAAATATATTTTCCGGCTCCTCGTTAAACGCCTTTTCTAAAAATTCTTTAAGCAATGTATGTGGTAGCAACACAGATAGCTCTATATTGCAGTTTGAAAGATGCCTTTCGGCATATTCCAGATTATGTTCCTTAACAAATGTTAACAGTGCGCTCCCTTCTGCTATAGAATCAATTGTCATAGTCATCCATTCGCAATTAAATACTTTGATAATTTTTACTACATTATTGAAGCTACACTTAATATTTGAAATCCATATTTTTGCTGGATTCGTAAAAAACATCTTTGAAAACTTAATCATGTGTAAAGCCTCCCAGTATTCTAGCTCCAAATATACCGATTGGAAGATGATGATTTGCTGCTTTTGACAATTGGATATTCATATGAAACAGAGTTTTGCTGCCTAGATCAAACCGAATATTTTTATATTTACTTCCAATCTTCAGCATCGTTCCGCCCGTTTCAAATGCTTTTGGATGATTTGGCGATAAAACACGAACGTCCTTTCCGATAGTTAATCCTCCATTTCTCCCAGTTGGAACGCCTGCTTTAGCTGCTACATTGAAACCGCTACTAAGTGCTTGTGAACCACCCGCCATAACTCTACAATTTTCCCGTTGACAGCTTCTCCGTCATTCATAACCGTTAGACTGCAGGCCAAAGCAAAATTTTATAAATCAGAGAGTCAGTTTCAACTAGGCATGCCCCGCCAATAAAAGCGACAGCCCAAATAGCGGTACGTATGAATCCCGCTATTAGCATAGCGCCCAGGTCTGTATCATATTTAAATCTCCTAATTATAATTGGGGCGAATACAAACAAGTCAAGACTCACTAATTCAATTACACTGGCTGATTTTGTAACAATGCTGCCAATTTCACCAATAAGTAATGCAATGCAAACCAGGATATATTTTGTGTTTTTCGAAATATCTTTCCTTTGCCTTTTCATATTTTGTATGCCTCCTTGATTGAGCTAATTGAAAAGTGGGATAATGTTATTTGCTGTAGTTCGGACGGTGTCAATTCCTGCGCCGACCATATTTGTTATCCGGAACCATGGTTTAGGAAGTGTTATGATCTCCTTGATTGGCGACAACGCCCTTTGTGACGAAAACACATTGTATTTTAACACCTTTTGACCTCGTCTTTGAATGTAAATTCATGGACTTGGTTTATTTGCTCTACAAGTTCCTTGCTGTATTTGACGACGATTATGTCATTTTTGAGACCTGCGAGCTGTATAGATTTGTCCTTTTCTTCCGCACTAAGCTCGTGCCCGGAGAACAACAGATAGAATGAAGGTGAACTGCCAGCCCCAAAGTGTCTATATTCTACACGGACAATGTCTTTCAGCTCCCCCCAAGATAGTCCCTTTAGGCGCTTGCCGGCAGATGTACACTCTATTCCATTTTCATCGATTCTTGCCTTCGCCATGTATGCACGAAAACCGGTATACACAACTACCGATGTTGATGTTAGGGTAAGAACTGCTGTTGCCGCGAAAAAAAACATTGATTTTCCGTCATCAACTTGGGTAAAACCGTATATCCAAAAAGCCGCCATTGCCGCAAAAATGGGTGTTAGGATGAATATATGGCATAGCCTGCGTCCATCCGAATAGCGGACGACATACTTTTCTCCGGAATCACGCTGTTTAAGTGCCATATATTCTCCTCTCGTTTTAATAAGCTGCCGTCCTTGTTTAATCAAAAACCATGGGCCAAAATAGGATTTTATCGATCAGTGCAATGCTTACCCATATGTAGCCTGTTTTTTTTGAATATGTACGCCTTGGTTTTCTGATATACCCAGGCTGCTTTGAGTATCTGCGTCTTGATTTTCTCATAATGCATGCTCCCTACTCTGTAGTTACTTATAGAAGCCCTCTTATCTTTAAAATCGATTCGATTGCCGGTTTTAGCACAAGAGCAAAATACTTTTAGCCTTGGCGTTTTTCGCGTCTCCGGTGCCAAAAATCTATCGGTTTATCCGTGCAGGAAATACCGCATTCTTGACACCATTCCTTTGCAAAAGCAATCAAGTATTTTTCTTCAAAACGGCGGTATTCCTCCGTCAAGTGCTCGCTGTTCAGCAAAGCCCAAAAACTGCAGGATTCAGCTTCCTCATCTTTGGCAGATCGGAGCAGCCGAAGATATTTTTTGCGCAATACGCTGTTATTTATAAAGTCGAAGAATTTCTTGTGTATGCCGCTTACAGGCACTTGCGGCAGGGATAAACAAGTTTTCTGATCCTCTGCCGGTAAATTGCGGTAATCATCCTCGTCTATGATTATAAATTTTTCCGGGTAGAAAAAATGCGGTTTTAAAGCGAGAAATGCATAATAGCACGCATGCAGATTCAGATAGTCCATAAATAAAATTCACCTCAATAGTTCAATATACCCCCAAACCAAATGTGGAGAGAATGCGCTTTATCGTTGTAATGTCCATATTTACCAGAACCATGCACTTCTGGTGGCGTTGTTACCCCGATAGAGACCGCCAATGCCTTTGCATGAATTTGATAATGCGTATAAATGCCCCATGTCGAATATCCAAGGTCATTTACTTCCTTGTGTGCTTTGCAGTAGGAGGACGGGTCATACTCTTTAGCTATCCTTAAATTATTGCATGCGCCAAGACAGCCAAGCATAGCAAGCGCTTCAAAGTAATTATAATAGGGCATAATCCTAATAAGTGAACCTTTTTCATTTACATAGGCTACTTGGTAGACTTTTGAACGGTCGGGAATATGAGGGCGAACATCTGACAGGGTTTTATCGCTAACGCTTGAGTCATTTGCTGGCTGAACGATATAAGAATAAAGTTCTGCGGCTCCGATAACGAGTGTCCCGATTCCTATGGCCCAAACAATAGTCACGCCGAGTGCAGCGGTAAGCGCAGCCATTCCCTCAGTAAAAATCAATGCTGCCTCTGCCATTGTGCCGTTATAATCCAATAGGTTTATGGGGTTACAATAGCAATATGCATACAAATTTGCACCTGCAATGTTACCGCCAGACAACTGCCCGTCCGCACTGATGAACCGCCCGAACTCTGGGCTATAGTACCGGCTGTTGAGATAGTACAGCCCGGTTTCTGTGTCGTAGTAGTACCCCCGGTAGCGGAAGGGATTCTTGTCGCCCACGGCGTAACCAGTAGCGTTGGTGACGGTGCATTTGCCCCAGGCGTCGTAGCTGTA
>DPPB01000027.1:42786-42944 GCA_003539495.1 Oscillibacter sp. | reverse complement strand
GAAATATATTGAGGACAGCCGTCATATCTGGGAAGGCAACCTAAATGAGATACGCTGCACGACCGTAGGCAGCGTGATCGGAACCCATGCAGGCCCTGGCGCAGTGGTGGTAGCGTTTTTTAAAAAATGAAAACCGACATACTGAGGGCGGGCAGGCA
>DPPB01000027.1:41707-42555 GCA_003539495.1 Oscillibacter sp. | reverse complement strand
TGCCTGCCCGCCCTCAGTATGTCAAAAAAATATTGTCGCGGAAATCCGAGATTTTTTCGATAGCTTCAGAATAGGCCTGTAATGCGTCCGTCCCCGGCGATGTCGATGTTCTCCGCCGCTGGATGCCTGGGAAGGCCGGGCATGGTCATAATATTTCCAGCCAGGGCCACCACAAAGCCGGCGCCGGCGCTGATACGCAGGGCGCGGACCGTAAGAGTAAAATCCTTTGGTGCGCCCAGCTTTTTTGCATCGTCCGAAAGGCTGTACTGCGTTTTGGCTACGCACACCGGCAGGCTGCCGAAGCCCAGACCCTCCAGCTCTGCCAGGTCCTGCTCCGCCTGGGGGGTGAGGGAGACATCTGCGCCGCCATAGACCCGCTGCGTGATGGCCAGGAGCTTTTCACGCAGGGAAGATTTACTATCATAGGCATAGTGGGGTGCTATACCGTTTACTATACTGCTTTTAGTCAGGTCAATGATTTTTTGTGCCATGTCCACACCTCCGGCGCCGCCCTGCTCCCACACCCGGGACAGGGCCACGGGAACGCCGTACGTCCGGCAGGCATTTTCTATCCACTTGATCTCCGCAGGGGAGTCACTTTCAAATTGGTTCAGTGCCACCACCACCGGCAGGGAAAAGGTCTCCTGCAGGGTCCTGATATGGTGCAGCAAATTGGGCAGGCCCCTTTTCAAGGCATCCAAATTTTCCCTGGAAAGGTTGTCCTCTGCGCCGCCGTGAAGCTTCAGGGCCCGGACAGTGGCCACTACCACCGCGGCGTCCGGCCAGAGGCCCGATGCGCGGCACTTGATGTCCAAAAATTTCTCTGCGCCCAGGTCCGCGCCGAAGCC
>DPPB01000027.1:0-41487 GCA_003539495.1 Oscillibacter sp. | reverse complement strand
CAGCGAGAGGCTGAGCTTGGTGGCCATGACGCTGTTGCAGCCGTGGGCGATGTTGGCGAAGGGGCCGCCATGGACGATGGCAGGATTTCCCTCCAGGGTCTGCACCAGATTGGGCAGCACCGCCTGCTTTAAAAGCGCCGCCATGGCGCCCTCGGCCTTCAGGTCATGGGCGGTAACAGGCTTTCCGGCCTTGGTGTAGCCTACGATCATGCGGCCCAGCCGGGCCTTCAGATCGGACAGATCCTCCGCCAGGCAAAAGACCGCCATGACCTCTGAGGCCACGGTGATGTCAAAATGCTCCGGCCGGGGCACGCCGTTTATGCCGCCGCCTACACCGGTTTCCAGGGAGCGGAGCTGGCGGTCGTTCATATCCATACAGCGCCGCCAGACCACACGGTCTATGCCCAGCTCATTGCCCTGATAAATATGATTATCCACCATGGCGGCCAAAAGATTATTGGCTGTGCCGATGGCATGAAAATCCCCGGTGAAATGGAGATTGATGTCCTCCATGGGAGCGACCTGGGCATAGCCGCCGCCGGTGGCGCCGCCCTTCATGCCGAACACAGGCCCCAGGGACGGCTCCCGCAGGGACAGCACCGCCTTCTTTCCCAGCCGGTTTAAGGCGTCCGCCAGGCCGATGCTGGTGGTGGTCTTGCCCTCCCCAGCCTTGGTGGGGTTGATGGCGGTGACTAAAATGAGCTTGCCCCGCTTCTGACCGGGCTTTTCCGGCGGCAGGCGGAGCTTGGCCATATACCGGCCGTAGGGCTCCAGGCTTTCCTCGCCCAGGCCCAGCTTTTCTGCCACCCGGACAATGGGCTGCAGGGGCGTAGACTGTGCAATTTCAATATCGGAACGCATAGCTCGTCCCCCTCTCATGGATTTTCACGGCGCAGGGCCGCCCGATAGGTGTTTTCCAAAAGCATGGCCCGGGTCATAGGGCCTACGCCCCCGGGGACGGGGGTAATGAAGGCTGCCCTTTCCGCCACGGCGGCATAGTCCGCATCCCCGCAGAGCTTGCCGTCCGGGCCCCGGTTCATGGCTACGTCAATGACCACGGCGCCGGGCTTCACCATGTCCGCCGTTATGAGGCCCCGGCGGCCTGCGGCACTGACTAAGATATCCGCCTGCAGGCATTGGGAGCACAGGTCGGGGGTCTTGCTGTGGCAGACGGTGACGGTGGCATCCGCCTGCAGCAGAAGCGCAGCCATGGGCTTGCCCACAATATTACTGCGGCCCACCACCACGCAGTGCTTGCCCGCCGGGTCAATGCCGTACTTTTTCAAAAGGGCCAGGATCCCCGCCGGGGTGCAGGGGAGATACCGGGGCTGACCCAAATGCAGGAGGCCCACATTCTCCGGATGGAAAGCGTCCACATCTTTGGCCGGATCTATGGCCCGGAGCACCTGGCCCGCGTCCAGATGGGCGGGCAGGGGCATCTGCACCAGAATGCCATCGACGGCCTCATCCCGGTTCAGCGTATCTATCAGGGCCAAAAGCTCGGCCTGGGAGGTGCCAGACGGGAGACGGTGGTCGGCGCAGGAGATGCCGCACTGGGCGCAGTCCTGCTCCTTATTGCGCACATACACCGCCGAGGCGGGATCGTCCCCCACCAGCACCACCGCCAGACGGGGTGGCCGGGACAGGGCGGCGCATCGTTTCCGGAGAGCCTGCTTTATCTCTGCGGCAAGGGCCTTACCGTCCATGACCACAGCACTCATATTATTCCTCCTGTACTTTTTCGTTCTGCTCCGCCCGGTTCCGGGCGGCCACCTGATTCACATACAGCTCCTCAGGCTTGTGGGGATGTACCTTGAGATTCCAAATCAGCATGAAAAGGCTCACCAGCACCATGACGACGCTGAGGGCCTGGGACACCCGGATGGGCTGGCCGAAAAGCTGCCAGTTGAACAGATACAGGCTGTCCGTGCGCAGACCCTCCACCCAAAAACGGCCAACGCCATACCAAAGGAAATAGAACCAGGTATTCTCCCCGTCGAACTTGCGGTGCTTTGACACCACGAACAGCAGCAGGAGCAGCCCCACCAGATTCCACACACTCTCATACAGGAAGGTGGGATGTACCTCGATGAGCTGGCCGGCCTTGGTGGTGAGCTGCATGCGGAAAAGGCAGGTGGTCTCAGAGCCAAAGGCCTCGCGATTCATAAAATTGCCCCAGCGGCCCACGATCTGTCCCACCAGCAGGCCCATGACCACCAAATCTGTCATGGCGAAGAACTTAAAGCCCCGCTTGCCCTTGCGCCGGGAGAGGCAGACGGCCAGAATGATCACGGCGATGACCGTGCCGTAAATGGCCAGGCCGCCGTCCCAAAAGGCGATGGCGCTGCCAAAGTCAAACTTTCCATCGGAGGTACGGAAACGGTCCAGATAAAACAGGACGTAGTAGACCCGGGCGCCCACGATGCCCAGGGGGATGCCCCAGAGCAGGCCGTCATAGAGATTATCCTCACTGATGCCGTATTTTACACGCTCCTTCATACACAGCAGCAGGGCCAGCAGCAGGCCCAGGGCAATGAGAATCCCGTACCAGTAGACACCATGGCCCACGTCGATGGCCTTGGAGCTGGCGGTAAAGGTCCAATCGCCGAAGAGTCCCGGAAAACGGATGGGGCTGTCGGCCATAATCATATCATTCATATCGATTTTCAGATCACTCATATCCATGTTCAAATCACTCCTTCGGATAAACAACGGACAGGGCCATATGCTCCCGGCACAGGTTCTCCCGGATAAAGGCCAGCAGGTCCTGGGGGGTGATGGAGTCGAACATCTCCGGGAACAGCAGGGGATCGTATCCATCAAACTGCCCCTCCACCAGGGAGATGGCAATGGACTCAAAGGAATTAAGGCTCTTGAGGGTGGAGCCGTAGTTGGCACGGACAATCCGGGCGTAGTAATCCGGGTCGATGCCGTCCTTTACCAAACGCCGGGCCTCCTGCAGCACCTCATCCGCCACGGCGTGGGGGTCCTTGCTGTCCCCGCCGATGTAGGCGTAGGCCACGCCCGGAAGGGTATCGAAGCTGTAGCCGAAGGTGCCGTTGATAAGGCCCTGGCTGTAGAGCCTGGCGTACAGAGGGCTGGAATCACCCAGCAGCACATCGCAGGCCAGCTCCCCAATGAGGGTGCGGCGCATCTGCTCCTGGCCGCCGGACATGGGCGGACACTTGAAGCCCAGGAGGAAGGTTGGCATGGATACCTCCATCTCACAGGAAACCTCCGCCTCTAAGGGGGTGAGGTCCGTCTCCCGGCCGTAGTCCCGGGGGATGGCGGGGCCGCTTTCCTTGGGCAGCACCTCCTCCGCCAGGGAGAACACGGACGTCGGGTCCAGATCACCCACGGCCACCAGGCACATGTTGGCGGGGGTATAAAATGCCTTGTGGCAATCGTAAAGAGTTTGGGCGGTGATATGGCTGATGCTCTCCACGGACCCGGCCACGCTGACACGGGCGGGGCTGGTGTGGTACAGGGCCTGCATGAGGCGCTTATACACCTGCCACTCCGGGTTATCCTCGATCATGCCGATCTCCTGGCCGATGATGCCCTGCTCCTTTTCCACACTCTCATCGGTGAAATAGGGGATGGACACAAAGGATAAAAGGATGCGCAGATTCTCTTCAAAATGCTCGGTGGAGTCAAAATAGTATCCGGTGATGGCGTTGGAGGTGAAGGCATTGGGCTCGGCACCGTTTTTGGCCAGCTCCTGCAGGGCGTTGCCGTCTTCGGTGTCGAACATCTTATGCTCCAGATAGTGGGCGATGCCGGCGGGAGTATCCAGCCACTGGCCATCCAGCTGAAAGCGCAGATCCATGCCACCGTAGCGAGTGGCAAAAAAGGCGTATTTGCGGGTATAGCCCCTCTTGCGGATGACGCAAACGGGCAGGCCGTTGGGGAGGGTCTGCCAAACCGCCGTCTCCCCGATGCGGTGATAAGTTATTTCCTTCATTGTGCTGCCTCCTTTCCGCGCAGGAAATATACGGTGTCAAGCCGGATACTCTGGGCCGCCGCGCAGATGCGCTCCGGCGTGACGGCGGAAAGACTCTGCATCAGCTCCTCCGGCGTTTCCTGCTGGTCCACCGCGGCGCGGCTCATATAAAAATTCTCCAGGGCGCTTTGGGAGTCTCCCACAGAGCGCAGGGAGTTCAGGGCTGTACTCCTGGCTCCCTCCAGCTCCCATGGCTCCCACTGGGCCTGCTGCACCTGCCGGAGCTGGCGCAAAATCTCCTCCAGGGTGCGGTCATAGTCCTTAGTCTCAATGCCGGAGGAAACGGTGAGGATTTTCTTCGACCGGGCATAGGAGCTGGAGGCATAGTAGCACAGGGACAGCTTCTCCCGGACATTCAGAAACAGCTTGGAATTACTGGAGCCGCCGAAGATCAGGTTGGCCAGGACCATGGCGGGGACATCGCCACTGCCGCAGCGAAAGCCCATGGAGAGCTTGCCCTGCGTGACGTCCATCTCCTCGGTAACGAAGCGGGGCGTTTCCGGGGCGGGGAAGGTCTGCATGGGCGGCAGCTGCTCCATCTGGCCCCGGGGCAGGGCGGCAAAGGCCTGCTCCACCGCCTCCTCCACCCGCTGCGGCTCAGCGCTGCCGCAATACAGAAGCTCCAGCCGGGCATCGGACAAAAGCTGCTGGCCGTGGCGGTAGAGGGTGTGAGTGGTGATCTTCTGTGCCGAGCTTTCATCGCCCAGGCGGCTGACGCCATAGGGCTCCCCGGCGCACATCTCCTGCAGCAGGCGGAGGTTGGCCCAATCTCGCTTGTCATTGCGGATGGCGCGGATGCTGTCAATGAGGTTGACCTTCTCACTGTCCACATATTCCTTCAGGTAGTGGCCGCCACGGGTGACGGGGTCTAAAAACAGCTCGCCCACCAGCTCAGCCATGGGCTCCAGCAGCTTTTCACCGCCCGGGGCGAAGCGATCGTCGATGCAGCTGGCCACAAAGCCCACGCACTGGCGCTCACCATTTTTGCGGACGGTGGTGGTGATGGTGGTGCCATAGAGGCTGTCCATGGCGGCGGACAGGGACTCCATATCCGGATAGCGCATGGTGCCGCGATTTAAAACCGCCGGCAAAAGGGCGTTATAGGACGCCCGATCCCGGTCCAGCGCTGTGATGAATTGTGCGGAAAGACAGCCGGTTTTGAATTTCCGGGCGGGCAAGACCGTGAGATAGACGTTAGGCATGAGCCTTTTGCGATATTCGTTCATCAGGGACTCCTCCTGCTTTACAACTTTATAATCGGGATTAATTATACTGCATCGGCAGGGGAAAATCAATTCCTGCCGGGAAAAAAGACAGGGACCGCCGAAGCGGTCCCTGACATCGGGATGAAAATGTCTTTTCGTCCCGATGTCTAAGTTTATGAAGCCTTTTCAAAGCTTCATAAATTAATGATTTGAATGGTGAGGGACACCCCTCTTGGGTTTCCCTCACACTCCCTTCCTTACCGGCATCGTAATTATGCCGCTTTATCGGCAGACTGACAGGGACCGCCGAAGCGGTCCCTGTCGATTATGCATGATGCGTTTTTGTCCGGGGGATCATTTTTTCCTGCCCAGGAAGAAAAACACCACCGCCGTGGCCGCAAGCGCCGCTGACACGCCGGCCGCCACAATCAGCAGGACCTGGCGATGCTCCTTGGCGACCTGCTTGGCCTTGTCCCAAGTGCAGCCGGCTGCCTTACAGGTGCTATCCTTCACAAGCTTTGCCGCCGAGCAGCTGACAGACTTCACCAATCCCGTGAAAAAGCCCACCACGGCTTTACCCGTTTCGCACAGTGCATCCAGCACACGGCTGCCGGTTTCGCGCACGGTTTCCATGACTTGTTCCATATAGGTACACCTCCTATAGTATCTTTCTATTGCTATTATAAAACGGCGGGGGCAGGCCGTCAACAGTTTTTCGGTTACAATTTTCCTTGGAATTTGCCGCACCGGGTGACATAAAAAGCAGGATTAGGCGCATATGCTTGTCTATCACCATTTAGATCTATCGCCATTTACAGAGGAGGGCTTTGCATGAAAAAGCTTTTGCGCCGATGCACGGCGGCTCTGCTGGCCGCAGGCACCATCTGGGTGGTGGCGGTTACGGCAGAGAGCTCATCCGCCGCTGCAGCCGTCAGCGCTATGCGGGATTCCTTTCATCTGCAGCGGCTGCTGGTACAGCTGGAGCTGGGCGGTGCGGCCCGGAAGAAGGGGATGAATCTGTCCACGCTGCTGTGTCTGGGGCAATCACCCCTTTTGTGGGCGGCCTACGGCGCACTGCCGGAGGAGGAGCCGGAGCCTGTGCCGAAGCCCGTGGAGCCTGCGCCTGCGCCGCAGCCGACGGGGCCCTCGGAGGGAGATGCAGCAGCGGGGCTGACCTTTGCCGATAACGGTGCGCCCAGCCAGACGGTGATCCCCAGCTCCGGGAAAAGCTATACTGTGGCCGGGAACGTGTACATCAAAAACAGTTCCGATTACACCCTGGACCCTGCCGCCCTGGATGGGACCTTTCCGGCTAAGCTGGGCAGCGCCGATGCGCCCCAGGTGCTGATCCTGCACACTCACGGCAGCGAGGCCTACACTATGCCCGCCGGGGAGGAATACACCCCCAGCGGCAGCTATCGCACGGCGGATACGGAAAAGAACATGATCCGCATCGGGGATGAGATGGCGGCGGTGCTATCGCAATACGGCATATCCGTGCTCCACGACCGGCAGATCCACGACACGGACTACAACAGCGCCTACGACAAGAGCTACAGCAGCGCCGCAGCATATCTGGAGCAGTATCCATCCATTTCGTTTGTGCTGGACGTTCACCGGGACGCCATATCCGATGCGGAGGGCCGGCAGTACAAGGTGGTGAGCCAGGAGGACCCCCGGGCTGCCCAGGTGAGCATTGTTATGGGCAGCAGCTATGATAGCTGGATGGATAATCTGCGCCTGGCGGCAGCGGTACAGGGGCACCTGCTGGAGCAGCACCCCACGCTGATGCGGCCCATTATCCTGCGGTATTACGGCTACAACCAGTCCCTGAGCACGGGGTCTATGCTGGTGGAGATCGGGGCGGCGGGGAACTCCCTGGACGAGGCCGTCTATGCCGCCCGGCTGTTTGCCGCCGGATTTGCCGAGACCGTGGGCGGGGTGAAAAGCTGACGGGGGTGGAAGGTTCCCTGTTGCAAGCTGGCGTGGGATGTGATAAAATGACGAAAAAAGGCGCAGCTTGTATGGCATCCCGCGCCCTTGTAAGGAGGCTTTTCCCCATGGCAGAGCAATATCCCCACGACCAGCCGGACGCCCGGCAGCCCGACGTGGTGGTCTTTTCCCCGGAGCTGCTGAAGATGGCTGACGCACACCGCCAGCGCCAGCAGTACCTGGAGGAGTGCCGCCAGGCTGCCGACAGCGGCGATTGCGCCGCCGCCGTGCAGATGGGCGTGAACTATCTTTATGGCACCGGCGGCGTGCAGAGAGATACGAACCAGGCGTTTTATTGGTTCAGCCAATCCGCACCGGATGATCCTGTGGGGCTTTACTGGCAGGCCGTGTGCTACGACAGCGGCGCCGGGGTGGAGGCGGACGAGAAAAAGGCCTTTTCCCTCTTTCAGGAGAGCGCCGAGATGGACTATGCCCCCGCCATATGCGACCTGGGCGTGTGCTACGAAAACGGCCAGGGCACGGAAAAGGACATGGATAAAGCCGTGGCGCTATATAAAAAGGCCGCAGAGATGGGGTATCCCCAGGGCCGGTGCAACCTGGGCGCGTTATACTATGCCGGCATAGGCGTTGAAAAGGACTATACAGCCGCTGCGCACTATTTCACTCTCGCCGCTGAGCAGCGCCTGCCCCGGGCGCAGTATTTTTTGGGGCTGTGCTATGAGTTCGGCAATGGGGTGGAGGAGGACGTGAAAAAAGCGGCCCTGCTCTACGAGGAATCGGCCCGGGGCCGCAGTCCCGACGGCATCTGCGCCCTGGGCGTGCTGCACATTCAGGGCAAGGGCGTTCCGGAGGACGAGGCCAAGGCGGCAGAGCTGTTCCGTCAGGCGGGAGAGCTGGGCCTTTCCCGGGGCTGGGTTCTGCTGGGCCGGTGCTATGATGACGGCCTGGGCGTGGAAGAAGACGCCCATGAGGCCGCGCAGTGCTTTTATAAGGCCGCGCAGGCCGGTAGTGTCGACGGTATGTATCGTCTGGGCCGGTGCTATGTCTATGGCCACGGGGTTTCCCGGAATGACGAGGAAGCCTTCAAGTGCTTCACCCGGGCGGCAGAGGCAGGCCATGACCGGGCCATGTGCTCTCTGGGTCTGTGCTATGAGGGCGGCCAGGGTACGCCGGTGGATCTGCCCAAGGCCGCAGAGCTGTACCGCCAGGCGGCGGAGCTGGGGAATCCGGAGGCCCAGTGCAATCTGGGCGTACTGTATCGCTATGGCCGGGGCGTTCCGGAGGATAAGGCCAAGGCGGCGGAGCTGTTCCGTCAGGCGGCGGAGCAGGATTTTCCCCGGGCGCAGTTCTTCCTGGGGCTGCACTATGAGATGGGCAGCGGGGTGGAAATGGATGCCGCCCGAGCGGTAAAGCTGTACGCCAAGGCGGCAGAGCAGGACTATCCCGATGGGATCCGCGCCCTGGGTGTGTGCTATGAAAACGGCATTGGGGTACCGGTCAGCCTGAGCCGGGCCATAGAGCTGTACCAGCAGGCGGCCGACCTGGGGGACACGGACGCCGCATACTTCCTGGGCAACCTGTATTTTTCCGGCAAGAAGGTCCCCCATGATTATGACCAGGCACTGGCCATGTATGAAAAAGCGGCGGCAGATGGTCATCCCGGGGCTCAGTGCCAGGCGGGCTACTGCTACAAGCGGGGCCTGGGGTGCAAGAAGGATGTGGACAAGGCCTTTTCATATTACAGGCAAAGCACCGAAGGCGGCGACGAAACGGCTGCCTATAATTTGGGGTGCTTCTACGAGCATGGTGTAGGCTGCACGGAGGATCCTGCCAAGGCGGCGGAGTTGTATGCCCGGGCCGGCAGTTTGGGGCTCCCCATGGGGTGGAAGAACCTGGGCCTTCTGTATGCCAAGGGTCTGGGCGTGCCCAAGGATCCGGAGAAAGCCAGGAAATACCTGACCAAGGCGGCGGAGCAGGATGTGCCCGGCGCCGCCGAGGCCCTGCAGGCCCTGACCCCGGCCAAGGTCTTCCCGGCCACCGCCTTGCGCATCGGCTGCCTGTTTTTGCTGGTGATCGTCGCCTTCCTGGGGATGGGACTGTGGGACGGCGTCCCCTCGGAGCGGCTTTTCAGCGGCGGCTTTGCCGCTGCCTTCGCCGCCTGTGCGGTGTTCATCCGCAGTAAGGTGGAGCAGCGCCAGCCGGAGCTGCCCAAGCCGCTGCGTATTCTGTATATAGTCTTGGGCGCACTGTTGGTTCTGGCGGGTATACTGGTTCTGCTGTCCCTGCCCGGCAGCGGGGAGCCCATTACGGCAGAGGACTATTGGCTCGTGGGATGTGCGCTCCTGGGCGGCGGTGCGCTGCTGTACCGCGCCATGGGAAAGAAAAATAAGGCGTAACAAAATCAAACAGCACAAAAAGGAACACATCCAGGGGATGTGTTCCTTTTTGCACACGGCAGCGTCATATTAAGACAGGATTTTTCTGCCTTACATGTTAACCTTAGCGGGGCAGACAGCGGAAGCTGTCAAACACTGCCAAGGAGAATGCTGTCCGGGGCCTGCACTGCCTTCCATCAGGCATCGGCGGTACGATCCTGCCCGAAATTGCAATTTTAATCCAGTATATTTCCATCTGTGGAAAGAGTTACAACCTGCCACGGAATGAATTTCCCGCTGTTTTGCAGGGCTGTTTTCGCGGCGTGCTCCAATCCGCCGCAGCAGGGGACCTCCATGCGCACGATGACCACGCTCTTGATGTCGTTATTACGAATGATCTCGGTGAGCTTTTCGGAATAGTCCACGCTGTCCAATTTGGGGCAGCCTACCAGCGTGATATGTCCCTTCATGAAGCGCTCGTGGAAGGCGGCATAGGCATAAGCGGTGCAATCGGCGGCAATGAGCAGCTTTGCTCCGTTAAAATAAGGCGCATTCACGGGAACGAGCTTGATCTGTACTGGCCACTGGGAGAGGCGGCTCTGCATGGCGGCAGGAGCGGCCGCGGGCCCTGCCGGCTCTGTATGCCGGATCGTTTTCATCCGCGCACCGGGGCAGCCGCCGGGAAGGCGCATCCCCGTCTGCTGCATCCGCTGCTGCTTGTTGGCCAGCACCGCTGCCTCGTCATAGGCGGCAGCCTCCCGCTCCACAAAGGAGATGGCCCCGGTGGGGCAGGCAGGCAGACAATCGCCCAAGCCGTCGCAGTAGTCATCCCGCATAAGCTGCGCCTTGCCGTCAACCATGGCGATAGCGCCCTCATGACAAGCGGCGGCACAGGCACCACAGCCGTTGCACTTGTTCTGATCGATTTCGATGATCCTCCGTTTCATTGCAATACCTCCTTGCTTTTGTGATTTGATTATAATAGAATTAAATCAACAAGTCGGTTGATTTTTCAACGAAAGAGGTTTTTATGAAAGATTATTTATCTGTAATCCGTTCGGCCCGGCTCTTCTCCGGCATATCGGAGGAGGAATTGACACCGATGCTCACTTGTCTCAAGGCCGAGAAAAAGGACTTCACCAAAGAGACCTTTGTACTGCGCACCGGTGATACAGCGGACGCGATCGGCCTTGTGCTGTCGGGAACTGTTCTGATCATGCAGGAGGATATTTGGGGAAACCGCAATATTCTTTCCAAGGCGGGACCGGGACAGGCTTTTGCTGCCGCATATGCCTGCGCTCCCGGCTCCAGGCTAAATGTGAGTGTTATGGCGGAAACACCTGTCACCGTGATGTTCATAAACGTAAAGCGCATTATGGATGTGTGCCCGTCCGCCTGCTCGCACCACAGCCGGGTGCTACGAAACCTCCTCGGTGAGCTTGCCGAGAAAAACCTGCGTTTAGGCGAAAAGCTCACACATATGGGACAGCGTACTACACGGGCAAAAATCATGTCCTTCCTCTCCGCAGAAGCGCAGCGGCGGAGAGCCTGCGAATTTGAGATTCCGTTTTCAAGACAGCAGTTTGCGGATTATCTTGGTGTTGAGCGCAGCGGGCTGTCACAGGAGCTTGGAAGGATGAAAAAGGAAGGGCTCCTTGATTATCACAAGAGCCATTTTATCTTGCGGATATAGCGGCTTGACTCCGTGAGGGATATATCATTGGTTGTGGAGTATTTGCTGATGGAGCTCGGTAAGAGGCAGAAACAAAACGGAGCCAATTTGGCTCCGTTTTGCATTGCTTCGGTGCTGGCTTCGGACAGCATCTGCGTGTCAGCCGCCGCACGGAGGAACAGGTTGGCCGTGTAGATAGGCAAACACGACAGGGGATTGGCCGCCAGGGTGCCGCCCACATAGGCCCGGTGCTTGCCGGTGGCCAGGCCCGCTGCTGTAGAACTATAACCGTCAATAGTTTTGTGAAAAAAAGAGAGGGGGAGGACAAAAACGGACGAAATTTACCGAAATTAAGCGGAGAGGGGTGACTTTGGGGCGCCGGCTTAGCACAGTGGATATGAAAAACATCGCAGATTCTGCATTTTTTCCCTTTTTTGTCCATTTTCTCCTTAGGGGCTTTACATTACGAAGAAAATAGAATACAATATAACATGCATTTACATGCCATATGAGCATTGCTACGCCCTGTAGCGGGCAAAATGTTGCATTTACATCTAAAATGAGGAGATGCAAGAGAAAAAACAAACGGTCACTTTTCTTTCTTGCTTGGCAGAAACGAACTATGGCTATAAAAAGATTCATCATTATGGCAGACGGGAAGATGAAGCGGTGGAATAATCACCAGCTTCCCAAGCATCTGCTCCCCGTCCACGGCGAGCCTATCCTGCTGCGCACAGCGCGGCTGGCCCAGCGCTATGCGCCGGAGGCACAGGTCATTATTACATCCCATAACCCCGACTACGAGGCTCCCGGAGCCGTGCGCTATGAGCCGAAAAGCAACAGCTGCGAGATCGACCGCTTTACCTGGGAGCTGATCGATGATGATGTCTGCTTCTTATACGGCGATGTGTACTACACTGAGCAGGCTATCCGCCGGATCGTGGAGATGCCGGTGAAGGCCCTGGGCTTTGCCAGGAACGACACGGAGGTATTTGCCGTGAAGGTGGCAGACGGCGCCTACCAAAAGGCCTGCATCCGGAAGCTGAAGGAGAAGGATCCCGCATGCCGGGGCTGGCAGCTGTATGAAATGGCCCAGCGGGATGGCTGTGCGGAGATATGCCGCATTGAGGACGAGACCACCGGCTTTAACACAGAGGAAGAATATCGGCGCTTTGCGGAAAAGGCGAATTGCTGACCGGACCGCCTGCGGCGAAATCCAAAAAAGAAAAGAAGTACATATATGGACGTTTTTAAACTGTATCGGAATTGCTTTAACCGCCTGCGGCTGTTTGTGCTGTATTGGCGGCGGATCGTGTTTGCCCCCAACCACATGAAGGTGGGCTTTCTTACAAAGCTGCGGGCCAACTTCTGCGGCGGCTTTTTGGCCGACCAGTGGGCGCTGTACGCCCTGGACGGGAAGAAAAAGAAAGAGTACCTGTCGGAGTTTGATTGGTACCGCTCCCGCTACATAAACGAGCCCTTTGACCAGATGCTCAACAACAAGGTGGTGGCCACGGAGGTGCTGCGGCAGTATGTCCGGGTGCCGGAGGTCTATCTGGTGAAGACCCGGGCGGGCATTGTGGATGCAGGCCACTGCACAAAGGACGGCGCCGTGGCCGTGGAGACCCTGCGCCGGCGCTGGGAGGCGTTTATGAAGCCCTTCGGCAAGGGCAAGGGCAACGGCGTACACCGCCTGCGCTATGACGGACAGGACTTTTGGGTGGATCAGGAGAAAAAATCCGCCGAGGAAATGAAGCGGTTATTTGAAAAGGAAAGCGAGTGGTATCTCTCCGAGACCATCACCCAGCACGCCTACGCAGCGGGACTGTATGACAAGACCTGCAACACCATCCGCATGATCACCCTGCGGGATCCTGACAGCGGCAGGATCAAGCTGTTTTTCGCCGTGCAGCGGGTGGGCACGGCCAAGACCATCCCTGTGGACAACGCCAGCCAGGGCGGCCTTGTGTGCAAGATCGACCTGGAAACGGGGCGGCTGTCCCATGCAGGGTCCCTGCATACCACGCAGATTTATGAGGAGCATCCGGACTCCGGCATCCGCTTTGACCAGGTGATAATCCCGGATTGGGAGCAGACCAAGGCGGAGATCGTGAGCCTAGCGGAGAGCCTGCCTTTTTTGCACTTTGTGGCGTGGGATGTGGTGAAGATGGAGGACGGCACCAACTGCGTCATCGAGGCCAATACCTCCTCCGGCGTGAATATCATCCAGCTTTGGGGCGGTCAGCGCAACGGCGAGCTGGGGAATTTCTACCGTAAGCACGGTGTCATCCGGTGACAGTGAGACCCTAAGTGAGACCCTATGGGAGGAATCAAAAATGAGCGAAAAAAACAATAAGACTATAAACGGGCAGAAGATCTTCTGCCTGGCCTGCATGGGCCTGATGGCAGTGGCCAGCGTTGTGCTGGTGATCATGCTGTTTACCTCGGGCCTGCTGAACAAGGGCATCGTGTGGGCCATCACCGGCGGCCTGGCGCTGCTCAACGGCCTGCACATCTGGCTGCAACTGGGCAAGGGAAAGGTGCACGTGGGCAAGACCGTGTGCGGCGTCATCGCCCTTCTGCTGACGGCGGCCATGCTCGTGGCCATGGTGGCCGTGGGAAAGGTGTCCGGTGCGTTCCGCGACATCTCCAAGGAGCGGAAGGAGGGCATCTACGTGGGCGTATATGTCCGCACAGATGACCCGGCCAAGGAGCTGAAGGACGTGAGCGGCTATCTGCTGGGCATCGCCGCACAGCCGGATCGGGACAACACCCTGCGGGCCCTGAAGGACATGGAGGATGCCGTGGGCATGGTGGAGGAAAAGGAGCTGGACTCCTCGGTGGAGCTGGCCTCCGCACTGCTGAGCGGCGATGTGGACGCCATGCTGCTCAACGAGGCATTTCTCGACACCCTGGAGGAGACAGACGGCCTGACAAACCTTTCGGATCAGGTGAAGCTGATCCATGAGTTTTACTATGCCCAGGAGCCGGAGCAGGTGGTGCCTGCCAATACGAACGTGCTGACGGACAGCTATATTATTTATCTCAGCGGCTCGGACGCACGCAGCACGGATGTATCCGTCCGTGCCCGGAGCGATACGAATATCCTGGCGGTGGTCAACCCCGCCACCCACCGGATCCTGCTGGTGAACACGCCCAGAGACTACTATGTGCCCCTGGCGAGGAACGGACAGATGGACAAGCTTACCCATGCGGGCATTTACGGCATTGAGGAGTCCATTGCCACGCTGGAGAACCTGTATGGCGTGGATGTAAGCTACTATGCCCGCATTAATTTCTACGGACTCAAGGATATTGTAGACGCTGTGGGCGGGATCGACGTGGTTTCCCCCCTGAGCTTTACCCTGAGCACCAACGCCTGCTCTAAGTCCGGGGAGATTGACCGGGAAGTGGTGGAAGGTGTTAACCACATGGACGGCGCCAAGGCGCTGGCCTTTGCCCGGGAGCGCTACGGCTTTGCCGACGGCGATAACCAGCGGGGCAAGAACCAGATGGCTATCCTGCAGGCGCTGACGGCCAAGCTGACCAAGGCTTCGACCCTGGTGAATTATCAGAGCATCCTGGCGGCGGTTTCCAACAATATGACCACAAACCTCAGCTATGAGGATATAACGGCCTTGGTGCGCACACAGCTGACCAGCATGTCTGAATGGAAAATAGATACCTACGCCGTGACCCAGGGCAGCGGCAGCACCAGTCAGCCGTGCTACTCTCTGGGCGGAGCTGTGGCATGGGTCATGCCGCAGAACGAGGCATCTGTGCAGACGGCCCGGGAGATGATCCAAAATGTGCTGAACGGGACAGAGGATAGCCAATCGTAAGAGAGCAATGGACAGAGATAGATATAGATAAGGAAAGGCGGAATCATGAAACACCAAGGGATGAGAAAACTGATGGCGCTCCTTCTTGCCGCCGTGCTGATGCTTCCGTGCGTGGCCGCAAGCGCCTTTGCCGAGCCGGCTTCGGGAGAGAACAGTTCCGTCGATGGGACAATAACCGTGGGAGGGGTGACTACTCCGGGGGATTCCGCGTCCGGCGGCTCTACTGATCCCGGTGAGGACCCGGATCCGGGTGTGAATCCGGATCCCATTGTGAACCCCAACCCGGGTGAAAATCCGGATCCTGGCGTAGATCCGGATCCCGGTGTAGACCCGGATCCCGGTGTAGACCCGGATCCCGGCGTAGATCCGGATCCCGGTGTAGACCCGGATCCCGGGGTAGACCCGGATCCCGGAGTAGACCCGGATCCCGGCGTAGATCCGGATCCCGGTGTGGAGCCCGATCCTGGAGTAGGTGACCCTATGGTGGAGCCGGCACCTGTGCGGGACGCATCACTGCGTTCTATTTCCATAGCCTGCGGGGAGCTGTATCCCGCGTTTGACCCCCAGATATATGAATATACGGTTTATGTGACGGCGGAGCAATCGGAGAAAAGCTGCGCCATTACTGCTGTGCCCAGCGATCCCTATTCCAGCGTCAGCGTCAGCGGTGAGGAAAAATTCGTGAACACGGATATTAAACGCAAGATCCGCGTTTATAACGGCGGCCTTACAGAGGAATATACCCTGCAGATCCATGTGATGGATAACAGTGAGTATTACACAAACGGTGTGCATTACGAGCAGATGAATGAGCCGGATTTGACGGCGCTGCCGGGCGTATTTCGCACGGTGAGCGCAACCGGCTTCAAGGGGCGGATCGCCCAAAGCACGGGATTGTCCATGCTGCTGGTGCAGTATGAGGATTCGGCCAACGCCGAGCATACCATCTGGCGGCGGTACGAGCCTACATCCCGCACCCTGACGACGGTGTCCTTTGTGACCATCGAGGGGAAAAAGTATATCTCCTGCGACAGTGAGGATAATATCCTGTTTCTGAACAACAAGCAGGGAGACATGTATTACATCAAAAATGCGGACGGGCAGGTGGACCTGCTGGTGCGCACGGACAATGTGGCCCTGGAGGAAAAATCCGGCCTGCTGAGCCATATTTCCACGGCAGCGCTGCTGGCAGTGATTGCGGTGCTGCTGGCAGCCGGCATATGGCTGCTGCTGAACTGGAAAAAGATGAAGGTAAAGAGCAAAAAGAGCGAGGAGATCGCTTATTTCCGGCCGTATCTCAGCTCCTATACGGAGGAGCGGGACGGGCAAAGAGAGACAATGGAAAAATAGAGAAAGCGCGGTGGTGAGGAACAATGGACGCTGTTGCAAAAAAAATAGAGATCCGCGAAGTCAGTCAGCGCAAAACGGCCTATTTGTTTATAAAGCGTGTGTTTGACATCGTGCTGTCCCTGGTTTTGATCGTGGTACTGCTGCCGCTGCTGCTGCTTGTGATGGCGGCCATTGCGATCGACTCGCCCGGGCCGGTGATTTTTAAGCAGAAGAGGATCGGCTACCAAGGAAAAGAGTTCATGATCTTCAAGTTCAGGACACTCAGCATAACCGCACCGGACAATGTGGCGACACGGAAGCTGGAGAATATCGACGGCTGCTCCACCAAGCTGGGCAGGCTCCTGCGCCGCCTGAGCATTGACGAGCTGCCGCAGCTGTTCAATATTCTGCGGGGCGATATGTCGTTTGTGGGTTTCCGGCCGGTGTGCACGTCTGAAAAAAAGCTCAACGCCCTGCGCAGAAAGATGGGCGTGTTTGAAGGACGTCCGGGCCTCACGGGCTATGCCCAGGTGCTGGGCCGGGACAGCATCGGCGTTGCACGCAAGGCGCGGCTGGATGCGGAGTACCAGAGAAAACGCTCCCTGCGGCTGGACCTGTGGTGCATGGTGAAGTCCGTCACGGTGGTGCTGTCCGGAAGCGGGGTTATGTGAGCTTCCTGCGAATTGTCAGTTTATCCCTAAAAAATTAAAAGAGGGCAGAGAATAATGAATATCGTAAAAAAGGTCAAGCGAGAAAACGAGCTTTGGAGTATCATGCGTCACGGCTACTCCCGGGGAATGGCCATCTCCTGGAGAAAGGCCGTCATGCGGGATAACCGGAACAATGCCAAGCGGTATGGGCGGAGTACGTTGGATGACATTCATCGGCGCGGATACCTGTCGCAGAGCATTAAGACATATGACCTGCTCAATGATCGGTCGGACAAGTATGTGACGGACTTTGAGTACATGTTTTTATCCCCTTACAATAATAACTTCAGCAAGTGGATCGGGGATATCATCACCACGAATCGCATACTGAAAAGGCAGAGTGAACACTGCCGCAAGGTTTACTTCTCCATATTCCAAAGACGCGGCGGGCAGATCATCCTGTCCAAGGGCGAGGACTATGACCGACCCTGCACGGTGCAGGATGTGATCGATCTGGTTATCAGCAAGGGCCGTGTGGAGCTGCGCCCGGCATTTTGGGAAAGCAAAAGTGCCCGATACGAGCTGAGCTATGAGAAGGAAATGATCTTCATAAACGGGCAGACCGGGCGGGATGACCAGGCACGCCTGCGCCGCCTGATCAATGGATTGCGGTCGAACTATGTGGTGGCAGAATGCGTTGACACACAGTTTGCCTTTTCTCCCAAACTCAGCGGTCGACACTATATCAAGTTTTGGCTGAGCAATGACGCGGGCGAGGAGCCGCAGATCCTGGACTATGAGTTGAACGTAAAAGCAGCGGGACGCAGCTGGGCGAATTGTTCTGTGGAGGAGGACGGCAGCTTTGCCCTGGGCGATGAAAAGTTCTTTGTGCCCGGGTGGCAGGCTGTCTGCACGGAACTGCTGCAGACGGCGCGCGAACTTGATCTGCTGGATTATTTCACGGTGTCCATCGCCCTGGATGACAAGGGCGGCTTTACCTTCCTACATTTTTCCGCAAAGCCATATCGGAAGAAGAGCCGCATCAGCCAGAAACATAACGACTATCTCAGAAGCAAGGCAGCTGACGCAAAGGAGCGCATGGGCGAAATTACCATGAAGATGCGTTGGGAGGACCTGAAGAGAAGACGGCATTACAGCTATCTGCAGAAGATCGGCCGCAAGGGGATCCGCCCCTATATGCAGCAGCTTTGGCTGGATCAAATGGAAAGCGATCGCCAGAACACCAAGACCACGACCCTTGCGCAAAAAAAATGGTGCTGGGAGCGGGGCTTCCTGTCCTTCCGTATCGAGCAGTACGGCCTCACGGAGGAGAATTACAAGAACTTCCTCTCGGATTATGACTACCACTGGCTTAACCGGATCAACAACATCTATCAGCTTTGGGTGAATGACAAGACAACCTTCCGCCTGGTCCTGGATCCCTTTGCGGACTATATTCCGAAATACTATTTCGCTATCACCAAGCGGCGCGGCGCACCCCATATCAGCAGAATGTGGGATTGCGACGAGGATGTGCAGCCCAATCTGAAGGGAATACTGACCATGCTGGAGCGGAAGGGGAAGCTGGCTATGAAGCCTTCCTCCGGCACCCATGGAGATGGATTCTATTGCCTGGCCTATGAGGACGGGAAATATACCGTCAACGGCGAGGAGACGACAGCAGATCAGCTTTGGCAGATCATTGCCCAGCGGAAGTCGTTCTATGTTATCACCGAATACATCAACATGCATCCGATGCTCAAGGCTATTTATCCCAAGTCCGTCAACACAGTGCGGGTGATGGTGATCAATTCCCACGGCTATGATCCAAAAATCATGCAGACCTATATGCGTATCGGTTCGTCTACCACCGGATTTACCGACAATGTGGGTTACGGCGGCATCTGCGTGATGGTGGATTCCGAAACGGGAGAACTGCATGACCCGGAGACCATCGCGGAGCACAGATTCCATCCCTGCCCCGTCCACCCGGATACCGGAACGCCCATTGCCGGTTTTCTGCCCAACTGGCAGGAGATTCACGAAAAGGTGCTGGATATTTGCCGCTATTTAGGCGAACTGGAGTACTTGGGCTTTGACATCGCTATCACGGAGGAAGGCTTCCAGGTGATTGAGATCAATATTCATCAGGATCTGCACAAGGTAGCCACCCACAGCCAAGAGATCAAGGACTTTTTTAAAGAAAAGATTGAAATCAAGAAAAAAGCATATAAAATTAACTAAAAATAAAGGGGGACTTAGAGAATGAAATTAGGAGTTTTAAAGGACATCAAGAAAGAAGAGTACAGGGTCATTCTCACTCCCAGCGAGGTGGAGAATATCATCCAGGACGGACATCAGGTGCTTGTGGAGCACAGCGCCGGCGAACGGGCTGGGTTTCCGGACAGAGAGTACGAAGAGGTGGGCGCTGTGCTCACAGATCGGTATGAGATATATCGAGAGTGTGATATGGTTGCCAAGGTCAAGGAAATCGACCCGTCTGAGTATCCTCTGCTGCGCGAGGGACAGATCGTATTTACCTGCATCCATCCGGCGGCCCATCCCCAGGAAGTTGATGAACTTCTAAAGAAAAAGGTCACAGCCTTTGCCGCGGAGGACAGCCATCGCCACGGCTCCCCCAACTGTGAGGCAGCAGGCAAGGCCGGCGTCATCATGGGCCTATACTCCATGATGACCATCAATGGCGGCTGCGGAAAGTTTGTCAGCGGATTGGGTACGGCACCCGGCATCCATGCATTGGTGCTGGGCTGCGGTATTGTGGGCAAGGCAGCTATTGAGGTACTGCAATCCTTAGGCGCATGGGTGACGGTGGCTGCCACGAACGTCGGACATCTGCGCACCATTGCCTCCAAATATGATGGGAAAATCAACACCATTGTTTCCAACCGCTATAATATCCGGCGCATCCTGCCGCAGGTGGATATGGTGGTCAACTGTGTTCGTTGGGATAAGAGCAACACCCAGTTCCTGATCGACCGGTCTATGGTGGCAAGTATGCCCAAGGGGTCTGTCATCGTGGATATCAGCAACGACTATGGTGTGATTGAGACCTTCCATGAGACGACGCACGATAACCCCACTTATGTGGAGGAGGGTGTAGTGCATTACTGCGTCAGTAACATCCCCAGCGCCATCGCAAATTCCACGTCCATTGCCATTGCTGCAGCGGCAGAGCCGCATATCCGCAGCATCCTCAATAACGGCATTGCAGAGGCCTGCGCCAAAGACGGATTTTTGCGCCGGAGCATGGTGACGCATAAGGGATATTTGACCCATGAGGAGACCAGCCAGATCCAGAACAGACCCTGGATCCAGCCGGAAAAGCTCCTTGGCCTTGAGGGCAGAAAGCTGGATTATGCACCGAAGAACACGGTGGCCGTGTCCGAAAACTATTATAAACTGCCCTGAGCGGCTGCGTGCGCGCAATTGCATAATAAAAAGATCATATAACGGTGGTGTGTGAAGTACGGTGGGATCGGCTAAAGTGAAAAACAAAATGAGAACGCTGGGAATGGTCCTGGGCGGATATACATTCCATGCTGCACAGTTTTATCTGCGGATGGAAAAGACTTGCCCGGAGGCAAACCGTGCGCTGCTGAAAAAACTGCTGCTGAGCGATCCTATGCGCAAACGCATGGACGAGCTGTTCGCGGATCTGCTCACCACCACCCGTGTTTTAGGGCGAGAGAATTTCCCGAGCCTGTATGGCCTGGCCGTCACGGTTGGCGGCAGGCGTATAGTACCTCTTGCGGGTGCAGCACCGGAATTAACGGCAAAAGATTGGCTGACATTCCTGCGGGAGCGGAATGGCTGCTGGATCCTGCCGAATGAGCACCGGGCCAAGGGCCGGCTGTACCGAATTTCCCGGCAGGGAGAGATGCTCCTCTTGGACGGGGCCGAACAGACCGATGCGGAGTTGATTGCGTTTCTAAATCAGCTGCCTGACCAAACATTGCTGTTGGAGCATATAGAGCCCGCAGGTGATGCCTGCCCGGAAGCAGAGTTTCCGGTACTCCATTATGCGCTGCTGCGCAGAGAATGCGAGACGGAGGAGATTCTGCTGCAGTGGGAGGATCACGGAAATAAAAAAGGATACAGCCCATTTAGTTTTTCCACCGTTGACCGCAAGCCGGATCGACAGGATGACCGTGTTCGCGGGGTGGGAAATTTTGCCCAGGAAATTGCCCGGCGTTATCCCGAAATGCCCTATGTCGGCGTAAACGCTGTGCTCACAGAGGATGGATTCACTGTGCTGCGGGTGGATACCGGGACGGAGCTTGCTTGGGTGCATCCGCTGACGGATTCGTGTCGCCGGGCCGCGCAGATCCTGTGCGGTGGCAGGAAAAAAAACACACTGAAAGATGTGTTTGCCCGGATCCGTGCTTACACCTTTGCGTGGCGGGCCCATCGCCGGGGATTTGTGGACTTCATGTACCGCAACTGGCTGCGAGGTGTGCAGGAGGATAACCAAACGGCGCATACGACCAGAGCACAGAAGCGATGGGCGCATAAGCGGGGCTTTTACTCCTACCGTATTGCCCAGTATGGGCTGACGGAAGAGAATTACCGGAGCTTTTTATCGGACTATCAGTACAAGCGCCTGCGGCCGCTGAATCCGGGCTTTCAGAAATGGTTTTGGAATAAAACCAACCTGCCCGATATTTTGGCGGACTACAGTGAGCACCTGCCCCGGTACTTCTTCCGGATATTGGTCAGCAATGGCAGACAGCGGATTTTTGGCTATCAGGGCCGGGGGGAATGCAGCTGGCGCGATGTAATTGACTGCTTGGACCGGGAGGACGAGCTGGCTATGAAGCCGGCTGTGGGCTCTCATGGAAAGGGCTTTTTCCACCTGCACCGGGAAGATGATTCGGTATACCGAGTGAACGATAGATCCTGCACCCGGGGGGAATTGGAGGATTTCTTCTGCGGGCTTGATACGGACTATATCGTTACAGAGTATATCCGGATGCACCCCTATTTGGAGGAGATATACAGCGGCGTTACGGGTACTGTGCGGCTTATGGTGCTGTGCAGGCAGGGACAGGCATCCATCCGCTATGGATATTTCCGCATTGGCACCAGCTTTACAGGAGCAACAGATAATATCGCATACGGAGGATTGGTTGTTCCCTTGGATGTTCAGACGGGTACATTCAGCGGGGCTGAGCTGTTACGGGAGCACCAGTTTTTGCCATGCCCGGTGCACCCGGACACAGGTCGGGAGATCAGAGGGCAGATGCCCCACTGGCAGCAGTTGGTAGACGAGATCTGCCACATCAGCAGAAATCTGTCACCATTGGAATATTTGGGTTATGACGTTGTCGTGACAGAGGGTGGATTCAAGATCCTGGAGGTGAATCTTCATCAGGATCTGCATAGATACCCTCTGTACCCGGCAGATGTCAAAGAATACCTCACCGAAAGAGCGGCGCAGAAGGATAAACGCTTCGGCCCCGGGTGATGGCAAGAGAGTAGAGTATGAAAACACTTTGGAAGATTATTATTTCACATATCCAGTACCGCAAACAGATTCTGCAGCTGGCAAAAACAGATCTGATCAAGACCTATCGCGGAGCACTGCTGAGCTGGGGCTGGGCGATCTTAAAGCCGGCCATAACCATTGCGGTATACTATTTCGCTTTTACGGTGGGCCTGCGCACCGGAAAACCGGTAAAGGGATACCCATACTTCCTGTGGCTTATTTCAGGATTTATCCCCTGGTTTTATATCTCCGCTATATATACCGGGGGGGCCTATTCCCTTCATAAGTACGCGTTTTTGGTCAAAAAAATCAAGTTTCCCGTCTGCTGCGTGCCGATGATCGTGGGCCTGTCCAATATGATCGTGCATCTGGCGCTGACATTGCTGATGGTCATCATTTTCATCGCTATGGGTGCGCCGGTTACCATCTATCTGGCACAGCTGCCGTTTTACTGGCTGCTGATGCTGATGATGGGCGTGGCGTGGGGCCTGTTTTCCGGACAGGTCACGGCGGTCAGCAAGGATTTTTATCAGCTTGTCCGCAGCTCATTTACGGCGCTAATGTGGCTGTCCGGCATTTTTTATCAGATTTCCAACATTAAGGGCGCCACCCTGCGTTTTATCCTGCGGCTCAATCCCATAACCTATCTCATCGATGGCTTCCGATACTGCTTCATCGACCATGTATGGTTTTGGGAGGAACCAATGTCACTGCTGCGATTTATGCTGGTTTACCTGCTTTTCGTGTTTTTGGGCGTCAAGATCTACAGCCGCACGGAAAAAACCATCACGGATGTTTTGTAGAGGTACGATATGACTGAAGAACACGAGGTAGTAATACAGTTCCGAAACGTGACAAAGACCTTCGACCTGTTTAAAAACGACAAGCAGCGCCTGAAGTCTTTGCTGTTTCACAATACAAATGCCAAGAAAAAAGTCGCCATAGATAACTTGTCCTTTGACATCCGCCAGGGGGAGGCCGTGGCGATTCTGGGCAAAAACGGCGCCGGGAAATCTACCATGCTGAAGATGATCTCCGGCGTGACCTTTCCAACGGTGGGCTCGGTGCGTGTCACCGGCCGTGTCAGCGCCCTGCTGGAGGTTTCCGGCGGCTTTGACCCGGAGCTTTCCGGCCGGGAGAATATCTATTTCCGCGGCGAGCTGCTGGGCATCAGCCGGGAGGAGCTGAAGGAGATGGAGCCGGACATTGTGGCTTTTTCGGAGCTGGGCAGCTATATCGATATGCCCATCCGCACCTATTCCAGCGGTATGAAATCCAAGCTGGGCTTCTCCATCAACGCCAATATCCGCCCGGATATCATTATTGTGGACGAGGCCCTCAGCGTGGGCGACAAGGATTTCCGCGCTAAGTGCCGCAGACGGATCGCAGAGATTTTGAACAGCGGTGTGACCTTCCTCTTTGTCACCCATTCTACGGCGGAGGCGAAGAATTTCTGCAAGCGGGGCTTGGTGATTCGCGAAGGCAAGCTGGTCTTTGACGGAGATATTAAAGACGCGGCGGCGTTTTATGAAAAAATGCATGTGTAGAGGTTGAAAATGTCAACATTTATAAATGGCAGAAAGAAAAAGCAGTGCCGTGATGCCTACTCCCAATCGGTATTCATTGATTTTGTGGAACGGCACCAGCACTTGGCAGCGGTGAATTATCCGGATTCCTTTGAAGCGGAGCTGGACATTGTCAATAACGTGACCTTTGCTAAGAGCTTGGCCCGCAAGAGGCTGATTCGTCGCAACAAGCTGGGCGGCTACAGCGCCACCAGAGAGGGACGAAAGCTGATCGACCCGGAATATGTGGCATTTTATCGGTTTTGCAGCCCCTATGTAGATGTATGCGACTTTGAGCAGGAGCGGGAGCAGCACCGGGAGGAGAGCTTCTGCGCGGCTATGTGGAGTATTCTCCTGCGGGAAATGCACCGGCGGATGCAGAAGGGTGATTTTCCCGCTGTCTGCAACCTGCACAGAGACATTGCGCGGCTGTATGAGCTGGAGCAGTGCAATGAACAGGCGGCCTATCATTTTGTGACGGCACTTTACATTCAGTACAGCGGCCTGCCGTATTATAAGGATCTGCTGCTTATGCTCCGGGGTGCCAAAAAAGAAAGTACGGTGCGGGATTCCTTCGGTGCTATTTATGCGCCGCCCATGATTGTGGATGGAATCAAACGGCATATCGGCCGGATCACTCCGGATTTTGTGCGGGAGGTATTTCGCCGCAATCCGCTGGTCATTAACCTGTGCAGCCCGGAGATGCTGTATGAACTGATCCAGACGCTGTGCAGCGGGACCTATGACGACAAGGTCTGGCAAGGGAAGCTGCGAGAAGCCTTTGGGGCGCTGATGGAAAACGCGAAAAAGGCCGGGGCGGCTGCCCGAGCGGTGCCCGGGCGGAGAATGGAGCCGGACGGAGGAAAGCTATGAAAGCGATCGTGGGCGTGGTCCGCTGGCTCATCAGCGTCCTGTTTCTGCTTCGGCGCAGGATGGGTGTGAGGCACAGGACCTGCTTTTTTAGCCGCCAGGCCAGCCGGCTTTCGCCGGATTTTGCCCTGCTGCAGCAGCAGCTCCGCAAAGCAGACCCCACCATGGACATCGTGACCATCTGCTGCCGCTATCGGGGCCGGCAGGATGGATTGCTGCGCTTTTTGCGGCAGTGCGTGCGGAGCGTTTTCCTGGCTGCCTCGGCCCAGGTATGTGTGCTGGACGGTTACTGGCCCACCATCTGCCTGCTCCGGGATAAAAGGGACCTGCGGGTGATCCAAATCTGGCATTCCGTGGGGAAAATCAAGAAATCCGGATATCAGACCTTGGATAAACCCTCCGGGCGGTCCGGTGCCATGGCCCGGGCCCTGTGTATGCACCGGAATTATGACGCTATTATTGCCGGCGGTCCGGCGTGGAATCCGTTTTACTGCGCCGCTTTTGACGTGACGGAGGATAGGCTTCGCAACTGGGGCCTGCCGCGGCTGGATCACCTGGTTTCTGCAAAGGGAGAGGCAGCACAGTGCCGAAGCAGATTCCCGGAGCTGGCCGGGCGCACGGTGGTTTTGTACGCACCCACTTATCGTACATATCCCTTGGAGCTGCCGGATCCGGATTTTTCCTGCTTCCCTAAGGACCGGTACGCAGTGCTGTGCCGCTTCCATCCGAATCAGGCGCTGGCGGGCGGCAACCGGGACAGTGATTATCCCCAGGAGGATATTTTTGACCTGCTTCAGATGTGCGACTATTTTATCACGGACTATTCCTCTCTGGCGCTGGAGGCAGCGGCCATGGACAAGCCCACGCTGTTCTACCTGCCGGATGATGAGCGCTACCGCAGCGAAAACGGCGTGAACATAGATCTTTTTCAGGCCATGCCCCACTGCACCTTTACCGCCCAGGAGGACCTGTTCCGCATGATTGACAGCGGCGCATATCCCATGGAAGCCCTGCAAACATACAAAAAAATGTATCTGCCCCAGGTCCTGGGTCACGCCACCGAAAAAATCACAGAGCTTATTCTGCAGGATGACAGAACGCTGAAGAAGGAAGCTGCTGCCTGCTGAAAAACGGTGAAATTTTATACTGAATAGTGCGCACCCCTATGAAATTCTCATTGCCATGCCAGGGCACATATAGATAGTACAATCCGCTTATATATCAAGGGAAACCCCGGCTCTGATGGAGAAGACTAAAAACTGCGGCGCAGAAAAGTATTGAAAAAATTTCTCCAAATAACAATAGGTGAAAAGCTGCCAATCAAAGCTTATAAAAATGAGGGGACGAATTCCGTAATCCCTTCGCCTCTCGTTTTAGGCCCACCTGAAGCATACGGGAGGGCCTTTCCTCATGGCAGAAGCATTTTGTGTGCTGCCCTCCGCGGCACTAAAACGAGGCCTGGCATTTATTAATGCCAGGCCTCGTGAGGTTTTATTAACCTTTACTTCATTTAGGAATTGTGGGATCCTGAGACGAATTCCGGCTGTATTCAGGCTGACAATTCACGCATCGAGGGAGGATTATCTTCTGCCGAAGAAATAATCATACAGGGAGTCGAAGCTGCTGTCCTGCTGGGGCTGCTGCTCCTGCTGGGTGCTGTCCGTGTCGTCTGTCTTGGCGTCGAAGGTCAGCTCCGTGGTTTGGGTCTGGCCGTCCCGGTAATAGGTCACGGTCACGGTGTCCCCGGCCTTGTGGCCCTTCTTGGCGGCGGTGAGATCTTCCATAGAAGTGATGTCGGTGCTGTCCACCTTGGTGATGACATCGCCCATCTTCAGCCCGGCCTTTTCACCGGCGCCGCCCTTGTTTACGCTGTAAACGAAGGCACCGCTGGTCTGGTCGATCTGGTACTGGGCGGCCATCTGCTGGGTCATGGTGCCGGCGGTGATGCCGAAGGAGGGCTTATTGGTAATTTGGCCATTTTCCATAATATCCGTGATGATGGCCTGCACGTCACCGATGGGAATGGCAAAGCCCAGGCCCTCCACGGTGGTGTCGGAATAGCTGGAATATTTGGCGGATACAATGCCCACCACCTCGCCGTACAGGTTCATTAGCGGGCCGCCGGAGTTGCCGGGATTGATGGAGGCATCCACCTGGATCATGTTGAAGGGCGTGCCGTCCACGTTGATGGCACGGTCACAGCAGGACACGATGCCCTGGCTCATGGAGAAGGTCAGCTCGCCCAGGGGATTGCCGATGGCCAGCACCGTATCACCCACATTGACATCCTCGCTGCTGCCCAGGGTTACGGGCTGCAGGCCTGTGGCGTCGATCTTCAGCACAGCCACATCATAGTCGCTGTCGCTGCCCACCACCGTGGCGGGATACTCCGTGCCGTCATACATGGTTACCGTTACAGAGGAGGCGCCGCTGATGACGTGGTGGTTGGTGACAATGTAGCCGTCCTGAGTGATGACAAAGCCGCTTCCGGAGGAGGCCGACTCCACCCGCTGACCGAAAATGTTGGTGGACACGGCAGAGCAGTTGATGCTCACAATACTGTTCACTGTGGAGGCATACACCTCAGCAGGGGACATGAGGGCCTGGCCGGTGACCTTTTTCACTGTAACCTCCTGGGCAGTGCGATTGCTCTGCTGGATGGTAGTCTTGCCGCTTTTGGACAGCGCCGCACCGCCGTAGCCCGCTGCGCCGCCAACCACCGCACAGGCCAGCAGCAGGGCTGTAATCTTCACACCCGTCTTGTGCCAGAAGGAGGGCTTTTTCGACACCGCCGGGGTCTCATGCCGGCCCTGGTCCTCCTGGGAGCGGTAGTTATAATGGTAGAGATTGTCGGGATTACTGTATCCTTCGTTCTCGGGTCTGTAATCGTTATTCTCGTTCATAAAGAAACCTCCTATCTATCCTTCTCTTTTTTTCACAGGGGAATGCTTGTGACCTGGGGAAAAATGTTGTATACTATGTTTTGGTGTAACCTTTGTCAACCGATTGTAATTATTATACTACTCTTTTATCTTAACTAAAGCTTTAAAAAATATGAATTTTTTAAGGAGGAAAATGCGTTGCTGAAGCTGGAGCAGGTGAAGCTGGAGCCGGGACAGCCCAAGGAGCTGCTGGCGGGCAAGGCGGCGCATATGCTGCGCATCCCAACGGAGGATATTCTCAATCTGTCTGTCCTGCGCAGGGCAGTGGACGCCCGGCAGCCGCTGCGGCTGGTATACACCCTGGCGGTGCAGGTGCGTGGTGAAAAGGCCGTGCTGCGCAGGTGCCGGGATAAAAGCGTGACCGTTTATGTGCCGGAGTATTACACGCCGCCTTGTCCGGCGGTCAAGGAACCGGATACGCCGCCGGTAGTGGTGGGTGCGGGGCCTGCGGGGCTGTTTGCGGCGCTGATTTTAGCAAATGCCGGGAGGAGGCCTATCCTTCTGGAGCGGGGCCGGCCTGTGGAGCAGCGACAAAAGGATGTGGCGGCCTTTTGGGCCGGAGGCCAACTAAACACGGAGTCCAACGTGCAGTTTGGCGAAGGGGGCGCCGGGGCGTTTTCTGACGGAAAGCTGAACACCGGCACCAAGGACCTGCGGCACCGGTGGATCTTAGAGCAGCTGGTCTCCTGCGGTGCGCCGGAGAGCATCCTCATTGATGCAAGGCCTCATGTGGGGACGGACAGGCTGCACATTGCGCTGAAAAACCTGCGGCAGAGGCTGCTGGATCTGGGCGCGGACATACGCTTCGGACACCGATTGGAGGGGATCGAAGCTCCGGAGGGAGAGCTGGCGGCGCTGGTCGTTTCCGGCCCGGAGGGGAGCTACAGGCTGCCGGCCCGGCAGCTGATCCTGGCCTTGGGCCACAGCGCCCGGGACACGGTGGAAATGCTCTATGACCGGGGACTGTCTATGGAGGCCAAGCCCTTTGCCGTGGGGGTGCGGATCGAGCATCTGCAAAGCCATATAGACGCAGTGCAGTACAAGGAATACGCCGGACACCCGGCTTTGCCTGTGAGTACCTACAAGCTATCCTGCCACCTGCCCGGCGGACGGAGCGTGTTTTCCTTCTGCGTGTGCCCCGGGGGAGAGGTGGTGGCAGCGGCTTCGGAAAGGGAGCGCACGGTGACCAACGGCATGAGCGAATACGCACGAGACGGGGAAAACATCAACGGAGGCCTGCTGGTGAATGTGACGCCGGAGGACTTCGGAAGCGGGCATCCCCTGGCGGGTATCGCCTTTCAGAGACGGCTGGAGGGGGCGGCCTACCGCCTGGGCGGCGGGTACACGGCGCCGTGCCAGCGGGTGGAGGACTTTCTGCTGCGCCGGCCCAGTACCGGCTGCGGCAGTGTGATGCCCAGTTTCCGGCCCGGGGTGCGCTATGCGGACCTGCATGAGTGTCTGCCGGAGTTTATTACCCAGGCCTTAGAGCAGGCACTGCCTATTTTAGATAAAAAGCTCCCGGGCTTTGCCCATGGGGATGCCCTGCTGACGGCGGTGGAAAGCCGCTCCTCGGCCCCGGTGCGGATCCCACGGGATGAAAACTATGAGAGCAATATCCGGGGGGTGTTTCCCTGCGGCGAGGGAGCCGGCTATGCGGGAGGAATCCTATCGGCGGCAGCGGACGGGATGCGCTGCGCAGAAAAAATTCTGGCGAAAAATCTTTAGATTTTTCGTGTTTTTATGAGGCGCCGTTTGCATGGGGCGCGGTGAAGCTCACTTTTGCCGATGTCCATAAGTCATATAATAGGAGGTATACATAAGATGAAAAGAATTGCGGTTGTGGAATCCTTTTTTTCCCCGGAGCATCGGGCAGCCATTGAAAAAGCGGCTGCGGAATGCGGCTTTGCGGTGGATTACTTCACCCAGGGCCACCTACCGGCGGACCAGGCAGCAGATTACGAGATTATTTATGGCATGTGCCCGCCCCAGGAGCTGAAGGCGGCAGCCAACCTCAAGTGGCTTTGCTGTAGCTTTGCCGGGGTGGATGCCTACACGGACGAGACCATCTATCCTAAACCGGATGTGCTGCTGAGCAACTCCTCCGGTGCCTACGGTATTACCATCTCCGAGCACATCCTCATGGTGACGCTGATGATGCTGCGGCAGATGCCGAAGTTTGAGGAGATCGTGAAAAACCGGGAGTGGGAAAAGGGCCTGAGCATGCGGTCCATCTGCGGCAGCAGCATTACCGTTCTGGGTACCGGTGACATCGGCACCAACTTTGCCCGCCGGGCCAAGGCTTTGGGGGCCAAGGTCATCCGGGGTGTGCGGCGGACCAAGAAGGCGGGAGATCCTGCCTATGACGAGATGTACACTTTTGAGGAGCTGGACAGCGTTCTGCCCAAGACGGAAATCCTCGTCATGGCTCTGCCGGCCACCAAGGAAACCAACCACATCCTCTCCCGGGAGCGCATTGCCCTGCTGCCGGAGGACGCGTATGTGGTGAACGTGGGCCGGGGCAGCGCCATTGACCAGGAGGCTCTGATGGAAGCGCTGAACGGCGGACACCTGGCCGGAGCGGCGCTGGATGTATGCGTACCGGAGCCGCTGCCCAAGGATCACCCTCTGTGGGATACCAAAAATCTGCTCCTGACCCCCCACATCAGCGGAAATATGTCTCTGGGCATTACCAGGGACCTGGATGTGGAGCTGTTCTGCGAGGATCTGCGCAACTACGCCGCCGGACGCAGGCTCAAGCGGCTGGTGGACCGGAAGATCGGATATTGAGCAGTATTATATTAGATAAAAATATGAAAGCCGCCCCGAGTGGGGCGGCTTTTTTATAGAATGGGAGACGGAAGTGAGGGTTATTTGCCACGCAGCTCTGCACCCAGGTTTTTCACCAGCTTCTTTACGGCGGAAGCGGCGCAGGCCTCGATCTCGGCGGAGGTGAGGGTTTTTTCCGTGGAGCCGATGGTCAGGCGGATGGTCACGGACTTCTTGCCCTCCGGAATCTGCTTGCCGTGGTACTCATCCACAAAGGCGGCACCGTGGAAAAGCTCATTATGAATGCCGGAGAGGATGCGCTGCATATCCGCCCACTGGGTCTCGGCATCAAAGAGCAGGGAGACATCGTAGTCCGTCATGGGATACTCGGCCAAGTGGGTGAAGGAATTGGTGCGGGAGCGGAAGGGCACCAGGGCATCTGCATCCAGCTCAAAGAGCATGACGCTCAGATTCTTAATGCCGCAGGCCATGGAGGCCTTCTTGTTCAGCAGGGCCAGGCTGCCGATGTGCTTATCGCCCAGACAGATATTCAGCCACACCACATCGTCGGCCCACAGGGGCTTTTCCTCCTGGCGGAAGGTGAAGCCCTCCATATGGGTGTACCGGGGCATACTCTCGATAACGCCCTTGGCCCGGCGGAAGAGGTCGGTGACGTTCTTGCTGTCACCGGCGAAGGCGCCGGCGATGTTCTTGCGCTGGGAGGGGAGCTTTTCCCGGCTGTCATAGGGGGTGGTATAATCCGCGTCCCGGAACACCTGGGCGCACTCGAAGATGGAGAACTCCGTGAAGAAACGCTCATTTTTCACCACGGCCTTGCACAGATTGGGCAGCAGGGAGGAGCGGATGAGGCTCTCGTCGGGAGAGGGGGGCGTGGACAGGGAGAGGATGCCGGTGGTATCCTGCAGAATGGCGCTTACATACTGGTCGGTCATCCAGGGATAGGTGAAGATCTCCTGCATCCCGCAGCGGATGGCCAGATACTCCTTGATACGCCGCTCCAGGTCCTTATCCAGCTGGTTGATGGCCCCGTCAAAGGAGGTGGTGATGGGGGCGGCCCGGAAGTTCTCGTACCCGTACATACGGGCTACCTCCTCCATAATGTCCGCCTTGATGGACACATCGCCGGTGGAGCGCCAGGTGGGGACCACGATGTGTAGGTTGTCCCCGTCAAAGGTCAGGCTGTAGCCCAGCTCGCCCAGCTTTTTGGCAATGTCCTCATTGGGGATGCGTTTGCCCAGACGGCGCTCCAGCCAGGTGAGGGAAACATCAATTTCCGCCTGTTGAAGCTTATGAGGATAGCAATCCACAAAGCCCGTGACCTTCATCTCAGGGTAAAGCTCTGCAAACAGGGCTATGGACAGGTCCAGCGCCTGATCGCAGCGCTCGGGGTCGATGGCCTTTTCATACCGGGCGGAGGCCTCGGTGCGGTTGTCATAGCGCAGAGCTGTGCGGCGGATGCCGGCGGCCTGGAAGTTGGCTACCTCCAAAATCACCTTGTTGGTGGTGGGGAGGATAGAGTCCTTGGCGCCGCCCATGACGCCCGCCAGGCCTACCACCCCGGCGTCATCGGCAATGACCAGGTCGTCGGTGGACAGGGGCAGGTCCTTGCCGTTAAGCAGCCGAAGCTTTTCCCCTTCATCGGCCCGGCGGACGATGATGTGGCCGGCGATATGGTCGGAGTCATAGGCGTGGGAGGGCTGACCCGTGGCCAGCATCACATAGTTGGTAATATCTACCAGGGCGTTGATGGGGCGCATACCCACCTTCCAAATGCGGTTTTGCATCCAATAGGGGGCGGGCTTCACGCTCAGGCCTTCGATCTGCGTGCCAGTCATCCGGGGGCAGCGGTCACTGTCCTCCACGGTGATGGTGAGGCCCGCGGTGTTTTCTACATTCCGGTCAAAGGGGGGCAGGGGATTCATGGGCAGATCGTACAGGGCCGCAATTTCCCGGGCGATGCCGTAGTGACCCCAGAGGTCCGGGCGGTTGGTCATGGATTTGTTGTCGATCTCCAGGATGATATCGTGGAGGTCCAGGGCGTCGGCCAGGGGGGTCCCGGCGGGGGCATCAAAGTCGGACAGATCCAGGATGGTGGCCTCCTCTGTGAAGGGAAAGAGGTCAAAGAGGCCGATTTCACTGCTGGCGCAGATCATGCCGTAGCTCTCTACGCCACGGAGCTTAGAGGCCTTGATCTCTACCGGCTCTCCCTCGCCGTGCCAGCGGCAGTGGGCCCCGGGCAGGGCCACGGCCACCTTCATGCCGTCACGGAGATTGATGCCGCCGCACACGATGTCCTTTATCTCGCCGCCGATGTCCGTTTTGCACACACGGAGCTTGTCGGCATTGGGATGCTGCTGCACCTGCTGCACCACGCCTATCACCATGTTATGGAAGCCTTCGGACAGATCCGTGGCATCCTCCACCTCCACAGTGGACATGGTCAGGTCGTAGGAAAGACGCTTGAGGTCCATATCGTCAGGGAGCTTTACATAGTCCTTGACCCAGTTCAGAGAAACTTTCATTGCGTAAAACCCTCCTTATTAATGGAACTGCTTCAAAAAGCGCAGGTCGGCGCTGTGGAACAGGCGCACATCGTCCACGCCGTAGCGCATCATCACAAGTCTATCCAGGCCGATGTTTACATAGAAGCCGGTGTACTCATCCGGGTCCAGCCCCGCCGCCCGGAGAACATTGGGGTGGGGGGTGCCGCCGGGCATGATCTCGATCCAGCCCACCTGCTTGCAAACCGAGCAGCCCTTGCCGCCGCAGACCAGGCAGCCCATGTCGATTTCAAAGCCCGGCTCCACAAAGGGGAAGAAGCCTGCGCGCATCCGCACCGGCACCTCCCGGCCAAAGACCTTGGAGAGAATGCTCTGTATCATCACCTTGCCGGAGGCGAAGGTGAAGTCCTTATCCACGATCAGCGCCTCATACTGGAAGAAGGCGCGCTCGTGGCGGGCATCGGTGGTCTCGTTGCGGTACACCCGGCCGGGGTACACAAAGCGGTAGGGGGGCTTGTGGGTCTGCATATAGCGCACGGAGCCGCCGGTGAGGTGGGGGCGCAGGCAGAGCTTATCCCAGCACTCGCCCTTGTCATGGCCAGAGAGCCAATAGGTGTCCATACTCTCCCGGGCGGGATGGTTGGGGGGGAAGTTCAGATTATCGAAGCCGTAAAGCTCGCTGGTGATGTCGTCCTCCTCGTAGATCTCAAAGCCCATGGAGCGGAAGGCGTCATTGAGGTCGTAGCACATCTGGGTGATGGGGTGCAGACCGCCGGCGGGGGGCAGGTAGCCGGGGACGGAGATGTCAAAATCCGCGTCGATCTGGGAGGCCTTGAGCTTTAAGCCGTTTCGGTGCTGCTCAATGAGCTCGGTAAGCTGGGCCTTGGCCTGGTTCACGGCCTTGCCCATCTCCGGGCGCAGGGAAACATCCAGCTTGGGTACCTCCTTCAGCAGCGCCGTCAGGTCACCCTGCTTGCCCAAAATGGCAGCCTTGATGTCCTGCAGCTCCGTCTCGTTCTTCGCTGCCAGGATCTTCTCCCTGCCCTCCTGGAGCAGAGCGTTCAGCTTTTCTTTCATCGGTAATGGTTCCTCCTTACAAAAAGTCAGCTTGTTAAAAAAGTCAGTTTGTCAAAAAACCTCGCAGAGTTTGCGCCCGCAGGCGAAAAAATGGGATCATTTTTCACCGCGATATGCGCATGGGGAAAAACCGCTCAGGCGGGAAGTGGTGGAATTTTGAGCCATAGGCTCAAAATTGTGCGCGCAGCAGGCTGCCATCTCTTTGCCAGAAAATTTCACAGGATTTTTCGACAGCAAAAATGCCTTTCCTCCCCAAAACTAAGGGACGAAAGGCATACAGCGTTCCGTGGTACCACCCAAATTCGCAGGAAGGCCCTGCGCACTCGTTTCCCCATAACGGAGGATGACCCGGCCGCGCATTTCCTCGCGGCAGCTCCCGGGCGAACACCGCAGACGGCCACGGGCCAGCTTGCAGCCGGTGACTGACCCTCTCTTAGAAGCCGTGTATGTGCGGATTTTCCCGTTCCACGCTTTTAATCTACTTCTTTATATCATATTCCCATCCGGTTTTCAAGAGGAAATCTTCGTCGGATCGACGAAAAAATCGGGAAAGCTCGGGACGAGCCTCATCATCTGGTGATCCGGATATGCTGCCGGGGATAAGAGAAAGAGGTATGGCAGAAAGAATTCTTTTCAGCCGAGTTTTGTGCGGAGATGTTTTTTTGCTGTACTTTGGGCTTTGGTTGCGTTATAATGAGAAAAAATCCGAAAGTGGGAGGATGCTATATGTACTGTGTCAGAAAAGTGAATGAGGACTACACCTGGATCGGTGCGGACAGCCGACGCCTGGCGGTGTTTGAGGGCGTATTCGGTGTGCCGGAGGGCGTTTCCTATAACAGCTACCTGCTGCTGGATGAAAAAACCGTGCTCTTTGACACGGTGGATGCCCAGGTGATCCGGCAGTTCAGGGAAAACCTGCTGCACACGCTAAGCGGGCGGACGCTGGACTATATCGTGGTACACCATATGGAGCCCGATCACACCGCCGAGCTGGAGGACCTGGTGCTGCGTTTCCCGGAGGTGCAGATCCTGTGTACCGCAATGGCCAAGACCATGATCGGCCAGTTCTTCGGCCACGCCTATGATGACCGCATCCATGTGTGTAAGGAGGGGGATACCCTCTGCACAGGACGGCATACCCTGCAGTTCGTGATGGCCCCTATGGTACACTGGCCGGAGGTGATGATGACCTACGACCGTACCGACAAGCTGCTGCTGTCGGCGGATGCCTTCGGCTGCTTCGGCGCCCTGAACGGCCACCTCTATGCCGACGAGGTGGATTTTGACCGGGACTATCTGGACGAGTGCCGCCGGTACTACACCAATATCGTGGGGAAATACGGCTCCCAGGTGCAGGCAGTGCTGCAGAAGGCGGCCGGGCTGGAGATCAGGATGATTCTGCCGCTCCACGGCTTTGTTTGGCGGAGAGATTTGGAATATATTCTCGGCAAGCACGACCTGTGGAGCCGGTACGAGCCGGAGGTGCAGGGCGTGATGATCGCCTACGCCTCCATTTACGGGGATACGGAGTGTGCAGCCAATATCCTGGCCTGCCGCCTGGCGGAGCAGGGGATAAAGGTGCAGATGTTCGACACCTCCGTAACCCCATCGTCCTACATTCTGTCGGCGGCATTCCGATATAGTCACCTGGTGTTCGCCGCACCGACCTATAACGCCGGGGTATTTATCACCATGGACGAGCTGCTGCGGGACATTGCCGCCCATGGGCTGAGGGGCCGACGGATGGTGCTGCTGGAGAACGGCTCCTGGGCTCCCGTCAGCGGCCGGGAAATGGGGAAGATCCTGCAGGGCTTGAAGGATTGGACGCAGATAGAGGACACCTTCTCCATCCGCTCCGCCCTGAGAGAGGATCAGGCTATGCAGCTGGAGCGGCTGGCAGCAGTGCTGGCCAAGGATGTGAAGGCTGCTCCTACGGCAAAGGATGCAGAAGGGAAGAAAAAGAAGCGGTTCGTGTGCAAGGTCTGCGGCTATGTGTATGAGGGCGATACCCTGCCCGAGGATTACAAATGTCCTCTCTGCGGAGCCGGCGCAGAATATTTTGAGGAGAAATAATAACAAAACATAAAATAGCCGCCGAAAAACCTGCTCCTTTCATTTCAAGGCGCGAAGCGATGTGTGAATCCATAGCTTTCATATACAAAACTGCGTAAAAATGCAAGACATACGGTAGGGAAATAGATTGTGAAGCCAGCGTGCGCACTGGCTTCGCAATGATAGACTATTTCGGCAGCTTGACAGACAGAAAGCGGCAGCTGATGCTGCCGCTTTCTATCTGCCGATAAAGTGAGTCAATTATGATTACGGTATGGAAGGGCGTGTGCGGGAGATCCAGGGAGGGTGTCCCGCACTATAAAATCAGCAGTTTTGGGACCTTTAAAAACGCTTCAAAGAATTAGTCGGCATAATGAAAAATATCTTCGACACGCTGAGCGGCAGCATCGTCCGCTTTTCCTTGCGTGAAATTAAAATGTATGGTATACTTGTATCCGGTACATTTGATTGCCCCGACCGAGAAGCGGCGGGGAAAGACGGGAGGACACTATGCAGTTTGTTCTGATCCCCTTTGCCCTGTGCTTCTTGCTGTATATCCGGCAGGAGAATCAATACCGGTTCCGGGCTGCTACCGCACTGAAGATTACACTAACCATGACGCTGACCCTATGCCTGACCGTGGCGCTGGCGCGGCGGTTTTCCCCGGTGCTGCTGACGGCAGCGGTGGGGATGCTGCTATGCGCCGGGGGCGACTTCTATTTGCAGTACATCCGCCGGGATGTAAAAAAATTTACAAAGGGTATCGTGCTGTTTGGCTTGGGACAGCTGTGCAACATCGCGGCCCAGCTTCAGCTGGCTGCGTTTCACTGGAGCGCGGCGGCGGCGCTGGCCGGGCTGCTGACCCTGGCCATAGCTCTCAAGGGGATCGGACAGTGGAATACTTCTGCCAACGACCCATGGCTGACCATTTACACCGTACTGGTGGCGACTACGGCGGCCAAGAGCCTGTCCACCGCCATTGTGCTGACCGGGACTGCCGGCGGGATCCTGTTGGGAGCGGGAGGATTGCTGTTCTTCCTGTCGGACATGGTGCTGGGGATTTGGAACTACCAAAAGCCCCACATCCTGCTGGCGGACCTGAACTGGCTGCTGTATTTTGCCGGGCAATTTATGCTGTGCGCAGGATATATCGCGGCGGTCCGATAAAAAAATGCCCCCACATCCGTTTCGGATGTGGGGGCGATTTGGGGGATGATGGGGGTTATGCCTCGCCCCTGGCAGCGGCCTCCGGCTCGGTCCAATCCACCATGGTGGCGACGCAGCGGTTGATGCTCTTGCCCTCGGTGTAAAATTTCGCTTCGTAATCCGTCATCACGCCCACGGGGCCGCCTGCGTGGAGGTCCCGGGTCACATCAGACAGGGTGAAGCCGAACTGCGGGATCTCCTCCACGGACCAATCAAAGAGCTTATCGTTGTCGGTTTTGAAATGAATCTGTCCGCCGCCTTTCAGCACCTGGCGATATTTTTTCAGGAAATTCCCGTGGGTCAACCGGCGCTTTTTCTGGTTGCTCTTGGGCCAGGGATCGCAGAAATTAATGTACAAGCGATCCACCTCGCCAGGGGCGAACAGCTCCGGCAGCAGGGCGGCGTCCGCATCGATGAAGAACACATTATTCAGCCCCTCACCGATGACCCGCTCCATGGCCACCACCATGGCGTCAGGCACCTTCTCCACGGCAATGAGCAGCGTGTCCGGCCGGGCCTTCGCCGTTCCGGCGGTGAAGCGGCCCTTGCCGCAGCCCAGCTCCACCTCCAGCCTCTGCGCCTGGGGATACAGCTCCCGCCAATGGCCCCGCATGGCCTCCGGCTGGCGGATCCAGCAGCTCTCGCAGGCGTCCATGCGAGGGTGCAGATTCTTCTTTTTTCGCATACGCATTTGGGTATCCTCCCGGCTCTTGCCCCGGCAGCGCGGGGCGATTTCTGCGACATCATACCACAAAATACTGCGCCCTGTAAACGGATAATATCTTTTTCACCGGAAAAAACCGGCGGAAACGGCAGGCGTTGGAGGAATGACTTGAAAAGTGTGCAAAGATTGCCGCTTTGTTTTGTGCGATATGTCAAATTCAAAAAAGATGGTCGGGAAACACTTGATAAAAATTAAACGAGATACTATAATGATGCTGTATGAAAGGGCTTCCATAACGCGCAAAAGCAGACAGGATTGCCCTGACAAAGCGATCTGCGACAGGCGGCCGGGCTGCGGCCGGGCCGCAGAGTAGAAGGAGGAGCTATCGTGACCAATGTTCTGTTAGAGAAAAAAGGCAACATTGCTGTGGCTACCATCAACCGCCCCAAGGCCCTCAACGCCTTGAACTCTCAGGTCCTGGAGGATCTGAACGAGCTGGTGGAGCTGGTGAAGGCCGATGAGGAGATTCGCGCACTGGTGCTCACGGGCTGCGGTGAAAAGGCTTTTGTGGCCGGCGCCGATATCGGCGAGATGAGCACGCTCACTAAGGCCGGCGGCGAAGCCTTCGGAAAGAAGGGCAATGACGTGTTCCGCAAGCTGGAGACCCTGCCCATTCCCACCATCGCCGCTGTGAACGGCTTTGCACTGGGCGGCGGCTGTGAGCTTTCCATGAGCTGCGACATCCGTATCTGTGCCGACACTGCTGTATTCGGCCAACCGGAAGCGGGTCTGGGCATCACCCCGGGCTTCGGCGGCACCCAGCGGCTGGCCCGTTTGGTAGGCCCCGGCATGGCAAAGCAGCTGATCTACACTGCTAAGAATATCAAGGCTGACGAGGCTATGCGCATCGGTCTGGTGAACGCCGTCTATCCCCTGGAGGAGCTGATGCCCGCCGCGGAGAAGCTGGCCGCCACCATCGCAAAGAACGCACCCATCGCCGTGCGGGCCTGCAAGAAGGCCATTAACGATGGCCTGCAGGTGGATATGGACGCCGCCGTGGTCATCGAGGAGAAGCTGTTCGGCAGCTGCTTTGAGAGCGCCGATCAGAAGGAGGGCATGGGCGCTTTCCTGGAAAAGCGCAAGCACGAGCCCTACCAGAACAAGTAAGTTAATTAACAGGCTCCGGCCTGATGATTAAAACGTTTCCAACAACTATAATTAAAATAGGAGGAAAACAATTATGAAAATCGCAGTATTTGGCGCAGGCACTATGGGCAGCGGTATTGCCCAGGTTTTCGCAGCGAAGGGCCACACCGCTCTGATGTATGCTTCCAGCGTCCAGAGCGCACAGCGCCATAAGGATAAGCTGGCTGCCTCTCTGGCTAAGAAGGTTGCAAGGGGCAAGATGGACCAGGCTGCCGCTGACGACATCATGTCCCGCATCCTGGTGGAGGAGATGGACGCTGCCGCCGATGCCGATCTGGTCATCGAGTGCGTCGCTGAGAACATGGCCGTGAAGAAGGAGCTGCTGGCTAAGCTGGATGCTATGTGCAAGGATAGCACCATTTTCGCTACCAACACTTCCTCTCTGTCCATTACGGAGATGGCCCAGGGCCTGAAGCACCCCCTGGTGGGCATGCACTTCTTCAATCCCGTGCCTGCTATGAAGCTGGTGGAAGTGATTGCCGGCGGCAATACCCCCGCTGAGCTGGTGGAGTGGACCAAGAACCTGTCCCTGGAGATCGGCAAGACTCCCGTGGTGGTCAATGAGGCTCCCGGCTTCGTGGTCAACAAGATCCTTATTCCTTATTGTAACGAGGGCGTTTGCGTTCTGCAGGAAGGCGTTGCCTCCGCAGAGGATATCGATATTGCTATGCAGCTGGGCTGCAACCACCCCATGGGCCCCCTGCACCTGGGCGACCTGATCGGCTGGGACGTGGTGCTGAACATCATGGACGTGCTGTTCAATGAGACCCACGACAGCAAGTATCGCGCAAACGTTATGATCCGTAAGATGGTCCGTGCCGGAAAATTGGGCATGAAGTCCGGCGAGGGTATCTTTAATTACAAAAAGTAAAATTCGGTAAAGGAGAAAAGAGTATGGATTTCCATCTGACTAAGGAACAGCTGCTCGTTCGCAAGATGTATCGCGAATTTGCAGAGAACGAAGTAAAGCCCCTGGCCGCTGAAATCGACGAGGAAGAGCGCTTCCCCATGGAAACCGTCGAGAAGATGGCAAAGCTGGGTATGATGGGTATTTACTTCCCCAAGCAGTACGGCGGCGCCGGCGGCGATGTGCTGTCCTATGCAATGTGTGTGGAGGAGCTGGCAAAGGTTTGCGGTACTACCGCTGTTATCGTTTCCGCGCATACCTCCCTGTGTGCTGCTCCCATTTTTGAGAACGGCACCGAGGAGCAGAAGATGAAGTATCTGCCCGACCTGTGCTCCGGCCGCAAGATCGGCGCATTTGGCCTGACCGAGCCCGGCGCCGGCACCGACGCACAGGGCCAGCAGACCACCGCCGTCCTGGATGAGTCCGGCGAGAACTACATCCTCAACGGCAGCAAGTGCTTCATCACCAACGGTAACGTGGCTGACACCTTCGTGATCATCGCCGTCACCGGCAAGGTCACCGACAAGCGCGGCCGCAGCCTGAAGGAGATCTCCGCTTTCATCGTGGAGAAGACCGACCCCGGCTTCACCCAGGGCAAGCATGAGAAGAAGATGGGTATCCGCGGCAGCTCTACCTGCGATCTGATTTTCGAGGATTGCGTAATCCCCAAGGATCGTATGCTGGGCAAGAAGGGCGAGGGCTTTAAGATCGCCATGAAGACGCTGGACGGCGGTCGTATCGGCATCGCCTCCCAGGCTCTGGGTCTGGGCGAAGGCGCCGTCGAGGAAGCTATCAAGTACACCAAGGAGCGCGTACAGTTTGGTAAGCGTATCTCCCAGTTCCAGAACACCCAGTTCCAGCTGGCTGATATGCACACCCGTATGCAGGCTGCCCAGTATGTCGTGTACGCTGCTGCTATGAAGAAGCAGAATCACGAGCCCTACTCCATGGACGCTGCCATGGCGAAGCTGTTCGCCGCTGAGGCTGCTTCCGATGTGACCCGCCGCGCCGTGCAGCTGTTCGGCGGCTACGGTTACACCCGTGAGTATCCCGTGGAGCGCATGATGCGTGACGCCAAGATTACCGAGATCTACGAAGGCACCAGCGAGGTCCAGCGTATGGTCATTTCCAGCCACCTGGGCGTTAAGTAAGATAGGAGGTAAAAGGTAAAATGA
>DPPB01000018.1 GCA_003539495.1 Oscillibacter sp. | reverse complement strand
ATAGGCCGGAGGTGGAAGTGCAGCAATGTATGCAGCTGACCGGTACTAATAGCCCGAGGGCTTGACCTACAATTTATGCAGGCAATTAGCCTTCCTGATTCTCAATAATACATTGTTCGGTTTTGAAGGTGCAATCGAGCGCGTAAGTGCAATATATGCACCATTAGCTCAGCTGGTAGAGCACCTGACTCTTAATCAGGGTGTCCAGGGTTCGAGTCCCTGATGGTGTACCAGAATTCAGACAGCGAAAGCTGATGAAGATAGAGAGACGGACATGGCCCGTTGGTCAAGTGGTTAAGACAGAGGCCTCTCACGCCTTTAACATCGGTTCGAATCCGGTACGGGTCACCATTTCTTTCTTGACAAAGAGCGTAAAATTGAATATACTACAGTTTGTTACCGAGAATCACGGTTTCAATAGTTGGTGCTGATTAGGGCGAGGGTCCACCCGTTCCCATCCCGAACACGGAAGTTAAGCTCGCTTCTGCCCACGATACTTGGCTGGAGACGGCCCGGAAAAATAGGTAGCGCCAACACAGAGAGGGCACCCAATAGGGTGTCTTTTCTTTTTGCTCAGCTTTGATTTACGAAGACAGCTTGGGATGGGTGACCATCCCGTGACAGGTCAGTTAAGCTCGCTTCTGCCCACGATACTTGGCGGGCCGACGCGCCTGGAAAAATAGGTAGCGCCAACATAGAGAAGGCACCCAATAGGGTGCCTTCTTTTTGTTGGCTTTTAGTGACACCTCTCATGTGCAAGGCCTTGTATGGGCGCCACAATATTTACTATCTGTCTCACGAGGAAAGAGTGCGGTGCGTTTTCCGCAGCCGCAGAAGAAAGAAGATCGATACTCCCAGGCACAGCAGCTCTGAGATCAGCGGCGCGAACCATATCGAGCTGCCGCCGACAATAGCTGCCAAAAGGAGCAGGGCGCAGCTCTGCAGGATTAGTCCCCGTCCGGTGGAGATGGTCACGGCCGGCAGCGGACGCTCCATAGCGGTGAGGAACCCGGCAATATAAATGTTGAAGCCTACGGGCAGATAACATAGGCTATAGCGGCGGAAGGCATCCGTTGCAAAGTCCAGCATCTCTGGCTTGGCATCTGGCAGGAAGGCACCTACCAGAGTCTGTGCTGCCAAAAACAGAGCTGTGAAGCAAACGGCGGCAACGCCGCACATGGTGCGCAGCCCATAGCGTAGGAGCTTGCCGATAGATTCACCGTCTCCCCGTCCGTTCTGGAAGCTAATGAGCGGCTGGCTACCCTGGCTGATGCCCATGGTGATGTTGATAACTAAGGTGTTGGAATAAGCAATGATGGTATAGGCCACCAGGCCATCGGTGCCGATGCAGCGAAGGATCGTGTGGTTGAATAGGAAAATCATCAGGCCGTTGCACAGCTCTGTCAGGCCATCGGAAATGCCGATGGGCAGCAGACGGCGGTAGATATTCCAATCCATGCGAAAGCGCACCGGGTGGAATGTGGTGTGCTTGCCCAGAAAGTGGGTCATATAGATCACGCAGGTGAGCAGTTGGCTTACGCCGGTAGCTGCCGCCGCGCCCCAAATGCCCATGTCCCAGTGAAAAATAGCCAGGTAATCCAGCACACAGTTGGTAGCACAGCCTACGCACACGGTGGCCAGCGCCATCCGGGGCCGGCCGTCGGTCTTTACCAATACCTCCAAATTATAAGAGATCATGAAGCACACAGCAAAGGGCGCCAACCCATGAAGATAGTGGATGGTATACTCCAGCGTGTCCGCGTTGGCACCCAGTAGTAGGGCAAAGGGCTCCGTGAACACCATCACCAGGATGGAGATGGTCGCACCGATTACCGCGAGGGTCACCAAATTTTGCGAAAAGAGCCTGTTAGCGCTCTGCGGATTCCCCTGCCCCAAGAGATAGGCAATGATGGTGGAGGTACCCACGGCAAAAATCACAGCGATGGAGAACAGCAGGTTGATAAACGGCACGGCCAGGTTCACAGCGCTCATGGCGTATTCACCAACGCCACGGGCCACGAACAGGCCGTCCACAATAGAGTACAGGGAGAAAACCATGAGGGAGGCCACCGTGGCCGTGGAGAATCGGATAAATTGCTTGAGTAGACTATGCTGTTGCTGCATTTTGGATGAGGTTCCTTTCCATTTAGCGGCGTACCGCGATTTGTTTTTCCTGAAAACAGTATAGCAGAGGAAAAACGGTTCGTCAAGATTGACTATTGCGAAGTAAAAAGAGGAAATGTATAATAGGAAAAAAGGAGGAGCGTTATGAAAGTATATGTAATGGATTCTTTTTCAGACCGGATATTCGGCGGCAATCAGGCGGGAGTGGTGCTGGCGGATAAAGCGCTGGAGCCGGCGGTAATGCAGCAGGTGGCAGCGGAGCTGAAGCACTCGGAAACTGCCTTTGTGTGGCAGACGGAGGAGGGAAACCGGCTGCGTTACTTCACCCCGGCGGGGGAGGTAGACCTGTGTGGCCACGCCACTGTGGCGGTATTTGCTCTGCTGCGTAGGTTAGGCCGGATCGAGGACGGCACGCACAAGGCACTTACCCGCGCGGGTGCACTGGAGATCGAGGTCAGCGGAGAGACGGTCTGGATGGACATGGCTCCGCCCAAAACCCTGGGTATCCTGCCGGAGGAAAGCTGGGAAGAGCTGTATGGAGCCTATGGCTTGACCCTGGAGGACAGACCGGCGGACCTGCCGCCGGAGATTGTAAGCACGGGTCTTGCTGACATTATGATGCCCGTTCGGGATCACGAGACGCTGCTGCGAGCCGTGCAGGACGAACGGACGGTGACAGAGCTGTCCAGGCGGTTCGACGTCACGGGGGTGCATATGTTCTGCCTGGGGGAGGAGGCTGTGTATTGCAGCAATTTTGCCCCACTGTATGACATTCCCGAGGAGTGTGCCACGGGAACCAGCAACGGCGCGCTGACCTATTATCTCTATGAGCGGAGCCTGGTGGAGCCGGAGCGGGAGAATCTGTTCCTGCAGGGGGAGCACATGGAGCGTCCCTCCCGGATCCTGAGCCGCCTGACGGTGCAGGACGGCGTAGTCCGGGTACGCATCGGCGGCCAGGCTGTCATGAGCCTTGCAGGTGAAATGGATCTGTTCTGTAAGGTGCGCTTGTAATCCGCACGATATAGTGGTATACTGATAAAAAAATCCCAAGAAATGCAGGAGGAAGTGCGAATGAAAGCGGCACTTGTCATCATGGCGGCCGGACTCGGCTCCCGCTACGGCGGCAATAAACAGGTGGATGGCGTGGGTCCCAACGGGGAGATCCTGATGGAGTATTCCATTTATGACGCCATTCGCGCGGGCTTTACCAAGATTGTGTTCGTCATCAAGCCCGGCATGAAAGAGATGATGCGGCGCATCTGCGGGGACTATGTGGCCCGGCGCACCGCAGCGGACGGCTCGGTGGTGGAGGTGTGCTATGCGGTGCAGGATTTCACGGGCCTGCCGGCGTTCTATCACCTGCCGGCGCAGCGGGAAAAGCCCTTTGGCACAGGACATGCGGTGCTGTGCGCCCGGCCCTATGTAAATGAGCCATTCTGTGTGATCAATGCCGATGACTATTATGGCGTGGACGCATACCGCAAGATCTACCAGGCGCTGCAGCGCCTGCCGGAGCAGGGGAACGCCGCCATGGTGGGCTACCTGCTGAAAAATACCGTCAGTGAACGGGGCACCGTGTCCCGGGGTGTCTGCCGGGTGGAGGACGGGCGGCTCCTGGGTATCAAGGAGACGCTGAAGATCCGCCTGGAGCCTGATGGAACTATTGCCGACGAGGCCGAGGGCGTGCTTCCGGCGGACGCGGTGGTGTCCATGAATTTTTGGGGCTTTGCTCCTTCGTTTTTCCGGGAGCTGGAGATGTTTTTCTACGATTTCCTCCGCTATGAGGCCGGGGATAATATCAAAGCCGAGTGCATGCTGCCCAGCCTGGTGGGTAAGCTCATCGGTGAGGGGAAGCTGAAGGTATCCGTGCTGCAATCCGCAGACCGATGGTTCGGCATGACCTACCACGAGGACCGGCAGGCTGTGGCGGAGGAGCTGAAGCGGCTCCATGCATGCGGCGTATATCCTGAAACGCTGCGGCTTTGAGGAGGGCAGAAACCATGAAAAGGACGCAAAAAAGACCTTGGTATAGAAAACCCGCCTGGCTGGTAAGCATCGCGGCGGTGCTGGTCGCCCTGGGGGTGGTGCTGTTTTTCCTGCTGCGCAGCGGCGACAAAAAGGAGCCGGAGGTGCCCGATAATCCACCGGTGGAGGACCCCACGCCGGCGCCCGACCCGACCCCCACGCCTGACCCGGAGCCGGAACCCACGCCTGACCCGTCCCAAGGGAGCTATACCGAGGGCGAGCAGACTGACGGCGTGTGGAACCTAGTGCTGGTAAATCCCTGGAACCCTCTGCCGGAGGATTTTTCCGTGGACATTGAGCCTTTGGACAACACCCGTGGCGTTGACAAGCGCTGCTATCCCCAGCTGCAAAAAATGATGGATGATTGCCGGGCGGCAGGCCATTCCCCGTATATCTGCTCGTCCTACCGCACCCAGGCTATGCAGCAGGAGAATTTTAATAGGCAGGTGGATATTTTCAAGGGCCAGGGCTATGACGAGGAGGAGGCTCAGGAGCTGGCCGCCCGGGAGGTGGCCGTGCCTGGCACCAGTGAGCATCAGCTGGGCCTGGCGGTGGATATTATCGACACCGATAATTGGAACCTGGATGAATCTCAGGAGAGTATGCCCACCCAGCAGTGGCTCATGGCCAACAGCTGGCGCTACGGCTTTATTCTCCGCTACCCCACCGGTACCACGGACATCACGGGGATCATCTATGAGCCCTGGCACTACCGCTATGTAGGCTGCCAGGTGGCCAAGGAGATTTATCAGCGCGGCATTACATTGGAGGAGTACCTGGGCCGGGCAGAGCACTAAATAGAAGAATCACCCCTTTATGCGGCGGGACCTCCCGGGTCCCACCGCATTTTTCTGTCCGCCGCTCCGGCTTTCAATCAACGCAGCCGTAGGGGCTGGCGCCCCCGACGGCCCGGCTGCAGGCAGTCCTTGTTATGCGCAGGAACGGACGCTATACCTACCCGTCGGGCGGGGTGAGAGCACCCCGCCGCTGGGGGTGTACCGCATTTCTTGTAATCTGTCACTGGCTTCGCAATCCCTAACTCCGTCCCCAAGGGCATCCGCCTTTCCCACGAAAAAGGACGCCGACTCTTGCCGGCGTCCTCCCATACATCAGCCCGACTTACGTCAGTTGCATTCCTTGGCCTGCTTGCTCTGCTCCTGGTTCTGGTTTTTGCTCTGATTCTGATTTTGGTTCTGGTTCTGATTCTGATTCTTGTTCTGATTGTTCTTAGCCATACTGAGCACCTCCTTTTCCTTACTGTGTACGCCCTTAGTGTGCCATGAGCCGGGTAAAATATACAAAAATTTCTCAAAAAAATATTGACATTGCTGCGCCCGGGTGATACAATACCATAGGAAAAACAAAGAAGGCAGAAAGCGTCCGCCTCACCTCCCGCCACAGGCAAAGAGGTCAATAGCGAAATGTGCTCCGGATTTAGGGGCGGTTTAGGCTATGCGGGTGCTTTCAGCATCCGTGTTTTTATTTTTGAATGGAGGTGTTTCGGCTATTAGCAAGCTGCAGCATGAATTGAACGAGGAAATCCGCGATAAGGAGATCCGCCTCATCGGTGAGACCGGCGAACAGATGGGCATTGTTTCCGCAGAGGAGGCCCTGCACATCGCAGACGAGCGCGGTTTGGATCTGGTAAAAATCTCTCCACAGGCTGTGCCCCCTGTGTGCAAGCTGATGAACTACGGCAAGTACAAGTTTGAGCAGAGCAAGCGGGAGAAGGAAGCCAGAAAGAACCAGCATGTGGTGGAAATCAAGGAGATTCGGATGTCCCCGGGCATTGATGTGGGCGATTTCAACACCAAGCTGAAAAACGCCCAGAAGTTCCTGGCTGACGGCAACCGCGTGAAGGTTTCCGTGCGTTTCCGTGGCCGTGAGATGGCCCATACGGACATCGGTCGGGATCTGCTGAATAAGTTTGCCGAGCAGTGTGCCGAAACAGCAACATTGGAAAAGGCAGCCAAGATGGAGGGGCGAAATATGTCTATTTTCCTCTCTCCCAAGGCAGGCAAGTAATTTCACTTTTCCGCCGCGGGCGGAGAACATACGGAAGGAGTATTTATCATGCCTAAACTGAAGACCCATAGCGGCGCAAAGAAGCGCTTCAATCTGACGAAGTCCGGCAAGGTCAAGAGAGCCCACGCTTTCAAGAGCCACATCCTGACCAAGAAGGACACCAAGCGTGGCCGTCGCCTGCGCTCCGGCACTTATGCCGATTGCACCAACGAGGCGACCATCCGCAAGATGATTCCTTATAAATAATTGACGGAAGCGTTAGAATAGGAGGCAAGTACAAATGGCAAGAGTTAAAGGCGCAATGATGGCGCGTAAAAGAAGAAATAAGACCCTGAAGCTGGCCAAGGGTTACTGGGGTGCCAAGTCCAAGCACTTCAAGATGGCCAATGAGCAGGTCATGAAGTCCCTGACCTACGCCTATGTAGGTCGCCGGCTGAAGAAGCGTGACTTCCGTCAGCTGTGGATTACCCGTATTTCTGCTGCCTGCAAGCAGAACGGCATGAACTACTCCACCTTTATGCACGGCCTGAAGGTGGCCGGCATCCAGATCAATCGCAAGATGCTTTCCGAGATGGCTATCAACGACAGCGTGGCTTTTACCGCCCTGTGTGACATCGCCAAGAAGGCCTAAGGAGCAGACAACCGTATAAAAAGGGCTTGCCGCCTGCACTTTGCAGGCAGCAGGCCTTTTTTCTGTTCTGATGCGGCCTGCGGCGCCGGATAAACCGGGTAAACTGGGCTTTTCCTGTTGCCAAAACTGGAAAAGAGGGCTATAATAAAAAAGAATACTATTGATTGACGAGTGCAAATGCACCTGCCATTGAATTTTCTGTCCGTCAAAACCGGGTCTGCTCTTGCTAATCGATGGTACCCCAATACATAATGAGCTTTGAGGTATGAGGATGAAAACACAGGAAAAGCTGAACATGACCATGCTCTGCGATTTTTACGAGCTGACCATGGGCAACGGGTATTTCAAAAACGGCTACAAGGATCGCATCACCTACTTTGATGTATTTTTCCGCCGGGTGCCGGATGGCGGCGGCTTTGCCATTGCCGCGGGGCTGGAGCAGCTCATCGAGTATATCGAGAACCTCCATTTCAGCCCGGAGGATATTGCCTATCTTCGCGGCCGGAAGCTCTTTGACGAGGAGTTTTTGACCTATTTGGAGAATTTCCGCTTTACCGGCGACATTTATGCCATTCCCGAGGGTACGCCGGTATTTCCCCGGGAGCCGCTGGTCACGGTCCGTGCCCCGGCCATCGAGGCTCAGCTCATCGAGACCTTCACGCTGCTTACGGTAAATCACCAGAGCCTTATTGCCACCAAGGCCAACCGCATCGTCCGGGCCGCCAGGGGCCGCACGGTGCTGGAATTCGGCTCCCGCCGGGCCCAGGGTGCAGATGCGGCCATTGTGGGCGCCCGGGCGGCCTATATTGGCGGCTGTCACGGCACCGCCTGCGCCATATCCGACGAGCAGTTTGGTGTGCCTGCCGGCGGCACCATGGCCCACGCCTGGGTGCAGATGTTCGACACGGAGTATGACGCGTTTAAGACCTATTGTGAGATCTATCCCACCAATGCCACTCTCCTGGTGGACACCTATGACACCCTGCGCTCCGGCGTGCCCAATGCCATCCGTGCTTTTGACGAGGTTCTCAAGCCTTTGGGCATCACCAAGTGCGGCATCCGGCTGGATTCCGGCGATATGGCTTACCTGAGCCGCAAGGCAAGAGAGATGCTGGATGATGCCGGCTGGACGGATTGTAAAATTTCCGTCTCCAATTCTTTGGACGAGTATCTCATCCAGGATTTGCTGCTCCAGGGAGCGCAGATCGATATGTTCGGTGTGGGCGAGCGAATGATTACCGCCAGGAGCGAGCCTGTGTTCGGCGGCGTGTATAAGCTGGCCGCCGTGGAGGACGAGAATGGGACCATTATCCCCAAAATCAAGGTCAGCGAGAACGTGGAAAAGATCACAATCCCTCACTTCAAGAAGGTATACCGCTTCTACGGCCGGGATACCGGCAAGGCTATTGCCGACTATATAACCCTGCATAACGAGCAGGTGGACGATGAGAAGGATATAGAGCTGTTCGATCCCAGTGCCACCTGGAAGGCCAAGACCGTGTATAACTTCACGGCTCGGGAGCTGCAGGTGCCCATTTTCCTGGGAGGAAAGTGTGTGTATGAGCGCCCGACCCTGGAGCAGATCCGGGAGTATTGCCGCCAGCAGGTGGATACCCTTTGGGATGAGGTGAAGAGATTCGACTATCCCCATAAGTACTATGTAGACCTCTCTCAAAAGCTGTGGCAGATGCAGCAGGATCTGCTGCATGCCAAGCATTTTGAGTAAAAGCCTATGACAGGATTGCCCTTGCGTGCAATCCTGCCGGCTTTTTTAAGAAAGGATTATTCCCCCATGAAACGAATTCAGCGCAAAACAGAGAGAAGAATATCGGCCGCTCTGCGCCTGGCTCTGGTGGCACTGTTGCTTTTGCTGCAGATTGCCTTGGTGATAGTGCTGGTCCAGGTACTTCGGCAAAAAATGTACATTGGTTACACGGTTTTGCAAATGCTGGGTGTGCTGTGCGTTCTGCATCTGTATATGCGTCCGGGTAGCAGTACCTATAAGCCCGGCTGGATCATTCTTATTATGCTGGTGCCGGTGGTGGGGTTGATCCTTTATTTCCTGTGGAACGGCAATCAGGTGAAAAAGAAGCTGGCACTGAAGTCGATGGCTATGCCGAAGGAGTCCCCGGCGGTGCAGGAGAGCAGCACCCGGACACAGGCGGTGCTGACAGAGCGGTGGCCCCGGTGGGGTAAGCTTACGGAGTATCTGCAGCGGCAGAATTTTCCGGTGTTTGCCAATACGGAAATGACATATTTTCCAACGGGTGAGGCGTATTTGGAGGATTTGCTGGCCAAGATGGAAAAGGCCCAGCGCTTCATCTTTTTGGAGTATTATATTGCATCCGAGGGGCAGATTTGGGAGCGCATCTGCCGGATTCTTACCGAGCGCGCTGCCGCAGGGGTGGAGGTAAATCTGATTCTGGATGATTTCGGCAGCATGATGACCATGCCTCCGGAGGATATTTATGCGCTGCGGCAAAAGGGCGTTTGGGTGCAGATGTTCAACCCGGTGCATCACTATGTGAATCGGCTGTACTTCAACTATCGCGACCACCGCAAGATTGCTATCATCGATGGAGACATTGCCTACACAGGCGGTGCGAATCTGGCGGATGAATATGCCAACCTAATTGTTCGCTTCGGCTACTGGAAGGATTGCGGTATCCGCCTGGATGGGGAGGGAGCCTGGGGCTTGACCCGGCAGTTTATGCACCTGTGGCTGCGTATGAACGGCGAGCTGCGCGACCCATGGGATTCCTATCGCCCTCAGGCGGTGGGCCATGGCGGCGATTTTTGCCAGCCCCTGGTGGATGGACCGGATAACAACCCTGTCAGCACCATAGAGGATACCTATCAGCAGCTCGTTGCCAATGCCTGCCGCTATGTGTGGATCACCACGCCGTACCTGGCCATTGATGAGCCGATGATCCGCACCCTGTGCATCGCTGCAGACAGCGGCGTAGATGTGCGGCTGATGCTGCCGGGGATCCCGGATCATAAGTTTGCCTATATGGTGGCCCAATCCTATTTTGGGGAGCTGCTGCAGCATGGCGTGAAGATTTATACCTATACCCCGGGTCTGCTCCACGCCAAATCCGTAGTGGCAGACGGTGAAATGGGCTTTGTGGGGTCTGTAAATATGGATTACCGAAGCTTCCAGCTGCATTTTGAGTGCGGCACTCTGTTTACCGGCAGCGCAGTGGCGGCGGTGCAGGAGGATATGGACGATATTTTGGAAAAGAGCCGGCGGGTGACGCTGGCCGCCTGGCGAAAGCGCAAGTGGTATGTGAAAATTCTGGGTGCTGTGCTGCGTCCATTTGCCATGTGGATGTAAAAGGAGAGAGAAAGAATGCTGATCCATGATATGAATACCGGCGACCGGTTTGAAGGCTATTATATTCTGCAGAACATCGCTCAGCGTACTACAGCGGCGGGCAAACCATTTCTCACGCTGAATCTGGCGGACCGAAGCGGCGCCGTTACGGCCCAGGTGTGGGATTACACAGGGCCTATCGGCCCCGGTGATGTGGGCAAGGTAGCCTGGGCGGCGGGCCTTGCCTCGGAGTATCGCGGCGCCCCGCAGCTGACGGTGTATCGCATCCGCCTGGCGGAGGAGAACGAGGGCTATAAGATCAGCGACTTGGTGGCCACGGCGCCTATCGAGATGGATGAGACCTGGGCCTGGCTGCAGGAGACGGTGGATTCCATACAGGATGAGGATTACCGGGCTGTCTGCCGGGAGATGCTGAAAATCTACGGCAAGCAGTTTCGGCTCATTCCGGCGGCTAAGAGCATGCACCACGGCTTTGTGGGCGGCCTGCTCATGCACACGGCCTACATGGTGAAGGCTGCCGGCTTCTATGCCGGGCTCTACCCGGCGGTGGACCGCAGCCTGCTGCTGGCGGGTACGCTGCTCCATGACTTCTGCAAGTGCGAGGAGTTTGTCACCTCTGCCCTGGGCTTGGTAGCGGAGTATTCGCTGAAGGGCCAGCTCGTCGGCCACCTGGTGCTGGGGGCGGAGGCAGTGAGCCGTGTGGCGGCGTCCCTGGGTGTTCCGGAGGAGAAGTCTGTGCTGCTGCAGCATATGATTCTATCCCACCACGGGGAGCCGGAGTTCGGCGCGGCCGTGCGGCCCATGTGCATTGAGGCGGAGCTTTTGAGTTACCTGGACCTGATCGACAGCCGTATGGAGATCTATACCGAGGCCATGGAGGAGACTCCTGTGGGCACCTTCAGCGGTAGGATATTCGCCCTGGACAAGCGGATCTATCACCATGCCTGAAAAATTTTCCAACTTTCACACCCACACCATCCTCTGTGACGGTAAGGACCGGCCGGAGGAGCTGGTGCTGGAAGCGCTGCGTCTGGGTTGCCCGGCCATAGGCTTCAGCGGCCATTCATATGCCCCCTATGACGAGGCCTATTGCATGTCTCCGGCGCAGACGGAGACGTACAAGGAGGAGCTTTGCCGCCTGCGGGAAGAGTACGCCGGCCGCATCCGTATCTACATGGGTATTGAGCAGGACCTCTATTCTACCAGCCCTACGGCGGGCTATGACTACGTGATCGGTAGTGTACACTATCTGTATAGGGACGGCGTGTATCTGCCCGTAGACGCCTCTCAGAGCGCCCAGGAGCAGGCGGTGCAGGCACACTACGGCGGAGATTGGTATGCCTTTGCCGAGGACTACTTTGCTGCCGTTTCCCGAGTCTACGAACGGACTCATTGTCAGGTGGTAGGGCATTTTGATCTGCTTACTAAGTTCAATGAGGGAGACGCACTTTTTTCTACGGAGCATCCCCGCTATCGCCGGGCGGTGTCCCGGGCGCTGGATGCCCTGTCATTGGCACCTGTAGTCTTCGAGATCAACACCGGGGCCATCTCCCGGGGATACCGTACAGAGCCGTATCCAGCGGGCTGGATCGTGGAGGAGCTGTGCAGGAGGGGGAGAAAGCGAATCCTGTCCTCCGATTGCCACACCAAGGAAAACCTGCTGTTCGGCTTTGAAAAATACAAGGATTGGATCCTATAGATCCCAAAAAGCACGGGGAAATATGTCCCGTGCTTTTTCCGTCATATTGCAAGAGAAAGATCCCCTTCACCTCCAATAAAAAAGAACCATCCCTTTTGGATGGTTCTTTCGTTGTCATAACCCAACACTATAGATTTTTATTTCTATGGGTTATTTCCTGTTGCTAAGCCCTTCAAGCTCAGGAGGAGCATCCATGTATAACTTATCGCTCCCAATGCTATTCAAAAAGTCTTTAATGATTGTTTCGATATCATATTTTAGCTTTTCAAAGAGTTTTCTTCGCTCCTCTTTATCTGCAAAATAATCGCTATAGTAAAGAGGTAAATTATCCATAAGTTCATATAAATGAATGCAAAGGTACCTATCAATATAGTATCCATTTTTACTTATTACTGCATGCTGATAATTAAGTTCAAGTCTACATATGCCCTTCTCGACACTTTTTCGATAAATATTCCAGCTTGTCTGATTCGGAGAACAGTGGCTGTACTTGTTTAGTCCATGTCTGATATTTTTTCTGTAGTCTCCAAGCGGAATGGATTGATCAACCACCTTATCTGCTGTCCACGCTCTTGCTGCTTGGCTTGCCTTGAGTTCGCCATTAAGCCATTTGTTTGCATTTATGTCACTTTGAACTACTGCGAACAAGCAGTCTAAGGCGTCTTCTATCGATCTCATGAGAGTTACAGCAGCAGAGTGGTAACCAGCAGCATTGATCATTCCAATACTATTCATGGTTCCAAGCAGATGTAATACTATTTGTTCAGCGGCTGACTGCGATGCAATCGATTTATTATTGGGTAATGGATGATTCGCAAAGATTTCCCATATCATTTTAATTGCTTTTTGGACAGGACTGCTTTCTCCGACGATATCAGAAAAAGGAGGTTGCAAGCTATTCATGTTCTCACCTCAATGGCCCGCTTTTTATTATATCGCATCTCATAACAGATAGTTTTTTGAACCCCCGACCTGAAAATCACGATGTGCGAAATGACTCTTCAATCTTTATTGCGGTTTCTCTGTTTCCTCAGCCGCTTCAAGCTGCAGAATCCTGTGGTCCTCCGTCAGCACCTTCATCTGGCTAATAGCAATGGCGTTGAGCTTTGCCAGCCGTTCAGGCTGCGATATTCCTTCATTAATGAACACGGCATTCAAGTTTTCCAAGTTTGACAGGCACACGAGCTGCGATACATTCGCATAGTCCCGGATGTTCCCCTTGAGATCCGGATGGGAATCCCGCCACTGCTTGGCCGTCATGCCGAACAGAGCCATGTTCAAGACATCCGCCTCATTGGCATAGACCAAGGAAATCTGACGAGCGGACAGTTCAGGCGGAATCAGATTTTCCTTGATGGCATCCGTATGAATGCGATAATTGATCTTGGCAAGGTTGCGCTTGATATCCCAGCCAAGCTGTTTCATCTCCTCGGTCTTGAGCCGTTCAAACTCTTTGACTAAGTAGAGTTTGAACTCCACGGAGATCCATGAGGCAAACTCAAATGCGATTTCCTTATGAGCGTAGGTCCCACCATAGCGACCGGCCTTGGAAACAATGCCAATGGCACCGGTCGCATCCACCCACTTCTGCGGCGTCATCACAAAGCTGTTCAGCCCTGCCTGACTTCTAAACGCATCGAATTCGACACGGTTAAAATCTGGATTGTAGAGTGTTTCCCACACACCGAGAAACTCGATGGTGTTTCTGTTGCGAAGCCAGTTTTGAATGATGTACCGTGGATTGTCATTATCCTTGATTTTTGCAATGTCTGTCAAGCTGAGAAAGTCATCACGCTTGAGATCCCACTGCACATTGATCTCCGTTCCGCGAACAATTAGCTTATCCATCTTCACCGCACCTCCCAGCAGTTAACTCTTTTAAAAGTCCTTGGCACCCCTCCAGCACATCCCGCCAGGTCGCCTCGAAGTCCTCGGTGTACCATGGGTCCGCCACATTGCCGGGGCGAGCGGTGTGGTCCATCAGGAGGGACATCTTTTC
>DPPB01000033.1:13312-91658 GCA_003539495.1 Oscillibacter sp. | reverse complement strand
CGGGGCCTGGCTGCGTTCCGGCCTGTCCCCGGGCATCTGGCCTCCCCGGTCGCCGCCAAAGCCGCCGCCCCGGCTACCGCCGCCGAAGCCGCCCTTCCTACTGCTCTGGGGTGGGCGGGGCCGGGTCTTGGTGCCCACACTGCCGGGCCGGGGACGGCCCCCGGGACCCCGGGGGTACCACAGACCATTGACAAACACATAGCGGGTACCGAAGCCCCCTACATAACGGCCTATGGAGGTAAGCACGGATACAACAAAGCAAATAATGGCAATCATAATAATGAAGCCGATGACGGTGGCGATGGTATCGCCGAGAGATCTGTCACCTTCATAATAGCTGCCGTTATTATAGTCCTCGGGGATGTTTTCTCTGCTGTACTGGCTGTCCAGGGCGGTAGGCCAATCGGCATAGGTCACGGTCAGCGGGAGCTTATCGCCATAGCCCATGCTGCTGGCGGTGAGGATATGCTCGCCGTTCTGGGTGTCACCCTCGCTGGCGACGCCGATGACGCCGGCGGGGTCGTGCCAGGTGAGGGTCATCTCGTCGATGAGAATGCCGTCAAACCAGCCGGGGGTGTAGTCATAGGCCACCTCGCCGTTATTGAGGGTGTACATGTACTCCTGAACCCAGGAGAAGGAGAAATCAAACTCCTGCCCGGCCTTATAGCCCTGGGTGAAATCCACATAGGCGTAGCTGTTGTCGTTCTGGATGTCGGCAATATTGTCGGATAGGGCCTTCATATCCCGGATGGAGCCGTTGGGGATGCCTATCTTTACGCCGCCCTTCTGGCTGTTGGTGGCAGGGAGATCCTCCAGCGCCTTCCAGCGGAAGGATAGGCGGATAGCCAGGCTGCCGTCATTTACATTCGGGGTGACATCCACTTGGTAGCTGAGGATGCGGTCATAGTCCTGGGCGAAGGCCGTCTGCACGGTCAGCGGCAGCAGGGCCGCCAGAAGCAGGACCGTTACGCACAGGGAGAGCAGCTTCTTTTTCATGCCTCCGCCTCCTTTCGATTGCCGGCTTGCAGCTGGCAGAGGTGCTCCATCTTAGCACTTTCCGCGCGGATGGCGGCGCACTGGGGATTCGTCCAAATCTTTTCCCAGGGATCGGTGAGGACATTGCCCAGGGTCACGCCGCCCAGCCAGCTCTGGCAGGGCACTACGGTGCCGTCCGGCGTGACAGCCATGTTGCTCAGGCAGGCTCCACAGGAGGGGATCAGCTGCAGGCCCAGGGAGCGAAGCGTCTCCTCCGGCAGCCAGCCGGGGCTGGTGAAGTCCAGCTCCATACCCAGGCTGTGGGCGGTCTCCACGGCGGTGCGGAGAATATCCGTCAGCTCCGCCTGGGAAAGGCGGGTGGCAACGCTGCCCTCCGTGGTGGCGCCGCCGGAGGGAATGAGGCCCGAGCAGGTGGCATAGCGCACACCCAGAGAGGCGGCAAAGCGGAGGGTATCGGCATAGTCCCGGTTCACGCTGCACAGCGGCGTGTTGATGGACACGATGAGCCCCGACTCCACGGCATTTTTGATGCCGGCAACGGTGTCGCCGAAGCCGTCCACCCCCACCAGGGCGTTATGGACGGCGGCCTTGTCACTATAAAGGGTCACCTGGACGCTGTCCAGGCTGGCTTCATACAGGGCCTTGCACAGGTCCGCCGTCAATCGGCGGCCATTGGTATTGAGCCGGGTGACGAACCACTGGGCAGCATTCACCAGCTCCACCAGATCGCTGCGCAGAGTGGGCTCGCCGCCGGTGAAGGTCACCTGGGGGATGTTGGCCGCCTGTAGGCGCTGCAGGAGCTCCTTCCACTGGGCGGTATCCAGCTCCTTCACCTCGCCCATAGGCTGGCCGGCGGCGTAGCAGTGCAGGCACTTCTGATTGCAGTGCCACAGGCCGTCCCGGGTCATGGCACTGACCATCAGATCCATGCGGTGGGGGGCGGACATCTTGTCCGCGTACTCGCCCAGAGACAGGGGGGCTACCTCCACCTCCGGCTCCTGGCCCCGGGCAATGGCCACCAGGGAGCGCAGGAGCGTGCCCATATCCTCCCGCAGGATCTGGGCCTTCACAAAGGGATAAACCTTCTTCTTCACCGCCCGAACGGCCTGCTCCAGCATGGATTCCCAATCATCGGCACTGATCTCCACGCCGGCATAGGGCTCCATGCAGTACATGAACTCCGACAGGAGCACCGCCCAGGAAAAATTCAGCGGCACCAGCTGCGCACCGTTGAGCAGCAGCAGATACGGATCCTCCGGAGATTGGGAGTGGGGCGGGATCATGTGGATGCGCACCACGCCGGGGCCCGTGGGGTCCAGGGTAATATGACGCACGTAGGCCAAATGCTTGTGGCGATAGCTGTTTTCACGAAGCGACAAATGGCTCATAGAAAACCTCCTCTCGATTGCTTGCACCCAGTATAGCAATCCGGGGCCAAAATAGCAAGAAAAAAAGGAGCCGCCTCCGTATAAGAGGCGGCCCAAGCGGGTGGGATATTTGGAAAGCTTCCGTCTATTATAATAGTCCGGGCCGCAGCCTTTGTAAATAGGAGGTTTTGCCGAAGAAGGAGAACCTTTGTCGAAAGAGAGAAGAAGATTACAAGTTTGTGAACTTTTCACAAAAACGAACTTATGGCTTTTCAAATTCACGGCAATGTGCTATAATGCCCACAAGGATGAGGGGAACGACCTCCCTGACCCTTTTGGGTACCGCTGAGCGGCAAAGGCAGATGCGTTTGCCCCTGTTAATCGACGGTACAGACACAAGCGAAAGGAGCCAAAAACTATGAAGTTCACATTTACCTGCAAGAAAGTGCCCCTGAATGATTCCGTGAAAGACTACGCCGAGAAGAAGATCAGCAAGCTGGATCGGTACTTCCCGGAGGAAGCCGAGGCATTTGTGACCTTCGCTGTGGAGAAGAAGAACCGCTGTGTGGTGGAGCTGACCATTCGCAGCCAGAACGGGACCCTGTTCCGCGCCCAGGAGGAGGATCGGGACGGCGATATGCGCAGTGCCATTGATGAGGCCGTGAATTTCATCGACCGGCGCATCCGCAAGAACAAGACCCGCCTGGCCAAGAACCTGCGGGCCGAGGCCCTGGTGCCGGAGGTGCCGGCGGAGTTTGATGTGGCTGAGGAGGCGGCCTACGATCTGGTGCGCACCAAGCACTTCACCGTGAAGCCCATGAGCGCCGAGGAAGCTATCTTGCAGATGAATCTGCTGGATCACAGCTTCTATGTGTTCCGCAACGTGGAGACGGAGGCCATCAGTGTGGTGTATCGCCGCAACAACGGCGGCTATGGTCTCATCGAGACGGAGTGACAATCAAAATATTCCAAGACCGGGGCATCTGCCCCGGTCTTTTGCGCCCAAAAACGCACCGCATTTTCTACAATGTGTCATTGCGAACCGGTGGCCGATGTCACCGGTTCGCAATCCGCATCCCCTGCCCCCAAAAAGGCTTTTCACTTTTCACTATTAGCTCAAATTGCCCCTTCCCATTTCATCTTGCAATCCCATCCTAAATGCGGCATAATAGAGCCCGGAAGGGATGTGAGCGCTATGCTGCTTAAAAGGATATTTTGCCGAGTTTTCCAGGCATGCTTTGGCCTGGGGGCCAGGGTGCTGCCCTGGCGGAAGCCGGAGTGTATCACCGGGGCCGGAAGCCTGGAGAGGCTGCCGGGGCTGCTGCAAAGCGCCGGGTGTAAAAAGCCCATGATCGTGGCCAGCCGGCGCCAATGCGCCGCGCCGGAGTTCATTGCTATGGCGGAAAGGCTGCCGGCCTGGAGCGGGTTCCACCAGGTGACGGCCAATCCGAAAATTGAGACGGTGGAGCAGCTCGTGACCCAGTTCCGGGCGGAGGGGTGCGACAGTATGGTGGCCATCGGCGGCGGCAGCCCTATGGATGCAGCCAAGGCGGCGGCAGCAAGGCTTGCCCGGCCAAGCCGATCTGTGGCCCAGCTGAAGGGCCTGCTGAGGGTCCACAAAAAGATCGTCCCCTTTGCGGCGGTGCCCACCACCGCCGGGACCGGATCGGAAACCACCATCGCCGCTGTGGTGACAGACGAAAATCACCATAAGTACGCGGTGAATGATCTGAGCCTCATCCCCCGGTGGGCCATTTTGGACCCGGCACTGACGGTGTCCCTGCCGGCTCGGGTAACGGCGGAAACGGGGCTGGACGCCCTGACCCACGCCGTGGAGGCATACATTGGCCGGTTTTACAACACACGGGAGACAAGAGACCTGGCGAGACAAGCGGTGAAGGCCATTTTTATGTATTTACCCAGGGCCTGCGCCGACGGGAGCGATCTCCATGCCCGGCAGGAGCTGCTGGCAGCGTCTTACCGGGCGGGCTTCGCCTTCACCCGGGCCGGCGTGGGCAACGTTCACGCCCTGGCCCACACCCTGGGCGGGTTGTATGACGTGCCCCACGGCCGGGCCAACGCGGTGCTGCTGCCGGTGATGCTGGAGGCGTACGGCCCGGCGGTTTACAGGCGCCTGGCGGAGCTGGCGGATGTGGTGGGCCTGTGCCCGGCGGGGAGTCAAGCGGAGAAGGCCCGGGCGTTCATCGCGGCCATCTATGACATGAACCGGGCTGTGGGCATCCCCACAGGCTTTGACTGCATCCGGACGGAGGACCTGCCCCAAATGGCGGCCTGGGCCGAGGCGGAGGCCAACCCCGTGTACCCGGTGCCGGTGATCTTCGACAAGGATCGGTTTATCCGTGTGGCTAAGAGGGTCATGCTATCATAAAAAGTCGGAGCCAAGGCGGCCCTTGCTCCGATTCTTCTCCTGTAATAATTCAGTTTAGGATAGCAGGCCGAGCAAGCGCCGGCAATGGGCAGGGAAACGGCCGAGCCGCTGCCTTACAAATGAAAAGGCAGACACCCACGGCGTACTGCCACCCATTTATTAGACGGGAAAGAAAACCCTGCGCTGAGAAATGGGGGCACTTCACACCTTGTGAGTGTCTGCTTTCATTTTACCGGTGCAGGGACATGTGTCACTCTGCGCCTGCATTATTTTGCCGTGCCAGCCAGGGCAGGGCCTTCTCAAATTCCACGCCGTACCAGCTGGCGGCCGGGTCGGCGCAGGTGCATCGGATGCACTCCAGCGTGAAATCCACCGCCAGAGTCACCGCCTGCTCCAGAGTGCGGCCCTGCATCATAGCCCCCAGCACTGTGGCGGTGAAAATATCCCCTGTGCCGTGAAAGCCTGCGTGGACCTTTTCATTATAATAGGCAAAATATCGCCCGGTGGTCCGGTCGTAGGACATGGCGCCCAGGCGATCATCATCAAAGCTCACCCCGGTGAGCACCACCCGGGGAGCAAGATGGGACAGCTTTTGCAGCAGCGCCTGCACAAAGGACTCGTCCGGGTCTTCCCGGTAGGGGGTATCCGTCAGAAGGCACGCCTCGGTAAGGTTGGGCAGCAGCACGTCCGCCCGGGTACAGACCTTCTTCATATACCGGGGAAAATCCGGGGCAAAGGGCTTGTAGAGCCGGCCGTGGTCGGCCATGGCCGGGTCCACCACGATGAGAGTATCCGCCCCGCGGAGCATGTCAAACACCCGGCACACGGCCTCTGTCTGCCGGGGGGAAGCCAAGTAGCCGCTGGCAATAGCATCCAGATGCACCTGCTGGCTCTTCCAATGGCGGGCAATGGGCAGCAGCTCATCCGTCAGGTCCCGGCAGGTGAAATCCGGGAAAATGGTGTGGGTACTCAAAACTGCCGTGGGGATCACCGCGCACTCCACACCCATTACTGACAGCACCGGCAGAGCCACCGTTAAAGAGCAACGCCCCAGGCAGGAGATATCCTGTATGCTTGCCACTCGCTTCATGGTCAGGCCTTCACATCCTTTCTGCATTCTCTGTCAGCATAGCACAGGTCTGGATATAATAATAGTACCAGTTTCATTGCGTCAGATGATACCAGATGAAAATTTCTCCTTGTTTTGCCGGGCAATCTGTGGTATACTTTGTAATAATCTGCGGGCATGATGGAATTGGTAGACATGCGAGATTTAGGTTCTCGTGCAGCGATGCGTTGGGGTTCGAGTCCCCATGCCCGCACCACGACCCCCGGCGGCCCTAAAGGCCCGCCGGGGGTCTCACGCTTTTGCCCGCGGCAGCCGATTTTCCCTGCCAATGCAAAAAATGCTTGACGAAAAGCATGCTTCAGGTTGTATGATATAGGGTAGTCTGAAGCGGTGAAACACCGCCCACAAAAGCTATTACAGCAGGAGGATAATTACGATGAGCAAGAAGGTTTTGATTCTGTCCGGCAGCCCCCGCAAGGGCGGTAACTCCGATATTCTGTGCGATGAATTCCTCCGGGGCGCCCGGGAGGCAGGTCACCAGGTGGAAAAGGTCCGCCCGACCGAGAAAAAGATCGCCCCCTGCTTGGGCTGCTACTACTGCGCCAGCCACGGCGGCGAGTGCGTCCGCCGGGACGACATGGCCGATCTTCTGCAGCAGATGATCGACGCGGACGTTATTGTGCTGGCAAGCCCTGTGTACTTCTATTCCATCAACGCCCAGCTCAAGGCGGTGATCGACCGCACTGTGGCCCGGTGGCTGGAGGTGAAAAACAAGGAGCTTTACTATATCGTCACCATGGCGGACGAGTGTATTTCCTCCGCTGACACCACCCTGGCCTGCTTCCGGGGTTATGCCGAATGCGTGGAGGGCGCAGTGGAAAAGGGTGTCATCATCGGCAGCGGGGTCTGCGAGGCGGGCACGATCCGCAACACCCCGGCCATGGCCCAGGCCTATGAAATGGGCAGAAAAGTGTAATACTCAGATATAATCCATACAGGCAGAATTATACGGCTTATATTTCCGCCAGCGGTGAGAGGAAGAAGTCAGCCCCGATCATTGCCGGCGGCAGCGGCGGTGACCTGTATGGGCTCGTGCCCTCACACCCTATACCGGCCATAGCCGCCAAAGGCCGCAGCACCGCAGCGGCCACGGGGCATAGTCTTTGCCGGGGCAGATGACAGTTGACCCGGTAGGCGCAGGCGTAGTATAATAGCCGCAAAGCGGCTATTATACATTGGATTTTATGCCATTTTTCTCTCCGGCTTCGCCGGAAACCGAAAAATATGGACACATTATACCATTCCGCTCCGCAGAATGGTATAATCACCGCAAAGCGACTATTATACCTTTGACTTTATGCCATTTTTTCTCCGGCTTCGCCGGAAACCGAAAAATATGGACGCATTATAGACCGCAAGAACACAGACGGATTCTCACTGTGCGGCGCAAAAGCGCTGCTTTTTTAAGGAGGCACAGCCATGATCGAAAAAACCAAGTTGCCCCTGGCCGCTTTTGTGGCGGACAACGCCACCGTCCGGGGCCACGTCACCGCCGGAAAGGGAAGCAGCATCTATTTCGGCGCGGTGATCCGCTCAGAATCGGATACCACCGCCATCGGCGAGGACACCAATATCCAGGACAACTGTGTCCTGCACACGGATAAGGGCTTTCCCATCACTATCGGCCGCGGCTGCACCATCGGCCACGCCGCCATTCTCCACGGCTGCACCATCGGCGATAATACCCTCATCGGTATGGGGGCCATCCTCCTCAACGGCGCGAGGGTCGGCCGGGATTGCATTGTCGGCGCCGGGGCCCTGGTGCCCCAGGGAATGGAGATTCCCGACGGCAGCCTGGCCTTTGGCTCCCCGGCTAAGGTCCGCCGGGCCATGACTGCGGAGGAGATCGAATCCAACCGGGCCGCTGCCGCCTTCTACTGCCGGGAGGCGGAGGAATACGCCGAGTGACAGTGACCCGGGCGGGAAAGGAGCGCATATCATGAAGGAAAACCGGAAGCTGCTGCGAGAGGTGCTGCAGGACATCCGCCGCGACATGACCGACGAGGAGGTGCTGAACCTGCTGGCAGACAGCAAAATCTCCGTAGGGCCGGACACCGAAAAAAGCAAGTACACCTTGGGTCAGCGCGCCGCCGACGCCATTGCAAAATTCGCAGGGAGCTGGGCGTTCATCTTCTCTTTTACGGGAGTTCTGATCCTGTGGATGGTGGTAAACTCCCTGCTGGCAGCCCGGGCCTTTGACCCGTACCCATTTATCCTGCTGAACCTGGTGCTCTCCTGCGTGGCGGCCATCCAGGCGCCGCTGATTATGATGAGCCAGAATCGGCAGGAGGAAAAGGACCGCCGCCGGGCCGAAAACGACTACAAGGTCAACCTGAAAACCGAAATCATGATTGAGGATCTGTACGACAAGGTCAACGCCATCCTGGCCAAGCAAGCCGCTTTGGAAAAGCAGCTGCGAGAGCGGGGAGAATCGGAAAAATAATAACGCAGGAAGCAGCCGCCCAAAGGCGGCTGCTTCTTGCTTCTCTAAGTGTGCCTCGCAGAGTTTGCCGCCCGCAGGCGGCAAAAAAATAAAATTATTTTTCACCGCGACATGTGCGTGGGGAAAAATACCTTTCAGGCTGCAAGTGTGGAATTTGTGCGCCACTGGCGCACAAATTATGCGCGCAGCAGACTGCGATCCTTTTATCGGGAAAAAACTTCGCTTTTTCCCGATAAGCTAAAGCAGCTGCCTTTGGGCGGCTGCTTTCTGCTCAGCGTGTCGAAAAGGTCTTTTCGCCCCGCTGCCTAAGTTTTTGAAACTTTGAATAAGTTTCAAAAACTACTGATTTCAATGGTGAGGGACACCCTTCTTGGGTTTCCCTCACGCACCCATCTTTACCGTTATCGCAAATTTTGCCACTTTATCGACAACTTCGCTTACACTATATAAATATAGCCGGTTTTACCTGGCCCGGTCGGCCTGGATGAGCTTTTTCAGAGCCTCTACGCCCAGGCGGACGGCAGAGCTGGTATCCTCGGTCATCTTTTGATCCAGGCCCGCAGCCTCCCGCTCCTGATTCCAAATCACATGGAAGCAGGAGCCACAGCGGCAGCCCAAGGCATCCGCCACCACGAACAGCGCCGCCGACTCCATCTCACTGGCCTTCACTCCCAGGCGCTTCCACGCCTCCCACTTGTTCAGCAGCTCGTAGGACACAGGCATTCTCGCCGGGCTGTGCTGGCCATAGAAGGAATCCTTGCACTGGACCACGCCGGTGTGGAAGCGATAGCCGCCGGCCTTAGCGGCCTCCACCAGGGCGGTAGCCACCTCAAAATTCGCCACGGCAGGATACTCGATGGGGGCGTATTCCCGGCTGGTATGCTCAAACCGGATGGCGCCGGTGGCAATGACCACATCCCCGGATTGCACGTCCAGATCAATGCCGCCGCAGGTGCCCACCCGGAGGAAGGTATCCGCGCCGATATTATGCAGCTCCTCCATGGCGATAGAGGCAGAGGGGCCGCCAATGCCCGTGGAGCAGACGGAGACCTTCTCCCCCAAGAGGGTGCCGGTGTAGATGGTGAACTCCCGGTTGCTGGAGACAAAGTGTGCATCGTCAAACAAGGCGGCTATGGCCTTGCATCGGCCCGGATCACCGGGAAGGATGCAGTAACGGCCCACATCGCCGGCCTGGCAGTGAATATGAAACTGCTTTTCCAATTTTTGCATAAAAAGCGGCCTCCTTTTGTGAGTTTTTTTATAGTATACCTTCTTTTGCCGGAAAATGCAACCGCTCCTTGCCCTGGCAGATCTTGCTGCCGTTAACGGCGGGGAAAATGCTAATACTATCCTGGGTATCACAATTATCTGAAAAACGAAAGGGAGGAAGTCCATGCAGAAGCTTTTGGCGCTGCTGATGCTGGCGACAGTCCTGCTCAGCGTGTCCGCCTGCGGTGACCGGCCCGATGACCAGGCGGAGCAATTCCCGCCCACGGTATACGACGATATCGCGGGCGGCTCCCCGGCCCCGGATAACAATTCCGCCGGGGAAGCCCCTATCCCTTCGGAGCAGCTGCGGGGCAGCGAGAAGCATGACATTCCCGCGACTCCTTATGACGAGATGGTGGAAAACGGGCGCGTCCGGGACACGGACGGCATTCTCTCCGACGGGGAGAATCCGGGCGGCTGATAATCCCGGAGCAAAAATGCAGGGGCAAGGAGAACGGCGAAGGCAAAAACAGACCGGTCAAGCCGGTCTGTTTTTTATATGCTCTCCCGGCAGCTTGACAAGCAAAGGTGCCGGGGCGGGCGGACAGGGGCGTCCGCTAATCCAGGGGCAGGGGCTTGCCTGTGTAGGCCCACACGCTGTGGCAGGCGGCGATAAGCTTTCCCTCCGCCGTGGTGATCTCCGCCCGGCAGAAGCAGGTTCGCCGGCCGGCCCGGGTCACCTCTCCCCGGGCAATAAGATGCCGGGCATCCCCGGCAGGGGCCATGAAATCCACCGTGGAGCTGACGGTGACGCAGGTCTCCTGCCGCAGGCCGGACATGGCAATGCCGCAGGCATCATCCGCCAGGGTGAACAGGATGCCGCCGTGGGGCTGGCCCCAGCGGTTCATGCTCTCGCACGTCAGATGCAGCTCCACCCGGGAGCGGCCCTCCCCAATATCGGTGATCTCAATATGATTGTGTGCGGTGAACGGCTCGCACTCATTGGCATACCGCAGCAGCTTGGCTTTTAATTCCGGGGTCATAGGGTCTCCTTAATTACAATCTGTAGTATTACGATTATATATTACTGTTTGTTTTTATCTTCATCGGTAGGGGGCGGGTCGTCCTGCCGGTCACGGCGGACATATTCCCAGGCCTGCAGGGGCATATGGCGCTTTTCCAGCCGGGTGTTTAGCAGCCAGCGCACCAGCACCTGCAGACAGGCGAAGATGGGCACGCCCAAAAACATACCCAGCACACCGCCAAAGCCGCCGCCCACCAGGATGGCCACAATGACCCACAGGCTGGAAATACCCGTGGAATCGCCCAGGATCTTCGGGCCGATGACGTTGCCGTCCAGCTGCTGGAGCAGGAAGATAAAAATGACGAAATACAGGCACTTCAGCGGGCTGACCAGCAAAATCAGCAATGCGCAGGGGATAGCCCCCAAAAACGGGCCGAAGAAGGGAATCACATTGGTCACACCTACCACCACGCTGACCAGCGGGGTATAGGGCAGCTTCAAAATGGAGCAGCCGATGAAGCAGAGAATTCCGATGATGAGGGAATCCAGCAGCTTGCCGCGGACGAAGCCGCTGAAAATATGGTCCATCCGCCGGAAGCCCCGCATGGCAAACTTGGCCTGCTCCTCCGGCAGCACACCATAGAGCAGCTTGCAGCAGCGAGCGGCGCTCTTCTCCTTGGCTGCCAGCAGATACACCGACACGATGATCCCGATGAGGAAATTTTTGGTAAAGATGACAACGCTCCACACACCGGTGACCAGGCTGCCGGTAAAATTGGTAACGGCGGTCTGCAGTCCCGGCAGCAGCTTGGTGGTGAGCCACTGGATGGTCTCGTTGTAATAGCGGTTGAACAGGTCCGTCAGCTCCGGATTGTCGCTGAGCAAGCCGGTAACCCAGTTATAAATGGTGGTATAGTAGCTCTCCAGATTGTTCACCAGGGTGGTGATGCTGTCCACCAGCTGGGGCACCAGCATGCTCAGCAGCAGGTACACCAGCACTAATACCACAGCCCAGGTGAGGAAAATGCTTGCCGCCCGCAGCCACCCCTTGTGGATCCGGATGGCCTTGCCCCGCTTCCGCTCCAGCTTATCCCGCAGGCGGAGAATGGCCCGCTCCAGGAAATTCACAATGGGCGCCAGAAGGTAGGCCATGCCCAGGCCGTAGAGCACCGGCGTCAGCACCGAAAACAGCTTGGCAAAAATCGCCTGGACCGTGCCGGAATTGTCCCGGTAAAACACATCGTAGAAGATCAGCAGGGCGCACCCCGTGAGAAACGCGGTCAGCCCCCAGGCCAAGTATTTTTTCTTTTCCCTTTTCACGGCACCGCCTCCTTTCTGATGGTTTCTATCATACCCAATTTTCGCGGCCATTGCAAGGCTTGCGGCGTATCTTTGCAAATTTCCCCAATGGCGCGGGTCGCTCTTGCGTTTTGTCTCAAAGGCGTGTATGATAGAATTAGATTTGTATCCTTTTTTGTTTTCTGTTGGAGGAGATTAGCTGTGAAAAAGCTTCTTTTGATCGTGAATCCCCGAGCAGGGAAGAACAAATCCTTGGCTCCGCTGTATGAAGCTATCGCCCGCCTGTCCGCAGGAGGATACCTGGTGCACGTGCGGGAGACTGCGGCCCCCGGCGACGCAACCCGGTTTGCCCGGGATATTGGACCACTGTTTGACACCGTGGCCTGCTACGGCGGCGACGGCACGCTGAACGAGACCATCTCGGGGCTGATGCAGCTGGCGCACAAGCCTCTGCTGGGCTATCTGCCCGCCGGCAGCACCAATGATTTTGCTGCCACGCTGCACATCCCCGCCGTGCCCTATATGGCCGCAGAAATCATCACCCAGGGCACGCCCATGGCCCTGGACGTGGGCCGGCACAACAACCGGTATTTTTCCTATGTCGCGTCTTTCGGTGCCTTTACCAAGGCCAGCTATTCCGCTCCCCAGGAGGTCAAAAACGCCCTGGGCCATTTCGCCTATATTCTGGAGGGAATCAAGAGCCTGGACTCCCTGCGCCCTTACCACTGCCGCATCACTGCGGACGAGGAGACCATCGAGGGGGATTTCATCTTCGGCAGCGTCTGTAACTCCACCTCCCTGGGCGGCCTGGTGAAGTTGGATCCTGACCGGGTGCGGATGGATGACGGCGTGTTTGAGCTGGTGCTGCTGCGGATGCCCCGGACCCTGCTGGACCTGACAAACCTGCTGGTGGCGCTGAACCAAATGCAGTACGATGACCCGGGCATCTTCTTTCGCCATGCCTCCCGGGTCACCGTGGAGACGGCAGACGATATCCCTTGGTCCCTGGATGGGGAGTATGCTCCCAGCAGCCCGGTGGTGAACATCGAGAACTGTCACGGAGCCGTCCGGCTCCTGGTAAAGAAGCCGGAGGGAAACGAGTAAGATAAGGGAAAGCTAATCAGGCCGATCCGGCATACCGGGGCGGCCTGATTTTTACGCCGGAAAAGGTGCGCGGCAGGTTTAGGACGGGCGGACAGGGGCATCCGCCCCACCAGGGGGACGGAGGTACGGATTGCCACAACCAGCGCGTGCGCTTGTCTCGCAGTGACAGCTTCGCACGAGCTGCGGTGCAGGCCCGGTTTGCCGACAGACCTTCGTAGGGGGCGATGCCCACATCGCCCCACACGGCAGACACTGAGGGCATCTCTGCTGCGCCAGGGCCGCACGGGCCCTGCCGGGAAGGTGCAGTGGTTGACGGGGCGGGGTGGCGGCACCCCGCCCTACAGGGATCAGGTGCCTGTAAAACGCACAACGAAAAAAACCGGAGCTTTCGCTCCGGTTTTTTAGCTGTAGCTTCGCTGTGTTCTATTAGGAGAACCAGCCCAGGCTGAAGAACTGGTCGATCTGGCCCAGCAGGATGAACACCATCAGGATGGGGGTGATGGTCTTGACGCAGATGTTGAAGAAGATCTTGGACTTGAAGGCATTGCCCTCCAGGCAGCACTCATCGTCCACGAACTGGGGCTTCAGCTCATAGCCGATGCAGATGCACATGAGCAGGGCGCCCAAAGGCATCAGGATGCCCTCGGAGATCATATCAAAGAAGTCCAGCCAGCAGTCACTCCAGTTGGAAGACTCCACACCGAACAGGTTCCACGGGGCAATGTCGTTGGAGCCCAGGCCGTCCAGGCACACCAGGACGCACAGAACGCCGGTGGCGATGGCGGCGATGACGGAATAAGCCTTGCGCTTGTCGCCCTTGCCCTTGTCGCGGGCCTTGTCCACAAAGTGGGCCACGATGACCTCCAGCAGGGAGATGGAGGAGGAAACTGCGGCCAGGATGACCAGCAGGTAGAAGATAATGCCGAAAACGTAACCCACGGTACCCATGGAGTTAAACACGTTCTGCATGGTGATGAACAGCAGCTTGGGGCCGCCGATGGGGCCCTCGGGATCCAGGGCGAAACGGGCGGGCATGACAGCCAGGCCAGCCATCAGGGCGATGAGGGTATCGCAGATGACGATGACCAAAGCGTTCTTTTCAATGTTCTGCTTCTTATCCAGGTAGGAGCCGTAGGTGATCATGATGCCCATGCCCAGGGACAGGGAGAAGAACATCTGACCGCCTGCGTTGGACAGGACCGTGATGATACTGGGTGCCTTTTCGATAACGCCGTGCTCCACAGCCCAGCCGGGAACGAACATGTACTTCAGGCCATCCACAGCGCCGGGCAGGGTGCAGGCGCGGATGATGACGATGACCAGCATGAAGAACAGGCAGGGCATACCGATGGAGCAGAACTTCTCGATACCGCTGGACACGCCGCCCATAACGATGATGAGGGTCAGCAGCACGAAGATGAGGCCGTAGATCACGGACTCCAGCTGATTGGTCAGCATGTTGCCGAACACCTCGCCGCTGGCCAGGCCGTTGTTGCCGAAGCCGGCGCCGAAGATGTTGCCCACGTTCAGAACCACGTACTTCACGCAGTAGCCGCCCAGGGCGCAGTAGAAGCTCAGGATCAGGAACGGAGCGATGATGCCCAGCCAGCCCAGCCACTTGAATCTCTTGCTCAGGACCTGGTACGCGCTGACCACACCGCGGCCGGTCTTGCGGCCCAAAGCCAGCTCGCCCACCATGACCACGAAGCCGCACAGAGCCGCCAGGATCAGGTAAATGATGAGGAATGTGAATCCGCCGTTGGCGCCCATCTTATTGGGGAAGCCCCAGATGTTGCCAAGGCCCACCGCCGAGCCAACGGCTGCCATGAGGAATCCAAATGTGGATCCAAAGCCTTTTCTTTCTTCCATGTTTTCTCTCCTTAAACATAAGTTTTGTTTCCGAAAATTTTTACTCTCAAGAAACGCGCCCGAAAAAGGGGCAAAAATTTACCTGTGTAAGCCGAAAAAACCGCCACAGGCTTATGTTCAAAGTATACAGGATTCCTTTCTTGTCTACAATTGACATTTTTAATAAAATTTTGTCACCCGATTCGGCTTTTTTAACATTCTGTTAACAGTAATATAATATTCCTGTTAAGAAACAAACAATCCTGTCAGTTTCTTAACAATGAACGGGCGGGCAGGTCTTGCCCCTGTGTTTTGGAGGAAATGTTTCTTTATAGGAAAACATTTATGTCAAATCACGATGCCACCGAGGAGCCGGGAGGGTGCGGTAGTTGACGGCCGGCGGGGTGAGGGGGCCACCCCGTCCCACGGTTTTATGGAGTTGGTGCGGACGGGCCGATGTGGGCATCGGCCCCTACGAAAAGGATGAGGCCATTGCGTGGGCGGCGATGCCCAACTTTGCCCCGCCGGCGGCGCTGTAATATGGCGGGGCAATATGCGCTTCCTCCCAGGCAGAAAAAGAGAACGGACCAGCCGTCCGTTCTCTTTCATCTCTTGTGCATCAGCAGGCGCAGCCCCACCGGGGCGTTACCACTTATTTTCCACCTTTTCCGCAAAGCCCGGGAAATCCTCCACCCGGATCACCGTTCCGTCATCCAGGGTGGCGGTGCCGGTAAAGCGGCCAAAGACCTGGTGCTGGTCGCTTTTCAGCAGCTTGAAGTCCGTGCAGGCCGCCCGGTCCAGCGCCGGGGTGAAGGCCATCTCAAAGCGGCCATCGTCGGAGGTGAAGGTCCAGGGGGCGAGAAAATCGTCCCGGCCGTCCCTTTGGGGGATGTGGAAGGTCACCTGGCTCAGCTTGTGGGCCTTGCCTCCGTAAAAGAGCATATTTTCACTGGCAGCGGAGGTATCGCCGAAGCCGCAGCCGATGTTCCAGCCGAAGGGCACCCCGTCCACCTGGCCGCTGGCGCTGCCCCAATACCAGGTGTTGTGATAGGTCCACACGCCCCGGCCCCAATCCAGCACCGCAAAGGAATCCGCCGGGTCAAAGGTGTAGGTACGTCCGGCGGCGGTGACGGTACCCCTGGCCCGGAGACAGTTGATTTTTTGGTTATAATAGAAATGGCCGGCCTTGGAGAAGGGCGTGCAGATGACCATGCTCTCCTCCGGCTCGTCCGTGAGGCGGAGGCGGCCGTCAATGGCCGCGCCGTCCAGAAAATCCTCCATATGGAAGTCCAGCACCCGGTCCGGGCCATCGTGGCGGAAGGACAGGTGATAGCCCTTGCCGGAGATGGACACATCCCCGGTTTCGGACGACTCCGGCAGGCCGGTCTTGCCCAGGGGAAAGGCGCGCATGGGGCTCTTGGTCTTCTCCCAGCCCTCGTCAAGGTTCAGCAGGGAGATGGAGTCCAGGCCCATGTAGCCGTTGTCGGCAATGGTCAGGGCCACGGCGAAATGGCCGTTATTAACAAGGTAATAGTCCCACTCCTTGATGCGCAGCGCCCCGGCCTTGATATCCCGGCGGCGATAGATAGGCAGGAGCTTTTTGCAGTAACCGGCCTCGCGCAGATTGCCCTTTTCGTCCAGCAGGGGCTGGGCGGCGGTGATCTCGTGCTGCATGATGGATCCCCCTTTTCGCTTTTTTGTCAGTATATCATATTTATTGGGGAGCGTCAACGCAGGCGGGGATACGGACTACTGCGACCAGCTTGCCCACCGGCTCGCAATGACGGGCTTGCAAGAGCAGCGGTGCAGGCCCGGTTCGGGTCGTCCGGGAGGCCGACCCTTACGCGCATCTACCGTTAAATGCTCCGTAGGGCGCGATGCCCACACCGGCCCGGCGGCACCAGCCCTCAAAATATCCGTAGGGCGCGATGCCCACATCGCGCCGCACGGTAGACGCAGAGGTCTTTCCCCCGTCCCGCCAGGGCAGCACAAGCGCAGAGCGCGTCGCGGATGGGGACGCAGAGACGATGCGAAAGCAAGGCGCAAAATTTGCACATTCCGACACGCGGGGTAGGGAGGACCGATGCAGACGGCACCTCAGCCGCGGAAAGGATTTCAAAACCTTGGTTTTGAAGGCGTTCTTTCCCCCCTTTCTTTCGCCGAAGAAAGAAAGGGGGCCGCCGGAGGCACAGCGCAGGGGATGCGGATTGCCACGCCGGTGCCGCCGGTCACCGGCTCGTAATGACGGGCTTCGGGAAATACAGGCTAAAAACTCCCGCCGAGTTTTCCACATTCTCTTGACAACGGCAAAAAAATTGCTATAATTTGAAAACGATAATCATTTTCAAATTTAGGGGGTGTTCCCATGTCCTATATGACCAAGCAGCAGACGGCGGTGCTGCAGTGCATCGCCTCCTGCCCCGGCGGCCGGGCTACGGCTATCGAGCTGGCGCAAAGGCTGCGGCAGGACGGCCAGCCGGTGGGGCTGAGCACCGTGTACCGGCAGCTGGAAAAGCTGGTGGCCCAGGGTAAGGTCCACAAGCTGCTCACAGAGGAAGGCGCCTGCTATCAATACTGCGACAAGGCCCGGCACACAGATTGCTTCCTGCTCCAGTGCGAGGGCTGCGGCGCCATTTTCCACATGGATTGCTCCCACCTGGGGGAGCTGTACGAGCATCTGCTGGAGGGCCACGGCTTCGCCATCAACCCCAGGCGGACCATGTTTTATGGCCTGTGTGAAAAATGCCGGGAGGCGGAGAAATGAGAAAACGCATTTTGGCCCTGCTGCTGGTGGCGGCCACGGCCCTGGGTCTGTGCGCCTGCGCCCCGGAAAGAGACAGAACTGACAGCGGCAAGCTCTCGGTGGTCTGCTCGCTGTTTCCCTACTACGACTTCGTACGGGTGATCGGCGGGGAGTGGGTGGAGCCCCGGCTGCTGGTGGCCGCCGGACGGGAGGCCCACAGCTTTGAGCCCACCCCGGCAGATGTGATCCGGGTGAGCCGGGCGGATGTGTTCGTCTACAACGGCGGCGAGGGGGAGCAATGGGTGGACGAGATCCTAAGCTCCGCCGGAGAAAACATCCCCACGGTGCTGCGGATGATGGACTACGCCCAGACTCTGGAGGAGGAACCGGTGGACGGTGACAGCCACGACGACCACGATGACCATGACGGCCATGATGGCCATGACCACGACAGCGACGAGATAGAGTATGACGAGCATATCTGGACCTCCCCGGTGGAGGCGGAGAAGCTCTGCCGGGCCATTTGTGACGCCCTGTGCGCCGCCGACCCGGCCCACGCGGCGGATTTTCGGGCCAATTTGGCGGAGTATCTGACGGATCTTTCCGAATTGGATGCGGATTTTCGCCAAGTGTGCCGGGAGAAAAAACGGGATCTGCTGGTATTCGGCGACCGCTTTCCGCTGCTGTATTTCTGCCGGGAATACGGCCTCCGTTACCGGGCGGCCTTTCACGGCTGCTCGTCAGACACGGAGCCGTCCCTCTACACCCTGAAATTTCTCATTGACAAGGTGAGGGAGGAGCAGATTCCCGTAGTCTACGCCCTGGAGCTGAGCAGCCAAAGGGTGGCCGAGGCCATTGCCGAGACCACCGGGGCAAAGGTGGTGACCTTTTACTCCTGTCAGACCGTCTCTGCGGCGGATTGGGCCGCAGGAGAGGGATATTTGAGCCTGATGCGCCGAAATGTGGCGGCGCTGCGAGAGGGGATATGCTGAATGGATAAGGAAATTTTACTGGCCTGCCGGGATGCCGGCCTGGGCTATGAGGGCAAGGCCATTTGGGAGCATTTGGATCTTCAGGTGTGCCGGGGGGACTACATCTGCATCGTGGGTGAAAACGGCTCCGGCAAGTCCACGCTGCTCAAAAGCCTGCTGGGCCTGCTGCCCCCCCTGTCGGGCCGCATTGAGCGGGGCGGGGCGCTCCGGAGCGGAGCCATCGGCTATCTGCCCCAGCAGACCCGGGCCCAAAAGGACTTTCCCGCCACGGTGACGGAGGTGGTGCGCTCGGGCTTTCTCGGTGCAGGCGGCCACCGGCTGCTCTACACGCCGGAGCAAAAGGCCCGGGCCCTGATGAACATGGGAAAGCTGGGTATCCTGGAGCTGAAGGATCGCTGCTACCGGGAGCTATCCGGCGGCCAGCAGCAGCGGGTGCTCCTGGCCCGGGCCCTGTGCGCAGCCGGAGAGCTGCTGATCCTGGATGAGCCGGTGACGGGCCTGGATCCCGCCGCCGCCCAGGATCTCTACCGCACCCTGGCCTACCTCAACAAGACCGAGGGCATCGCCATCGTCATGGTGACCCACGACATGGAAAACGCCCTGCGCTATGCAGACTTTATCCTCCACGCCGGCCAGGGGCAGCATTTCTTCGGCACGGTGCAGGAGTATCTATCTTCGCCCATGGGCCGGCGATTCGGAGGTGAGAGCGCATGATCCTGCTGGAAATGTTTACCTATCCGTTTATCGTCCGGGCCTTTGTGGTGGGGATTTTGGTGTCTGTGTGCGCGGCGCTTTTGGGGGTTCCCCTGGTGCTGAAGCGGTACTCCATGATCGGCGACGGGCTGAGCCATGTGTCCTTCGGAGCGCTGTCGGTGGCGGTGGCCTGCGGGTGGGCGCCGCTGCCGGTGTCCATCCCGGTGGTGGTCATCGCGGCCCTGGGGCTGCTGCGGATGACGGAGCGCAGCAAGCTGGGGGCCGACGCCGCCATCGCGGTGGTGTCCGCCTCGGCATTGGCTATCGGCATCATCGTTACCAGCCTTACCACCGGCATGACCACCGATGTGGACAGCTACATGTTCGGCTCCATTTTGGCCCTGAGCCAGGCGGATGTGGCCTTGAGCATCGGCGTGTCCGCGGCGGTTTTGGTGCTGTTCGGGCTGTTTTACCACCAGCTTTTCGCCATCACCTTTGACGAGAGCTTCTCCCGGGCCACCGGCATGAAGGTAGGGGTGTACAACACCCTGCTGGCGGTGCTGACGGCCCTGACCATTGTGCTGGGTATGCGGCTCATGGGCGCCATGCTCATCTCCAGCCTGGTGATCTTCCCGGCCCTGACGGCCATGCGGCTGAAAAAGAGCTTCTTCGGCGTTGTAATCCTGGCGGGGTGCCTCTCCGTGGTGTGCTTCTGCGTGGGGCTGATAGGCTCGTACCTGCTGAGCCTGCCCGTGGGCGCGTCGGTGGTGGTGACCTCTCTGGCGGCGTTTTTGGCGGCGACGGTCATTGGGCACGTGAGAGGGCGAAGTTGAAATTGGAGCGTACCGCTGCGGATCCCTGCCTGTCATTCCGAGGAGCGAAGCGACGTGGGAATCCGTAATACCCTTGCGCAAGGACCGGGATGAACGGATCGCCACAGCCAGTGTGCGCACTGGCCTTGCAATGACAGTTTGCAAGAAATACGGCGGGGCGGGCCGATGTAGGCATCGGCCCCTACGGATGCTTTGCCAGTGAGGCGGACAGGGCTCCGCCCCTACGCACTGTTTCCCGATAGACCTCCGTAGGGGGCGATGTAGGCATCGACCCCTACGGATGCTTTGCCAGTGAGGCGGGCAGAGCCCTGCCCCTACGCACTGTTTCCCGATAGACCTCCGTAGGGGGCGATGCCCACATCGCCCCGCCTGGGGGCCCGTGCGCAGGAACGCCCTCTCAACATTGGACGACAGATGTAAAAAAAGAGAACGCTGGGGGCGTTCTCTTTTTTCTCTCTTATTTTCACCGGGTCAGCACAGCTTGGCGCCGGCGGGGATGGAGTCATCCAGCAGCAGCAGGTGCAGCTTTTCCTCGCCCTTTTCCTTATGCACGGCGGAAATGAGCATGCCGCAGGAGGGGATGCCCATCATCTTCCGGGCGGGCAGATTCAAAATGGCCACGGCGGTCTTGCCCACCAGGTCCTCCGGCTCATAGTAATGGTGGATGCCGGAGACGATGGTGCGGTCAGTACCGGAGCCGTCGTCCAGGGTGAACTTCAGGAGCTTGTCGCTCTTTTTCACCGCCTCGCAGGCCTTGATCTTCACGGCCCGGAAATCGGAGCGGCAGAAGGTGTCAAAATCCACATCCTCCTGGGTAAAGGGCTCCAGCTCCAGGTCGGGCAGAGCGGCCTTGCGCTGGGCCTCCTGCATAGCGTCCAGCTCCGCCAGGGCCTTCTCGGCGTCCAGACGGGGGAACAGGGCCTCCCCCTTATGGACAGTGACGGTATTTTTCAGCTTGCCCCACCGGGCGGCGCTGTCCCAGGTGCGGCAGCCCTCACAGGCGCCGATCTGGTCAAAGATCTTGTCGCAGCTGGCGGGGATGAAGGGGGTCAGCAGGACGGTGCAGATGCGCACGGTCTCCAGCAGGTTATAGAGGACGGTGGCAAGGCGGGCCTCCTTGCCCTCCTCCTTGGCCAGCTTCCAGGGGGCGTTTTCATCGATATACTTATTGGCCCGGTCGATGACCTTGAAAATTTCCTCCAGCCCGTTTTGCAGCTGGAGCTTATCCATCTCAGCCTCGTAGCGGTCACGAAGGGTGCTGGCCAGCTTCTTCAGCTCGCAGTCGGCGGGGCTGTCCTCCCGGTCTGCGGGCAGGGTGCCGCCGAAATACTTCTCCACCATAGCGCAGGTGCGGCTGATCAGGTTCCCCAGGTCGTTGGCCAGGTCCACATTGATGGTGCTTATCAGCAGCTCATTGGAGAAGTTGCCGTCGGTGCCGAAGGGGAAGGTGCGCAGCAGGAAGAAGCGCAGGGCGTCTACGCCGAACATCTCCGCCAGGACATAGGGGTCCACCACGTTGCCCTTGGACTTTGACATCTTGCCGCCGTCGATGACCAGCCAGCCGTGGCCATACACATGCTTGGGAAGGGGCATCTCCATGCTCATAAGCATGGCGGGCCAGATGATGGAGTGGAAGCGGACGATCTCCTTGCCCACGATATGATAGTCCGCAGGCCAGTACTTGTCGTAATCGTGGTATTGATCGTTGCAGAAGCCCAGGGCGGTGCAGTAGTTGAACAGGGCGTCCACCCACACATAGACCACATGGCCCGGGTCAAAGTCCACGGGAATGCCCCAGGTGAAGCTGGTGCGGCTGACGCACAGATCCTCAAGGCCGGGCTTAATGAAGTTATTCACCATCTCGTTCACGCGGCTGCGGGGCTGGAGGAAGTCCGTATCCTCCAGCAGGTGCTGCACGCGGTCTGCGTATTTGCTCAGGCGGAAGAAGTATGCCTCCTCCTGGGCATCGTGTACCTCCCGGCCGCAGTCGGGGCACTTGCCGTCCACCAGCTGGCTCTCGGTCCAGAAGCTCTCGCAGGGGGTGCAGTACTTGCCCTTGTAGGCGCCCTTGTAGATGTCGCCCTTTTCGTACATCTTTTTGAAGATCTTCTGCACGGCCCGGCAGTGGTAGTCATCGGTGGTGCGGATGAAGCGGTCGTTGGAAATATTCATCAGCTTCCACAGGTCCCGCACACCCTTTTCGCCGTTTACGATCTTATCCACAAAGGCCTGGGGGGTCATGCCGGCTTCTTCGGCCTTGGTCTCGATCTTCTGGCCGTGCTCGTCGGTGCCGGTGAGGAACATGACGTCGTAGCCCTGGAGGCGCTTATAGCGGGCGATGGCGTCCGTGGCCACGGTGCAGTAGCTATGGCCGATATGGAGCTTGTCGGAGGGGTAGTAGATGGGAGTGGTGATATAAAACGTTTTCTTTTCCATGGGTTTTATCTCCTTTTCCGCCGCTCCGAATGGAAGAGCGGCTTAAAATTGTTGATGGGTTGGCTGCAGGGGCGGACGGCTCTATCCGCCCGGTGCGTTAGGCGGCGGGGTGTAGGCTCCCCGCCCTACGGATGCGTTGATTAATGGCTGGTGCAAGCGGGCCGATGTGGGCATCGGCCCCTACGCACTGTTTAACGATAGAATGCCGTAGGGAACAGGGGGTACGGATTGCCGCACCAGTGCGCGCACTGGTTCGCAATGACAGAGGGAGGAGGACGGCGGTCGTTGGTTCCCAGGAATGGGTGCAAGGGACGGCTTCCGCCTGTGGAAGCATAAACAAAATCGTCCCCGGCGTTTTGCCAAGGACGATGCCGAAACACCGTGATACCACCTTGCTTCGCCGCCTGCTCACGCAGGTCGGCCTCATGAAGTGCCGTTACACCTCTGCGCTGTTACGGGCGCCCCCGTCCGAGCCTAAGGCACAGGTGCCCTCGACCCGGCGGCTCCGGAGCCATGTTCCCCCATCCGTCCCGCGCCCGCTTTCACCTGGCCGGGCTCTCTTTGGCGGTCTAAAATGGGGTACTCTTTCCTTCACTGCCACTTTAAAATCCTATCGGAAAATTTCTTTGAGATTTTCCGACAAACGGGTTTGATTTTTCCGCCTGCGGGCGGAAACGCTGCGAGGCTTTTTTAGCCTTCTCCGTTAGCTATTATATTATTCTCCCGGGGCGGCTTTGTCAATGTTTTTGTTGGGTTTTGAGCTTTGGTGTGCTATAATGGCAGCAATGCAGCCATTATACTTTTATTTTTTGCCATTTTTCTCCCCGGCTCCGCCGGGAACCGAAAAATATGGCAGCATTATACCATTCCGCTTTGCGGCATGGTTTAATGGGGAAAAACCAACCGCGAAGGAGCGACCCATGAAACTGATAAGCTGGAATGTGAACGGCCTGCGGGCCGCCCTGGGCAAGGGATTTTTGGACTATGTGGCGGCGGAGGATCCGGACGTCATCTGCCTGCAGGAGACGAAGCTGCAGCCGGAGCAGGCGGTTTTTGATCTGCCGGGCTATTACCGGTATTTTAACTCCGCCGACAAAAAGGGCTACTCCGGCACGGCCATACTGACGAAAACCGAGCCCCTGTCCGTGACCTATGACTTCGGCCCCGACGAACACCGCCACGAGGGGCGGATCATCACGGCGGAGTACCCGGCCTTTTACCTGGTGTGCTGCTACACTCCCAACAGCCAGGATGGGCTCAGGCGCCTTTCCTACCGGATGCAGTGGGAGGACGACCTGCGGGAGTACCTCCGGGAGCTGGACGGGAAAAAGCCCGTGGTGTACTGCGGCGACCTGAACGTGGCCCACCGGGAGATCGACCTGAAAAACCCCAAGACCAACCGCCAGAACCCCGGCTTTACCGACCAGGAGCGGGAGAAAATGTCGCAGCTTCTGGACGCGGGCTTCGTGGACACCTTCCGCTACATACACGGCGATGTGACGGACCGCTACTCCTGGTGGAGCTACCGCTTCCACGCCCGGGACAAGAACGTGGGGTGGAGGATCGACTACTTCCTTGTGTCGGCGCGGTTTATTGGAAAGGTAAAGGCGGCGGACATCCGCAGCGACATATTCGGCAGCGACCACTGCCCGGTGTATTTGGAATTGGAGGTTTAAAAAATGCTGAAGCTATCTGTGAATTACTTTGCCAAGCCCGGCCGCCGGGAGGAGTTCCTGCGGCGCATCGTGGAGGGCAGCATCCTTGCGGCCATCCGAGCGGAGGAGGGCTGCCTGCGGTATGACTACTATCTCTCCTGCCAGAACGAGGACGAAATTCTCCTGCTGGAGGAGTGGGACACCGCCGAGCACCAGCGCATACACATGGAGCAGGAGCATATGAAGCGTCTCCGGGTCATCAAGGACGACTGCATTGCCGACACGCAGCTGCACAAGGACTGAGACTATGCTGTTTGACACCCATGCCCACTATGACGATGAGCGCTTTGACGCCGACCGGGACGCCTTGCTGGCGAGTATGCCGGAGAAAAACGTGGGCCTTATCGTGAACCCCGGCTGCGATTTGCCCACCTCCCGGATGGCGGTGGCGCTGGCGGAAAAATTTGACTTTGTATACGCCGCTGTGGGCATCCACCCGGAAAACTGCGGCGACTTTGTGCCGGAGCAGATAGACGCCCTGCGGAATTTGGCAAAAAATCCCAGGGTGGTGGCCATCGGGGAGATCGGCCTGGACTATTACTGGGCGGAAAATCCTCCCAGGGCGCTGCAGCAGGAGGTGCTGCGCCGGCAGCTGGGGCTGGCGGAGGAGCTGCAGCTGCCCGTTATCATCCACGACCGGGACGCCCACGGGGACACTATGGCCATCGTGCGGGAATTTCCCCGGGTCAAGGGGGTATTCCACTGCTTCGCCGGGTCTGCGGAAATGGCACGGGAGCTGATCCAAATGGGTTGGATGCTGTCATTTAACGGGGCGGCCACCTTCAAAAACGCAAAAAAGGCCCCGGAGGTCATCGCCGCGGCGCCCCTTTCTATGCTGATGATTGAGACGGATGCGCCGTATCTGACCCCGGTGCCCCACCGGGGGGAGCGGAACGACTCGTCCTATGTGCGCTTTGTGGCGGAGAAGATCGCCCAGATCAAGGGCCTGACCCCGGAGGAGGTGGAAAAGGCCACCTGGGAAAACGGACGGCGGTTTTTCGGCGTGTGACGAAGACTTTCGTGCGCCGAATGGGAAAACAGATCGCCGTGGCCGGTTTGTAAACCGACCGCGGCGATGACAGTTTTGCAAGGGTTCCCTCACTATTAGGTGGGCAGACAGGGGCGGACGCCCCTACGCACGGCAGGTAAGTGCAGTGCAGGCGGGGCGATGTGGGGAACGAGCTGAGCGCTGCCAGTGGCAGATGAAGCGAGGCGAGCGAGTGGCCGCGGTCAAAATTTCAAGCGTCCGTCGTTAGGCAGCGCAGAAATTTTGGGCACCGCAACAGGGTCATCGCCCCCTATGCACAGGTCTTTGATATAGCTCCGTAGGGGCCGGCGTCTCCGACGGCCCGCTTATCACGCGACTTGGTGCGCTTCCGTAGGGCGGGGTGAGGGCACGCCGGCCTCTTGACATGGGGGATATTTTTGCTATAATGAATGTAGAAAGGGCGCTGCGACAAGCGGTTAGCCCAAGTAGTTAACTAAATTTCTCGAAGGAAACCGTCACCTGCCGGGGTGGCGGTTTCTGCGTTTTACGATGATCGTCACCGTATAGGGCCCGATATGTAGTGTAATTCGCACAGCCAGCGTGTTGAAAAAGCTTTTTCGACACGCTGGCTAAGCTTTTAGAACTCTTTCAAAGCTCTAAAAATGATTGATTTAAATAGAGGGGGAATCCCTTCTTGGGTTTCCCTCACTTTCCTTGGGGCGTGTTCCAAATGGTTTCCGAATTGCCGTAGCTGTCACTGAGTTTCATGCAGCCGTTTTTTAGGCTTTCAATGGTCAAAGTCCCAGCGCCATAAGGTCCGGCTATTTTCAGTTGATCGTCATTCACAACCGCCCAGGTGCCGTACTCGGTTTCGTTAAAAGCAGTCATGGTCCCATCATCATACAGGGTAAAAATTGGCTCGTTTTCTCCCTTCTGATACCACGACCCCGGCAGTTGTTTTTCCAGGCTCTTGCCGCAGCCTGCCAGCGACAGAACCAACACCAGCAGCAGGGCCATGGCCCCCACCCGTTTTGTTTTCATGATTTTCTCCTCTCTATTCGGTCATTTTTAGGTTTGTTCTCATTATAGGATAAAACATAAACTAATACAAGATGTTTAATATACAAGATTGGTTGATGTTTTTTGTGCAAACTATCACTGATACTGTATGCAGAGGTGATAGTATATGTATATGCGAATCCGCAAGGCTCGGGAGGATGCCGGGTATACGCGGGAGAAATTTGCGGAGCTGCTGGATGTCAGCGTGTCCTATATGGCCGAGGTGGAGCGGGGGCGCACGGGGATCTCAGTGAAGATGCTCATTAAAATCTGCGATGTGCTGGGGCTCAGTGCCGACTATGTGCTCTTCGGAGAAAAGCGCTGCGGTGACGAGCAGCGCGCCCAGCGCATAGGGCGCATCGACAGTAGGTATTTGCCCCTGCTTGATGGGGTGATCGGAGAGCTCTTGGCGCTGAATCGGGAATAAGAAAGGCGGGCCGATTGAGAAAATCGGCCCGCCTGGTATTTAGTGGGGACGGAGGTGCGGATTGCCACGGGCGCATTGCGGCCTCGCAATGACATGCTTTTTTACAGGGGCATCAGCCAAAAAAACAGACCGGGTGTTCCCGGTCTGTTTTTCTGCTTTTAACTTTACTTTACCGGTTGCCCCGGTCGTAGGCTACGACCACGCGGCGGTTGGGCTCCGTGCCCACAGAATAGGTGGTGACGCCCGCCTTATCCTGCAGAGCGGCGTGGATCACATGGCGCTCATAGGCATTCATGGGCTCCAGGGTCACGCTGCGGCGATACTTGAGCACCTTGCCGGCCACCTTATGGGCCAGGCTCTCCAGGCTCTGCTCCCGCTTGGCACGGTAATTCTCCGCGTCCACATGGATCCGAAGGCGCTTGTCCCGGCCGCTGTTCACAGCATAGTTGGTCAGCTGCTGGATAGCGTCCAGGGTCTCGCCCCGGCGGCCAATGAGCGCACCCAGGCGCTGGCCCTCCAGAATGACCTTGTAGCGGTTCTTTTCTTCCTCGTACACCTTGATCTCCGCCTTGCACTCCATGTGCTCCAGCAGGCCCGCCAGGAACTGCGTGATGCGGCGGGCATCGTCATTATCACAGGCGGCGGCAGAGGGGGCAGCCGGCTCGGCCGGCTTTTCCACGGGCTTGGCCTCGGGCTTTTTCTCGATAGGCTTCTTCTCCGCCGGTCTCTTCTCGGCGGGCTTCTTTTCTACAGGCTTGCTCTCGGCGGCCTTCTTTTCGGCGGGCTTTGCCTGGGGGGCCGGGGTCTTGACCTCCGGCTCCTCCACAACGTCCAGCTCGTAGCGCACCCGCACCTTGGCCGGGCTGCTGCCGATGCCTAAAAATCCGCTCTTGGAACGCTCCAATATCTCCAGGGACACGTCATCCCGCTCCAGATGGAGCTGCTCCAGCGCCTTGCGGACGGCCTCCTCCTCGGTCTTGCCTGTTACATCAATATAACGCATGACAAAACTCCTTATTCGTCGTAGTGATGCTCGCTGTAAGCGCGGCCGCGGGCATAGGGACGCTGGCCCACCCGGCCGTTTTCATTGGTGCCGGCCTTTTTCTCCGGCTTTTTGGCAGCTTGATTCTTTTTCTTATTATTGTTATTGCCGGACTTGGACTTCTCATACTGCTGTTGCTGCTGCAGCATCCGCTCCCGGGAGGCCATCATCTTGGCGGCCCGGGCCTCGCGCTTGGCGCGCTCCTTGTCCGTTTCCTCCCGGTCCAGGATCTTGTTGAAGTACTTATTGAGCACCTGCTCCTGAATGGTGGCAAAGGCGGTGTTGGCAATCCAGTACACGCACAGGGCGGCAGGCAGGATATAGCCCATCCACAGGGTCATCAGGGGCATGAGGTACATCATCATCTTGCCCTGGGAGCCGGCGGCATTGCCGGTGGCCTTCATGCTGATAAGGGTCATGAGGAACTGCAGGGCTGTGGCAATGACCGGCAGCAGCAGCACACCGATGACCGGCCAGCCGCCGGTGGTGATCTGCTTAAAGAGCTGGGAGCCCTGGCTGGCCAGGTCCATGCCCAGGAAGTTATAGTCCAGGTTGATGAGCCCGTCAAACTGGCCCTGGAAGCTGTCCCAGTTCTGATGGACGAACTTGGCCAGGTAGATCTGCTCATAGGCCGCAGCCTGGCCCCCCTCTGCCACGGTGTAGCCCAGCTTGGTGGCCGCGTCGGTGATGGCGCTGATGGTGTCCACGCTGAGGCCCATGAGGTAACGCAGGGGCTGGCGGATGATGGCGTACAGGGCGATGAGAATGGGGAAGGGCAGGAAGGACCACAGACAGCCGGACATGGGGTTCACGCCCTCCTGGGCGTAGAGGTTGGCCATCTCCTCCTGCTGACGCTGCTTATTATTAGCGTAGCGGGTCTGGATGTCCTTCATCTTGCCCTGCATACGGTTCATACGCAGCATGCTCTTCTTACCCTTCAGCTGGAAGGGCAGGATCACCAGCTTCACCACCAGGGTGAACAGGATCAGCGCCAGGCCGTAGGACCCGGTGAGGGAATAGAACAGGCGGGTCAGCCAGGCAAAAGGCACACAGATATAATATCCGAGTTGTGCGAACATATTTTTTTCCTCCGTTTAGTTCTTGGGAAAAGCCGATGGTTACGGAACGGGATCATACCCGCCCTTGTGGAAAGGATTGCATCGCAATATACGCTTGGCGGCAAGAAAGCTGCCCTTTACGGCGCCGTATTTTTCCACCGCCTCCAGAGCGTACTCCGAGCAGGTGGGAATATAGCGGCACCGGGGCGGAAATAGAGGGGAAACCTCCCGCTGGTAAAACCGGATGGCGGCCATACATGCTTTTTTCATGCCTCGCCCTCCTCCCGCAGCAGGGAGAGCCGGCGCAGGCAATCCAAATACGCCTCGTTCATCTTCTGATACGGGCCTGCAGCGCTGCGGCCACGGCCCACCACAATCACGTCCCACCCGGGGCGCATTTTATCCCGGTTCAGGCGGTAAAGCTCCCGGATCCGGCGGCGCACCCGGTTGCGCACCACCGCATGACCCAGCTTCTTACTCACCGTGACACCCAGGCGGCTGGCCCCGGCCCGATTCTTCAGGCAGTACATCACAAAATAGGGGCTCACAGCGGAGCGGCCCTTGCGGTAGATGCGGCGAAATTCGTAATTTTCCTTGACGGTTACGGCTGCTTTCATGGTTTTCTCCCGGCTTAAAGTTACACTGCCAAGCGACATCTGCATAGACGAATAGGGACGGCAGTTTTCCCTTCCACCGTCCCTGTTTTTCACGAGCTATGCCGGATGCACCTTCCGTGACCTCAGAGGGTCAGACGAGCGCGACCCTTGGCACGGCGACGAGCCAAAACCTTGCGGCCGTTGGCAGTAGCCATTCTCTTGCGGAAGCCGTGCACCTTGGAGCGCTGGCGCTTCTTGGGCTGATAGGTACGGAACATTGCAGGACACCTCCATTACATAGAAAATCCGGCGGCGGCAACCGGGCCGCCACACTTACTCGACGGCGGGCGAAGCTTCCTCCGCCCCGCAGTTGAAAAAGTCAGGTGCCGAAAATGCGGCACTTTGTTTATTATACATAATGTAAAAGGGCCTGTCAACAGAAATATTTCTCCGCAGGCGGCGTGTTTTCCCGGAAAAAGGAAAAAAAGATTTATACATTATCTAATATATAAGTGTGGACTTTTTTATGTCTTTATGATATACTTACGGTGCCTATGTGCCGCCCCTTCCCAGTGGGGCGGTAATCGGTGGCTGACACAGAAATATTTTCCCGCAGCGTTGTCCCAGGATGGGCAACACCGGGCCGGATTTACCCTATAGATAGAATTTGCTTTTGGGAAAGGGGAGCTATCACTTTGAATTCACTGACCGATGTATGGGGCAGCGTGCTGCAGCAGATGTCACAGCAGCTGGCCCCCACCACCATCAACACCTGGTTTGACGAGGTGGACGTGGTCACTATGGAGGATTCTGCTTTCGTGCTGCACTGCGGCAACGAATTCAAGAAGAAAACCATTGAGACCCGGTTTCTGTCCTATATCCGGGACGCCCTGCGGGATCTGTTCTCCGCGGATTTTGAGATCAAGATCCTCAACGACGATCAGCTGTCCGCCTATCACGGCATCAAACCCGACTATCCGGGGGACCTGGAGGACTCCGGGACGTTCACCTTCGAGACCTATGTAGTGGGCCCCAGCAACAAGCTGGCCTACGCTGCCGCCCACGCCGTGTCCGACAGGCCGGGCGTGAACTATAACCCCCTGTTCATCTACGGGGACTCCGGCCTGGGCAAGACCCATCTGCTCTACGCCATCGCCCACGGACTAAAGCAGAACTATCCGGACGCCAAGGTGGTATACATCAAGGGAGACGACTTTACCAACGAGCTGGTGGCCTCCATCCGGGAGGGAAAAAACGCCGAGTTCCGGGAGAAATACCGCCAGGCGACACTGCTGCTGGTGGACGACGTGCAGTTCATCGCCGGTAAGGAGCAGACCCAGGAGGAGTTCTTCCACACCTTCAACTCCCTGTACGAGGCCGGCAAGCAGATCGTTCTCACCTCCGACCGGCCGCCCCGGGAGATGACCAAGCTGGAGGACCGGCTGCGCACCCGCTTTGAGTGGGGCCTGATGGTGGACGTGACGCCCCCCGACTACGAGACGCGCCTCGCCATCGTAAAAAACAAGTCCGCCATGCTGGGGGTGAAGCTGTCAGATCCGGTGTCCTACCTCATCGCAGAGAACGTCACCGCCAACGTCCGGCAGATTGAGGGCACCCTGAATAAAATCTTAGCCTATTACGACCTCATGGGCAGCACCATGAGCCAGGAGGACATCCTCAAGGCCATCCGGGATATGATCAAGAAAAACAACGAGTACATTCCCACAGCCCAGGCAGTGGTGGACTTCATCTGCTCCACCTATCACATTGACGAGGATGTGCTCCGGGGCCAGAGCCGGGGCCGGGAGGTGGTCAACGCCCGGCAGATCGCCATGTACCTCATGCGGCGGATGATCTGCATGAATCTGGTGGACATCGGCAAGGAGTTCGGCGACAGGGACCACACCACGGTGCTGCATTCCCTGGACAAGGTGGAAAAGCAGATGCGCTCCGACCCGGCCTTTGCCGAAACCGTGAAGCAGATCACCACCAATATCAATAACAGCGCCCGGGGGTAATTTCTCCACATAGCTTGTGAACTATCTGTGGAAAAGTGGGAACCTTCCGTTTTTACCCAATTATCCGTGGAAACCTGTGGATATTTTCCCCGCCCCTATGTGGAGAAAAAAACGAGCCGTTTCGCGGCTTTGCTTACTTTTTCCACAATTGTTTTCCCTACGACTACTGTTACTAAAAAATACTTAGCTTATGTTCTGTGCGCATAAAATATGCGCGGGATTTTTCGGAAAAAAAGAAAGGATGATCCAGATGCTGAAATTCTCCTGCGAAAAGGCGCTGCTGCAGCTCGCCGTGAATACCGCCTCCCGCACCGTGGCCACCAAAAGCTCCATCCCCGCTCTGGAGGGGCTGCTGCTGGAGGGGACGGACGTGCTGACCCTGTCCGGCTACAACATGCAGACCGGCATCCGCACCCGGCTGGAGGCCGATATCCGGGAGGGCGGACGTATCGTGCTCAACTCCCGGCTGTTCGGCGACATCATCCGGAAAATGCCCGATGACGTCATCGTTTTCTCTGCGGATGAAAAATTCATGGTCACCCTCACCTGCGGGGACGCCCGGTTCGAGATTCTGGGCCTGTCTGCCGATGATTATCCGGAGATGCCCGAGGTGGAGAGCGACTACTCCATGACCGTGCAGCAGGGGATCCTGAAGGCTATGATCAACCAGACCTCCTTCGCCGTTTCTACCAACGAAAACCGCCCCATCCACACCGGCTCCCTCTTTGAGGTGGGCATCGATGGGGTAACGGTGGTGTCCGTGGACGGCTTTCGCCTGGCTCTGCGCCGGGAGAAGATAGAGCAGCTGGAGGGCGGCGCCTTCCGCTTTGTATGCCCCGGCAGCGCCTTAAACGAGGTGGAGAAGATTTGCGAGGACAGCGAGGAGGCTATCACCGTGATGCTTGGAAAGCGTCACCTGCTGTTTGAAACCGGCTCTACCCAGCTCATCTGCCGGAAGCTGGAGGGGGATTTCCTGGACTACAAGAACGCCATCCCCCGGAACAATCCCATCCGCCTCACCGTGGACAGCAAGACCATGCTCAGCAGCCTGGACCGGGTGAGCGTGGTTATCAGCGAGAAGCTGAAAAGCCCTGTCCGCTGCATTATGGGCAGCGGCTGCATCACCATGTCCGCCAAGACCGGCAACGGCGAGGCAACGGACGTGTGCCCTGTGGAGGGGGACGGCCAGGGCCTGGAAATTGGCTTCAACAACCGCTATCTTATGGACGCCCTGCGCTTTGCCCCGGCGGATCAGGTGGTAATGGAGCTGAATACCGGCATCAGCCCCTGCGTCATGACCCCTGTGGACGGCGGCGACAGCTTTCTTTATATGGTGCTGCCGGTGCGGCTGAAGGCGTAAGGAGCGGAAAATATGAAAATCGTGACCATTACAACGGAATTTATCAAATTGCAGGATCTGCTGAAGCTGGCGGACGCGGTGTCCACCGGCGGCGAGGCGAAAATAGAGGTGCAGGAGGGAGCTGTGCTGGTAAACGGCGATGTCTGCACCCAGCGGGGTAAAAAAATCCGCCCCGGTGACACCGTGACCTTTGATGGGGCCGACTACGGCGTAAAATATGCAGATCAATAGCTTGACCCTGGTGGGCTTTCGCAACTACCGGGAGCAGACCCTGGCCTTTGACCCGGCCTGCAACGTCATCCACGGGGAGAACGCCCAGGGAAAAACGAACCTCCTGGAGGCTATAGTTTATCTCTCCTGCGGCAAGTCTCCCCGGACAAGAAGTGACCGGGAGCTTATAACCTTTGACGGACAGCAGGCCCGCATTACCGGGAAAATTTTCTCCCGGGACAGAGAGTTTGTGACGGACATTACCTTGCAGGCCGGCCGGCGGCGGAAAATGACCGTCAACGGCGTTGCGGCCAAAAACGCCGCAGAGCTGTCCGACGTGCTGCACACGGTTTTCTTTTGCCCGGAGGATCTGTTTCTCATTCGGGAGGGGGCGGCGGCCCGGCGAAAATTCATGGATCAATCCCTGTGCCAGCTGCGGCCCCGATACGCCCAGGCCTTGGCGGAGTATCATCGGCTTTATGAGCACAAGACCCGTATCCTGCGGGACCGGGAGGATAATCCGGGGCTGCTGGCCATGCTGCCGGACTTTAACGAGCGCATGTGCCGGGTGGGAGCCATCCTTATCTATTACCGGGCCCGGTATTGCCGGGCGCTGGAGGGCTACGCTGCCCCGGCCCACGAGGATTGCAGCGGCGGACGGGAAAAATTGACCCTGGGCTATGAGACGGTGAAAACCGTTTTGGATCCCTTTGCCAAGACAGAGGACATCGCCCGGAATTTACGCGAGCACCAGGAGAGCCATTATCATGCGGAGCTTGCCTCGGGGCTGTGCCTGTCGGGGCCCCATAAGGATGACTTTATCGTAGAGGTAAACGGAAGGAGCGCCAGGCAGTTCTGCTCCCAGGGGCAGGTACGCACGGCGGCGCTGTCGCTGAAATTAGCTGACCGGGAGATACACCGCAGCGCCGTGGGGGAGTACCCGGTGATGCTGCTGGACGATGTGCTGTCGGAGCTGGACCCCAAGCGGCAGGAGTATGTATTAAATCGCATTTCCGGCGGTCAGGTGTTCATCACCTGCTGCGAAAACGACCGGCTGGACCGCCTGCAGGCGGGGCGGCTGTTTCACATCCAAAACGGGGAGGTGCTTTTGTGAGCTATCTGCATATCGGGCAGAATGCCATGATCCCGGAAAAGCGGATCATCGGCATATTCGACCTGGACATTACCTCCCAGTCGAGGCGCACCCGGGAATTTTTGGAAAAAGCGGAGCGAGAGGGTGTGGTGGTGCCGGTGACGGAGGACATCCCCAAGTCCTTTTTGGTGTGCGACCACCCGTACCACCGGCAGATCGTGTATATTTCGCAGCTGAATCCCCAGACCCTGCAGAAGCGGAGCAGGGGAGAGTAGGAGCGCCGGGCGGGCAGAGTTGTTTGATCCTACGCACACCTTGTAAATTACAATGTCATTCCGAGACCAGTCCGCAGACTGGTCGTGGGAATCCGTAATACCCTTGCACAAGGGACGAGGAGAACGGATTGCGAAGCAATTGCGAACACTGGCTTCGCAATGACACCGTTAACAAGAGGTGCGGTATAAGCCCGGGCGGGCCGATGCCTGCATCGGGCCCTACACACTGTATAACGACAGAATTTCGTAGGGGGCGATGTGAGCATCGCCCCGCCGCTCCACATCGTTTTCACCCCCGTCTTTGTTATGTAAATACAGCGGAAGATCATCTTCCCTTGAGAAAGGATAGGATTTATGTCAGAACTGGAAAAAGTCATCGCCGTGGATACGGAATATGATGCCTCGGAGATCCAAGTGCTGGAGGGCCTGGAGGCCGTGCGTAAGCGGCCCGGTATGTACATCGGCTCTACCTCCTCCTCTGGCCTGCACCACCTGGTGTACGAGATCGTGGACAACGCCATCGACGAGGCCCTGGCCGGCTACTGCACGGACATCACCGTGACCATCAACGAAGGCGATACCATCACCGTTACCGATAACGGACGCGGCATCCCCGTGGACATCCAGCCCCAGACCGGACGGCCTGCCCTGGAGGTGGTTTACACCGTGCTCCACGCCGGCGGCAAGTTCGGCGGCGGGGGCTATAAGGTCTCCGGCGGCCTTCATGGCGTGGGCGCCTCCGTGGTGAATGCCCTGTCGGAGTGGCTGGAGGTGCAGGTTTACAAAAACGGCCACATTTATGAGATGAAATTCTCCCGGGGCGACATCACCCAGGAGATGAAGATCATCGGCGACACAGACCGCACCGGCACCACCGTCACCTTCAAGCCCGATCCGGAGGTGTTTGACACCCTGGTGTATGACTATGACATCCTCCACACCCGTATGCGGGAGCAGGCGTTTCTGAATGCGGGGCTGCGCATCACCATCACCGATGCCCGGCCCGGCAGCGAGCAGGGGGAGACCATGTGCTACGAGGGGGGCATACGGGAGTATGTGACCTACCTCAACCGCAACAAGACCCCCCTGCACCAGGAGGTCATCTACCTCTCCGGCGCCAAGGGGGACTCCACGGCGGAGATCGCCCTGCAATATAACGACGGCTACAACGAGACCCTGGTCTCCTTTGCCAACGACATCCATACCCCCGGCGGCGGTATGCACGAAACCGGCTTCAAGGCGGCGCTGACCCGGGTGCTGAACGCCTACGGCACCAAATACGGGATGCTCAAGGACGGGGACGACAAGGTCTCCGGCGAGGATTGCCGGGAGGGCATCGCGGCGGTGATCTCCGTGAAGCTGACGGAGGCCCAGTTCGAGGGGCAGACCAAGGACAAGCTGGGTAACGCCTACATCCGCACCCTGGTGGACGGCATCGTATCCGACCAGCTGGCGGTATACATGGAGGAGCATCCGGCGGTGGCCCGGACCATTTTGGACAAGGCCCTCACCGCCAACCGTGCCCGGGAGGCCGCCCGGAAGGCCCGGGAATCCATCCGGCGCAAGACGGCCTTAGGCGGTGCGGCCATGCCCGACAAGCTCCGGGACTGCAATGAAAATAACCCGGAGCTGACAGAGCTTTACATCGTGGAGGGCGACTCCGCAGGAGGCTCCGCCACCCAAGGGCGCGACTCCCGCTTCCAGGCCATTCTCCCCCTGTGGGGTAAGATGCTCAACGTGGAAAAGGCCCGGGCGGATAAGGTCTACGGAAACGACAAGCTCCAGCCCGTCATCACCGCCCTGGGGGCGGGCATCGGCGACGAGTTCGACGCCGACAAGCTCCGCTATCACAAAATCATCATCATGGCCGATGCCGATGTGGACGGCGCGCATATCCGCACGCTGCTGCTGACCTTCTTTTTCCGCTTCATGCGGCCGCTCATCGAGAACGGATATGTGTATTCGGCGGTTCCGCCGCTGTATAAGCTGAGCCGGGGCAAGCAGACCCGGGTCGCCTACTCCGACGAGGAGCGGGATGCGGTCTCCGCCCTGCTCCGGGGGGATAATCCCGATGCCAAGGTGGACATCAGCCGCTTCAAGGGCCTGGGCGAGATGAATCCCCACGAGCTGTGGGAGACCACTATGGACCCGGAGAAGAGGACTCTGCGCCGCATAACCCTGGACGACGCCGTGGCCGCCGACGCCACCTTTACGGTGCTTATGGGCGAAAAGGTGGAGCCCCGGAAGGAGTTCATTGAGCAGAAGGCGAAATATGCGGTGAATTTGGATTACTAAAATAAGGCGTAGAATTTTACCCCAAAAAACGGGCGGACAGAGGCGTCCTCCCCTACAAACCGTTTACAGATAGAGGTCCGTAGGGCGGGCTGCCCTCAGCCCGCCGTCTGATAACCACCGCACCTGCGGCGGCGTGAGGGCACGCCGCCCTACGCACGATTAAAAAAACGGTGCCACCGGGCCGATGTAGGCATCGGCCCCTACACACTGTTTAGCGACAGAAGTCCGTAGGGGGCGGCGTCCCCGACGCCCCGCTTTACCGCACTTTTTGTCACGCATTCGCCCTGCGCAATCCCATAAAATCCGATGAACCAATCCTTTCACAAAGGAGAAACGATATGAGTAAAAAACCCCAATATGATCCGGAGGAGATCCGGTATCCCCAGCAGCACATTGTGGAGTCGCCCCTGGTGCCGGAGATGGAGAAGTCGTACATCGAGTACGCCATGTCCGTTATCGTGGGCCGGGCGCTGCCCGACGTGCGAGACGGCCTGAAGCCCGTCCACCGGCGTATTCTCTACGCCATGTACGAGGACAACCTCACCTCCGACCGGCCCTTTAAGAAGTCCGCCACCTGCGTGGGCGATGTGCTGGGCCGGTATCATCCCCACGGCGATGCATCAGTGTACGACGCTCTGGTGCGTCTGGCCCAGGACTTTTCCATGCGCTACATGCTGGTGGACGGCCACGGCAACTTCGGCTCCGTGGACGGCGACCCCGCCGCCGCCTACCGCTACACCGAGGCAAGACTCTCCAAAATCTCCAACGAGATGCTCCGGGACATTGAAAAGGACACCGTGGACTGGGACCCCAACTTCGACGAGAGCCGGAAGGAGCCACGAGTGCTTCCGGCCCGGTTCCCCAACCTGCTGGTGAACGGCTCCTCCGGCATTGCCGTGGGTATGGCCACCAATATTCCGCCCCACAACCTGCGGGAGGTCATCGGCGCGTGCATCTGCGTGCTGGATGACCCGGACGCCACCCTGGCAGACCTCATGGAGCATATCAAGGGCCCCGATTTTCCCACAAAGGGTATTATCATGGGCCGCAGCGGTATCCGGGCCGCTTACGCCACCGGCCGGGGCCGGCTGGTGGTTCGGGCAAGGCACGAGTTTGAGGAGTTCGGCAAGGACCGCACCCGCATCGTTATTACGGAGCTGCCCTACCAGGTGAACAAGCGTATGCTCATTAAGAACATCGCCGAGCAGGTGGAGGACAAGCGCCTGGACGGGATTTCCGACATCCGGGATGAGTCCGACCGCAACGGTATGCGCGTCGTCATTGAGCTGAAGCGGGACGCCAATCCTCAGGTGGTCTTAAACCGCCTGTTTGCCCAGTCTCAGCTGCAGACCACCTTCGCCATCAATATGCTGGCACTGGTGGACAACCAGCGGCAGCCGAAAATCCTGTCCCTGCGGCACATCATCGACGAGTACCTGGCCTTCCAGGAGGAGATTATCATCCGCCGCACGAGGTTCGACCTGAACAAGGCCCTGGAGCGGGCCCACCTGCTGGAGGGTCTGCTCATCGCACAGGATAATATTGACGAGGTCATCAAGATCATCCGGGAGAGCTACGACGATGCCCGGGAAAATCTGATGGCCCGCTTCGGGCTGGACCAGGTCCAGGCCCAGGCCATTTTGGATATGCGCCTGAAGGCCCTGCAGGGCCTCGACCGGGAGAAGCTGCAGAAGGAGTACGACGACCTGGAGGAGAAGATCGCCTACTTCCGCCGGGTGCTGTCCGACGACGCCCTGGTGCGGCAGATCCTCAAGGAGGAGCTGTCCGCCCTGGCCGAAAAATTCGGCGACGAGCGCAAGACAGAGATCCAGGATGTGGAGGACGAGATCGACATCGAGGACCTGATCGAGGAGGAGCAGTGCGTCTTTACCCTCACCAAGGCCGGGTATATTAAGCGCACTCCCGTCAGCGAGTACGCCGCCCAGAGCAAGGGCGGCATGGGCAAGAAGGGCATGTCCACCCGGGAGGAGGACGAGGTGGTGTCGGTGTTCACCGCGTCCACCCATGACTATATCCTCTTTTTCACCGACACCGGTAAGGTCTACCGCAAGAAGGGCTATCAGATTCCCGAGAGCGGCAAAACCGCCAAGGGCATCAACATGGTCAATGTCATTCAGGTGGAGAACGGGGAGAAGGTCCAGGCTATGCTCCACTTCCGGGAGATGGAGGATAAGCCCCTGTACCTCTTTATGACCACCCGCAGCGGCACCGTGAAGCGGCTGCCTGTGGACCAGCTGAAGAACATTCGCCAGAGCGGAATCCGCGCCCTGACCCTGGACGAGGGCGACCAGCTCATCAGCGTGCAGGAGACGGATGGGGAGCAGTTTATCCTCATCGCCACCCACGACGGCCAGGCGGTGCGCTTCCACGAGAGCGATGTGCGGCCCATGGGCCGTACGGCTGTGGGCGTGCGCGGCATCCGGCTAAGGGAGGGCGACTATGTGGTGGGCGCCGCCCGGGCAGAGGAGGGCAAAACCGTCCTCACCATCACCGAACGGGGCTATGGCAAGCGTACCCCCGTGGAGGACTACCGCATCACCAGCCGCGGCGGCCTGGGCATCCGCAACTATATGGTCACCGACAAGACCGGCCCCATTGTGGGCATCAAGGTGGTGGATGGCACGGAGGATCTGCTGCTGGTCACTGAAAGCGGCATCCTCATCCGCACACCGGTGCAGAACATCCGCACCGCAGGCCGCGCCACCCAGGGCGTCATCGTCATGCGGTTTAAGACCGAGGGCGACCGCGTTATCTCCATGGCCCTGGCTGACCCGGAGGGGCAGACACCGTCTGCGGAGGAGTAAACGATGGGAAGGAAACGGGAGAGAGTGGCGCCCCTGACCCGGTGGCAGTATTTCACCAAGACCCTTTATAGTGACGCCGCCTCCAGGGCGGAGTTTGAATATGACAGAGTCATCTATTTCAAAAGTGAGGAGCTGCAGCGCATCGAGGCAGGTAACCGCCGCATCCACGGGCTGCTGCTGGTGATACTGTGCCTGGTGTTCCTGTCGGCTATCAGGTGGCAGAACATCTATTTCGTGGTGGCGTGCATGGCCATCATCGTGGCGGGGGAGGCGGTGCGCCTGCTGCGCCTGCCCAAGGACATCCGCGCCCACCTGACCGATACCGGCCGGAGGAAGTGAGGATGACCGTGAATATCATCGCCCGCATCCGCACAGAGCTGCCTGAAAAATTCGGCGTACCCCGGCAGAGCGGCCTGGTGCCCCAGCTCCGGGGAACCATCGTGTTTGAGCCGGCGTACCGCAATCCGGACGCCCTGCGGGGGCTGGAGGGCTTTTCCCACCTGTGGCTGATCTTTCAGTTTCATCAGGCGGTGCGGGAGGGCTGGTCGCCTACGGTGCGCCCGCCCCGGCTGGGGGGCAACCGGCGCATGGGCGTGTTTGCCACCCGGTCGCCCTTTCGGCCCAATGCCATAGGCCTGTCCTGCGTGAAGCTGGAGGGGGTGCGGCAGGAGGAGAAGCTGGGCCCGGTCCTTGACGTCAGCGGCGCCGACCTGGTGGACGGCACGCCGATCCTGGACATCAAGCCCTACCTGCCCTATGCCGATTGCCACCCCGAGGCCACCGGCGGGTTTACTGACCCATTGGACGGACAGACCCTGCAGGTGGCGTGTGAGGAGGCCCTGCTGGCGGGATTGAATGAGGAGCAGCGGGCGGGACTTATGGGCGTGCTGGCCTGCGATCCCCGGCCCCGGTATCAGGAGGACCCGGAGCGGGTCTATGGCCTGGCCTTTGCCGGAAAAAACGTGAGGTTTACTGTGCAGAACGAGGTACTCACCGTCCTGGCGGTGGAGGATTAATGCCGTGCAGGGCGATGCCTGCATCGTCCCGCTCCACGCCGCCCTACGCAAAGCCAGAAGCTTGATTCCGTAGGGGCCGATGCCCACATCGGCCCGACCGCAAGCACTTTTTGTTTTTGCCTGTAGGGGCCGGCGTCCCGACGGCCCGAACCTGGGCTTGCATAAATTTTCCTACTATCCGTAGGGCGGGCTGCCCTCAGCCCGCCGCCTGTCAGCCACGGAACCCTTCCGGCAGGGCACGCGGGCCCTGCCCTACAGAGGTTTTCTTTTATCCGTAGGGCGGGGTGCCTACACCCCGCCGCGTGGGGAACGGATTGCCACGACCAGTCTGCGAACTGGTCTCGCAATGACAAAAGCATTCGCAAGGAGCTATTATGAAAACAGTAACCATTTACACCGACGGCGCTTGCTCTGGCAATCCCGGTCCCGGGGGCTGGGGGGCCATTTTGGAGTGGAACGGCGTGGAAAAGGAGATTTCCGGCGGCGCGGCGGAGACCACTAACAACCGCATGGAGCTCACCGGTGTCATCGAGGCTCTGTCGCTTTTGAAGGAGCCCTGCGTGGTAGAGCTTTACAGCGACAGCAAGTACGTTATTGATGCCTTGTCCAAGGGCTGGGTCTATGGCTGGCAGAAAAAGGGCTGGATCAAGAGCGATAAAAAGCCTGCCTTGAACGTGGACCTCTGGGAGCAGCTGCTCCCTCTTATTGCCCGGCATGAGGTCCGGTATCACTGGGTCAAGGGTCACGCCTCCAACGCCAAAAATAATCGCTGCGACCAGCTGGCTGTGGCCGAGAGCCGGAAACATTGAGAAATTGTTCATAATTTGTTCACCGGGAATTTATTGTTTTGCCATATTTACAAAGTAGTATATGAGCATACAAAGAACCTTTCCTTAAGTGATTTTCTCTCTCTCTCCTAACACACAACAGGAAAGCCCCCCAGTTTAAAGCTGGGGGGCTTTCCTGTATTTGACAAAAGCTCCTAATGGACTTTCCTGTAAGCCTTTTTGGCGCGACATTTATGCAGAAAATTTCACAGCCGCTTGCAATTTGCCGTCCGATGCCGTACAATAGCCCCATTAATAATATAGGGAGGCGCATTTTTATGGATTTTAATCCCCACATGCAGCTGGCTGGCCTACTGGAATGGATGAATGAAATGATGCAAAGCTGCCACGGCAAGACCGCGGTCATCGGCATCTCCGGCGGCAAGGACAGCTCCACCGTGGCGGCCCTGGCTGTGGCGGCCTATGGTCGGGAGAATGTCTATGGTGTGCTCATGCCCAACGGCGTGCAGCCGGATATTGACTTTTCCCAGGCCCTGGTGGAGCACCTGCAGATCCCCCACTGCACCATCAACATTCAGGGCGCGGTGCAGGGCGTCCTGACCGAGATGGAGAAGGCGGGGTTTACGCCCAGCCGCCAGACTACGGTGAATCTGCCCTCCCGCATCCGCATGTCCACCCTCTACGCCGTGGCACAGAGCTTGCCCGGCGGCACGGTGATCAACACCTCCAACCTCTCTGAGGATTGGGTGGGCTACTGCACCATTTATGGCGACAGCGCCGGGGCCTTCTCCCCCCTGGGCATGTATACCACCGAGGAGGTCATTGCCCTGGGCCGGGCTTTGGGGCTGCCGGAGCATTTTCTGCAGAAGCCGCCCTCTGACGGGCTCACCGGTCTCACGGACGAGGATAACCTGGGCTTTACCTACCACGCCGTGAACGAATATGTGCGCCGGGGTGTGTGCGACCCGGAGATCAGGGAGCAGATCGACCGGAAGCACAGGGCCAGCCGTTTTAAGTTCACCACCATCCCCGTGTATCACAACGGTCTGCCTATGGCTCTGGAGGAGGAGACGGACTACTATAAGTAAGGCTGGAAAAATCCGCACCGCCACTGCACCTATACTTGACAGGACGGATATTTCTGCTATCATGCGCATAGAAAGGGTGCTGCCACAGGCGGTTGGCCCTAACGACGTGAAATTAAAGTTTCATAGAAACCGCCACCCTCACGGTGGCGGTTTCTTTTTTGAGGGGGAAGTGTAATTTGGCTGGCTATCTGCCGCAGCCGCTCACTGGCCATAGTGGGTGGCCACCCAGCGGCGGGTGTGCTCCACAAACCGCCGGGTAGACAGGGAAAGGGCGGTCTTGTCCTTTACTCCGATGCCGATGTTCCGGTAAAACGTCTGGGGCAGGGGGCAGGCCACCAGGGGATAGGGGCAGTGCTCCAGCTCCAGCTCCGGCATGATGCTGATGCCCAAATTGTTGGACACCATGGCCAGGATGGACAGGTCATCCCGCAGGATATACTGGATGTTGGGCCGCACCTGCAGGCGGTCCAGCACGGCCTGCACCTCGTAGTCATCCCCCTCCTGCAGATAGATAAACGGCTCTGTGGACAGAGCCTCTAAGGGGAAGGGGTCCCGCCCGGCCAGGGGATGGCCATAGGAAACAATGACCTGCCACTGGTCCCGGTGCAGCAGCCAGGTGTCCAGGGCTTGGGTTGTGGGCAGGCTGACGAAGCAGCAATCCGCCTGGCCGCTAAGCACCGCCTCCTCCAGCTCCGCATTTTCCACAAAGGGCAGCAGCTCAAACTCAATGTGCGGGTGCTCTGCCCGGAAGGATTTCAGCAGATACGGCAGCCACTGCACGGACACACTGTTGAAGGTGGCCACCCGCACCAGGCCGGTCTCCATGCCCCGGAGGTCGGCGGCCTTTTGCTCCAGCCGGAGGGCGTCGTCGCACAGGGTCTGTATGTAGGGCAGCAGCGCCCGGCCGTCCGCCGTGAGGGTCACGCCGCTCCGGTTGCGCACGAACAGCGGCACCCCCAGCTCCGATTCCAGGGTCGCTATGGTGTGGCTGACGCCGGATTGTGTGAAATGCAGCTCCTCCGCCGCCCGAGTGAAGCCGCCGCAGGCGGCTACCCGCAAAAACACCTGATATTTTCCCATGTTCATGTGCCTCGCCCTCCTTTGCACCCCCAGTGTAACACAGTTTGCCTGCAGGCACAACAAAATTTCATGGAAATGATGAATAAGATTCGTTTTACATATTGCTAAGTTTCTGCTAATATAAAATCAACCAGTAAGCTTACGAAAATCAAAAATCGAAATAGGAGGTCAGAACTATGGTATTGAACATCATTTTGGCCGCTTTGGCCGGTATCTTGGTAATCGTGGGTGTTGTGTCTGCTGCAACAAGCAAGTAATAAATTAAGATTTACCTTTTCTTTTCCAAGCATATTCTTCCCTTTCCCCTTTTAATGCAAAGCCGCCGCTTACTCCAGAAGCGGCGGCTTTGCATTTCTTTTATGGGAGGCCGAGGGTGTGTCAGTGGGAGGCGCATATTGGATTTGCGCATGGATGAGGATTATGGATCGACGCACCGGTGCGCAGTGGCAGGGCTTGCATGGGATGCAGAGTGGGCTGGGATACTTGAGCTTCGGCCCAAAAAAACCATCGCCGCACCGGCATGAATACCGGCGCGGCGAGTTGCTGTTTTACAGCTGTGTGGCCCAAATTTTACATGGAAGGATCCCCGGCACAAGGGGCCGGGCCGTCCTCGGGCAGCTTGGAGATAAGGGTGCGGTGCAGCCGGCGGAAGCACAGCAGCGAAACGAGCAGAGAGAATATCTCCGAAATGGGATAGCACCACCAGACCAGGTTGTCGTTGCCCATGCTGTGGCCGATCTGCGCCAGGACGAAGGCCACGGGGATCAGCAGCACCAGCTGGCGGATGAAGGACACGATCAGCGAATACATGGACTTACCCAATGCCTGGAAGCAGCCGCCCAAGGCAATGCACGCCCCGGCCATGCAAAAGCTCAGGGATATGATCCGCAGGGCCGGGATGCCCACGGACATCATGGTGTCCGTGGCCTTGAAAATTTTCAGCAGGGGGCCGGGGAAGAGCTGGAAGATCACCATGCCCAAAATCATCACACAGGAGGCATAGACGGTGCTGCGCTTGACGGTCTCGATCATGCGGCGGCGCTGCTGGGCGCCGTAGTTATAGGCGATGATGGGAATAACGCCGTTATTCAGGCCGAACACGGGCATGAACACAAAGCTGTTGAGCTTGAAGTAGATGCCGAAGGCTGTGGCGGCGGTCTCCCGGGCGGAGTGATAGGTGATGAGGATCTTGTTCATGAGGAAGGTCATCACCGAGCCGATGGCCATCATCACTACCGACGGCAGGCCGATGGCGTAAATACTGCCGATAATGCGCCAGTTGGGCCGGAAGCCCCGGAACACCAGATGAAGCTCCGGGTTTTTCTTCAGATTCAGCACCAGGGCGAAGACGCAGGCAAAAATCTGCCCGATGACGGTGGCAATGGCCGCGCCCGCCACGCCCAGCTTGAATACGAAGATGAAAATGGGGTCCAGAATGATGTTAATAATGGCGCCGGCACCCTGGGTATACATGGATAGAATGCTGTGTCCGGTGCCCTGGAGCAGCCGCTCCAGCATCATTTGGCCGAAGGCGCCAAAGGACGCGCCCATGACGATCATCAGATACTGGTTGCCCATCTGGATGATCTCCTCCACATCCGTCTGACTGCGGAAGTAGAAGTCCGAAAGCGTCAGCCCCAGCACCGCGCACAGCACAAAGCCCACCAGGGCCAAAAACAGGCCGTTCATAGCCACGGTGTCCGCCCGCTTTTGATCCTTGGCGCCCAGGGCCCGGCCCATGAGGGCATTGACGCCCACGGCGGTGCCCGCTGCCAGGGAAATCATCAGGTTCTGCGCCGGAAACGCCAGGGACACGGCGGTCAGAGATGCCTCGCTGACCCAGGAGACGAACACGCTGTCCACAATGTTATACAGCGCCTGCACCAGCATGGAAATGATGATGGGCAGCGACATATTCCAAATCAGTTTTTTAATGGGCATGACGCCCAGCTTGTTCTCGTTTTGCATAGCTTACCTCTTATTTTGATTCACGTCAAAATAGTATAACATCCTTTCGATGAAAAGAAAAGACCGAAATAGTCCAAAAATAGGATCTATTTCGGCCGTTTTTCGTATTTTATGTATTTTCTGCCCAAAAACGGCGAATTTCCTCCTCCGTGCAGGCGGCGCTGCCCTGGGCAAAGCCGTCCCGTCCGCCGCCCCGGCCACGGAGGGCGGCATTCATGGCTTTCATAAAGGGCGTGATGTCCTGCTCCGGGTGGATGACGGCGTATTTGTACCCGCCGTCTGTCCCGGCGAACACGGCGCACCGGCCGCTGCAGGTGCGGCTCACGGCGTCGCACAGCCGGCGCACGCTGTCCGGCTCCATGGGCGGCTGCACCAGCAGCACATTCCCTGCGCCCCGGTGCTCCTCTGCCAGGCGATGGAACTCCACCTCCTCCAGCCCGGCGCACCGGGCCTTCAGGCTCTGTACCTCGCCCAGCAGCCGCTCCACGGCCTGGGCGGTCTTGTCGGGCTTCACGGATAGCTCCCGGCCCACGGCGCTGTTTTGCTGCCAGCTCAGGGAGAGGTACTCCAGCGCCCGCTGGCCGCACAGCAGCTCCAGGCGCACGCCGTCCCGGAATTTCTGCCAGCCGATGAATTTCACCAGCCCCACCTGGCCGGATCGGGACACATGGGTTCCGCAGCAGGCGCACATATCGGCCCCGGGAAATTGGGTAATGCGCACCTGGCCGGTCAGCTCCTTCTTGCTGCGGTAGGGGAGGGCGGCCAGCTCCTGGGCGGTGGGATAGAGGGTCACCAGAGAATGGTTTTCCCAGATATAGCGATTGGCCCGGGCCTCAATGTCCAGCACTCCCTCCCAGGGAATGTCGGCGTTGTAGTCGATGATGACGGAGCCCTCCCCCAGGTGAAAGCCGGTGTTGTCGCAGTTATAGGCGGCGCAGAGCATTCCGCTGACGATGTGCTCACCGGAGTGCTGCTGCATGTGGTCAAAGCGCCGGGGCCAGTCGATCTCCCCGTGGACGGTCTCACCCTCGGGCAGGGCCCGGTCGCAGGTGTGGAGAATCACCCCGTCCCGCTCGTGGACATCGGTGACCTTGGCGCCGCCTAAAATCCCATGGTCGGCAGGCTGGCCGCCTCCCTCGGGGTAGAAGGCGGTTTGGTCCAGGATGACCAGCCATTTTTTGCCCTGGGGACGGCAATCGACCACCACCCCGTCAAATTCCCGCAAAAACGCATTTTCATAATATAACTTCACGGTTTCCATGGCGAAAACTCCTTTAAGATAAGATGGAACATCCCCAGTATGCCGCAAAATGAGGAGAAATGCAAGGGGGGAAGGGGAAAACAAGCTCCACCGCCCCACCAATAATGCACCGTAGGGGCCGGTGCCCACATCGTCCCGCCCTACCGTACTCCTTGTCCCCCATAGGGCAGGGTGACCACACCTCGCCGCCCGGAATTGCATTGCAACTCATGAAAAAACCCTGTCATTGCGAGGGCGCTCCGCGGCCGTGGCGATCCGTTTCCCCCAGCGCTGCGGTTTTTATGTCTCCGACGGCTCCCTTTCTTTCTGCGGCAAAAGAAAGGGAGGAAAGAACGCCGCCAAAACCAAGGTTTTGGAATCCTTTTCGCGGCTGGGGTGTCGTCCACGTCGGTCTCCTCTTACCTCGCTGACCGGGAGGTGCAAAATTTGCACCTTGCTTTCGCATAGTCTCTGCGGCGCCATCCGCTGGCCGCTCACGCGGGCCCGCGCTGCCCTGACGCAGCAGGGAAACACTTTGCGTCTGCCGTGTTATGCGCAACATTTCTTGTCATCGTCCCGCCCTACTGTACTCCTTGTCCCCCATAGGGCGGGGTGACCACACCTCGCCGCCCGGAATTGCACCGCAACTCATGAAAAAACCCTGTCATTGCGAGGGCGCTCCGCGGCCGTGGCAATCCGTTCCCCCGGCGCTGCAAAAAGAGGTGACCCTGCGGCCACCTCTTAATTTTTGTTTGCGTGGAGGAGCTTACTCCTCCTCCAGCTGGCCCACCAGAGCAATATGCAATTCGTCCAGCTGCTTTTGCACTCCCCACAAAATGGCGGAGCATTTTGCGGGGTCCCCTCGCAGGATTTCAATCCTCGGCGGAAGTGAATTCCGCCTGCGGCAAGGTTTTGCTGTGCAAAACGCTTGGTGTGGAGCAAAGGCAGCGGGAAGAAATCCGCATGGGAGGAGCTTACTCCTCCTCCAGCTGGCCCACCAGAGCAATATGCAATTCGTCCAATTGCTTTTGCTCCACGGTGGACGGTGCGCCCATCATAATATCCTGGGCGTTCTTGTTCATGGGGAAGGGGATGATTTCCCGGATGGAGCTTTCTCCTGCCAGGAGCATCACCATGCGGTCCACGCCCGGGGCGATGCCCGCGTGGGGCGGCGCACCATAGCAGAAGGCGTTATACATGGCGGGGAACTTTTTCTTCACATCCTCCTCGCCCAGACGCACCATCTCAAAGGCCTTGATCATGATCTCCGGATCATGGTTACGCACAGCGCCGGAGGAAAGCTCCACGCCGTTGCACACCAGGTCGTATTGGTTGGCCATGATGTCCAGGGGATCCAGCTCGCCCCGCTCGGCCTTGAGCAGGGTTTCCATGCCGCCGCTGGGCATGGAGAAGGGGTTGTGGCAGAACTCCAGCTGGCCGCTCTCCTCGCCGATCTCGTACATGGGGAAGTCCACGATCCAGCAGAACTCGTACCGCTCCTTGTCCATGTGGCCCTCACAGGCGGCACCGAAGGTCTTGATCATCACGCCCACGGACTTGGTGGCGGCTTCTCCGGCGGCTACCACCACCAAAGTGCCCGGCTTCAGGTTCAGGGCCTTGGAAAGCTCCTCCCGCACGGGTGTCACGAACTTGCCGATGCCTCCGGCCAGCTCGCCGCTCTCGTCCACCTTGAACCAGTAGCCCTTGCTGCCGGACTGCACCTGACAATCGGTGAGCAGCTTCTCGATCTGCTTGCGGGTGAGGGTGCAATCGGTGATATCCACCATCTTCACGGTCTGGCCGCGCAGGGCCTCAAACTCGCTGTTTTCAAAGAGCCCCGTAACATTTTTGCTTGTGAGATCAATGCGCAGGTCGGGCTTGTCGGAGCCGTAGGTTTCCATAGCCTCCAAATAGGGGATGCGCCGGAAGGGGGCGGAGGAGGCCACGCTGTAGGTGCCGAACTTGGCAAAAATCGGGGGCAGTACATCCTCCAGCACGGCGAACACATCGTCCTGGGTGGCGAAGGCCATCTCCATATCCAGCTGATAGAACTCGCCGGGGGAGCGGTCGCCCCGGGCGTCCTCGTCCCGGAAGCAGGGGGCGATCTGGAAATAGCGGTCGAAGCCGGAGGTCATCAGCAGCTGCTTGAACTGCTGGGGGGCCTGGGGCAGGGCGTAGAACTTGCCCGGGTGCTTCCGGGCGGGCACCAGGTAGTCCCGGGCGCCCTCCGGGGAGGAGGCGGTGAGGATGGGCGTGGTGATCTCCAGGAAGCCGTGCTCGGTCATGGCGGCCCGGAGGGCCGACACCACCTGGCAGCGCAGGATGATGTTCTGTTTCACGGCGGGATTGCGCAGATCCAGATAGCGGTACTTCAGGCGGGCGGTCTCGTCAGCCTCCCGGCTGCGGTTGATCTCAAAGGGCAGGCTGTTATAGCGGCAGCGGCCCAGGACCTCAATCTTATTAGGTACCACCTCGATCTCGCCGGTGGCCAGCTTGGGGTTTTTGCTGGCCCGCTCCCGGACCACGCCCTCCACGCTGATGGTGGATTCCTTGTTCAGCCCCTTGATAATGGCCAGCATATCCTCGGTCTCGGCCACCACCTGGGTGGTGCCGTAGAAGTCCCGCAGGACTACGAAGGCCAGGTTGCTGCCCACCTCCCGGACGTTCTCCATCCAGCCCACAATCTTCACGCTCTTGCCCACATCGGCCAGGCGCAGCTGATTGCAGGTGTGTGTACGCATTTGCATCATGGTTTTCTTCCTCCTGTTTTGATAATGAATTGTATAATTTAAGTTGGATATTACGCTTTGTTTTTAATATACGTCATATGAAGGCTGGTGCCGGCGGGGCGATGTGGGCATCGCCCCCTACGGAGCTCTATCGGTAAAGGGTGCGTAGGGGCCGGCCTCCTGGACGGCCCGGACCGGGCTTGCACCGCACCTCCCGGCAGGGCACATGGGCCCTGCCCTGCAAACGGTTTTATAATCTCACTGTAGGGCGGGATCCGTGTGTCCCGCCGCACAGCGCGTTCCTTGCAATGTGTCATTGCCAGACCAGCACACACGCTGGTCGTGGCAATCCCTACCCCCAACGCTTTACTCCAAAATCACCGCACCCTTGTTCTTCTCCGCCAGGCCGGATTGGATCAGGGCCAGTGTCTCGGCAAAGGGCAGCTTGGTCTGCTCACCGGTTTTCATGTCCTTGCAGGCCACCACCCCGGCGGCGATCTCATCGCCACCCAGGAAGATCACATAGGGCACGCCCAGCTTGTCCGCATAGCTTATCTTGGCCTTGAATTTCTTCTGCTCGGTATACAGCTGGGTCCGCACTCCCGCAGAGCGCAGCTTGGTGGACAGGCTGATGGCCGGAGCCAGGTCCTCTGTCATGGGCAGCACCAGCACATCCGCCGGGGCGGTGGGGAGGTCGGGGTTCAGCATCCCCTGCTCACCCAGGACATAGAATAGCCTTGTCAGGCCGATGGAAATGCCCACCCCGGGGAGCTGCCGGTCGGTGTAGTACTCGGCCAGGTTGTCGTACCGGCCGCCGGAGCAGACGGAGCCGATCTCCGGGTGATCCAGGAGGGTGGTCTCATACACGGTGCCGGTGTAGTAGTCCAGGCCCCGGGCGATGGTCAGATCCACAGCAAAATTTTCCTCCGGTACACCGAAGTCCGCCAAGTACGCCGTCACGGTTTTCAGCTCGGACAGCCCCTGGTCAAACAGCTCGTGTCGCCCGGCGTAGCCCTCCAGGGCCGCCAGGACATCGGCGTTGGAGCCGGTAATGGCGATGAACTTGAGGATCTCCGCAGCCTGGTCCTCGGTAAGCCCGCAGTCCTCCAGCAGCAGCGCCCGGACCTTGTCCGGCCCGATTTTATCCAGCTTATCCACCGTGCGCATAATGGCCCCGGATTGCTCCGTCAGCCCCAGCATAGCATAGAAGCCGTTGAGGATCTTACGGTTGTTCACCCTGATTTGGAATCGCTTCAGCCCCAGGCGAGTAAAAGTCTGGTAAATAATGGAAGGAATCTCCGCCTCGTTGGTGATGTCCAGCTTGCCATCGCCGATGACGTCAATATCCGCCTGGTAAAACTCCCGGAACCGGCCCCGCTGGGCCCGCTCGCCCCGGTAGACCTTGCCGATCTGATAGCGCCGGAAGGGGAAGGACAGCTCGCCTCCGTGGAGGGCCACATATTTGGCCAGGGGCACGGTCAGGTCAAAACGCAGAGCCAGGTCGGCATCGCCCTTTTGGAAGCGGTAAATCTGCTTTTCGGTCTCGCCGCCGCCCTTGGCCAGCAGCACCTCGCTGGCCTCGATGATCGGTGTGTCCAGGGGGGTGAAGCCATAGAGGGAATAGGTCTCCCGCAGGATCTGCATCATCCGCTCCATCTGCTGCTGGGGCTGCGGCAGCAGCTCCATAAAGCCCGAGAGGGTCCGGGGCGTCATTTTTGCCATGTTTGTGTTCTCCTTTTATTATGAATTTCGGTTGATGGAAAGTAAAAAAACGCTCCCATCCCGTGCATTGGGACGAGAGCGTGATGCTTCGTGGTGCCACCCAATTTCGGCCCCTAAGGGGGGGCCCTTTGGCGCTCCTGTTACGGGGAGCGGACCGTGGATGTTTCCATCCCCGCTGGTAGGGCTGTCTTCGCTCTGTGTGCCGGGGCGCGCTTGCAGCCGATGGCGCGCCTCTCTGCTCCGGCGGGGACAGAACTACTCCTGCTCCGTTATCGCGGTATTTCAGCTTATTTTAGCCCATTAGCCGGGAAATGTCAAGCGGTGAAGGGGTTGCTTTTGGGATTGACCACCTCGCGCCAATCCAGGTCGCCCCGGGCCAGGCCCAGCACCAGCATCTCGGCGGTGGCGATATTGCTGGCGTAGGGGATGTTGTTCTTGTCGCACAGGCGGGAGATATAGATGATGTCCGGGGAGGGCTCCTTGGTGTTGGGATCGTCGAAGCAGAGGACCATGTCCAGCTCGTTATAGGCGATGCGGGCGCCGATCTGCTGGCCACCGCCGTGGTAAAAGCTCATAAATCGGTGGATGGTCAGGCCCGTGGCCTCGGCCACCATCTGGCCGGTGGTGGCGGTGGCGCAAAGGGTATGCTTGGCCAGGATGCCGCAGTAGGCGGTGCAGAACTGGACCATGAGTTCCTTGCGGTTGTTGTGAGCGATCAGTGCGATATTCATGATTGCGCTCTCCTTTCTGTGCAATAGATAGTCAGTATTAAAATAGCCTCGCAGAGTTCGCGTCCGCAGACTATAAGGTTTTTGGCAGATAGCTCCGACGGGTTATTCATCGGGAGCATTTTATAGCTTCATCAGCGGGGCCTTTCCGCCCGCAATGCGTTTGGCAATATTATAGTAGGCCCGGGCGGCATAGAAATTGTCATCCCGCAGGGGCACGCCTTGGTTCAGACACCTGGGGATGTCCGGGTCCTCCGGCACCACGCCCAGCAGGGGCAGGCCCGCAGCGTCCATGGCGTCGTCGATGGTGGTGTGCAGCTGGCGCATGAGCTTTTTGGCCACCCGGTTCACCACCAGGTGGACCTTGTCCGTGGGGAAGCGGTCCAGCTCCATCACCGTCCGCTGGGCGTCTCGCAGGGCGGTGACATCCGTGGTGGTCACGACCACCACATGGTCCGCCTCCTGGGTGGCCATGCGGAAGCCCTGACCCAAACCCGCCGGCGCGTCTACCAGGCAAAAGTCATAGCTCTCCTTGATCTGCCCCATGAGGGCCCTGACCTGGGCCGGGTCTACCCGGAAGCCGTCAAAAACCAAGGGCGCTGCCAGCAGGAACAGGGAGGGGTACTTGGGATGGCGCACCACCGCCTCCTCCAGGGTGCAGCGGCCGCCCATCACGTCGGAAAAATCCATCAGGGCGCTGTCGCTGAGGCCCAAGGCCAGGTCCAGGTTCCGCAGGGTGATGTCGCAATCCAGGCACAGCACCTTTTTTCCCAGGGAGGCCAGGGCGAAGCCGATGTTGGAGGTGAATGTAGTTTTTCCGGTGCCGCCTTTGCCGGACACCACGGCAATGATCTCGCCCATTGTGCCTCCTTATTTGAGAGGGGATTTTTTGATCCTGGCAAAAGCCCGGGGGAACTGCCGGGGCGTGGGCCTTACCTTGCGGATGAGCACCACCCGGTGCCGCACCTCCGTGCAGGGGACGGTGTAGTCCAGGAGCTTTTCAATTTTTCCGCCCAGCTGCCCGATGGCGCTGCGGGCGCTGTCGATCTCCGCATCCGAATCCACGGATTTCATGGCCAGGAACGCCCCGCCGGGCTTCACCAGCGGCAGCGCCAGCTCGCTCAGCACCGGCAGCGCCGCCACCGCCCGGGACACGGCGTAGTCGTACCGATCCCGATGGTCGGCGGCGAATTCCTCCGCCCGGGCGTGGACGCAGGAAACGTTTTCCAGCTTTAGGGCTTCCGCTGTTTCCTGCAGGAAATCGATACGCTTTCCCAGGCTGTCCAGCAGGGTCAGCCGTGCGGTTGGCTCCAGTATGGCCATAGGCATCCCCGGAAAGCCTGCGCCGGTGCCCACGTCCACCACGGCTTGGCCCCGGAATTCCGCCGCAGTCAGCAGATAGGCGCAGTCCAGCAGGTGCAGCGTGGCCACGTCCCGGGCCTCCGTAATGGCCGTCAGGTTCATGACCTTATTTTTCTCCAGCAGCCGCCGGGCGAATTCCGTCAACGTCGGGATGGCGGCGGCGTCCAGGCCCAGACTCTCCAAGCCTTGCTTCAAAATTGCTTCCAAGTTATTTCTGCTCCTTCAGCAGGTCCCGGATCTCGGTGAGCAGCTCCTCGGTGGTGGGGCCTGCAGGCTCCTCGGGCTCCTGGGCCTGCTCCTCCTGCTTCTTCAGGTGCGTCAGCTTGTTCACGCCCTTTACCAGCAGGAACACCACAAAGGCGGTGATAATAAAGGAGATGATAGAATTGATAACGGCGCCGATGCCGAAGCCGCCGGGGGCCCACTCGGCAAAGGTGCTGTCGGGAATCAGCAGGCCCAGCAGGGGAGTCAGCAGATTTTGCACGATGGAGGTGACGATGGCGGTGAAGGCAGAGCCTACCACAACGCCCACGGCCATGTCCAGCACGTTGCCGCGCATGGCGAATTCCTTGAATTCCTGAAAAAACTTCTTCATAGTCTTTTCTCCTTAACAGGATGTTAATGTTTGGGGATCAGCACCTCTGTGCCGCCCATATAGGGCTGCAGAGCCTTGGGGATGCGCACGCTGCCATCGGCCCGGAGATTGTTTTCCAGCAGGGCGATGAGCATCCGGGGGGGTGCTACACAGGTATTGTTCAGGGTGTGGCACAGCTGCATTTTGCCGCTGTCATCCTTGTAGCGGATCTTGAGCCGTCTTGCCTGGGCGTCACCCAGGTTGGAGCAGGAGCAGACCTCGAAATACTTCTGCTGCCGGGGGGACCAGGCCTCGATGTCGCAGGAGCGGCACTTCAGGTCCGCCAGGTCGCCGGAGCAGCACTCCAGCTGCCGCACGGGGATGTCCAGGGAGCGGAACAGCTCTACGCTGTAGCGCCACAGCTTTTCATACCAAGCCTTGCTCTCTTCCGGCTTGCAGACCACGATCATCTCCTGCTTTTCAAACTGGTGGATGCGGTAAATACCCCGCTCCTCGATGCCGTGGGCGCCCTTTTCCTTGCGGAAGCAGGGGGAGTAGGAGGTGAGGGTCTGAGGCAGAGCGCGCTCCGGGAGGATCTGGTCGATGTAGCGGCCGATCATGGAGTGCTCGCTGGTTCCGATGAGGTAGAGGTCCTCGCCCTCAATTTTATACATCATGCCGTCCATGTCCGTCTGGCTCATGACCCCCTCCACCACATTGCCGTGGATCATGAAGGGGGGAATGCAGTAGGTGAAGCCCTTGTTTATCATAAAGTCCCGGCCATAGGCCAGCACCGCCTCGTGCATCCGGGCGATGTCCCCCAGCAGGTAGTAAAACCCGCTGCCGGAGACCCGGGCGGCGGCGTCCATGTCGATGCCGTCAAACCGCTCCATAATGTCCGTGTGGTAGGGGATCTCAAACTCCGGCACCGTGGCCTCGCCAAAGCGCTCCACCTCCACGTTGCAGCTGTCGTCCTTGCCGATGGGCACGGCGGGGTCGATCATCTGGGGGATGACCATCATGATTTTGTTCAGCGCCGCCTCGGCGTGCTCCTTCTTGGCCTCCAGCTGGGCCATGCGCTCGGCATCAGCCTTTACGGCGGCGTTGTTGGCGTCGATCTGGGCCTGAAGCTCCGCCTTTTTGGCCTCGTCTGTGCATTTTTTCAGCTGGCCGAACAGGGGCCCGTTGGCCTTAGACAGCTTGTTGCGCTCCGCCTTCAGAGTCTCGCCGTCAGCAATGGCCTGGCGGCGCTCGGCATCCAGGGCGATGGCCTCGTCCACCAGGGGCAGCTTGGCGTTTTGAAATTTCTTGCGGATGTTCTCTTTTACCAGGTCGGGATTTTCCCGCACAAATCTAATGTCCAGCATTTTGACTTCCTCTCTGTTTCATGTGAAACAATTTATTTCAGCGTCAGCGCATTCAGGGCGTCCAAGAGGTTATTCAGGTCGTCCACGCCGTAGTATTCCAGCTCAATGCGGCCTTTTTTACGGCCACTGACGATCTTGCAGCCCCGGCCCAGGTGCGCGCCCAGGGACTTGGCGGCCTCCTCGGCGTAATTCACCTCCAGGCCGCCGGTGGTAACGGCGGGCTGGGCCTTCTCCTGGGCGGTGAGCTTTTTCACCAACAGCTCCGTCTGCCGGACGGAAAGGTCCGACTTGAGGATGGCATCCGCCGCCTTTTCCTGCAGGGCAGGGGAGAGGGGCAGTATAGTCCGGGCGTGACCGTTGGACAGGCGGCCGTCCTCCACCATAGCGCGCACCGGGGGGCACAGGTTCAGCAGACGCAGGGCGTTGGCCACGGCGGAGCGGGACTTGCCCACCCGCTGCGCGGTCTCCTCCTGGGTGAGATTGTACTGGGTCATCAGCTGCTGATAGCCCTCAGCCTCCTCCATGGGGTTCAGATCCTCCCGCTGCAGGTTCTCGATCATGGCCAGCTCCATGGCCTTGCGGTCGTCAGCCTCGATGACGATGGCCGGCACTTGGTCCAGACCTGCCATCCGGGCGGCCCGCCAGCGGCGCTCGCCGGCAATGATCTGATAATAGCCTGATTGGAGCTTGCGCACCGTCAAGGGCTGGATGATGCCGTGCTCGCGGATGGAATCTGCCAGATCCGCCAGAGCATCGGGATCGAATTGCTTTCGCGGCTGAGAGGCGCAGCTCTCCACTTGGGAAATGGGCAGGTAAAGGCTGCTTTTCTCCTCGCTTGTGTCCATTACATTGTCGCCCAGCAGGGCGGCCAGGCCCTTGCCCAGGCCCTTTGCGTTATTTGCCATAGGAATTTACTCCTCCTTACCTGTGCCGTTTTTCCGCAGAAATTCATCCGCCAGGGCGCTATATGCCTCCGCACCGCGGCAGGTGCGGTCGTATGCATGGATGGGCTTACCGTGGCTGGGTGCCTCGGACAGCCGGATATTCCGGGGAATGACGGTGCTGTACACCTTCCCTGGGAAGAAGCGCTTGATCTCCTGAGCCACCTGTATGGCCAGGTTGGTGCGCCCATCGAACATGGTCAGCAGAACGCCCTCAATTTCCAGCTTTGGGTTCAGGCCCCGGCGCACAATGCGCACTGTACCCATGAGGTCGCTGAGCCCTTCCAGGGCGTAATATTCTCCCTGCAGCGGCACCAGCAGGCTATCTGCCGCACACAGCGCGTTCAGGGTCAGCAGCTCCAGGGAGGGGGGGCAATCGATAAAAATATAGTCATACCGGTCTGCCACCTGATCCAAAGCTCGCTTCAGCAGGAACTGACGGCCCTCCAGGTCGATCATCTCCACGCCGGCTCCGGCCAATGCCTTGCTGCTGGGCAGCACATCTCCATAGGGAGTGGTGACGATGATCTTCTCTGTCTCCACGCCGTTAATGAGTGCGTCGTATACGCCGTTGGAACGGGATTTGTCCACACCCATACCGGAGGTGGCGTTGGCCTGAGGATCAAAGTCGCACAGCAGCACCCGCAGACCTCTGGCAGCCAGGATGGCGGCCAAATTCACGCAGGTGGTGGTTTTGCCTACTCCGCCCTTTTGATTCACGATCGCAACAACTTTAGCCATATTCCCACTCGCCTCTCCATTTTTCTGTCATGCACATTATTATATACCATTCCGGCCGCCCGTTTCAATAGATTCTGATAAAAAAATTGAAAAGTCTCCTGTTTCATGTGAAACATTTATCACGAAGCAGGGGAGAGGAGGTGTTTCACATGAAACAATATAAAAGAAGTCCCTGGGGATGTTTCACATGAAACATCCCCAGGGCATACAAAAAAGCATCGCAGAGTTCGCGCCCGCAGACACAAGCACTAAATCAGCAGCACCCCACCGTACCCCGGCAGCGTCAGATGTACCGCGCCGTCCGGGACTAAAAACTGCTGGCCGGTCATGGCGTCCGTGGCGGTGCCGCCAAGCCAGGGGAGGGTCAGATCCAAAGGCACCGCTCCGGCGTTCATGGCGGCCAGGGTTACCTGATTGCCTGCCCGGCGCTGCACTGCCAGACCGCTGCCCCTGGCGTAGGGATAGGTGATGTCACCTTGCTGCAGGGAGGCTCGCTCCCTCCGCAGCTGGCCCAACCGCCGGAACCAGGCCAGCAGCATTGTGTCCTCCTGCCCCCAAGGGTAGGTGCGGCGGTTCAGAGGATCCTCATAGCCCTGCTGCCCGGCCTCGTCTCCGGCGAACACGGTGGGGGAGCCGGGGAAGGCGTATAGCAGCAGCGCTCCCAGCATCAAACGACGCCGTGCCAGGTCATATCCGGCCGGGGTAAGCCGGGCTTGAGCCCGTTCCGTCTTGCTCTCCGGTGTGGGCTCGCCGCCTAGAAGGGTCAGGATCCGGGGCGTATCGTGAGTGCCCAGAAAGTTCATGGCACTGTAGAAGGCGGGAGCCGGATAATTCTCCCGAAGGGTTTCCATGCTGTCGCGGAAGGCGGCAGCATCGCCGCCCAGCAGCCAGTCCATGGCCGCCTTGCGGAAGGGGTAGCTCATGAGCCCGTGGGTTTCCCGGCCCAGGAGATAGCGGCGGCGCTGGCCGTAAGCGATCTTGTTGGTGCCGTCCTCCCACACCTCGCCCAGAAGCACAGCGTCGACCTTTTCCTTCTCCAGGGCGGCGCGGAGTTGGGCAATGAAGCTGTCGGGCAGCTCGTCGGCCACGTCCAGCCGCCAGCCGTCCGCCCCGCAGCGCAGCCAGTGGCGCACCACGGAATCCTCGCCCTGGATAATAAACTCCCGATAGGACGCCTGTGTCTCCTCCACTGCCGGCAGGGTCTTGATGCCCCACCAGGCGTCGTATTCCTCCGGCCAGCGGGTGAAGCGGTACCAATTATAATAAGGAGACTCCTTGGATTGGGCTGCCCCCAGGTCGGGATAGGATCCGTCGGCGTTGAAGTAGCGGCTGACGCTGCCGGTGTGGTTGAACACACCGTCCAGCACCACCCGCATCCCCCGCCGGTGGGCGTGGCTGCACAGAGCGCAAAAATCCTCCTCCGTGCCCAGCATAGGGTCAATGGCCCGGTAGTCAGCGGTGTTGTAGCGGTGGTTGGAGGCGGATTCAAAAATGGGTGTAAGATACAGGGTGGTCACGCCCAGCTCCTGCAGGTAGTCCAGCTTGCCGATGATGCCCGGCAGGTTGCCGCCGAAAAAATCGCAACAGCGGACCTCTCCCTGCTCATCCGGCAGAAAGTCCGGTGTGTCGGCCCAGCTTTCGTGGACCCTTCGGTCCCCCACCATACCCGCCGGGTCCGGGATGCGGCTGCGGCAGAAGCGGTCCGGGAAGATCTGATAGCTGACGCCCCGGCCAAACCAATCCGGCGTGACGGTGTCCTCATACACCGTCAGCTGTCGCTCGGGGAGGGTGACGGCCTGGCCGTCCTGTCGGCGCAGCGTGAAGCTGTACCAGGCCAGCTCCGGCGTCCCGGGGGCGGTGTATGTGCCCCGGAGGGCGCTGCTCTCTCGGCGCAGGGATATAGTCCGGGTCACCCCGGCGAACTCCTCCCGAACCTGCAGCTCGCCGCCCAGGATGCCGTCCTCCGGGCCGAAAAACACGGCGAAAGACACTTCGGTGGCGCACAAAACGGCACCGAAGGGGGATTTACAGCGGGGGTCCTTGGAATCAAAATAAACAGACATGGGAATAGGAAACTCTCCTTACAAAAATAGGATTTTATCGAGGAGCTTATGGCAGCAGCGTATTTTCCCCGACGACGGTAGCGGAGGTGGACGCGCTGGAGAAGTAGGAATTGATGATGTCCCGGGCGATGGGGGCCAGGTTGGCGCCGCCGCCGCCCTGCTCGATGACCACACACACGGCGATCTGAGGGTCGTCATAGGGGGCAAAGGCCACAAAGCAGCCGTTGGACAGCTCGCCGCCGGTCTCTGCAGTACCGGTTTTGCAGCCCACGGGAACGATGCAGCTGTTGAAGACGTAGCTCAAGCTTCCGGTGGCCAGACCCCGGGCCCCGGCCTTCACCGCCTCCAGGGTGCTGTCGGACATGTCCACATGGTTGGTGGGGCCCTTGTTGTAGGCGTAGACCACGGAGGAGTTGTCGTAGGACTTGGCACTCTTGAGCAGGTGCGCCTCGTAATGATCGCCGCCGCTGACGAGAGTGGCCACATAGTTGGCCAGCTGCAGGGGCGTGAACAGGTTATAGGATTGACCGATGGCGGCGGTGATGGTTTGGCCGTCGGTCCAGGTTTCGCCGATTTTTTCGGCGTATTCGGGGCTGGCCAGCACGCCATCGGAGTCGCCGATCTCGATGCCCGTGCTGCGGCCCAGGCCAAACTGACTGGCGTAGTCGTCCAGCCGCTGGATGCCTGTAAGCCGGCCCACCTCATAGAAAAAGTAGTTGCACGACACCGTGATGGCCTGGCTCACGTTCACGGCTCCGTGGGTGCTGCCGGTGGCATTATAGATCCAGCATCGGGGCTGGGGGAACTCGTAGTAGGTGTAAATGCCCCGGTCCACAATGGTGGTGGAGGGAGTGATAACGCCGGACTCCAGGGCCGCCACAGAGGTGCAGAGCTTGAAGGTGGAGCCGGGGGCGTAGGTGCCGTCGGTGGCGCGGTTAAACATGGGCAGGGCGGCATCCTTGCTCCAGGTGTCGTACATCTCGTCCCATTGGCTCAGGTCGTAGGTGGGATAGCTGGCCAAGGCCAGCACCTCCCCGGTGCCCACGCCGATCACTGCCGCCGCGCCGCCTCGGGCCACGCCATCGCTTTTCGTCATGGACTGGATGGTGGCCGCCAGGGAATCCTCGGCGGTTTTCTGCAGGTCCAGGTCGATGGTCAGGGCCACGGTGTTGCCCGGCTGGGGCTCCTTGGCGTAGAGCTCGCCGGTGACCTTGCCGCTCTTATCGGTGGTCACCAGCTTTACGCCGTTGACCCCATGGAGATATTGCTCAAAGGCCTCCTCCACGCCGCCCTTGCCCACCAGGTCGTCCATGGAGTAGTCGTTGTTATCCTTGTATTTGTCGTTCCAATCCTCGGCAAAGATGCGGCTCACCCGGCCCAGGATATGGGCGGCATAGGTGGTGTTATACACCCGCTGGCTGGAGGTACCTGTGGACACGCCTGCAAAGTGGCCATCCACCACCTGGCTGATGACCTCTACGGGAACATCCTCGGCAAACACATACCCGCCGGACATCTCCGCGCCGTAGCGGACCCCGGCGACGAGGCGGGCCTGGTCGTCGGTATAATCGTCGGAGATCTTATAAATCTTCCGGGCCATGTCCAGCAGCTCGCCGCCGCTGATAGAGAGGGTCACGGTGTCCTTGCCGGTGTAGGGAATGTCATGCTGATCCAGCCAGTTGACAAAGGTCTCCCCGGGGGTATCAGTGGTGAGGGCGAAGGGCGCCGCGTTCGTCAGCGGCAGGGGATCAATCCAGGAAAGGCTCTCCTGCCGGCACAGAGTGATGAGCCGCCACACGGCGGCGTTGCAGGCAGCGTCGTCATCAAAGCTCTCGTCGGAGAATTTCAGGGTGTAGGTCAGGCGGTTAGACACCAAAACCTTACCATTCCTGTCGGTAATAATGCCCCGGCTGGTCTCCACGGTTTCACGCCGGGCGGTGCCGGCCATGGATTGAGCCCGGTAGCTGTTGCCCTTGATGATCTGATAGTGAAACAGCATCACGGCGAAAAAGATCAGCACCACAGCTAAAAAGCCCAACAGAACGATGAGCCGGGTGCGATAGGGATTGGATTTTTTCATAGGGAAAGCGCCTCCTTTCCGGCGGATACAGGGCCCCTTATTCCTGGTGGAAGAAGCGCCGGATCTTGCTGTCCGGCAGGTAAATCAGCGGCATTAGGGGCAGCGTCAGCAGCAGCTCCTTACCCATAAGCAGCAGGGCGGCCCGAACGGAGAAGCTGACAGACGAATTGAGAAACAGCATTTGCAGCAGGTCGGTGCACACAATGCTCAGTACGCCACACAGCATGCAGCAGAAAAACGGCTGCGACAGGACCTTGGCCGACAGGATCTGGGCCAAAAAGAATACAACCAAAAACGCCACCGTGTAGAAGCAGGGGATCACCCCCGACATGGTGACATCCAGCACCGCGCCGGTGGCCAGAGCAAACACGGCGCTCTCATGGGCGGATTCCAGGGCGGCCACAGTGGACACCAGCACCGGAAACAGGAACGGATGCACACCCCATATGCGGATATGCACCAGCCCAAAGACCTGCACCAGCACGAAACCCAGAGCGGTCAGGGCGTAAAAGAGCCATTTAAACAAAAAGTCACGACGTCCCACGGCGCACCTCTCAGTCCACGATGTCGAAGGCGGTGATGACGAACACTTCCACCAGGGAGGAGGGCGTCACCGTGGGCTGTACTACGGCGTACTGGGTCAGGCCCGAGTCGTCGGTGCGCACATCCTCCACAGCTCCGATGACCAGACCCGAGGGATAGTATCCGCCCAAGCCGGAGGTCAGCACCAGGTCGCCGCCTACGGGGGTGTTGGCTCCGGAGAGGTAGCTGAGCTTGAGCTTTCCGCTTTGCATCAGCTCCAGATCGCCCATGGCCACGGCGGATTCGCCCGTGCGGAACACCGTGGCGCCGAACTGTGCCTGGGTGTCCAGCACTGTGGCCACGGTGCACCAGTTCAGGCCCACCTCCGTCACAACGCCTACCAGGGCGCCGGTCTCGTTCACCACGCAGTTATTCACCGCAACGCCGCTGCTGGTGCCCCGGTTCAGGGTCAGGGTGGAGGCCCAGTTGGAGTTTTCATACTGGGTCACCTTGGCGCTCTCAAAGGTAAAGTCCCGCCGCTGCTGGCGCAGGTTCAGCAGGGAGCGCAGGCGCTCGTTCTCCTGGCTGTCGGTTTCGGCCTGGCGGTTGGCATCCTCCAGCTGAGCCACGCGCTTGCGCAGCTCCTCGTTCTCCTTCTGCAGAGCCTCCACGCTGTCAAACTTGTCGGAAATGGAGCCGAACCAGTTGCCGATAGCGGCTCCGGCGGAGCGGAAGGGGCTGGCGATAGTGCCCGCAATGTTATTCAGCAGGCCCGTCCCCGTAGCGGACAGGATGGACAGCGTCAGCACGATCACCACCGCTGCAGCCAGGATCCATATGCCGGTTTTGTTGAAAAAATTCTTCATAGTATTACTCCATCAGATCAATGCCAAAGCCCTTCAGCAGCCGGGCCAGCAGCCCAACCGGCAGGCCCATGACGTTGAAAAAGTCACCGTCAATGCGCTCCACCAGCAGCGCGCCCTTGCCCTGCACGCCGTAGGCGCCGGCCTTGTCCATGGGCTCGCCGGTGCGGATGTAGGCGCGCAGCTCCCGCTCCGTGGCCGGGCGGAAGTACACATCCGTGTGCTGGGCGGCGGTGCAGATTTTCGCTCCCCGGCGCACGGTCACGCCGGTACACACCGTGTGCTTTCGTCCCGCCAGGGCCGTAAGCATCTCCAGGGCCTGGGCCTCGTCCCGGGGCTTACCCAGGCGCCGCTCGCCCAGGAATACCATGGTGTCCGCGGTGATGACGATCTCGTCGCCCCCACACAGCCGCGCCGCGGCATCAGATTTCTCCCGGGAGATGAACTTCACGATCTCCTCCGGAGATAGATGATCCGGATAGTATTCCTCCACCTCCGGCACCCGAATGTCAAACTCCGTGATGCCCATGCGCCGCAGCAGCTCCTGCCGCCGGGGCGAGCCGGAGGCCAACACGATTTTCGCCATGTTCCATTACCTCCCTGTGGAGCCGAGGCCGCCTGAGCCCCGGTCCGTCTCGTCCAGCTCATCTGCCAGCGTGACAGTGGGCTGCACCACCGGTACCACCATCAGCTGGGCGATGCGGTCCCCGGGCTGGACGGTGTAGTCCTTGCCGGACAGATTCACCAGGCCCACGGCAATTTCGCCCCGATAGTCGCTGTCGATGACCCCCACACCGTTAGAAAGGCACACGCCCTTCTTGATGCCCAGCCCGCTCCGGGCGAACACCAGGGCCACATAATCCGCCGATGGCAGCGCCATAGCCAGGCCCGTGGGGATCACCGCCCGGGCCCCGGCCTGCAGGGTCACAGGTCCGTCCAGGCATGCCCGCAGGTCCATGGCAGCGGACCCCGGGGTGGCAAACTGCGGCAGGGGGATTTCTCGCCCGATCTTAGGATGTATAGCTTTGAATTTTAGCTCCATGGGGTGTAACCTCTCAAAAGATAAATACAAATAGTGATATTTCACGGTATAAATACAAAGAGTAAAGCTTTGCAGAGCTTGCCGACTGCAGGCTGCAAGTCTATTACCGAAAAATTCAAAGAAATTTTCAACAGGTGTTACTCAACACCGCGATAGAATAGACCTCTTGTAAAGCCTGCGGGGGCGGGGAAGTCCGATCCCTGATACCGCTGCAGGATGTCCAAAGCCTCCTCCGCCGTCTCTGTGGTCAGGCGCAGCCTTGCCCAGCGCAATCCGCACTTTTTCCATTCGGGCTTATCCGCCAGGTACAGGGGCCTGCTGTTTTGTATCTCCGGCCGGCAGCCGTGTCCGCACAGCACCGGGAACCGGGCTCCGGTCCGGTCCGTCAGCACACCGCCGTTTCCGGCGCTGCACTGTCCGCTGCACCGCAGGGGGCAGTTTTCCGTGACCATCAGCGGCAGGCGGCCGTAGACCACCGCCTCACAGGGGATGTATTTGCGCAGATCACGCACCTGCTGGTGCCGCAGCTCAGCGGAGACGGTGACGCTCGCCAGCCCCAGCTCCTGCATTAGCAGCAGCGCTCGGCTATTAAACACGTTCAGGCCCAGATCGCCCCGGACCTCCAGGCCTAAGCCGTCCACAATGGGCAGATGGCCCAGGTTGCTCACCGCCACGGCGGTCAGCTGGGGATGCTCCTGCAAAACCTCCCGGAATTTTCCCTCGTCCTCCGTGCGGAGGATCCGCGGCAGAACGGCGCACAGCTTCGTATACCCGGCGTATTCGTCCAGGTCAATTTCGCCCAATAGGGCAAGGGGCAGATAGAGGTATTCCACGCCCCGGGCCAGCGCTGCCGTGAGCTGGTGGGCATAGGTGACGCTGGCTGTCAGCTTCGGTGCGCCTGTATAGGCCGCCGGAGCCGCCGGCAGGGCCGGAGTATCAAAGGTGCGCCGCTGGGGCATCGAGGTCAGCAGTACCCGGAGCCCCGCCAGAGCGTCCCGGCGCAGGGCGTTGATGCTCCCGGCGGAGAGCATCAGCCCGTCCTCCAGGGAAATGTCTGTTTTTCGGCAGGCAAACACCGTGCCCCCTGTCTTTTGCAGCCGGGTGCGCAGCTCCTCCTCCGTCAGGGAGCGGCTTCGGGCCGCCTCCGGCACGGGGCCGGTCACGGTCACGCTGCGCCCGTCCGGGAGAGCCGCCGTGAGGGCAGCCTCCTCGCCTGCTGCAATCCGGCAGGTAAAGTCCACGGCCACGGGGCGGTTTTCTGCGCCGCCCTCATAGGTCCTGCGTACCTGGGCAAACCAATCCTCGGGCCACCGGGCGCTCTCCGGCCGCATGCCGAACATCTTCGCGCCCCGCCGGCCTGTCCAGTATCCGTCCGTAAAGCCGCTGCGGGAAAAGGCCCGCTCCAGCTGGGCCTGCTCAGTGGGGGAGGGGGGGCGCTTCTCATCCAGCAGCCGCCGATAAATGCCCGTCACCGCCGCCACATACTCCGGCCGCTTCATGCGGCCCTCCAGCTTCACGCAGGAAACACCCATCTCCTCCATCTGTCGGAGATAGGGCGAAAGGTTGTTGTCCTTCAGACTCAATAGGTACCCGGTCTTTTCGCCCACGGTGTAGGGCAGGCGGCAGGGCTGGGCGCAGGTGCCCCGGTTGCCGCTGCGTCCGCCGATCATGGCGCTCATGGCGCACTGGCCGGAGTAGCACATGCACAGGGCCCCATGGCCGAACACCTCTACCTCCGCTCCGCAGCCACGGCAGATGGTTTCCACATCCTGGGCGGACAGCTCCCGGGCCAGCACCACCCGCTCCACGCCCAGCTCCGCCGCCAGCCGCGCCCCGGACAGGGTGTGCAGGCTCATCTGCGTGCTGGCGTGGAGGGGCTGATCCGGGGCCACCAGCCTTGCCAGCTGCCACAGGCCCCAATCCTGCACCAGCACCGCGTCCACGCCCCAGGCGGATGCTTTTTTCAGGACCTCCGCCGCCTCGGGCAGCTCCCGGTCGGTGAGCAGGGTGTTCAGGGTGAGATAGACCTTCACTCCGCGCTCGTGACAGTAGTCCACGGCCCGGGCGAAGTCCTCGTCCGTAAAATTTCGGGCGCTGCGGCGGGCGTTAAAGCCGCCCAGGCCCATGTATACAGCGTCGGCCCCGTTTTGCACGGCGGCCAGCAGGGCCTCATAGGACCCGGCGGGGGAGAGCAGCTCCATAGTCCTCACTTCTTGCCCTGCTGGGCCTTAAAGAGCTGGCGCTTCAGGTCGGAGATCTCGCCCCTGGCCTGGGCGGCCTCGTCCAGATATCCCTTCACCTGGCGGCGCAGATTCTCCGCCGCCTGCTCGCTCTTGAGCAGCTCGTCCGCCAGGTTCACGGCAGCCAGGACGGCGGCATCGCTGCGGCCTACCTTGGCCCCGGCGATGACCTCGCCCATCTTCTTGTCCACCAGAGCGGCCACCTGCTCCATGTAGGCGGTGTTCTCCTCGGCTACCAGGGTGTAGTCCTCCCCGCAGATGTTCACTGTGACGCGATTTGCCATAGCTGCCTCCTGTCCCCGCTGAAAAACGGATAATACTCCATACTAAATCACCTTATTATAGCACATTTTCCCGCCGGGGAAAGTCTTTTCTGTCGGAAAACAAAAAATTAACAAATTAAAGTGTTCCGGCGGCTTTACGAAAAGGGGGTTTTCGTGTAAAATGTAATCTGCATTATTGTGCAGACTAAAAAAGCCTCACAGAGTTCGCGTCCGCAGACGCGAAAAATTCAAATCTTTTTGGCGGAAAAAACGGAGCTTTTTCGTCAGTAATGAAGGGGGAGAGACTATGGCAGGCTATATCATCCGGGACCGGGAAAAGACCCTGGCGCTCCCGGCGCGGCAGGTGGATCAGCTCCTGGCTGCGGCGGATGGGGATGCGGCGCTGCTGTATCTGTACCTCATGCGGGCCGAGGACGCGGTGACGGCGGAGCAGCTGATGGAAAAGCTGTCTATGAGCGCCCTGCGGCTCCAGGGGGCCCAGACCAAGCTGGAGAAAATGGGCCTCATCCAGGCCCATGGCCTGCCCCTGCCGGAGCCGGAGCAGCGCCCGGCGGAGTATACCGCCACAGACCTGATGCAGCTGCTGCGGGACCCGGAGTTTGAGATGCTGGTGGGGGAGACGGAGCGCTCTCTTGGCAAGAAGCTCACCACCATGGACCTCAAGCGCCTGGCCAATCTGCGCCACGAGGTGGGGCTGCCGGCAGATGTGATTTTCCTGCTGGTGCGCCACTGTGTGGAGGAGCAGGAGCGGCGGTTCGGTCCGGGGCGCCGGCCCACGGTGGGCGCCATTGAAAAGGAAGGGTACTACTGGGCCAAGCGGGGCCTGTTCGACCAGGAATCCGCCGCCCGATATCTGCGCACCGTGGCCCGGCGGCGAGAACAATCGGTGCAGTACATGGCGGCCCTGCACATGGGTGACCGCCGCCCGGTGGAGGCGGAGGAGAAGTATATCGCCCAGTGGATGGACTGGGGCTTTTCGCCGGAGATGGTGGCCCTGGCCTATGAAAAGACGGTGCTGAAAAAGCAGGGCATGGATTGGCGGTACTTAAACGGCATCCTGCGCCGCTGGGATAAGGAGGGCCTGCGGACGCTTCGGGAGGTGCAGGAGGATCACAAGCCGAAGCCCGCGGAGAAAAAGGACCGCTCCTTGGAGGAGTTTATGAAATGGTAAGGGGGCAGGAACATGGCATATGACGGCAAGGTGATGCGGGAGGCGCTGCAGCGGTTCGAGGAGGACAAGCAGCGCCGGGCGTCTCAGGCGGCGGCCCGGCGGCAGCGCATTTATCGGGAGGTTCCCCGCCTGGAGGAGATCGAGCAGCAGCTCCGGGGCACCATGGGGCGCATCATGGCCCAGGCCCTGCGCCGGGGGGAGGACCCGGTCCCGGCGATCCAGCGGCTCCGGGCGGAGAATCTGTCCCTGCAGCAGGAGCGTGCGCAGCTGCTCACCGCCCACGGCTATCCCGCCGACGCCCTGGTGGATAAGCCCCGGTGTGTCCTCTGCGGCGACACGGGCTATTGCGGCGGCAGGATATGCGCCTGCCTGCAGAAATACTATGCCCAGGAGCAGATTCGTAGCCTGAGCAGCCTGCTGGACGTGGGCAGCCAGAGCTTTGATACCTTCGGCCTGGAGTGGTACGACACCCAGCCCGGGGAGTCCGGGCGCAGCCCCCGGCAGCTGATGGAGCGGAATTTGGCCACCTGCCAGCGCTATGCCGCCGAGTTTGGGAAAAAACCGGCCAACCTGCTGCTGGACGGTGCTCCGGGCCTGGGAAAGACCTTCCTCTCCGCCTGCATTGCAAGAGTCGTCAGCGAGGACGGCTTTTCCGTGGTGTATGACACGGCGGTCCATGTGTTTGCCCGGTGTGAGGCGGCGAAATTCCGCGCCGATGAGGAGCCGGACGCCGCCGTGGACGTGCGCCGGTTTGAGAGCTGCGACCTGCTGATTCTGGATGATTTGGGCACTGAGATGGCCACGGGCTTCGTCCAGAGCGCCCTGTACCAGCTGGTGAACGGCCGTCTCCTGGCCGGAAAGAGCACCATCATCAGCACCAACCTCACCCCCGCGCAGATCGAGAGCCGCTATGGCGCGGCCATCTGGTCCCGGCTGCAGGGGGAGTATACGGTGCTGCCCTTCGCGGGGGAGGATATCCGCAGACTCAAGCGGATGATGCAGTAAGGATCCGTGAAAATGCGCCTGCGGGCGCATTTTTTCCTATACACGGGCTATCTAATATGCTATAATAGATTTTGCCAATCTCTTTGGCAGAAAATTCCGCAGGATTTTTCGCCAGTTATGTTAAGGAGCATGAAAGCCATGACCGATACCATAGCCGCCATTGCCACCGCCCGGGCCCCTGCGGCCATCGGCATCGTGCGCATATCCGGGCCGGAGACTCTGGCCGTGGTGGACGGCGTATTTGCCGCCTGCAGCGGAAAGAGCGCCGCCGCACTGCCCCACCGCCGGATGGTGTACGGGCACATGCGCACGGCGGAGGGAGCGGTCATTGACGACGGCCTGTGCGTTATTTTCGCCCCGGAGAGCAGCTATACCGGCGAGTGGTCGGCGGAGCTGCACTGCCACGGGTCTGCAGTGGTGCTGGAGGAGGTGCTGCGCAGCGCCTTCACATTCGGCGCCCGGCAGGCCAAGGGGGGTGAATTTACCCGGCGGGCCTTTCTCAGCGGGCGGATGGATCTCATCCAGGCGGAGGCCGTGGCGGATCTCATCGATGCCGAGACGGCCGAGTGCGCCCAAAACGCCGCCCTGCAGCTCTCGGGCAGTATAAGCCGGGGTGTGGAGCAGGTGTATGACGGGCTTATGGACGTCACCGCCCGCTTCTATGCGGCGGTGGACTATCCCGACGAGGATATCGAGCCCCTGGAGCAGCGGGAGATTGCCGATACCCTGTCCCGCTGTCGCCGGCAGCTGCAGCGGCTGCTGGACACCTTCCGCCGGGGGCGTATCCTGCGGGAGGGTATCCCCACGGTGCTGCTGGGCCTGCCCAATGCGGGCAAATCGTCTCTGCTCAACGCCCTGCTGGGCTATGACCGGGCCATCGTCACCGAGGTGGCGGGCACCACCCGGGATACGGTGGAGGAAAAGGTCCGCCTGGGCGGTCAGATGCTGCGGCTGTGTGACACGGCGGGTATCCGGGATGCCCGGGACAGTGTGGAGAAGATCGGCGTGGACCGGGCTGTGGCCGCGGCGGAGCGGGCGAGCCTCTCTTTGGTGGTGCTGGACGGATCCGTCCCCCTGACCGGGACGGAGGAGCGTATTTTCGCTTTGGCGCAGCAGGCGGAGCACAGCCTGCTGCTGGTGAATAAGAGCGACCTGCCCCGGCAGGCGGAGCTGGCCGGCCTGGCGGATCGGTTTGACGGCGTGTGCTCTGTCTGCGCCCGGACAGGGGAAGGGGTGGAGCAGATCGGCCGCCTGGTGCAGGCCCTCTACCCGCAGGCGGTTCGCATTGATGGCGCATTGCTGACCAACACCCGCCAGGCGGAGGCTGTGGGCCGGGCCCTGGCGGCGGTGGACCGGGCACAGGAGGCGCTGTCGGCGGCCCTGACGCCGGATGCGATCCTCACCGACGCCGAGGAGGCCCTGGCGGCTCTGGGTGAGCTGACGGGCAAGAGCATCCGGGAGGATTTGGTGGCCACTATCTTTTCCCGCTTTTGCGTGGGGAAGTAAGCTGTGTCATTGCGGGCCGACGGCCCGACGGTCCACCCGGAATTGGCACCCCTTGTAAAAAACACAGTCATTGCGAACCAGTGACCGATGTCACTGGCGCGGCAATCCGTTTCCCCCTGCGGCCCCATAAAAACCGTGTTATCTCCCCGGGGTGTTTTTCCGGATTTTATACAAAATTGAAATTTGAAACGCCTTAAATGGCGGAAGGAGGGCATATTATGCGTGATTATGTTTTGATGACAGACAGCTGCTGTGACCTGACGGACTACATGGCCCGTGAGCTGGAGCTGGAGGTCCTGCCCCTGACCATGCACATGGACGGGCAGGATTACCCCAATGACCTGGCGGGAACGGCCATTTCCAACGAGGAGTTCTATAAGCGCATCCGCGCCGGTAAGCTGGCCACCACCTCGGCAGTGAACGTGGGCCAGTTTCAGGATGCCATGCGCCGGGTACTGCAGAGCGGGAAGGACATCGTCTGCGTGTGCTTCTCCTCGGCGCTGTCCACCACCTATCAATCCGCCGTCATCGCCGCTGACGACCTGCGCTCGGAGTTCCCGGAGGCGGATATCCACGTGGTGGATTCCCTCAGCGCCTCCCTGGGCCAGGGATTGCTGCTGTATTTGGCAGCCCAGCAGAAGAAGGCGGGCCTCACGGCGGCGGAGCTTGCCAAATGGGTGGAGGAGAACCGCCTGAGCATCTGCCACTGGTTCACCGTGGACGATCTGAACTATCTGAAGATGGGCGGCCGGGTCAGCGCCACCACAGCGCTGGTGGGCACTATGCTCTCTATCAAGCCCATCATGCACACCTCTGATGAGGGTAAGCTGGTGCCCGTGAGCAAGGCCCGGGGCCGCAAGGCCGCCATCAATGCCCTGCTGGATAAGATCGAAGCGCTGGCCATCCGTCCGGAGGAGCAGACCATGTTCATCTGCCACGCCGATTGCGAGCTGGACGCCCGGGCTGTGGCCCAGCGGATCAAGGATCGCTTCGGCACCAAGACGGTGTATATCAACTACATCGGCCCCGTTATCGGCAGCCACACCGGCCCCAACACCATGGGCATCTTCTTTGTGGGCACCCAGCGATGAACTGGATCGAGGTACATATCGACACCCAGCCGGCGGAGCTGGACGGCCTGTGCGCCCGGCTGGAGGAGCTGGGCATCACCGGCCTGGTCATTGACGACGAGGCGGATTTCAAGAATTTCTTGGAAAATAACCACCAGTATTGGGACTATGTGGACGAGAGCCTCCTGCAGGAGAAAAAGGGCCTGTGCCGGGTGACCTTTTATCTTTCCGACGACCCGGACGGCCGCCGCCGGCTGGCCGCGGCGGAGGATCTGGCCGCTGGGCTGCCCGGCGCACGCCTCAGCCGCGCCGCCGTGCAGGACGCCGATTGGGAGAACAACTGGAAGCAGTTTTATAAGCCCATGGAGATCGGCAAGCGTCTGCTGGTCATCCCGGAGTGGGAGCAGGCCGGCGCCCCGGACCGGGTGGAGCTGCGGCTGAACCCGGGGCTCACCTTCGGCACCGGCAGCCACGCTACTACCCGCCTGTGCCTGCAGGCCCTGGATGCCCACATTAGCGGCGGCGAGCGGGTGCTGGATCTGGGCTGCGGCAGCGGGATCCTCTCCATCGCCGCTCTGCGCTTGGGCGCGGCGGAGGCCTTCGCCTGCGACATTGATGACAAATGCGTGGACGTGGCCTATGAAAACGCCGCCATCAACGGCATCGGCAGGGACCGCTACACCGTCCGCTGGGGCAACGTGGTCACGGATCATGCTCTGCAAAAGGAGTTCGGCGGGGAATACGATGTGGTCGTGGCCAATATCGTGGCGGACGTCATCATCGGCATCTCCCCCCAGGTGCGGCCGTTTCTGAAGGAGGGGGGGCTGTTCCTCTGCTCCGGCATCATCGATGATCGGGCGGAAGAGGTGGCGGACCACCTCCGCCGGGATGGTTGGGAGATTCTGGAGACCCACACCAGCGAGGGCTGGTTCAGCTTCCTGTGCCGGTAAATGGCTGGATAAGCAAAAAATCCCCAGGGAGAGGCATCGTAAGAAAGCACTCTCCCTGGGCCTTTTGTACCCAGCCGCCGGGACGCTGACCAAAAGAATACAGCCGTGCGGCCATTCCCCACCGGGTGGGGGCAGCCGCACGGCTGTGTCCTGTATACAGGACAGATTTACTTATTCAACGGATTTGAGCGACTCGGCCATTTGGATCCGATCGATCTTGCGACCCAGCAGGGCGCAGACCAGGACGCTCAGCAGCATGGTAATAACAAAGGACAGGCAGTAGCTCAAGGGGGTGACACGGACGAGGAAGGACACCATATCCACCCGGATCTGAGACATAATGAACCGGTGCAGGGCCCACCCGGCCGGCAGACCCACCAGGGCGCCCAGAACGCTGAGCATCAGAATCTCCCGAAAGACGTAAAAGCGAGTCTCCCGCCGATAAAAGCCCAGTACCTTGACCGTGGCAATCTCCCGGATGCGCTCTGTGATGCTGATATTGCAGAGGTTAAACAGCACCACCAGTGCCAAGGCGCAGGCGCTGCCGATAACGAGACCGACAATATAGTCCAGGCTCTTCATCATGTCGCGCACCAGCTCGCGCAGGGAGTCCACCACCGAGACATTGGCCACCCGGGGGTTATCCGCAATGGAGGCGCCCAGTGTATAGGCGTCGTCCTGAGTCAGCAGATAGGCTGTTTTGTAGGTGCAGCTCTCACCGAAGATGCGCTCATAGGTCTCCGCCGTCATGTAAGCATAGTGGTAGACATAGTTTTCAAACACGCCTTCCACAGGGATCTCCACGCTCCTTGTGTCACTAAGGGAGACGGTGAGCATGTCACCCACCTTGAGCCCCAGGCGGTCGGCCAGGTCGCGGTCAATGATGGCGCCCTCCTGGGGGTAGGGGACGGTCTGCGTGCCGTCCGTCAAGCCGATAACGGAGGTGATGTCCGGGTCGTCGGTGGCCACTGTGTTCAGGGTAAAGACAGCGGAGCCGTTTTTGATCTCATAGGAGGCCGTCTCCGCAAAAACGCAGGTCTGTGCGGTGGGGTAGCGGCTGCGGAAATCCTCCTGCAGGGTGGTATTCATAGGGGTGGAGAAGGTCACGGCGATGTCATAGTGGGTAATGCTGCCAAACTGGTCGTCGGCAATGGTGGCGATGGAGTCCCGTATGCCAAAGCCCGCAACGATCAGCGCCGTACAGCCGCCGATGCCCAGCAGCATCATAAACAGGCGCTTTTTGTATCGCAGGATGTTGCGGATGGAGACCTTGTGCAGGAAGGACACCCGGCTCCAGATAAACCGGACCCGCTCCAGCAGGATGCGCTTGCCCGGCTTGGGGGCCTTGGGGCGCATCAGGCTGGCAGGAAGCAGCTGCAGCTCCGCGTGACAGGCGAACCAGGTGGCCCCCACGGAGCAAACAAGAGATGCGGCCAGGGAGACCGCCGCCATCACGGGGTCAAAGTAGTAGCGCAGGCGGCTGCTGAACTGGTAGAGCATGGAGTAGCCCTGCCAGATGCCCTGTGGGAAGACCCATGTCCCCAGCATAAAGCCTAAGATTGCGCCCAGCAGGGCCGCCGACCCGGAGTAGGAGATATATTTCCAGGCGATGGCCCCGTCGGAGTAGCCCAGGGCCTTGAGGGTGCCGATCTGAGTGCGCTGCTCATCCACCATGCGCGTCATGGTCGTGATACAAACCAGGGCGGCCACCAGGAAGAAAAACAGCGGGAAAACCCTTGCTACGCCCTCCACAATGGAGGAGTCACCCCGGAAGGAGAGATAGCCTGTGTTGACCGTCCGGTCCAGGACATAGGTGGAGGGATGATCGATCTTCTCCACCTCTACCTGGGCCTTTTCCAGCTGACGCTTGCCGCTCTCCAGCTTTGCCTCCGCCTGGGCAAAGCCCTCCTGGGCGGCGGCCTGGGCGGCCTCATAGTCCGCGCGGCTTTGGGATAGCTGCGCCTGGGCGCTCTCCAGCTGTGCGCGGCCGCTCTCTAACTCGCTGCGGCCGTCCGCCAGCTGCTGCTTGCCGCTTTCTATCTGCGCCTTGGCGGCGGCCAGCTCCGCCTCCTTGGCGGCAAAGGTGCTGTCCGCCTCGCTGCGAGCGCTGTCCAGCTGCGCCTGGGCATCGTCCAGCTGTGCCTGGGCGTCCTTGAGCTTCAGATACTGCGGGATGACCTCGCCCTGCTCATACTGCTCGATCAAGCGCTGCGTCCCGTCCAGCATCCGCTGGGTGGCGTTATAATCCGCCGAGCCCTCCTCCAGGACGGCGAGCCTGCCCTGCAGCTGCAGCCGCGTGACCAGCAGCGTCTCGTACTGTAAGGGCAGACCCGTGAGCTTGACCTTCAGGAGGCCGCTGTCTACCTGCTGGCGGTTCTCGTCCAGCTGCGCCTGCTTTTCATCCAGCTGCCGGTAGGCATCCTCCTTCGCAGCAGCCAAAGCGGCTTCGCCCTTAGGAAGCTCCTGCTCGCCGGCGGCCAGCTCCTTTTCCTTTTGGTCCAGGGTCAGCTGGGCCTCATCCAGTTTTTTCCGGTTTGCCTCCAGCTGGGCGGCGCCGCTGTCCAGCTGGCGCTTTGCTTCGTCCAGCTGGGCCTCGGCATCTGCTCGCTGGGCCTGATACTCCGCCACGCCTCTGTCGTACTCCGCCTGGGCGTCGCTCAGAGCTGCGCGGGCATCATCAACGATCTGCTCATAGCGCAGCGGTGCCCGCTGGGCCAGCAGGGCCTCCAGGGTGGGGCGCAGGGCGGACACAGCATCGGTGTATGCATCGCAGTAGAGGGTCCGGTCGGCGCCATCTAAAAGCACGGAGACCTCCGTAAAATAGTCCAGAGCAAAGGCGTCCTTGGGAATGCAGAGGAAGCCGTCGATGGAGCCGCCGCCCAGTGCGGTGGTTCCGCGCTCTACATTTAAGTACAGCGGAGAGGTGCATAGCCCTACGATGGTAAATGTATCCGTAGTCAGGCAGCCGTCAATGGAGGTCTTGCTGATGGTGACGGTGGAGCCCACGTCCTTTTGGGAAAAGCGGTGCATATCCGCCAGACATTCATCGGCCTTTTGGGGCAGGCGTCCGTAGGTCAGCTTCGGGCGGTTGACCGTATCCGTTAGGGTCAGCACCTTGAGGGTGCGCTCATCCTCGCCTATGGTGCCCACGGCGTCCGCGGTGACGGAGCCCTCCGCTGCGGCAACACCCCTTGTCTGTGCGGCGGCCGCCACATCCTCCTGGGTCAGGCCCAGGGTGCTGATGAGGCGAAGGTCGTAAAAGCCCGTCTCGCCCAAGTAATCCTCGGCGGTCAATAGCATGGCGGGCTTGCTGGCCTTGAGCCCGGCAAAAAACCCGATGCCCAGGGCAATGATCGCCAGAATGGCCAACCAGCGCCCCAGGGAGCGGCGCAGTTCCCGCAAATTATTTTTTCTCCAAGCACTGCCCATTACCATTCGATCTCCTCAACCGGCGTGGGCCGTTCGTTGCGCTCCATGCTCTGAACGGTGCCGTTTTTGATGTGTATCACCCGGTCGGCCATAGCGGTCAGGGCGGAGTTGTGGGTGATGATCACAACGGTCATGCCGTTTTGGCGGCTCTGTTCCTGCAAAAGCGCCAGGATCTGCTTGCCGGTGTTATAGTCCAGCGCACCGGTGGGCTCATCGCACAGCAGCAGCTGGGGCCGCTTGGCCAGAGCCCGGGCGATGGCAACGCGCTGCTGCTCGCCGCCGGAGAGCTGGGCCGGGAAATTGATCATGCGCTCGCCCAACCCCACGTCCTGCAGGACCTGCGCCGCCGGCAGCGGGTCCTTGACGATCTGTGAGGCGATCTCCACGTTTTCCAGTGCGGTCAGGTTGGGGATAAGGTTGTAAAACTGGAAGACGAATCCGATGTCCCGCCGCCGGTAGTCTGCCAGCTGGCGGCTGTTGAAGGCGGAGACCTCTCGCCCATCTAAAAACACTTGTCCGGAGGTAAGGGTATCCATGCCGCCCAAAATATTCAGCAGCGTGGTTTTGCCTGCGCCGGAGGGGCCCACGATGACGCAGATCTCACCCTTTTCGATGGTAAAGCTGGCGTCGTGCAGCGCCTGCACGGACACCTCGCCCGTGCCGTACCGCTTTTCCACGTTCTCAAAGGAAATAAAGGAGCTCATACAGAAATCTCACCTCGGAAATAACAAATTAATATAAGTATATCCCACGAAAATGCGCTGTGCAAGCGGAAATGAGGGAATTCACAAAAATTTAAGAGGCTCTTGGCGGCGCCCCGGTGAAGGCAGCGGGGCTGCAAGGGGGCAGCAAAAAAGGAACCGGCGTGACCATATAGGCCGCGCCGGAGGCTGTCGATAAAGTGGTAGGAATTGCGATAACGGTAAGGAAGAGAGTGTGAGGGAAACCCAAGAAGGGTGTCCCTCACCATTGAAATCAGTAGTTTTTGAAACTTTTTCAAGGTTTCAAAAACTTAGGCAGCGGGGCGAAAAGACTTTTTCGACACGCTGCGGCGTGACCATATAGGCCGCGCCGGTTGGATTGTCGGTAAAGTGAAGAACTGCGGCTACTACAGAGAGGGGCGCATAAAGGAGCTTCCGGAAGGGCCCCCTCATCCCAGCAGCCCCGTGATGTCCTCCACGGTCAAATGGGGCTGCAGGGCCAGGTCTATGCCGTAGGCCATCATGCGGCTCAGCTCCCGCACCCGCTGGTCGATGTCCCGGGGCGTGACGAACAGGGCCTCTCCCTCTGCCGGGGCCTCCTCGCCTATGAGCTGATCCGCCCGGATCACCGTGGGCAGGCCCAGGGCCAGCACCGGCACCCCCAGAGTTTTTCGGGATACCTCCCGGCGGTGGTTGCCTACTCCGGACCCGGGTGTCAGGCCCGTGTCCGTAATTTGCAGCACGGCGCAGAGCTTTTCCCGGCCGGCGGCGGCCAGGGCGTCCAATACGATGACGCACCGGGGCTGCAGCTTTTCCGCTGCAGCGGCGATAAGCTCAAAGCTTTCCAATCCCGTCTCCGCCAAGACCCCGGTGGTCAGAGCCGCCACAGAGGAAAAACCCGCGAATTCCTCCGGCATGGCCTGCAGCATGTGCCGGGTGACCAGAATATGGGGCAGGGCCAGTGGGCCCACGGCGTCCGCCGTCAGGGAGCGGTTGCCCAGGCCCACCACCAGCACCGGCGCATCGCCTTCCGGCAGCAGCGCCGCCAGCTCCCGGGCAATGCATCGGGCGCCTCGGGCAAAGAAATCTTGCTGCCGCTGCAGGTAGGGCGTCAGCTCCATGGTGATGTATTTTCCCATGGGACGCTTGAGCTTTTCCGCCTGCTGCGGGCCCGTGAGATCCATGGCCGTCAGGGCGTAGCCGTCCCGTACCCGCCGGCGCACCGTCAGGCCCGGCTGGCTGGTGAGGCGGATGGTTTTTAATTGTGCCTGGGCCGCTTCCAGCGCCAGATCCGTTCCCAGTACGCTCACGCTTGTGGTCACACCCCTTTCTAAAACACAAAATGTTGTGGCTGAACTGTAGTTTGCCGCCGGTATCAGAAAATATTCAAAATTTTCCGGAAAATCTCGAAAAAAGACTTGCAATTTGAAAGAAACAATGCTAAAATATCATCCTGCGTGGATGTTATTTCTGAAGCGCGGAATTGATCATCGGGGAGGTGTTTGGTTTGCCGAATATCAAGTCTGCTAAGAAGCGTGTTCTGGTGTCCGAGGCTCGTAATGCCCGCAACAAGGCCAATCGCTCCGCACTGAAGACCGCTATCAAGAAGTTCGAGGCTGCTGCCGTTGAAGGCAATCGCACCGAGGCCGAGGGCGCTTACAGGGTCGCAGTGAAGAGCATCGACAAGGCTGCTGCCAAGGGCCTGCTGCACAAGAACAATGCGGCCCACAAGAAGAGCGCGCTGACTCTGAAGCTGAACAACATTGGCTAATGAACCGCACCAAGAGGACATCCGGAAGGATGTTCTCTTTTTTATATTCAGGTCGGGCCGCCGCAGGCATCGGCCCCGGCGAAAAACACCCTGGGCGGGAAACCGCAAAAGTTTCTCTTGACTCCCGGGGGAAAAAGTGATACCCTAAACGCATTACAGGCGATGATGGGCGTGGCGGCCCGGAGCTGCGGGAGGAAATGCCCGCCGGATGGCACCGTTATGGCCGTTGAGTGCGGATTTTTCCGAATTCAGGTGGAACCACGGACTATGCTTTTAGTTCGCCCTGAGCTGCGTCGGCAGTTCAGGGCGTTTTTTTTACTGAACTGAAAAATCTAACCATAAAGGAGAATCACTATGAAAAACACCGAGAAAACCATGGACAAGATCGTTGCCCTGTGTAAAAACCGCGGCTTTATTTTCGCCGGGTCCGAGATCTACGGTGGCCTCGCCAACACCTGGGACTACGGCCCCCTGGGTGTGGAGCTGAAGAACAATATCAAGAAGGCCTGGTGGAAGAAGTTCGTCCAGGAAAATCCCTACAACGTGGGCCAGGATGCGGCCATTCTGATGAATCCCCAGACCTGGGTGGCCAGCGGCCATCTGGCGGGCTTTTCCGATCCTCTTATGGATTGCAAGGAGTGCAAGGAGCGCTTCCGGGCCGACAAGCTTATTGAGGATTGGTGCCATGAAAACGGCGTGGAGCTGCCCAAGCCCATCGACGCCTTTTCCCAGCAGGAGATGAAGGAGTATATCGACGACAAGAGCATCCCCTGCCCCTCCTGCGGCAAGCATAATTTCACCGACATCCGGCAGTTTAACCTGATGTTCAAGACCTTCCA
>DPPB01000033.1:869-13207 GCA_003539495.1 Oscillibacter sp. | reverse complement strand
ATGTTCAAGACCTTCCAGGGTGTCACCGAGGATGCCAAGAACACCGTGTACCTGCGGCCCGAGACCGCCCAGGGCATCTTCACCAACTTTGTCAATACCCAGCGCACCACCCGGCGCAAGCTGCCCTTCGGCGTGTGCCAGATCGGCAAGTCCTTCCGCAACGAGATCACTCCGGGCAACTTCATCTTCCGGGTCCGGGAGTTTGAGCAGATGGAGCTGGAGTTCTTCTGCAAGCCCGGCACCGACCTGGAGTGGTTCAACTACTGGCGCACCTTCTGCCATAACTGGCTGCTGGGCATCGGCCTGAAGGATGAGAACCTGCGCCTGCGTGACCACGATCCCGAGGAGCTGTGCTTCTACTCCAAGGCCACCACGGACTTTGAGTTCCTGTTCCCCTTCGGCTGGGGTGAGCTGTGGGGCGTGGCGGACCGCACCGACTACGACCTGACCCAGCATCAGAATACCTCCGGCAAGGACCTGACCTACTTTGACCCCGAGACCAACCAGCGCTACATCCCCTATGTGGTGGAGCCGTCCCTAGGCGTGGAGCGCAGCGTGCTGGCGGTGCTGTGCGACGCCTACGACGAGGAAACGGTGGACGAGAGCAAGAACGACGTGCGCGTGGTGCTGCACCTGCACCCGGCTCTGGCCCCCTACAAGGCGGCCATCCTGCCCCTGAGCAAGAAACTGTCCGAGCCTGCCCGCAAGATCTACGAGGAGCTGGCCAAGGAGTGGATGATCGACTTCGACGAGACCGGCTCCATCGGCAAGCGCTATCGCCGGGAGGACGAAGTGGGCACACCCTTCTGCATCACCGTGGACTTTGACACCGTGGGCGATGGCGAAAAGGCCGGCGACAACTGCGTCACCGTCCGTGAGCGTGACAGCATGGAGCAAGTGCGCGTGCCTATCAGTGAGCTGAAGGCTTACCTGGCAGAGAGGCTGGCGTACTGATATGAAGCCGAAAAAGCAGCTTGCCCTGGGCACCGTGCTACTGGCGGTCACCGCTGCCGCCTGCGTAAACCTGGCCAAATGGGCGGGCAAGAAAATTGAGGAGCGGACAAAGAAAAAGAAGTAATATTTATAGCACACAGGGGGACAGGCGCATCGCCTGTCCCTCGTGTTTTTTATTTTCTGCGCCGCAGCCCCAACACCTCATCAGCAGACACCTGATAGAGCTGGCAAAGGCGGATAAAATGCCGCAAGGGCAGCTCGCTGGCCTCTCGCTCATACCGGGCCACCATGGTCTGCGATGTCCCCAAATACTCCGCCACCTGCTGCTGGGTCAGGTCGTGATCCTCCCGGAGATTTCGCAGATTAATGGTATACGCATTCATATCTTCCCCCACCTTTCTGTGAGGTAGTATACGCAAGTAAAAATATTTACTATTGACTTTAGTAAATATTTTTACTATTATGGAGTTATAAGTACCTATCAACCGTTAGGAAGGAAGGAAATCAGCTATGAAAAATAAATTTGCAGACCAAGCGCCTTTTGCCCCGAAAGAAAAGACTGCTCGCCCCATCACAAAGCGGTGGTGGTTCTATGTCCTGATAGCCGTTGTTGTTATTGCAGCTATCAATGCAATTACAGGCGGCAAGAAAAACGATAAGATCAATTGGGATAATGTCGAACTGCACCAGCGTCTCCCCGTCCCACCCTCTAACAAAGGATCCCTGTACACCAACACCGCCGAAGAACTCAGTGTTCACATTGACAAGGTATCCGACGACCGATACACCGCGTATCTGAGTGAGTGCATTGCCAAGGGTTTTACCGTAGATGCCGACAAGGGCACAAGCGACTACTCTGCCTATGATGCCGAGGGGTACTTCCTTAGCTTGAGCCACATTGGCGAGCGCCTGTCCATTTCGCTGGAGGCGCCTATGGCGATTAACAGTATATCCTGGCCTGCCAGTGCGCTGGGCCAGCAGGTACCCGCTCCAAAATCCAACATGGGAAAATTCAACTATGAATATGAAAATCATTTCTCTGTGTACATCGGCGACACCAGTAAGGCAGCCTTCGATCAGTATGTGACCGATTGCGCTGCGGCAGGCTTTCACGCTAACTATGACAAGGGTGATACCTACTACCGCGCTGATAATGCGGCAGGCTCACACATTTCCTTGACGTACAAAGGCAACAATGTCATGCTGGTTGAACTGGAAGCGCCAAAGGGTACTTCTGGTACTGCGCCCGATTCCGAACCTGTTACGCCTACACCGGACGAATCCGACAAGTCCGATCAGCAAGAAAATACATCCGGTCTGCGCAGTGATTTCAAGGCCGCCATGGACAGCTATGAGGCCTTTGTGGATGAATATGTTGCATTTATGGAAAAGTACAACAATAACCCCAGCGACATAGGTTTGATTGCCGATTATGCAAGCTACATGAGAAAATATGCTGATTTTGCCAAAAAATTTGAACAATGGGAAAATGAGGACTTGAATGATGACGAGCTGGCCTATTATATTGAAGTGCAGACTCGTGTCAACCAGAAGCTGCTTGACGTGACTTACAACTAAAACAAAAGCACACACAAAAAAGTGCAGCATTTTACTCTGCTGCACTTTGACTTCTGGCAATGTGCGGCGGTGAGTATGGTCACCCCGCCCTATGGAGACAGGGATGTAAACGGGTGAGTAGGGGCGCCCCCTGCGGTCGCCCCTACTCAGGTTTCCGGTTTCTGCGTAGGGGGCGATGCCCACATCGCCCCGCTGGGGTTTTACGGCCCTTTTTCCCGTATTGCAAGACACGCCGGCACTTCCGCGGCAAAAAACGGACTGAATTCAGTCCGTTTTTTCTTTCACCCCACCCGTCTTGCCTTAGGTATCCGGATGGTGAGCAGGATCTCGTCCTCCGTGTCCTGGCGGCCGCAGGCGGCGTCTACTCCTGCCGAGCGCATGAGGCTCAGGGAGCGGTCCAGGCTGTTGAGGAACAGCCGCACATCCTTGAGGATGAACGTGGGCCGCCGGTGGGGCGGCGTGACCTGGATCTTCCGCAGCAGCAACTCGATGTATTCCTCTGTCTGCGCCACATTCAGCCCCCGGGCGATGATGGTTTTCGCCGCCGCCAGCTGCTCCTCCTCGTCTGCCAGGCGCAGCAGCGCCCGGGCGTGGCGCTCGGACAGGTCTCCCTGCTGCAGCAGCTCCACCACGGTGCCGGGCAGGCGCAGCAGCCGCAGCTTATTGGCCACGGCGGACTGGCTTTTGCCCAGCTTCCGGGCCGCCTCCTCCTGGCTCAGGCCCCACCGCTGCACCAGCTGGGCAATGGCCGCTGCCTCCTCCATGTAATTCAGGTCCCGGCGCTGGAGATTTTCCATCAGGGCCAGCAGGGCCGAGTCCTCCTCTCCCACCTGGGCGATGAGGCACGGCAGCTCCTTCAGCCCCGCCAGCTTGGCTGCCCGGAAACGCCGTTCTCCGGCCACCAGCTCATAGTCCCGGCCCCGGGTACGCACCGTGGCAGGCTGCAGGACGCCGTACTGGCGGATGCTGTCCGCCAGCTCCGCCAGGGCCGCCGGGTCAAAATCCCGCCGGGGCTGGTGGGGATTGGGCACGATGTGCTCTAAGGGTATGTACCGGACCCGGCTGGAGAGGAAGTCGTTTTTAAGAGTATTTTTCACGTAAACCGCCTCCTTTTTTTTGAATATAACAGAAGCGGGCGAAAAAAATGCGGGAAAACTGTCGGGAAATTCAAAAAATGCCGAGGAGAAGTCCTGCCGTCCCTGCGGCACCTGACGAAATTATAGCAAGCCAGAGGAAAAGCTTGTCAATGCGAGGGGATATATCGCAGGCGGCTGTCCGCTGCCGCACAAAAAAGGAGGACACCAACCGGGTGTCCTCCTTTTGCAGTATTCAGGAAAAATCCGCGCCTTATTTAATAGGCTCGCCGGCGGCCTCCTTGGCCTTGATCTCCTTCATGGCGTCCTTGTGGCTCAGGTTCACGCGACCCTTTTCATCGATCTCCGTGACCTTCACCCACATCATGTCGCCCACCTTGCAGGCGTCCTCCACCTTCTCAATGCGGTGGTCGGCCAGCTTGGAGATGTGCACCAGGCCGTCCTTGCCGGGGGCCAGCTCCACGAAGGCGCCGAAGGTCATCAGGCGCACCACGCGGCCATAGTACAGGGCGCCCACCTCGGGCACGAACACGATGTCGTCGATGCACTTCTTGGCGATAGCACAGCTCTCGGCATCGGGGGAGGCGATGTGGATGGTGCCGTCGTCATCGATGTCAATTTTGGCGCCGGACTCTGCCACGATCTTTTGGATCACGCTGCCGCCCTTGCCGATGACCTCGCGGATCTTGTCCGGGTCAATGTGCAGGGTGACCATCTTGGGAGCGTACTTGCTGACCTCGGGCCGGGGCTCGGCGATACAGGGCAGCATCACCTGGTCCAGGATCTGCACCCGGGCGTCGTAGGTGATGTCCAGGGCATTCTTGATGATCTCCATGGTCAGGCCGTCGTTCTTCAGGTCCATCTGAATGGCGGTGATGCCCTTCTTGGTGCCGGCCACCTTGAAGTCCATCTCGCCGTGGAAGTCCTCCACGCCCTGGATGTCGATAAAGGTGGTGAAGGAGCCGTCGTCGTCCTGGATCAGGCCGCAGGAGATGCCGGCCACCGGGGCCTTGATGGGCACGCCCGCATCCATCAGCGCCAGGGTGGAGCCGCAGATGGAGCCCTGGGAGGTAGAACCGTTAGAGGACACCACCTCGGATACCACGCGGATGGCGTAGGGGAACTCCTCCACCGGAGGAATCACGGGCAGCAGGGCACGCTCTGCCAGAGCGCCGTGGCCGATCTCACGCCGGCCGGGGCTGCGGGCGGGCTTGGCCTCGCCTACGGAGTAGCCGGGGAAGTTGTAGTGGTGCATGTAGCGCTTCTCGGTCTCCTCCCAGATGGTGTCCAGCTTCTGATTGGCGGACAGGGTATCCAGGGTGCAGACGGAGAGCACCTGGGTCTGGCCCCGGGTAAACAGGCCCGAGCCGTGGACACGGGGCAGCACGGCCACCTCGGCGTCCAGGGGACGGATCTCGTTCTTCTGGCGGCCATCCACACGGTGACCTGCCAGCAGCCAGGCCTTCACGATCTTCTTCTGGAACTTGTAGGTAAACTCCTCCAGGTACTGGTCCATATCCGGATACTCCTCCAGATACTTCTCGTGCCAGTGCTCGATCATCTCGTTCCAGCGGGCCTCGCGGATATTCTTGTCGTCGGTGTCCATGGCGGCCTTGGCCTCGTCCATGAAGTCGGCAACGATCTTGTCAAACAGCTCCTGGTTGAAGTCGGCGTGGGGATAGTCGAACTTGGGCTTGCCGATCTCGGCGACCATCTGATTGATGAGGGCGATCTGCTTCTGATTCTCCTCGTGGGCCATACGGATGGCCTCAAACATCACATCGTTGGGCACCTCATTGGCGCCGGCCTCGATCATGACCACCTTCTTGCCCGTGGACACCACGGTCACATCCAGGTCGCTGACCTTGCGCTGCTCGCTGGTGGGGTTAAAGAGCAGCTTGCCGTCCACCAGGCCCACCTTCAGGGCGGCCACGGGCCCATTCCAGGGAATGTCGGAAATGGCCAGGGCGGCGGAGGTGCCGATGAGGGCGGCTACCTCGGGGGAGCAGTCGTGATCCACCGCCATCACGGTACACATGACGGACACATCGTTGCGGAAATCGGAGGGGAACAGGGGGCGGATGGGCCGGTCGATGACGCGGCTGGTGAGGATGCCCTTCTCGCCGGGGCGGCCCTCGCGGCGGTTAAAGCTGCCGGGAATACGGCCCACGGAGTACATCTTCTCCTCAAAGTCCACGCTCAGGGGGAAGAAGTCGATGCCGTCCCGGGGACGGGGGGCGGCGGTGACGCAGCAGAGCACCCGGGTGTCGCCGTAGCCCACCATCACGGCGGCGTTGGCAAGCTCGGCCAGCTTGCCCACCTCCAGCGTCAGGGGGCGGCCGGCCAGATCCAGCTCATACTTGTGATAGCCGGGGAACTGGCGCTTGGTAATGATCGTTGACATGGTTTTATCTCCTTTTTTAAATTGGATTTCCCTCCGGAGATAAACCCTTTAGCACTTGAAAGCACGTCCCGGATACAAGGCGCAGTTTCAAACGCTAAAGGTGCTGTTTTCTCCGGCGGGATAAATTAATGCGGCAGGTAAATGTGAAAACAGGGTGGCGCAGGAGAGCCTGCACCACCCGGGTTCCTGAAATTATCGACGCAGACCCAGCTTGGCGATCAGAGCACGATAGCGCTCAATGTCCTTCTTGGCCAGATAGTCCAGCAGACGACGGCGCTTACCGATCATCATCTGCATACCGCGGCGGCTGTGGAAGTCGTGGGGATGCACCTTCAGATGGGCGGTGAGCTGGCTGATACGCTCGGTGAGGATAGCCACCTGCACCTCGGGGGAGCCGGTGTCGTTCTCGTGGGTACGGTTGGCCTCGATGATAGAGGTCTTTTGGTCTTTCAGCATCATGGTTTAGTTCCACCTTTCTTTTATGTCTGCCCGCTGTCTGAGTGCCGGGACGGGTGAAGCATCCGCGGGACTAAGGCAAGGGCAATTCATACGCATAGTAGCGTACCATAATAAGATACCACACTCCCCGTGGCTTGTAAAGCATGATTTTAAAAAATCGGGAATATTTTTATTGGATGGAAATAGCGTCTGTAGGACAGCCCTCCGCCGCCGCCCGGGCGCTGACCTGCAGATTAGTGGGGATGTCCTCGTCCCGGGCCACCGCCGCCTGTCCCGGCAGCAGGGAAAACATCTCCGGACACACGGACGCGCACAGCCCGCACTGAATACAGCTCTTCTGATAGACCATAGCCTTCATAGTTGTTCCTCCTTATTGTAAATATGTAGGAATCGAATTATGCGGTTGCCCGTGTGTGGGGCACGGGGCGTCGGGGACGCCGCCCCTACGGCTTTTTACCGGTAAATGGTGCGTAGGGGTCGGCCTACCGGACGACCCGCACCGGGCCTGCACCGCAGCCTCCCGGCAGGGCCCGCTGGCCCTGCCCTACAAAAATTTTCTGTAGGGCGGGCCCCATGTGTCCCGCCGCCCACCGCAGCTCTTGCAAACCTGTCATGGCGAGCCAGTGACCGACGTCACTGGTGTGGCAATCCGTATCCCCGTCTTCTTGTAGGGACGGCCCGTTTCGGGCCTGCATAAATTCTTATGCCCGTCCTGCGCATTTCCCCTCCCATCATGCCCGCCGCCGGGCGAAAATATTCCCGGTTTTCCCCCTTGACAGGGGCAAATTGCCGTGATATATTAACCGTACTAATACAACTAATACACTAAAAACACAAGAGGGGAGGAGACGATGTGCTTCATTTGGACTATCGAGACAGCCGGCCCATCCACCAGCAGGTGCGGGACGGGCTGCGGCGTCTGATGGTGACCGGTGTGCTGCAGCCGGGGGACCAGCTGCCCTCGGTGCGCAAGCTGGCCACGGAGCTGGCCATCAACCCCAACACTATTCAGCGGGCCATGGCCCAGCTGGAGGCGGAGGGCTTTGTATATTCCGTGGCCGGCCGGGGCAGCTTTGTGGCCGAGGACGGCGACCAAGGCCGGCGCCGCATGGCAGAGCTTACGGAGGGCCTGCACGACACGATACTGGAGCTGCGGCAGCTGGGCATGACAGAGCAGCAGTGGCTGGATCTGTGGAGAGAGGAGGAAGAAAAATGATCGAAGTAAAAAAATTGGTAAAAACCTTTGACGGCTTCACAGCTCTGGACAGCGCCACCCTCACCGTGCCTAAGGGGGCGGTGTACGGTCTGGTGGGCCCCAACGGGGCGGGCAAGTCCACGCTGCTGCGCCACATCACCGGTGTGTATAAGCAGGATTCCGGCCAGGTGCTGGTAAACGGCGTTCCGGTGTTTGAAAACCGCCATGTCAAGGAGCGCATCGTCTCCATTCCCGACGACTGGTTCTACTATAATCAATCCACCATCCGGGAAATGGCCAAGCTCTACGCGGGCATGTATCCCCAGTTTGATGGGGGACGGTTTGAAAAGCTTCGGGAGCTATTTCACTTGCCGGAAAAGAAGCCCATCCGCCGCATGAGCAAGGGTATGCAGCGTCAGGCGGCCTTTTGGATCACCATGAGCTGCCTGCCGGAGTACCTGGTGCTGGATGAGCCGGTGGACGGCCTGGATCCCGTCATGCGCCGGCAGGTGTGGCAGGTGCTGCTGGACGATGTGTCCGCCCGGGGCACCACGGTGCTCCTCTCCAGCCACAACCTCCGGGAGCTGGAGGATGTGTGCGACCATGTGGGCATTATGGATAAGGGAAAGGTGCTTTTAGAGCGCACCCTCTCGGACCTGCAGGATAACACCGTCAAGCTCCAGGTGGCCTACAAAACGGCAGAGGAGTCCACGCTCCCCACGGAGCTGCAGATCCTGCACCACTCTCAGGTGGGCCGGGTGCATACCTATATTATGCGCGGCAGCAGCGAGGAGATCTGCCGCCGCATGCAGATCACCGAACCGGTGCTGCTGGAGGCCATCCCCCTGACCCTGGAGGAAATTTTCATCTATGAATTAGGAGGTGCGGACGATGCTGCTCACAAAATCCTGCTTTAATCCGGCCCTGCTGCGCAGCGATCTGCGCCGCTGCTGGCCCCTCTTGGCCGGCTATACCTTCCTGTGGTTTTTGATTTTGCCCCTGCGGATGTGGAACGATGTGGATCCCTCGCCGGATGACTTTTTGCTGCAGGCCAGAAGTACTGCCATGGAGATCCTCGGCACGTCCACCACCGCCGCCATCTGGATGAATCTCATTTTCGGCATTATGCTGGCCATGGCCTTGTTTACCTATCTGTCCAGCCCTCGGGGCACCTACGGTATGCACAGCTTCCCTGCAAGCCGTGGCAGCCAGTTCCGCACCCATGTGCTGTGCGGCGTGGGCTGTGTGGCGGTGAGCAATGTGCTGATCTGCCTGCTTTCGGCGCAGAACGGTGTCACCCATTGGGGGGCCAGCCTTTCCTGGCTGGTGTTTTCCCTGGTGACCTTCCTGCTGTTTTTTGCATTGGGCAGCTTCTGCTGTATGCTCTGCGGCTGGCTCCCGGCCATGGCCGTGGCCTACGGCGCGGTAAACTGCGTGGCCATCTTCTGCCGTATCCTGGCGGACGGTATGTGCAGCATCTTCTACCCCAGCTATAACGACACGGTGCTTTCCATGGGCCGGAACAATATTGTGACCTGGCTCACCCCGGTCCTGCGCCTGCACCTGGACCTGCAGGAGATGTACGCAGAGGACGGCACCTTCGCTTTACCCGCCTCCGCATGGAAGAGCCTGCTGGTGTATGGCATCGCGGCCTTGGTGCTGCTGGTTGCCGGCGCCCTGCTCTATCGCATCCGCCGCAGCGAGGCCTCCGGTGACACCCTGGCCTTTCGGCCTCTGCGCCCGGTGGTGCGGTGGGCTGTGGGTCTGCTGGGTGGCCTGGGGCTGGGCCTTGTGCTGGCGGAGATGCTCAACTGCACCGGCAATACCCAGGCTCTGCTGGCCTGCATCGTGACCCTGGGCCTGGTGTGCATGATCGGCACGCAGATGCTCATTGCCCGCACGCCCCGAGTCTTTGGCAAGCTCTGGCCGGAGCTGCTGGCCCTGTGCATTGCCCTGGTAGCCCTGTGCCTGTGTATTCGGGCGGATGTGTTCGGCTATGAGCGCCGTGTTCCCCAGGTCAGCCAGGTGGAGTCTGTGGGGATCTATCAGCGGTCCATCTACCGAAATACGGCAAAAATCACCGACCCGGAGGAAATCGGCGCCATTGTCCAGGCCCATCGCTACCTTGCTGGCCGCGCTGCCGGGGAAAACCGCACCCCTGACTCGTTGGGGATAAACACCATCTGCATCACCTACAATCTGAAAAACGGCGGGACCCTCTCCCGGAAGTACCAGCTGCGCAGTGAGGATCTCACCGCCGTCCGGGCCATGCTGGAATCGGAGACCTTCCGCCGCAACCTGGTGCTGGACGATGTGGGCATGACCGCAGAAAAGCTTATCCACGGCTACATCAGCAATCCCAACAAGGATCTGGACCGGGAGCTGTCGGCCCAGGAGAGCAAGCTCCTGTATCAGACAATTTTGGAGGACATCGCCCACATGAATATGCTGGACCCCGACCTCTATGTCTATCAGGACCCCGTACTCCAAATCATGCTGGATAGCGATGAAAGAACCGCATCCGCCAGACTCAATCCCCAGTGTACCCGCACCCTGGCCCTCCTGCAGGAGTGGGGCATAATCAGCTCTCCCGGGGAAGCCTTCAACGCCACGGACGAGGGGGAAGCGGAGGATACCATAGCATATTCCGGCGGTATGCCCAATATCTCCATCGCCTGACCCCAAAGCCCCGCCTACCCGGCGGGGCTTTTTCCTCTCCTGTGTTATCATTCCTGCCCGCTCTCTGCCTTTTCACGGAAAAAATCGCACCAAATACCCAAAATTTATACTATCCTCGTATTGAAAATCAATTACCGCCGCTTTATAATGGTAAAAAAGCTCCCGGGAGGAGAGACCATGAACGAGATTTTTGTAACCGGCCACCGCAATCCGGATACGGATTCCATCGTGGCGGCCATGTCCTATGCCGCCCTGCGCAACGCCCTGGGCGACCGGCAGTATGTTGCGGCGCACCTGGGACACATCAGCGATGAAACAAACCGCATGCTCAAGCATTTTGGCTTTAACGAGCCCATGGCCATCCGCACGGTCCGTACCCAGGTCCGGGACCTGGAGTATGACACGCCCCCCTGCCTCAGCTCCTCCGTCACCATGGACCGGGCCTGGCATGTGATGCGGGAGCAGCGCATTTCCGCCGTCCCCGTGGTGAATGACGATGGCACTCTGTACGGCATGCTCTCTGCCGGAGACATCGCTACCTTCAGCATGGAGACCTTGGTGGACAGCCAGGTGGAGGAGCTGCCGGTGTTTAACCTGGTCAGCGTACTGGAGGGGCGCATCGTCAACGAGGGCGGCAGCGTGCCCACCAACATCAGCGGCAGCGTTGTGGTGGCTATGCCCCAGGCTGCGGAGAACCTGCGTTTTTCCGGCAGAAACAATATTGTCCTGGTGGCCAGCCAGCCGGATATGATCCAGCGGGCCCTGGATCAGCATGTCAGCTGCCTGATCATCTGCCGTGCGGATGTTGATCCCGCGCTGGAGGATTATGCCGGCAATACCTGCATCATATCCACGCCCTTTACTGCCGGCCGCGCCTGCCGCCTGATCTACCAATCTATCCCCATTTCCCGGCCCTGCCAGCGGGGGGAGATCGTTTGCTTCCACCTGGACGATTATATTGACGACGTCCGGGAGGTGGTGCTCAAGAGCCGCTACCGCAGCTACCCCGTGCTGGACGAAAACGAAAAAGTCGTGGGCACCCTGTCCCGGTATCATTTGCTGCGCCCCCGGCGCAAGCAGGTGGTGCTGGTGGACCACAACGAGTTTGCCCAATCCGTGCCGGGCCTGGATCAGGCGGAGATTTTGGAAATCATTGACCACCACCGCCTGGCGGACATCCAAACCGCCCAGCCCATTCATGTGCGCAATGAGCCCGTAGGCAGCACAAATACCATCATCGCCGCCATGTATCAGGAGCACGGTGTCATCCCCTCCGGACCCATGGCCGGGCTTATGGCGGCGGCCATTCTGTCCGACACGGTGATGTTCAAGTCGCCCACCTGCACCAAGCGGGATATCTCCATGGCCGAGCGTCTGGCTCGCATTGCCAATATCAAGCTGGACGATCTGGGCAAGGAGCTGTTTGCCTCCGTCAGCCCGGATAAGCCGGTGCAGGAGATGATCGCCTCAGACTTCAAGGAGTTCCATATCGCCGAGCAGGTGCTGGGCGTGGGGCAGATCACCTGCCTGGACTCTCTGGACATCATGAGCCGCAAGGAGGAGCTGCTCCGGGAGATGAACCGCATCCGGGACGAGCACCACTACGACATGGTACTGCTGATGCTCACGGATGTTCTGCTGGAGGGCACGCAGCTGCTGTATGTAGGCAGCGACGATGCCATCCGCAACGCCTTCTCGGTGGAGCCCAAGGACAACACCCTGTTCCTGCCCGGTGTCATGAGCCGCAAAAAGCAGATCATCCCCATGCTGACTGCCCTGTGGGGATAAAAATTCCTGGCGAAAAAACTTCGTTTTTTCTGCCAAAAGGCTTGCACCCCGCTGCGCGCATAATTTTGGGCCTTTGGCCCAAAATTCCACACTTGCGGGCTGAGAGGTATTTTTCCCCACGCGCATGTCGCGGTGAAAAATGATCCCAATTTTTCGCGTCTGCGGACGCGAACTCTGCGAGGCTTTT
>DPPB01000033.1:395-645 GCA_003539495.1 Oscillibacter sp. | reverse complement strand
AATCCGTTTCCGGGAGTTTTTTTGGAATTTTTTCCGGTTCCTGTAAGAAACACGCCCCGATGGTGTCTATAAAAGTGAAAGGCCAAAGGAAAGGAGGGGAGAGGACTATGGACGATGCCGCCATTGTGGCGCTGTTTTGGGCCCGGGATGAGCGCGCCATCCCGGCTGCGGCGGAAAAATACGGTGCCTACTGCGCCGGCATCGCCGGAAGCATCCTGCCTGACCGGCGGGACGCGGAGGAGTGCGTCAG
>DPPB01000033.1:0-193 GCA_003539495.1 Oscillibacter sp. | reverse complement strand
ACGCGGAGGAGTGCGTCAGCGACACCTATCTCCGGGCGTGGAGCGCCATGCCGCCCCACAGGCCTGCGATGCTTGCGGTATTTTTGGGCCGGATCACCCGGAACCTGGCCCTGAACCGGCTGCGCAGCGCCGCCGCGCAGAAGCGAGGCGGCGGAGGAGCGGAGGCGGTTTTTGAGGAGCTTCAGCACATCGT
>DPPB01000024.1 GCA_003539495.1 Oscillibacter sp. | reverse complement strand
GCCCACGCCTCCCCCTGCGGCAGGTGGAAGCTCACATTCGTCAGTGCGGGCCTGTCTGCGCCGTCATAGGAAAAGGTGACATTCTCAAAGGAAATGCCGCTGTCTGCGGGCTTGCTTCCGCTGTCCGCCGCAGGCTCGGGAAGGGGGGACTCCCGGAGTATCGCCTCCAGCTTATTCACTGCCTCGGCGGCCTCCATCTGTGCGTTGACGGCATACATCAACCGCTCCATCATAAAGGCAAGTTGGGGCGCGAAGAAGATGTAAAACACCAGATCGGCCAGCACCGCCCAGCCGTCCGCCGCGCCGCCGATGAGAACCATCCCCAAGGGCATGAGAAACAGGAACATGGCGTTCAGCACTACTGTAAGCAGGGTGTAGGGCATACGGCACATCATGGCGTAGCCGCTGGCAAGGTCTCGGTAGCTGAGGATGGCGGCATGAAAGTTCTTGAAGGAGTAAACCGTCTGCTGGAACACCTTCACCACCGGGATGCCCCGGACATACTCCGTGGCCTCGGCGGAAATGCGCTCTCCGGCGCGCTGGTATTCCTCAAAGAACTTCATGCTGGTGCCCGTCATCATGGTCATCAGGCAGATAAGCCCGATAATCATGGGGATCAGGCAGGCGAGCCCCATGCGCCAGTCAAAGACAAAGAGCAGCCCCACCGCCAGTGTCGGCGTTACGATCCCGCCCACCGCGTCGGGGATAGTGTGGGCAAGGAGCGTTTCTGTCAGCGCCGCGTTGTCGTCGATCTGCTTGCGCAGCCGCCCGGTGAGGTTGGCGTTAAAGTACCCCAGCGGCAGGTCGATGAGATGGGCGACCGCCGCCTTTCGCATATTCGTCGCCACCCGGAAGGCCGCAAGGTGCGTACACATGAGCCCGGCGAAATAGATCGCCGCGCTCAGAAGCGCCGCCGCCAGCGCATACCAGCCGTAGCGGGCAAGCCCTGCCGAAACGGCGCCTCCCGGCGTTAAAATGCCTCTGGCCGCGTACCAGACAAAGACGAACGGGAAAATGCCGGCCGCCGCCGAAACGCCGGACAGCCCGCAGCCCAATACGGACAGCCACTTATGCCCTCCGGCGTATTCCAGCAGCCTGCCCAGCACCGGCGGCTGCTTTTCTTTTCTCTGTTTGCTCATATTCCGTGTTCCTTTCTTAAAATATATGGATTTGTTGGGGGATGCGCCGCACCGGTTAGATGGAACTAACCGATGGTTGTTTTTTAAGGCTCATTCGAGCCTTAAAAGTCCGCTCCAACCGGAGTGGAAAAAGATAGCCAGTTCATCGACGTATTTCATGGCTTCCTCTCTCGGCATATCGTGGACGATGGTTTCGCACACCGCCGTAAAGTAAGCTCTTGTGATCATGTGATGAAGCTTACGAGTCATGCTCCCGGAGAGCATACCGTTTTTTCTGAGGAGGGCGTAGTATTCTTCGGATCGATCGACCTCCAGATCCACCAGCACCTCGATGAAATCCGCATAGCCCGTTCCCTCCGCCCGGCAGAGGATCAGCTTGAATTCGTCGAAATGGTCGTACATAAACGTGACAAACTCATGCAGGTGTTGGGTGGAGAGCTCCAGGCTGTCTTTTGTTTTTCTCTCCGGGACGAGGTCAAAATAATCGTCCTGTGCCGCCTTGAAGCGGGTGAGCAGCTCTTTTGCGGTCTCGCCCACAAGGTCTTCAAACAGAGCGGTCTTATCCGGGTAGTAGCCGTAGAAGGCACCCTTCGTAAAGCCGGCTTCCGCGACGATTTTATTCAGAGATGCGTCCTTGAAGCCTTTTTCCAGAAATTCTTTTTTTCCAATCTCAAGGATCTTCTTTTGAGTTTCCGCTCGTTCCATTGCCATCCTCCAAATATACCGCCGGTATATACTACTGGTATATTATAACCGAGCATAGTGGGTTTGTCAATGGGAGTGACACATTTTATACTAAACACATATACCCTTGCCTGGAGGATTCGCGATATTCTTTTGCGCATGGAAGGGAGTTCATACAGCCATATATGGAATCTCCAGCGAAATGCCTGCGGCACTTCGCTGGAAAAGCACTTAAAACAGCAGCTATGGCTGATTTTTTGACTTGCCCTTCATCTCACCCATTCTATCACCGCAAAATACCCTTTGCAACGCAAATGGTTCATCGGAGTGCCGCCTGCGCGAGGCAATCTCTGACCGCTTCACGAATGGCATCGCTGGTAAATGTTGCAGATGAAACGGCATCCACATCCCAGGTCTGCGCCTCCACGATTTGCGAAGGGATCTCATCTATTGCGCGGTCTGAGATATTTACTGTTTCGCTGTGAGATAGGACATGTACAGACAATATGCTGCTCCCGTCAAACTCTACCTCTACGGTAACCGGACCGGAATAACCTTCAGCGGAAGCCGTATAAACGCCCGCCGTGTAGATATCTCCCGATTTGCCGCATCCGGCGCACAGCAGCAGCGCACCCACCAGCACGGAGAACAGCACTGATCGCAAACCTTTTTTCATGTGTTTGAACCTCCTGTTTTTTTGTTCTGCTCCGTTATCCTGAAGGGGAGGCATACCGGAACGTTTAATACCGGATGTGTAATGACCTCCGCTTCTACATCAAAGATTTCCCGCAACGCCTGCTGGGTAATAACCTCTTGCGGCGTACCTGCGCTGTGCAGTGTCCCGTCTTTGATCGCCACCAAATAGTCGGAAAACATGATGGCATGATTTAAATCATGAAGAACCATTACGATGGTAACACCATTTTCCCGGTTGAGGCGGCGCAGAAGGTACAATATATCCAGTTGGTGCGAGATGTCCAAATAGGTCGTGGGTTCATCCAGAAACAGCAATCCGGTTTTCTGCGCCAACGCCATGGCGATCCATGCCCGCTGTTGTTGACCTCCCGAAAGCCTCTCCATTTCTCTATGTTCAAGGGAACTCATGCCTGTACTGGCAAGAGCCCACTGGATGATCTCCCGATCCTTTTCGCCGAGACCGCTTAGCGCCGACCTGTAAGGAAAACGCCCGTATTCCACAAGGTCGCCGACTGTGATGCCGGCAGGGGCTTGCGCTCCCTGCGGCAGCAGCGCAAGTCTCTGGGCAACACGCTTTGTCGGCATTTCGTGGATCGCTTTGCCATCAAGGTATACTGCACCGGAATCCGGGGAAATGATCCGGCACAGTGTCTTCAGTATGGTGGATTTCCCAGAGCCGTTGGAGCCTATCAAGGTGGTTATGCTGCCTTCAGGGATTTTTAAGTCAAGCCCCCTGAAGACGGCCTCCCCGTTATATCCGGCAGACAAACCCTTTGCCTGCATATGTGAAAGCATAGACGTCCTCCCTTAAAAATACCTGCGGAGCAGGAACAGAAAATACGGAGCCGAAAGCACGGAGATCACGATACCAACCGGGATCTCCCTCGGCTGAAAGGCAGACCGTCCCAACGTGTCTGCCAAAAGCAACAGCAGCGCCCCCAGCAGCATGGAGGCAGGCATAAGGGCGTGGTGTCTGCCTCCGATCAACCTTCGTGCCATATGCGGCGCTACCAGTCCCACAAAACCGATCCCTCCGCTGACGGCAACGCAGGCAGAGGTAAGAGCCACCGATGCAATCAGGAGCAGTCTTATCTCCCTCTCTACGGCTATCCCCAGAGAAATGGCAGTATTCTCTCCTAAAATGAGAATATCCAGTATGTTCGACTTTGTAAGAAGAAAAGGAACCAGTATGAGCATATAGGGCAACAGGGCAAGAACCTGATGCCAGCTCGTTCCCCAAATATTTCCTGCCAGCCATCTTGCCACGAGCTGATAGCTGCTGTTGTCCATGTTCGCGGCCATGATCAGCATAAACGAAGAAAATAGGGACGCAAGACCGATGCCGCCCAACAGAAAATATATTGGGAGGAGTTTTCCGTTCCTCTTTGCAAAAAGATACAGCAGTCCCGTTGTGCAAAGCCCGCCCGCTATGGCAAATATCGGCTGGTATGCCATGGTACATATATGCAGTGCAGGGAAAAATGTCAGGAACAGCATAACGGCAAATCCCGCCCCTGCGTTTATGCCCAATATCCCCGGATCGGCCAGCGGATTCCCCGTGACAGTCTGCATGACGCATCCGGCAAGTGCCAGACCCATCCCACATAGAACGGCGAGGACGATTCTCGGAACGCGAAACTGCGCTACGACTACGGAGGTTCCCTCCATATACGGTTGGAATATGCTGTGAACCGCAGTCGAGAAGGGAATTCTTGCGTAACCACTGTTAACGGATAAGATAGCCGTAGCTACAATCAGGATAAGAAGACCGTTGAGGATAAGGAGCTGCCTGGTTTTCTTTTTCATAAGACCATGCCCTCCTTCCTGAAAGTAAGCGCAAAAAAGACGGGCACGCCGAGGATGGATACCAGTGCGCCGACAGGCGTATCAAAAGGGGCGTTTATCATGCGCGCCGCAATATCCGACAGCACCAGCACAGCGCCGCCCATGAGCGCAGACACGGGAACCAGCCTGCGGTAATCACCGCCCACAAGAAGTCGGGATATATGCGGTACGATAAGACCGATAAATGCGATGCCTCCCACGAGCGATACACTGGCTCCCGCAAGCAGCAACACCACAAGCATACCGAAAAGCCTGACCGTGCGGACATTTACGCCCAAGCTGGCGGCGCTATCTTCTCCCAGTGCCAGCGCTGATAGCCGGCTCGATAAAAGCAAACCAAGCGCACTGGCTGAGAGAATCACCGGGGATAGCATTTTCAAGCTTTGCCATGTCACACCGGACAAACTGCCCGTGCTCCAGAAAGAAAGGGATTTCACGATTCCAAACGCCAGAGAAACCGCCTGACTCAACGCGGTAAGCAGGGCTGATACAGCAGCGCCTGCCAGAATGAACCGGAAAGATTCGGATCTATGTTTGCCGGCGCCGAAACCATAGACCATGAATACCGCAAGAGCGGCTCCGGCAAAGGCGGCGCATGTTTTCACGATGTCTGGTGCGGCGGGAAACAGAATTGCGGACAGTGCAACAAAGAAACCGGCTCCCGCATTGATCCCCAGAAGGCCGGCGTCCGACAGGGGGTTTCTGGTAATTCCCTGCATCACAGCGCCGGAGAGAGCGAAGGCCATTCCTGTCAGCCCGGCAGCCAGCGCCCTGGGCATACGCATTTCCAACATAATCATTCCAACACCAGAAGCCTTAGCGGGGGACATAACCGTTTCCGCAAAGACCTTGAAGCTACCGCCAGCAATGCCGGTGCAGACGGAGAGAACCATTGAGAACCCAAGCAGCAGCACCAATGCGGCAAGAATAATCAGAAAAGCCGGCGCGGAGCGTTTGTATCTCCCTTGTCTCTGCGATATTCCCGCAACCGCACCTGTTCCCTTACTCAACGTTCCCATGGTTCAGAATCGCGTTCGCGAGTTTTTCCAAATAGAGTTCCTTTCCCATCGCCGTAAAAGCCATATTATACTGATCCTCATTGATACCAAAGTAAACGTTGCCGGCTTTGACCGCTTTCATATTCTTCCACACGGCAAGGGTCCCCGTGTCTCCAGCTCTGCCGTCGTCGCTAAAGAAGAAGATGTGATCTGCATCGATTAGGGAAAAGTATTCCGCATCGACCACTTCACCCCAGACATTCTCCGGTACGCCGGCTGATGGTGTGAGTTTCAGCTCATCGTAGACAAGCTCACCCGGCCCGCCGCTGCGATAGATGTAATAGGAACCAAAATGAACGGAATTGGCCTCCAATACAGCAAAGGTTTCGTCCCCAATCATATCCCTGATTCTTGCCGCGAGCTCCGCAGCTTTGGCATCGTAGTCGGCAAGCCATTTTTCTACGGCTGCTTCTTTATCAAACCACTGCCCCAGTTGCTTAAATCTTCCGCGCCAGTTAACATAGCTTATGTCATCGTCGATCATGACCGTGGGAGCAATAGCTGCGAGTTGTTCATAAACCTTCTCATGGCGAATATTCATAATGATCAGATCAGGCTTTAACTCCGCGATCTTTTCGAGGTTCAGGTCTCCGGTAGAAGAAGACCCGGAGTAATTGCCGACAACCTCAATACCTCTTTCGGCAAAAAGCGTTGTCAGATGTTTGGGGACAGACACCCCATCGAACATGCTAGTATTAGCCGAGGCGATAACCTTCATATCCAGAATAAGAAGTTCCTCTGTCAAGCCAGCTACATCAACGATGCGCTGTGGATTTGCCGGGATGGCAACCTCGCCCTTCATATCCGTTACCGTGACAGTATCCGAGACCGATCCCTGCGGCGTGGTATCCGTTCCAGCACAGGCTGCAAGAGCAAACACAAGCACAAGGCACAACATAAGCATTGCGAATTTTTTCATTCTGATGACCTCCTGAGTAATAAATCTTTAGTTAGAGCAAGCTAACCAACGGGCGCGCATAGCGAAATAACAGAACAGCTGAGTCTTTTAACCGTGTGGGGTCAACGTTTTCTAACCGCCTACCATTATACAGTCGGCGAAAGGAAAAATCCCCCCGAAAACGCCATGCCTTTCCCCTAAAGCGCCATGATACTCAGTGCAGTAATAGAATAATTCATAAAGCTATGCTATAATCAGAATCATTGCTCAATAGACAAACCGAAATTTATGGAGGTGTTTTTTTGCGAGTATACAAAAGTAAAGAAGAACTCAAAGCTGAAATCAATAAAACATTTGATAAATATATTTCGGAGTTTGATTGCATACCAGAAGCCTTAAAAGATAAGAGGGTTGATGAGGTTGACCGGACCCCGGCAGAAAACCTTGCCTATCAGGTGGGTTGGACAACATTGGTTCTTAAATGGGAGGAAGATGAAAGGAAGGGGCTTCAAGTAAAGACGCCGTCGGACGAATTCAAATGGAACCAACTTGGCGAGCTGTATCAGTGGTTCACGGATACCTACGCTCATTTGTCTCTTCAAGAGTTGAAAGCCGAACTGAACGAAAATGTCAAGTCTATCTGCGCAATGATTGATTCGCTCAGTGCGGATGAATTATTTAAGCCGCATATGAGAAAATGGGCTGATGATGCTACAAAAGCAGCTGTATGGGAAGTTTACAGGTTCATTCACGTTAATACTGTTGCTCCTTTCGGAACTTTTAGAACTAAGATCAGAAAATGGAAAAAGGCGGCGCTGTAACTTCCGGTTCATCAAGGCAATATGCCCTTAAAACACGAGCGGCGGGACAGCCTTTATCTGTCCCGTCGCTCTGCTTTTTCAGCGGTCAAAGTTTTACTTATGCGTAGGCTCGTTTTGCAGCCCCGCGCGAATGGTTAATTCCGCCCAGCACTAACATCAATGTGTATGCTGCTGCTGAGCAACTCACATTTCAAATGATATAGCTTCCACTGGGCAAGATCTTCCTCGAAATGTGCTGCCTACTATTCTGGTTTTTCAAGGGAAGATGCAATCTTTGTAATTTCCATCCAAGTAACCACAAAAGAATACACCTGTGTCTTTGCTCTTACGTTTCAGAATGGTAAGCTCCGCTTATATTCGCTCGGAGTGCATCCAAACTTTTTTCGGAAGGCGTCGCTGAAATGGCTGATGTTGCTGTACCCCACCAACCCTGCTATGTCTTTCACCTGAGCGTCGGGCGCAGACAACAGTTCGCAGGC
>DPPB01000040.1:771-22626 GCA_003539495.1 Oscillibacter sp. | reverse complement strand
TGGATGCACCCATCCACCCCGCCTCCGCCCAGCAGGGACTCCTTGGCCGCGTTGACAATGGCGTCCACAGGCATTTTCGTGATGTCGTTGCGAACGATGATAAGGGGCATAGTGTCACCACCCAAAATACTGCTTTGAGAACATTTTAACATCCGGCACTCCGATTGTCTACCAAAAATCGCAGATCGACAAGGGATAGAAGGCTGCTCCTGCGCTTTCTTTTGCCTGAACCCTGTGGAGCGGCCTGCTGAAGGAAATCCCAAAGCATCCGACGCAAATAAAGACGCTGCTTCATTGACATTTCCCACGGCACGGGATATAATATCGTAGAAAAAAATGCTGTACGTTGCGTTAAAGATTCATGGTAAAGAATATAATGCGGCAAGCTCGTTTTGCTCCTAAGAAATAGGAACTCTTAGGAGCGGCATCTGCGGAAAATCAGACAGATGAATAAGCATAAAACTTGATGGAGGGGGGAATAGCGATGTCCGATACACGCCCTATTGGCGTATTTGACTCCGGATTGGGAGGCCTAAGCTGTATAAAAACAATCTGTAAGCGGATGCCTAACGAAAATGTGGTTTATTTCGGCGACACAGCCCGAACGCCGTATGGCGACAAGGCCCGGGACACAATCATACGGTTTGCTATCCAGATTGTGGAGTTTCTGGCGCATCAGGATGTGAAGATGATCCTCATCGCCTGCAATACCGTCAGCGCCTTGTGTACGGATATCCTCCGCGAGAAATTTCCGTCCATCCCCATCATCAGTATCATCGAACCGACCGTGCAGCACATTGCCGAAAATAGGCTGAAGAATGTGGGGATAATCGCGACCCACGCCACCATCAAAAGCGGCGTTTATAAGCGCCAGCTGCAGGCCCGCGGGATCGACTCCTGCTCCAAAGCATGCCCGGTTTTTGTCCCGCTGATCGAAAACGGATTTTGGGAGGGAAAGGTGATCGAGACCGTTGCCCACTACTATCTGGACAGCTTCATTGAGACCAATTCGGTGGAGAACCTGGTCCTGGGCTGTACACACTATCCCTTTATTCAAGAGACCATCGGAGAGCTTTATCCGACGGTGAATTTCGTAAATCCATCAAGAATCGTGGTGGAGGAGGTCATTCGCGTGCTTAAAGAGAATGATCTCTGCGCCCCGCAGGATGCCGCCGGAGTTCGCAAGTTTTTTGCCAGTGACCTTTCGGACGGTTTTTTGAATATGATCCGCAAGGTCACCCATGACGATGCGGCCGATGCGGAATTTGCTCAGGTTTCCGATATTTAAGGCAACCTATGCAGCGGGAAAGCCTGCGCTCTGCGGCTGCGGCAAATACGTCTGAAAGGAAGGAAAACATCCCATGAAGGTTTTGATGCTCAACGGAAGTCCCAGGGTCAACGGCAACACCGCCGCGGCGCTGGAGGAAATGTGCAGCGTCTTTGCTGAGGAAGGCGTGGAGACGGAGCTGGTGCAGGTGGGCAATCAGCCGGTTCGGGGCTGCAGCGCCTGCGGCCGGTGCAAGGTGACGGGTAAGTGCGTGTTTGACGATGTGGTCAATGAGCTGGCCGGCAAGCTGAAGGAGGCGGATGGCTTTGTTGTCGCAAGTCCTGTGTATTTTGCCTCGGCCAACGCCACCCTCATCGCCGTGCTGGACCGCCTTTTTTACAGCACCGGCTTTGACAAGACCATGAAGGTCGGCGCAAGCGTGGTGTGCGCCCGCCGCGGCGGCTGCTCGGCCACCTTTGACGAGCTGAACAAGTATTTCACCATCAACGGCATGCCGGTGGCGTCCAGCCAGTATTGGAACTCCATTCACGGCCTTGAGCCGGGAGATGCCTTGAAGGATGGGGAGGGCAGGCAGACCATGCGGACCCTGGCCCGAAATATGACCTTCCTTATGAAAAGCATTGCCCTGGGCAAGGAAAAGTTCGGCCTGCCCAAAAAGGAAGAGCGCGTACATACGCACTTTGTACGGTGATCCGGCCCCGATAAGATCTGACTAAAGCGCCCTCTGCGAAAAAATCGCAGAGGGCGCTTTTTCTTATATCAAGTCCGGTTTATGGGACAGATGACCCTGTAAAATAACTGTAGAAACAAAAATTACAGACCAAGGAGAAAACAGGAGGGATAGGCAATGGCATTTAAGATCGGTTTTACTGCGGATCATAAGCGGACGCAGTGTGAAGAATCTGCGTACCAGGCGCGGCAGCACACGGATGCACCCCATCCGTCTGTGGTGCAGGTGTATTTCGAGAGCCGGGACAGGTCCTGGACGTATTACAATGATCGCTTCGACCTTCATGAGGGAGACCTGGTCTATGTGGAGGGCAAGCTGGAGGGCGTGCGCGGCCGGGTGGTGGAGATCAGCTACAATTTCCGCATCAAGCTTGCCGATTACAAACGTGTCATCGCCGTAGCGGATACTGCGGTCCACGGGGAGTTTTATGTGGCCGGATCCCACTTTGTCACCTTTGACCGGGCGGCCATCCCTGCGGAAAAGGCGGCGCTCTGGTTCATGGCCCCCGACAAGCCCGAGGACGAGTACGCCAGCGGGCAGGATGAGACCTCCTTCCCCCTCAGTGATCTGAAAGCAATGAAGGCGCCCAACCCGGCGGTGGAGCGGGGCCTTGCATACTTTGTGAAGGATATGGTCCGGTATCTCTGTGTGGACGGGACCAAGGGCCGGGCTATTGTGGAGGGGAGCCGGGCCTATGAGGTGAACTTCACTTACTGCGGCGGCGAGGTCAGCGGCCTGACCTGTTCATGCTTCTGCGGCGGGAGCTGCAAGCATGAGGTGGCGGCCATGATGCAGCTGAAGAACACCCTGGAGCTCATCGAAAAGAACTATGCCGAGGTATACCGGCGCAGCGGTTATTTTGCCGCCGTGCCCAAGGAAACGCTGTTTTCCTTCACAGTGGACGGCATGGAGAGGGGGCGACTGACCCTGTGAGCGGGCAGATTTTCCGCCGAACCGGGGAGGGAAATCACACCCGGAAAAGCCGGACAGCCGGAGCGAACACCGGCTGCCCGGCTTTTTGACCTATCCGGCCGGTTGAATTTATATTTACAGTGCAGCGGCCGTGCGGTATAATAAACGGCAGAAGGAATGGAGGGGGGATCATATGCCGCGAGAGTCATCCCAAAAGCTGAAGCTGCTCTATGTTATGCGCTATTTGCTGCGCAGCTCTGACGAGGCGCACCCGGTGACGGTGCAGCAGATAATAGATTTCCTCAGCGGGGAGGGGATCCCGGCTGAACGCAAGAGCATCTATGACGACGTAGAGGCTCTGCGCCGCTTTGGCCTGGATATCATCCAGGTGAAGATCGGCCGGCAGAGCGGCTACTATGTGGGCAGCCGGGAATTTGAGCTGCCGGAGCTGAAGCTGCTGGTGGACAGCGTCCAATCCTCTAAATTCATCACCTACAAAAAGACACTGGCCCTTATCCGCAAAATCGAGAGCCTGGCCAGCGTTTACGAGGCTCAGCTCCTCTCCCGGCAGGTCTATGTGAAAAACCGCATCAAGACCATGAACGAGTCCATCTACTACAACGTGGATGAGATCCATACGGGTATCGCCCGGGACCGCAGGATCAGATTCCGCTATTTTGACTACACGGTCAGCAAGGAGCGCCGGTTCCGCAGAGATGGCGGCTATTATGTCGTCAGCCCCTTCGCCCTTACCTGGGACGATGAGAACTATTACCTGGTGGCCTACGATTCCGAGGCCGGTATAATTAAGCATTTCCGGGTGGATAAGATGCTGGACATCGGCATCCTGGACGAGGCCCGGGACGGCCAGGAGAGCTTCGCTGCCCTGGATATGGCGGAATATGCCAAAAAGGTCTTTGGCATGTTCAGCGGCCGGGAGGAGCGGGTGCGGATGCGGTTTGATAACCAGCTGGTGGGCGCCGTTTTAGACCGGCTGGGCCGGGAGGCGATGCTCATCCCGGACGGGGAGAGCTGCTTCACCGTGACCGCACAGGTGGAGGTGAGCCCGCAGTTTTTTGCGTGGATCAGCGGCTTCGGCAGTCTGGCACGGATCGTGGGCCCGGACCATGTGGTCCAGGCAATGCGGGCCCATGCGGCGGAAGTGCTGGCCATGTATGAGTGACAAACAACGGATAAGAGGAGGGGACCATATGATCCTGTATTTTTCCGGCACAGGCAACAGCCGGCATGTGGCAAAGCGTATGGCGGCGGAGCTGGACGACCAGCTGCTGGATTTGAATGAGCGCATCAAGGCTGAGGACACCTCTCCGGTGGAGACCGGGGAGGATTTGGTGGTGGTCACACCCACCTACGCATGGCGGATTCCCCGCCTGGTGCGGGACTGGCTGCTGAAGACCCAGATGGCCGGAGCAAAGCGGGTGTGGTTTGTCATGACCTGCGGCAGCGAGATTGGCAGCGCCGCCGGGTATAACCGGGCCCTTTGCCAGGCTAAGGGCCTGGCCTGCATGGGAACGGTGCAGATCGTTATGCCGGAGAATTATATCGCCATGTTTCACGCACCCGAGGTGGAGGAAGCTCGGCAGATTGTGGCCCGGGCCGAACCGGCCATCGATGCGGCCATCGCCGCCGTCCGGGCGGGGCGGGCCTTTGCCCCCACCCGGAATAATCTCTATGACCGCTTCATGAGCGGCCCGGTGAATCCGGCGTTCTACTCGTTCTTTGTCAAGGCGAAGGCCTTCCGGGTCGGGGACGGCTGCACCGGGTGCGGCCGGTGCGCCAAGCTCTGTCCCATGAATAACATCACCCTGCGGGTCGGTAAGCCGGTTTGGGGAGACCGCTGCACCCACTGCATGGCCTGCATCTGCTACTGCCCGGCGGAAGCCATCGAGTACGGCAGAAAAAGTGTTGGCCAGCCCAGATATCATTTCGAGGCACTGTGACGGGTGAGATTCCGGCGAATAAATGCAGAGCGGCGGGGAATTGCATTTTTGCGGCGCTTACACCATGACGGCGGTGGGAAACCCCTGCAGAAAAGGAGTGAAAACAACATGAAACTTACTATGCTGGGAACCGGCAACGCCGTGGTTACGGCGTGCTATAATACCTGCTTTGTCCTGCAGGAGGGCGGGCGGTATTTCCTGGTGGACGGGGGCGGCGGAAACACCCTTTTGCTGCGGCTGAAGCAGGCGGATATAGATTGGCGGCAGATCCGCACTGTTTTCGTCACCCATAAGCATATGGACCATATTTTAGGCATTCTCTGGATGATGCGTCTCATCTGCCAGGGGATGGCCCGGGGCGAGTATGAGGGCGATGCGGTGATCTATGGCCATAGAGAGGTCATCGGGCTGCTGGAGGATATGGCCGGCAAGCTCCTGCATGAAAAGCAGACTCAGTTTATAGGCCGGCGGCTGCATTTGGTGGCCGTGGAGGACGGCGAGCAGCAAAGGATCCTGGGCAGGCCCGTCACCTTCTTCGACATTGGCTCTACCAAGGACCGGCAGTTTGGCTTTTCCATGGAATTGGGCGAGGGAAAACGGCTTACCTGCTGCGGAGATGAACCCTACCACGACTGCGAGGAGAGGTACGTCCGGGGCAGTGATTGGCTGCTGCACGAGGCATTTTGCCTGTCCTCCCAGGCGGATGTGTTCCGACCCTATGAAAAACACCACTCCACCGTGGCAGATGCCTGCCGCCTGGCCCAATCCATGGGGGTGAAGAACCTGGTGCTGTACCACACGGAGGATAAAAATATCCGGGACCGCAAAGCCCTGTATACTCGGGAAGGCCGCGAGTTCTTTCATGGCAGGCTCTATGTGCCGGAGGATCTGGAGGAGATAGAGCTATGAAAGAAAACCGTGCCTTTACCATTGAAGGCGCAGTGCCGGAGGACGCCGAGGAGCTGGTGGCCATCTATGACTACTATGTGCAGAATACGGCCATCACCTTTGAGTACGAGACCCCCACGGCGGCGGAGTTCCGCCGGCGGATCGAGAATACCCTGAGCCGCTTTCCCTACCTGGTGCTGCGGCAGGACGGCCGGATCCTGGGCTATGCCTATGCTGGGACGTTTTACGCCCGGGCGGCCTATGATTGGTGCTGCGAGACCACCATCTATCTGCGCAGGGGGGCGACAAAGTGCGGCATGGGCCGGGCCCTTTACCAGGCCCTGGAGAAGGCCTTGGGACAGATGGGTGTTTTGAACATGTACGCTGTAGTGGCCTGCCCGGAGGAGAAGGAGGATGAATACCTGACAAGTAACAGCCTGGATTTTCACCGGCATCTGGGCTTTGAGCAGGCGGGTCTGTACCACCGGTGCGGCTATAAGTTCGGGCGGTGGTATAACGTGGCCTGCATGGAGAAAATCATCGGGACACACAGTGGGGTGCAGCGCCCCGTGACGCCGTTTCCGGAGCTGGGGAAAATATAAGGGGGATACAACACTATGAATGACGAATATTTCATGAAAAAAGCCATTGAGCTGGCCGCTGCCGCTGTGGCCCACGGCAATGAGCCCTTTGGCGCAGTACTGGTGAAGGACGGGAAGATCATCTTTACCAATGAGAATCAGATCTATACCCGCCACGATCCAACATTTCATGGCGAGGCGGGCCTAATCCGAGAATTCTGCGCCCAGACAGGCATCACCGACCTGCGGGAGTACACCATGTACGCCAGCTGCGAGCCGTGCTTTATGTGCAGCGGGGCTATGGTCTGGGTGAAGCTTGGACGGCTGGTGTACGGCGCAAGCAATGACGATTTGGAGACCTTGCTGGGCAACAGGGGCTGCAGCTGCTCGGCCATGGTGTTTGAAAACTCCTTTTGGCAGCCGCAGGTCACAGCCGGCGTGCTGCGGGAGGAAAGCCTGACCATCCTTCGGGATTACTTTGCTGAGCATAAAAAGGGCTGACCGCATAAAAAAGCCGCCGCAGGCATTGCCTGCGGCGGCTTTTCATCTGAATGGGTGAATGAGAGATCACTCGATTTCCAAGCGCTTGGCGGATTTCTCCTCCTTGGCGGCCTTGGGCAGGATCAGCTCCAGCACACCCTTGTCGTACTTGGCTTTGATGGCGGAAGTATCAATGCCGGTGACATTGAAGGTGCGGCTGTAAGCGCCGTAGCTGCGCTCGCAGCACAGATACTTTTCGCGCTTATCCTTGTCCTCGTGGTCGGAATGACGCTCGGCGGAAATGGTCAGAGCATCGTCATACAGATCCAGGTGGATGTTCTCCTTTTCAAAGCCCGGCAGATCGGCCGTGATCTTGAAGTGGTCGCCCTCATCGGTGACGTCGGTGCGGAAGGAGTCGGCGAAGGTCCGGCTGAAGTTGCCCCACGGCTCATCGAAGAAGTGCTTCTCGATCTTCTCCATCTCACGGAACGGATCAAATACGCTCAGTGCATGATTGCGATTCAACATGATAAAGACCTCCTATATAAACTGTTTGGATTTATCTTTTCTGTTCCCCTTGGAACAATTATGATTCTATGCCGGAGGTGTGAACAAATCCAGCAATTTCTGTGAACAGAATATGAATTTTAGCACTCATATACGGTGAGTGCTAAAACGACACAGACGGGTATTCAATGACCGGTTTGGATGGGTGAAAAGCAGAAAACTGCGGAGCAGCTCGCTCCGCAGTTTTCCGTTTTCAGGTCTTGCCGTGGCAATGGGCGCAGCCTCCGCAGGCGCCGCAGTTGCCGCCGCAGGAGTGTTTTCCCTGCTTGTGCTGGCGGATCAGATAGCGAACAATGAGAAAGACTACAGCAAGTAAGAGAAGGGAAATGACAATGGTGGATAGGTTGGAAGATAGCCATTGCAGCATGGAAAAAACTCCTTTCCGTGTTTTTATTCAGACAGCCACCACAAGCTCCTCCAGGGATCGCCCGGAGCGCAGATGGCGGCAGTAGTCTGCCGTACAGGCTTTAAAGGCGTGAAACATTCTGCGGGCTCTTTTTTCGTCCCCGTAGACCTTCCACAGGCCGGCGCATTTGCACCGGCGGGCGTTGTTGGCGATGAAGCCCGCTACATCCTCCGGCGGGTAGCTGAGAAACAGCCCTACCTCGTGAGGAAAATCCTCCTGCCGCCGCAACCGCTGCACCAGCTGGGACACGCACAGCGCGCTGCCTCCCCGGGAATACCCGGCCTTTTGCAGAAGCCGCTGGGCCAGGTCATTCTGCAGATCCTGCTGCAGCCTGCCGGGGCGGTACACATACAGCAGTGCGCTGCCGCCCTCACACCGGACGGGAAGCATGCACAGGCCCTTGGGCACCAGCATGTGGTTCATGGCGCGAATCTCATCCATGAGCTGTGTGCGGGACTCATAGGGGCAGGGAAACAGGCTGCCCGTTTTGATGCCTGCCAAGGTTGGTGCACACTGGCGAACGATCATTTCATCGGACATTCCGACTTCCCTCCTTTGTGGACAGGTTGTGCCGCTTTTTTACGGACATACAAGGAAAATGCAGGAGGGTTAATCGCCTCTAACTGATGTGAGTTTAACATATCTAACTGCCTTTGTCAACTGTTTTTTTACGGCAGCTCAGGATTTTCGGGAGATAATGCAAAAGGCCCTGTGCGGGTATAGGGCCGGAGAGACAATCAGGCTGAGGCGGCCTGCCGGATAAATACGACAAAGCGGGATAGCCTAAGGGCCATCCCGCTTTGCAGTTTGAGGAGAATGGATAGAAAGGGAATCCGATAAATCAGGCAGCAGCCTTCTGCTTCTTCTGTGCAGACAGAGCCTTGATGCCCTCGACCACCAGGTCGATGGCCAGGATCACCAGCAGCACGCCGATGATGCCGCGGATGTAGAACCACACCACGCCTTCGCCGCCGGCGACGATACCGGCAACCTGTGCCTTGATGGTGAAGACCAGAGAGGTCAGAGTTACCACCAGCATAAAGAACATGGGGAAGTAGAACATCTTGTTGTTGCGGCCAACCTTACCCAGCCAGCAGCACACAGCCAGCAGGCCCAGGGCAGCCAGCAGCTGGTTGGCAGCGCCGAACAGAGCCCAGATCTTGGCATAGCCGGTCAGGCCCAGGGCGACGCCGGCCACTACAGTGATAGCGGTTGCCACATAGGGGTTGGTGATGACCTTACGCCAGCCGGTGAGGCTCTTGACATCCTGTCCGGCAGGAGTAAAGAGCTCCTGGAACATGTAACGGGCCAGACGAGTGGCGGTATCCACGGAGGTCAGGCAGAAGGCGGAAACAGCCAGGATCAGCATGGAGTACACCACGTTGTAGCAGCTGCTGCCGAACACCTCGGAGAACATAGAGGCAAGGCCGGTAGCAAACACCACGGTGGGGGTCACGGTCTCGCCGGAGGAGTACTTGGCCCAGATGTAGCCAACAGCGCACACGGAGATCAGAGCCAGAGCGCACTCGATGAGCATGCCGCCGTAAGCGATGGGCTTGGCATCCTTTTCCTGATCCAGCTGCTTGGCAGTGGTGCCGGAGCCCACCAGAGAGTGGAAGCCGGACACAGCGCCGCAGGCGATGGTCACGAACAGGGCGGGGAACATATAACCCAGGGAGGTGCCGCTGGGAGCCAGGGTATCCTTGAAGCCGGTGAAGGCGGGCATATCCACGGTGGGGTGGCAGCCGATGATGCCCACAACAGCCAGGATAATCATACCATACAGCAGGAAGGAACTGAGGTAGTCACGGGGCTGCAGCAGGATCCACACGGGGGTAACGGAAGCAATACCGATGTACAGACCAACGATGATCATCCACACGGTGTAGCTCAGGTAGATGGGATGCCAGTTCAGGCCGATGTACATGCAAGCGGCGATACCGATCACACCAATGATGGTGGCAACACCCAGGTTGGCGTTGCGGCGGTATACGAAGAAGCCGAAGATGATGGCCATCAGAATGAACATGATGGAGATGATGGCGGTGGAAGCATTGGCGGCAGACGCCTCATAGTTAATGGCGCCGGTCTCCGTGTAAGTGGCCTTGAAGGTGTTGGCAACGATGGATGCGAAGGCAGCCACCACCAGAATCAGGGTCAGATAAGAGAAAATGATAAACAGCTTCTTAGCCTTGGGGCCGATGGCATCGCCGATGACCTCGCCGATAGACTGGCCCTTGTGACGAATGGAAGCGAACAGAGCACCGAAGTCATGCACGCCACCGAAGAAGATACCGCCGATGAGCACCCACAGCATCACGGGCACCCAGCCGAACACAGCGGCCTGGATGGGGCCGTTGATGGGGCCTGCGCCGGCGATAGAAGAGAAGTGATGGCCCATCAGCACGGGGCCCTTGGCGGGACAATAGTCCTTGCCGTCTTCCAGTTCATGAGCAGGGGTAACACGGCTGTTATCGATGCCCCACTTCTTGGCAAGCCAGCCGCCATAGAAAATGTAGCCTATGACCAGCACAACAATGCCAATGATTAAAAACAATGCAGCATTCATAAAGTTTTCTCCTTTCCTAACAGTTGTTTCTTTGCTTTACAAAACAGCGTTTTATTCAAAAGCTGTGCTGCACTTTTTCCGCTGGCGTTGGAAAATGCTTTTCCTTCCTCCAGCACCGCCAGGCCCGAGTGGAAATCCATCCACCCCCAAAAGGCCATTTTGAAGCTCTTATAGATGCGGCATTTCCGCAGAGCTTTTTTTGCTGCCTTGTCGCAGCTGTCACACAGGAACATCGTGGTGATGTAGCTGTACATATGGGTGGGACCCGGCTCCACCTTAGCCATGCCATGCTCCAAGGCATAGTCCCGGCAGGAGTTGTAAATATCCTCCGTCAGATGGGGCACAGAAAACAGGTACACATATTCGTGGCTGCCTGCCTCCCAGAGCTTTGCCTTTCGGCTGAGCACATATTTTTCTGAATGGGCGTGGAAATCGCAGGTGGCCACCAGGGGCGCCTGCTCCTCCTGGGCAGGGGAGATATCAAAATATCCGGCGTAGCGGTCTATCAGCTTATCTGCCGCTTCGGCCCGTGTCATGGTCTGCATAAATCCGCCTCCTATCACGTATCATATAGTATCGCTGTATTACTGCAAATTACATTTAATGCACCAATACAGCTGAAAAAACAGGAGAAAAGTCTACTGCGAGGAAAATTATGCCGCCATAATCCCCTCGCATAGAAAGCTCACTTTGAAACACGTTCGGATTATAGTACGGAATCTTAACAGAATCAAGGGTAAATGTTAACAAAAAATTTATATATAATTCGTTAATTTTTTGTCTTGCATTTTTTTGGAAAGGGTAGTAATGTATTTTTAATAGCCCAATATAGTGGAATCAATTTTCCTCATGTAAAACTGCTATATACATTATAAAATATAATGGTAAAGTTGCGGCCCGCCGGTGGGCCGCAGCTTTTTTGTTTGGGGCTCGGTGCTTGATCGGGGTTGCCCTTTTTCGGCCGCTATGATATAATTCGCTTGAAAATCTAAGAAGGGGTGAATGCTATGAAATCCATCCGTGATATTTATAAAATTGGTACAGGACCGTCCAGCTCCCACACCATGGGCCCCGCCCGGGCGGCGGTGATCTTCCGCGGGGAGCATTCGGAGGCAGATAAATTTCAGGCGATTCTCTATGGCTCTTTGTCCAAGACGGGCCGGGGCCACGGCACTGACCGCGCCATACGGGAGGCCCTTGCCCCCGTGGCGGCAGAGGTGATCTTCTCGGAGAGAGAGCCCGAGGATATAAAGCACCCCAACACCATGGACCTCATTGCCCTCCGGGGCGGGGAGGAGCTGGGCCGCATCCGGGTGCATAGCATTGGCGGCGGCGACATTGTCATAGAGGGCCGGGAGCAGGAGATGGAGAGCGAGGAGATTTATATGGAGAACTCCTTTGCTGAGATCCTGCAGTTCTGCCAATACAGGTATGTAGATTTGGTAGAGTATATTGAGATGAACGAGGGACCCGAGATCTGGGACTATCTCATGGGTGTGTGGCGTGTGATGGCCGCCTCCGTGGAGGAGGGCCTCTCCCGCACCGGGGAGCTGCCCGGCGGCCTGCACATTCAGCGCAAGGCCAAATACATGCACGACCATATTGTGGAGACCAAGCACCCGGAGCTGGTGGAGTGTCAGAAGGTCTGCTCCTATGCCTATGCCGTCAGCGAGCAGAATGCCGACAACGGCACCATTGTCACGGCGCCCACCTGCGGCTCCTGCGGGGTGCTGCCGGCGGTGCTGTACTATTTCCGGGACAAGAGAAAGCTCAGCGACATGGACATTGCCCACGCTTTGGGTGTGGCGGGTCTGTTCGGCGAGTTGGCCAAGCGCAACGCCTCGGTATCCGGGGCGGAGTGCGGCTGCCAGGCGGAGGTAGGCGTGGCCTGCTCCATGGCGGCGGCTGCTGCCTGCCAGGCATTCGGGTATAATATCCATCAGATTGAGTATGCCGCCGAGGTGTCTTTGGAGCATCATCTGGGTCTTACCTGCGATCCCATCTGCGGCCTGGTGCAGGTGCCGTGTATCGAGCGCAACGCCGTGGCCGCCATGCGGGCCATCAACTCCGCCAATATTGCCTACTTCCTCACCGGCACCCGGAATATCAGCTACGATATGGTGCTGAAAAGCATGTACTACACGGGCCTGGATATGAACCAGCGCTATCGGGAGACCGCCGAGGGCGGCCTGGCCCGGATCTATACGCGCCGGGGGAAATAAAAACCTCTGGCGAAAAATCTTCGATTTTTCTGCCAAAGGGATCGCAGTCCGCTGCTTCTCGCCTGAGAGAGATTTTTCCCCACGCACATGTGGCGGTGAAAAATGATTTGAATTTTTCGCGTCTGCGGACGTGAGCTCTGCGAGACCTTTTGACAAACAACGCACAGGCGGCCGGTTTCCCGGCTGCCTGCAAATCTCATAAAGATTGTCAGCCGTTTCTTGACGCAGAGAGGGAAAAAGAGTAAAATAAATGTATCGAACAACAGTTAGTCATATGGAGCAGGAGGAAACGACTCATGGATGAGAGCAGAAAAGCCAGACAGCCGAAAAAACCGGATAACAATGAGCTGTGGTCGTGGATTGTCATTGCCCTCCTGTTTGCCTTTGCGTGGCCAGTGGGCCTTATCGTGCTTTTTGCCAAGCTTTCCGACAGCAGCAAGCGCAAGAAAAACCGCGCCGGCGCACAGCAGACGATCATTACAGCCGAGCCGGAGGATGCCGTGACAGCTGCCGCTGCGGAGAAAAAGAGCGACTCCGCGGCTCAGAGCAGGAAGCGCAAGAGCAGCATCACCCGTACCCCAAAGATCTCTGACAGCAATGCGAATGTACTGCGGAACATCGGTCTTGTGGTGACCGTAATTGGCGCCATCATCCTGCTTAACGCGTTGGGGGATAACCTGTTCTTCCTGGAGTACGGCAACTGGAGAGCGTTTTTGGAGTACACATTTTGGCCCATGGGTATCACCGCCGGGGGCCTGGGGCTGCTGCTGGGCAGCCACTGGATGCGCCGCCGTCTGCGCCGCTATGCCAAGTATCAGGCCATCGCCGGGAAAAAGCCCACGGTGACCATATCCCAGCTGGCTGCAGCTGCAAATGTGTCCGCCCGCCGGGTGGAAAACGACCTGGAGCAGATGGTGCAGAAGGGCTTTTGGGGTAAGGAGGCCTACCTGGACCTGGGCCGGGGCGTCTTGGTGCGCACCTTTGAGGCGGCCGAGGGCCTGGAGCAGGCCCAAAAGGAGGCACAGCCCGCCCCGGCGGAGGCGGAGGAGGGCTACAGCGGCCAGCTGCGGGATATCCGCCGGGCCAATGACCGCATCGCTGACCCCGCCATCAGCGCCAAGATTGACCGGCTGGAGGATCTGGCGGGTAAAATTTTCCGCATTGTAGAGGAGGAACCGGCCAAGAAAGCCAAGGCATCCACCTTTCTCAACTACTACCTGCCCACCACCCAAAAGCTGCTGGATAGCTATGCTGACTTTGAGGAGGCCGGCGTCAGCGGCGGGAATGTGTCGCAGGCTAAGCAGCGCATTGCCGACACAATGGATAAGATCGTGGCGGGCTTTGAGCGGCAGTTGGATCAGCTCTATCAATCCGACGCCATGGATGTGGACAGCGATATCCGTGTGATGGAGCAGATGCTCCGGCGGGACGGCGACAGCGTAGCCGAGGATTTCGGCATGGGTGCTGCGCTGCAGCAGGAGCAATCGGAGTGAATTATGCAGCGGCGGCTGCCCTTTCCGGGGTAGTCGTCGCTGTATACGTTTCTTGACGGAGCGCGGGAATTAGGGTAAAATAATGCAATCAGATTCCGTTCGTTTCGGCAGGCTCTGTCCCGGCGGAATGATAGAATGGAGAGAATGAGGAGGTGGCGCAGGTGGATAAAGAGGCTTTTTTTGGCGGCACCTGGTGCGCCGCGGCGGATTGGTTCGGGGCGCATCCCGAATGCGGCGGCTTCCGATTCCGGCTGTGGGCGCCCCACGCCCGGGCGGCGCGTCTGGCCGGGGACTTTTCCGGCTGGGAGCAGATTCCCATGCAGTGCGCAGATGGCGTGTGGGAGTGCTTTGTCCCCGGGGCGAAGGATTACGACAGCTATAAGTTCTGCCTGACCCGGGCTGATGGGAGAATCGTGTGGAAAGCGGATCCCTACGCCTTTCACGCTGCCACCCGCCCTGAGACGGACAGTAAGCTGGCACCTCTGGACTATGATTGGCAGGACGATGCATGGGAAAAGAGCCTTGTTGACAAGCCGCTGCTGACCCGGCCCCTGAATATTTACGAGGTGCATCCGGGCTCCTGGCGGCGCTACGCCGACGGCAATCCCTTTAACTACCGAAAGCTGGCGGATGAGCTGGCCAAGTATGTGTCGGACATGGGCTACACGGCGGTGGAGCTGATGCCTGTGACGGAGTACCCACTGGATGATTCCTGGGGCTATCAGTGTACGGGATATTTTGCCCCCACCTCCCGCTATGGCACCCCCCGGGATTTTAAGTATCTGGTGGATCGGCTCCACCGGGCGGGCCTGGCGGTGTTTTTGGATTGGGTGCCGGCCCATTTCTGCAAGGATGAGCAGGGCCTGCTGGAGTTTGACGGCACCTGCCTGTATGAATACGGCGATAGCCTGAAATGGGAGCATGAGGGCTGGGGCACCCGGGTCTTTGACTATGGAAAGGGCGAGGTGCGCAGCTTCCTCCTCTCGTCGGCCATGTGGTGGCTGCGGGAGTACCATATGGACGGCCTCAGGGTGGACGCTGTGGCCTCTATGCTGTACCTGGATTACGGCCGCAGCCAGTGGCGGCCCAACCGAAACGGCGGCAGGGAAAATCTGGAAGCGGTAGAGTTTTTACAGCTGCTGTGCCGCACCGTTCACCGGGAAAGGCCCGGCGCGCTGATGATCGCGGAGGAGTCCACCGCCTGGCCCCATGTGACGGGGAACGAGGGGCTGGGCTTTGACCTGAAGTGGAACATGGGCTGGATGAACGACCTGTGCCACTACCTGAAGATGGATCCCTATTTTCGTCAATACCATCATAAGGATGTCACTTTTTCCATGGTGTACGCTTTTTCTGAGAGGTTTGTGCTGCCCATCTCCCATGACGAGGTGGTGCATATGAAGGGCTCCCTCCGGGGCAAGATGCCCGGAGACGAGAGAATGCAGCTGGCCGGTGTGAAGGGCTTTTTAGCCTATATGCTGGCCCACCCGGGGTGCAAGCTTCTATTCATGGGCGGTGAGCTGCCTCAGTGGAAGGAATGGGATTTTGCCGGACAGCTGGATTGGGGCGTTTTGCAGGATCCGCTGGTCTCCGCCGCCCATGGGTGCATCCGGGCGCTGAACCGGTTTTACAGGAAGACCCCGGCCCTGTGGGAAAACGACCTGGATTGGGACGGCTTTACCTGGCTGGTGCCGGACGATAACCACAACAACGTCATCGTGTTCCTCCGGCGGGATCGCCGGGGCCGGGAGCTTGTGTGCGCGGTGAATTTCTCTCCGGTGCTGCGGGAGAATTACCGCTTCGGCGTGCCGGAGAGGGCGGAATACAAGGAGGTTTTTAACACCGATGCCCTGCAATGGGGCGGCAGCGGTGCCATCAATGAAACACCCATACCGGTGGAGGCTGTTCCGTCCCACGGGCGCGAGACCTCCATCGCTGTTCGGATCCCGCCTCTGGGTACGGTGTATCTGCGGGGCGCTGGAAAGTATAACCGGAAGAAAGGAGCGAATCATCTGTGAAAAAAGAATGTATCGCCATGCTGCTGGCCGGGGGTCAGGGCAGCCGACTCTATGTGCTCACCGGGGACATGGCCAAGCCGGCGGTTCCCTTCGGGGGAAAATTCCGAATCATCGACTTTCCTCTGTCCAACTGTGCCAATTCCGGCATAGATACCGTGGGTGTGCTGACCCAGTACCGTCCCTTAGAGCTGAATAACTACATCGGCAGCGGCCAGCCCTGGGAGCTGGACCGCATGAACGGAGGCGTACATATCCTGCCCCCCTATCAAAGCAATACCGGCGCCACCTGGTATAAGGGCACGGCCAATGCCATCTGCCAGAACATCGGATTTGTAGATCTGTATGATCCGGAGTATGTGGCGGTGCTTTCCGGGGATCATATCTATAAGATGGACTACTCTCTGATGCTCCGCCGCCATAAGGAGACCGGGGCCGACTGCACCATCTCTGTGATGGAGGTGCCCTGGCAGGAGGCCAGCCGCTTTGGCATTATGAATGTGGACGAAGCGGACGTCATCACCGATTTTGAGGAAAAACCCAAGCAGCCTAAGAGTAATCTTGCCTCCATGGGCATTTACATCTTCACCTGGAAAAAGCTCCGGGCCTACCTGCTGCAGGACGATGCTGACCCCGACTCGGCCAATGATTTCGGCAAGAATGTCATCCCCGCCATGCTGAAGGCCGGGGAGAAGATGGTGGCCTACCGCTTTGAGGGATACTGGAAGGACGTGGGCACTCTGGACTCCCTGTGGGATGCCAATATGGATATGCTCTCTCCGGGCTCGGGGCTGAACCTGCTGGATAAGCGCTGGCCCATTTACAGCCGCACGCCCTCCTGCCCGCCGGCCTTCTTTGCCGAGACGGCTGATGTGGGCAATAGCGCCGTGGCCAAGGGCTGCGACATCCGGGGCGAGGTGAAGAACACCGTCCTCAGCTACAACACCGTGGTGGAGGAGGGCGCCGTAGTCACCTACTCCGTGCTTATGCCCGGTGCGGTGGTGAAAAAAGGCGCCCGGGTGGAATATGCCATCCTGGGCGAGAACAGCTTGGTGGGCGAGAGCTCCCATGTAGGCGCCGGGCCGGAGACTGCCGCCGACCCCGATAAATGGGGCGTGGCGGTGCTGGGCCCACAGACGGAGGTGACCCCCGGGGAAACGGTCCCCGCCGGAGCTATGTTGGATAAGACCCACGGACAGGAGGTTAAGGTATGAACGGAGTACACGGCATCATCTTTTCCTATGAAAAAAGCAACGGCCTGCGGGAGCTGACGGAGCCACGTATTCACGGCTCCGTGCCCTTTGGCGGCTCATACCGGATGGTGGACTTCATCCTCTCGGACATGGTCAACGCCGGCATCCGGGACGTGGGCGTCATCATGCACGGCAAGTGCCAGAGCATGATGGATCACCTGCGCAGCGGCAAGAGTTGGGATCTCTCCCGCAGCTTCGGCGGCCTGACGCTGCTGCCGGTGTTCGCCTATAACAGCGCCCGGGGCAACGGCCGCTTCCGGGGCAAGCTGGAGGCATTGGACGTGGTGAAGGATTACCTGCGCCATATCCAGCAGGACTATGTGCTTCTGGCCGACAGCGATGTGGCCCTGAATATCGATCTGAAAGCGGTGCTGGAGTCGCATATAAAGGCCGGTGCGGACATCACTGTGGTGTGTGCCCCCTCCACAGGGGACGGCCTGTATCTGAACCTGGATGAAACCGGCCGGGTGATGGAGGCGGTGGAGGAGCAGCGCCAGGGCCTGCGCTGCCTACAGATCTTCCTGCTGCGGACAGAGCTGCTGCTCTCCCTGGTGGAGCGATTCGTCAGCCGCCATGAGTACAGCTTCCAGGGCTGCGTCCTCCAGGGCCTGACCAAGGAGCTGCACATCCGGGGGTATGCCTTTCACGGGTTTGCAGCCCACATCACCGATGTGGCCGGGTATTATGCCAGCAGCATGCGCCTGCTGGACCCGGCTGTGCGGCAGGATCTGTTCTGCCCCGACAGGCCCATCTATGCCAAAGAAAATGACGCCGCCTCCACCTATATGGATCCCCAGGGCGGCTGCGTGAACTCCCTGGTGGATGACGGCTGCGACATTCAGGGCAGCGTCCGGGGTTCCATCCTCAGCCGGGATGTTCGGGTGGAAAAGGGTGCTGTTGTGGAGGGCTGTATTCTATTTAAGGACACCGTGGTGGAAAAGGGTGCCGTGGTGCGCCGCGTCATTGCGGATAAAGCGGTAAGGATCGGCCCGGGTGTGCATCTGGAGGGGGCAGAGAAGTACCCCCTGGTGCTGGGCAAAGGCGCGGAGGTGTAATGTAAGGTGAATATTCTGTATGTAACGGGGGAGGCCGCCCCCTTCTGTAAAACAGGCGGCCTGGCGGACGTATCTGGGAGTTTGCCGGTGGCGTTGGCGGCCCGGGGCCACCATGTGGCGGTGATGCTGCCGCTGTATGACACCATTTCTAAGCAGTGGCGCCGTCAGATGACCTTCCACAGGTTTATCTATGTGAACCTGTCGTGGCGGCATGAGTACTGCGGGCTGTTTTCCCTGGAGTACCGGGGTGTCACCTGGTATTTCGTGGATAATGAGCATTACTTTGCACGGGGCCGGCTTTATGGCGAGGGGGACGATGGCGAGCGCTTCGGCTTTTTCTCCCGGGCGGTGCTGGATCTGCTGCCCTTGCTGGACGAGATGCCGCAGGTGATTCACTGCAACGATTGGCAGACGGCCCTGGTGCCGGTGTACCGTCAGGATCTCACCGGCCGGTGGGATGCCCTGCGGGGCATCCGCACGGTGTTCACTATTCATAATATTGAGTACCAGGGCAAGTTCGGAGCGAATACGGTGTCGGATCTATTCGGCCTGGATCGGGGCTGGTATGACGGCGGCACCCTGGAGATGGACGGCTGCGTGAACCTCATGAAGGGGGCGATGCTCTGCGCTGACGCCGTCACCACCGTCAGTCCCACCTATGCCCGGCAGCTCTGCCTCAGCGCCTATGCCCAGGGGATGGAGTCCGTGGTGCAGCGCTGCGGGGAGAAATTCAGCGGCATTGTAAACGGTATTGATACCGCCGTATTCGACCCGGCCACGGACCCGGTACTCCCGGCCCATTACAGTGTCCGGAACCTCCGGGGCAAGGCCACCTGCAAGAAGGCCCTGCAGCAGGAGCTGGGATTGCAGGTGCAGAGCGATGTGCCTGTTATTTCCATGGTCAGCCGCCTGGTGGGACACAAGGGCATCGACCTCATCTGCGAGAGTCTGGACAATATCATGCGCACCGGCTGCCAGCTGGTGCTCCAGGGCAGCGGGGAGGAGCAGTATGAGAGCTTCTTCCGCTACGCCGAAAACCGCTATAAGGGCCGGCTTTGCGCCTATATTGGGTATAACGAGGATCTGGCCCACCGGATCTATGCCGGCAGCGACCTGTTTCTGATGCCCTCCCGCTCCGAGCCCTGCGGCCTTTCCCAGATGATCGCCATGCGCTACGGCGCCGTGCCTATTGTCCGCCAGACCGGCGGCCTGGCGGATACCGTCCGCTCCTGCCAGATGGGGCAGGAGGACGGCAACGGCTTTGTCTTTGCCAATTACAGCGCCTTTGACATGCAGTATGTCATCTCCCAGGCGGTTGAGCTGTATCGGAGCGACCTCCACGGCTTCCGCCGGGTGCAGAGGTGCGGCATGACCGACGATTTCAGCTGGAACGTCAGCGCCGGGGCCTATGAGGCTCTGTATGAGAATATTACCGACACATCGAGGTGAAACACAAATGACCAAGGATACACTGAAAGAAGCCATTGCGCAGAAGCTGCGCATCAACTGCGGCTGCACCCCTCGGCAGGCAGGGGATGGGGATATGCTCCGGGCCTGCGCCATGGTCCTGCGGGACATCATGGCCGAGCGGAACATTACCACCCGGGAGGATACGGACGCTCGCCAGCTCCGGCAGGTGCACTATCTGTCCCTGGAGTTTCTCATGGGCCGCAGCCTCATGAAAAACGCCTATAACCTGGGCCTGACTCAACCCCTTACCCAGGCGGTGGAGGAGCTGGGCTTCAAGGCGGCAGATCTGTTTGAGCATGAGCCGGATGCCGGCCTCGGCAACGGCGGCCTGGGCCGCCTGGCTGCCTGCTATCTGGACAGTATGACCACACTGAATATCCCTGCCACGGGCTACTCCATCTGCTACGAGCTGGGCATATTCAAGCAGAAGATCGTGGAGGGTCAGCAGGTGGAGCTGCCTGACGATTGGCAGGACATCGGCGGCGCGTGGCTGCTGCCTCGGCCCCAGGAGACGGAGGAGGTCCACTTTGGCGGCACCGTTCGTACCAAGTGGGACGGCGGCCAGCTGATGGTGGTCCACGAGGACTACACAAGAGTTCTGGCTGTGCCCTGTGATATGGAGATTGCCGGCTATAAGACCGACCATGTCAATACCCTGCGGCTTTGGCAGGCCCGCAGCCCAAAGCCCGTGGACATGCAGCTGTTCAGCCGGGGCCAGTACCTCCAGGCCAGCGAGGAGCGCACCATGGCTGATGCCATCAGCAAGGTCCTCTATCCCGAGGACAATCACTATGAGGGTAAATCTCTGCGCCTGAAGCAGCAGTATTTCTTCGTATCCGCCACCATCCAATCCATCACCCGCAAGCATCTGGAGGTGTACGGTACCCTGCGGAACTTCCATGAAAAAAACGTCATTCAGATCAACGACACCCACCCCACGCTGGTAATTCCGGAGCTGATGCGCATATTCATGGATGATGCGGGCATGGGCTGGGACGAGGCGTGGGAGATCACCAAAAACAGCGTGGCCTACACCAACCATACGGTTTTGGCCGAGGCGCTGGAGTGCTGGCCCCAAAGCCTGTTTGAAACGCTTCTGCCCCGTATCTGGCAGATCATCGTGGAGATTGCCCACCGCTGGCAAAAGCAGGTGGAGGATTTCTACCACGATCCCGCCAAGACGGAGAAGCTGGCCATCGTGTGGGACGGCGGCGTGCGTATGGCAAATTTGTGCATCGCCGGGGGCATGAGCGTCAACGGTGTATCCGCCCTGCATACGGAGATTTTGCGCAGGGATGTGTTCCGGGACGCCTATCAGATGCACCCGGAGGAATTCCACAACGTTACCAACGGCGTGGACCACCGCCGCTGGCTTAGTCAGATCAATCCCGGCCTCCACAGCCTCATCTGTGACCTCACCGGCGGCGATGACTACCTGCTGCATCCCGATGCCCTGAGCAAGCTGGATGCTTTCGCGGACGATGCCGCGGTGCTGGCGCAGCTGGCGGAGATCAAGCGGGGAAATAAGGACCGCTTTGCCCACTGGGCCAAGCGTCAGCAGGGCGTGGTGCTCAATACCGATGCCGTGTTCAATACGCAAGTCAAGCGTCTGCACGAGTATAAGCGGCAGCTGCTGAATGTGCTGCACATTCTCTATCTCTATCAGCGCCTGCAGGACGATCCCCATATGGATTTCCGCCCCCAGACCTTCCTCTTTGGCGCAAAGGCCGCCCCGGGCTATGCCGTGGCTAAGCGGATCATCCGCCTCATCGGCTCCGTGGCCGATCAGATCGATCACGACCCCATTTGCAAGGATAGACTGCAGGTGGTATTCCTGGAGAACTATCGGGTCTCCATGGCGGAGATGCTCATGCCCGCCAGCGAGGTATCCCAGCAGATCTCCACTGCCGGCAAGGAGGCCAGCGGTACCGGCAATATGAAGTTCATGATGAACGGCGCCGTGAC
>DPPB01000040.1:0-581 GCA_003539495.1 Oscillibacter sp. | reverse complement strand
TTCATGATGAACGGCGCCGTGACTATCGGCACCTTGGACGGGGCCAACGTGGAAATGCACCAGGTGCTGGGTGACGAGAATATGTTCCTGTTTGGCCTGAAGGCGGAGGAGGCCGCCGCCCTCTCCCGGCATTATGACCCCAAGCTGCTGTATGACAGGGATCCTGTGCTGCGCCGGGTGCTGGATTCCATCCGGGACGGCTTCCGGGATGGGGTCAGCTACGAGGATATCTACCGCCGCCTGCTCTTTGGCGGCGATTGCCCGGCGGACCAGTACCTGCTCCTGGCGGATTTCGTGTCCTACTGTGACGCCGGCCGCCGCATGATGGAGACCTACGGTGACCGCACCCGCTGGAATCAGATCAGCCTGCACAACATTGCCCGCAGCGGCGTGTTCGCTGCGGACCGCTCCATCCGGGACTATGCCCGGGATATCTGGCACGTTCCCTGCAGAGAATAAAAAAATAGGAGCTTATCCCCGAAGCGGCGGCACCAATCAGGTGCCGCCGCTTTGTGCCGTTCGCCCTTACTATTGCGCAGAGAGTCCGCAGACTGGCCGCGGCGATCCGTCCCCCTGCTTCC
>DPPB01000016.1 GCA_003539495.1 Oscillibacter sp. | reverse complement strand
CTTGATTTTATCCCCCTCCGGCTCGAATACCAGAAGATAGAACACCAGCGGCAGCAGCTTCATCATTTCCTCCACCACCGGCGCGATCTCCGCCGTGGCGGCAAGGGCGTCCGCCTGACATACCGCCGCGAGGAAGGTGTTGATGTAGGCCGAAAGCAGGCACACCCCCATCCCGGCGATACAAAACAGGAAGAAGCGGAGCTGCCGCCTGCCCATGCACAGAGCGGCCACCAGCAGTGGCGACACCATGCAGAGGAAGATATTTTCGATATAGGTCACGCTTCCACCGCCTTTCTCGTGGCGGGCAGCAGCCCCAGAATCGTAAGCGTCAGCAGCATATCGCACCAGAAGGTGGGGCTGGCCGGTGAGGTATCCGGCCAGAAACAGCCCACCGTCCAGAGCAGATACTCCGCGAACGCAAAGCACAGCACGCCGATATGGAAGTACCGCATATTCCGCGCCGTGCCCGTCTGCGTTTTCGCATAGGCAAGCCCTCGAATGGCGCAGAAGGAGAGCCAAATCATCATGCCGCACCAGATCAGGTTGGAGAGGATGTCCCCGAAGGTGCAGTAGAACGCCAGTAGCGGCACGCCGAACGCAGGCGCGAGCCATGCCCTGCGGCAGCGGAAGCTGCGCTCGTCCTGACTGGTGAGCGTTGCTTGCAAAATGCGCAGGAAAATGACGCTGGCCACCCAGCCGAACTCCGACACATAAAAGACCCGCGGCGTGGTGTCGAACAGCAGCAGGTACAGCGTCCAGTAGAGCGCACCGAGGGCAAAGCAGCCGTAGAAGCACAGCAGCAGGAAATACGCCTGCCTGCGGCTTTTGCGGTAGGCGATACCCGAAAGCACCGCGCCGACAAACGTGACCAGCAGTTGCAGCAGGTTCTCAATCAGCTCCATGCGCATCCTCGCTTTCCTTGTCCTGCCCGTCCTCACGGTTCATCTGACGCAGCCGGAAGCACAGAACGGTCACGCACACGCCGAGTAAAAACGCCAGCAGCCCGATGACGATGTATCCCAAAGCCGCACCGCCGCCATACATGCTGGCCGCCGTTTCAAAGCCGGAGTAGTCGCCGATCTGTATCCGCGCGGCAATGCCGGGCATGGCGAGGGACGCGCATACAAGCAGCGCAAGGCACGCCGCCACGGCGGAAGCCATAGTGACCGTATTACGCCGCAGCCGTTTCTCTCGTTCCATTTTGGCGATGCGCCGCTTCGTCTCCGCGACGCGCTCCTCATGACTCCGCATTTGTGATTCCCTCCCGTTCCAGCAGCCTTCGCAGGCTCTCTTTTCCACGATACACCATATTGGTGATCTGTTTTACCGTTTTCCCCGTGACCTCCGCCGCCTGCGCGTAGCTCATGCCTTCAAAATAGGTAAGATACAAGACTTCCCGATAGTCCGGGTTCATTTCGCCCATACAGAAATGCAGGACGCGGTTTCGCTCCTCCGTCCGGATGACCTCCTCCGCCAGCAGCCGTCCGTCCGGCTCGCCGGTCAGCATATCGAGGCTGAACAGGGGCTTCCGTTTGCTCTTATGGCGCAGCGCCATGTGCCGCGCCGCCTTATAGAGATACGCCTTGAAGCCGCCGTCCCGTATCTTCGGCTTTTTGGTGAACAGATAGGCGAAAACGTCCAGCATCAGCTCCTCCGCCTCGTGAACGTCGTGCAGATAGCCGTCGATATACAGGGTCAGGGGGTCGCCGTATTTTTTCATCAGGGCATTGAGCCCTTCGTCGTCGCCGTTCAGATATTGGCGGTACAAGCTCTCGTCGCAGGCCATAGCGTTCACCTCCTTTTTGCGGATGCTTCCCATGCAGAGGGGTATCCGTCAGGTGCTTGTCCTGCCGGAATCGCGGTGCTGTCCTTGAAAGCGCGGGTCGGACGGTTTCTCCGCATTTTCCGGGATCGCCCATGAACGCCCGAACCGGGACGCGCCGGGGATCCGCCCTTCGGCGCAGTATTGGTTGACCCGCCGCTCTGACACGCCCCAACGGTAAGACGCCTCCCGAATGGAGATATAGCCATTGATCCCGTTCATACCGCACCTCCACATGGATAATACTCAACACGATACATTATATACGAATATCCGAATAAAAGCAAGCCCACACGGACGTTGGGACGCAGAATCTCTCCCACGTCCTCATATCTATCTGGCTTTATCTTCTCTTCCACCATACTTTCTTATTCGAGCCGAAAGTCACGCTGTCCGGTGTCAGCGGTAAATTCCTATCCGACCATTCGACAATCAATTCTGGATGTACTGCCGCTAAACTGTTACTCATATCAAAACCTCCACTTCCTCTGTGATTAGAGTATATGAAGTTTTGGCTTTTTCTTGTAGTTTGCGAATATCCGTAAAAATAGAAAAAGCCCTTTGAGAAAAGATTTCTCCTCTCTCAAAGGGCTTGATAAATGGGAATTTTCAAATTAGTCTTTGCAAATAACCTTTGAACTTTCACCATCAATTACAATTCCCTGACGGTTGTTAATCGGGCATAGATTCAAATCCGAAAA
>DPPB01000013.1 GCA_003539495.1 Oscillibacter sp. | reverse complement strand
AATCAAGGCGGGAAAGCCCTAAAATGGCTTCCCGCCCATTTCAATTTTGAGAGAAAAATCCGTCTGCTTTTTCGTAAGTGTGGCTATCCGTCTGGGACACTTTGTCCCATAGTTCGGCGTAGGACGAGGGACGGGGGCATTCATATACGCCCTGTCTGCTGATGAAACCAGTCCTGCGCTTGCGGCTCCACGCCACGCAATCACAGCCCTGCTTTCCTGCCGCTTCAAATGCCCTTGCCCTCTCCGGTGGCAACGGCATTTTCACGGCAACGCCGACAGAGCGTATAACACACTACACTTTGCGAGCAAAGTCGTGTGCCAAGGGGCAAACCCCTTTGGAAACCCCTGACAACAAAACAGGCTGAATATCTCGCACTTTCCCGGTGCTTGATACTCAGCCTTTATTTGTTGTCAGCAGCCCTCGTTTCGTGGTCTGCGTGTAGTTCCTTGTAAACTGACCTAATGCACATTATAAATAATACATTGCAGTGGGAGATGAATTTATGCTGAATCGGATTGAACTGAAGCGGGGCGCAAAGGTCATTACCAAGTCAGCCCGGGTCTCCGCGTATCAGATGACCCTGCTATATCTGGTGATCCGATTTGCGCTGAGTCTGGCAGACAACTATGTGTCCGCCGATGACGGTACATGGGTGCAGATCGGAGATATGCAGTTTCAGGTGCAATCCCTCTTTCACCACGCTGCCTTTCCTACGCCGGTGGTAGTGTTCGTGTCCGTCTTGGTCTGGCTGCTGGGCTGCGTGCTGGACGCCGGGTATATTCAGTATCACCAGGGTGTGCGCCGGGGTGAGGAAATGCCCATCGCCTCCCTGTTTGACGGGTTCGGTTTCGTGGGAAAGATCGTGCTGCTGAACCTGGTGATGGCGGTGTTTATCGCCCTGTGGAGTATGCTGCTGATCGTGCCCGGCATCATTGCCGCCTACCGCTACCGCTTTGCCCTGTATAACCTGTGTGAGAATCCGGAGCTGGGCGTGATGGATGCGCTGAACATGAGCAAGCAGCAAACCAGGGGCTACAAGCTGGATCTCTTTGTGCTGGATGTGACCTTTTTGGGCTGGAGCCTCCTATGCGTGTTGACAGCGGGCATTCTCTCCATTTGGATCACCCCCTATATCCAGCAAACTGACCTGGGCTACTTTGAGGCCATTAAGGCGGAAAAGGGCATAGGCCGGATGCCCGGGCGGAGCCCAGATGAGGACGAAGCCTTCCACCATGATGACAGATTCTGAATTCGCAAAAAGGACTCCGCTGCTGCGGCGTCCTTTTTCTTGAAATGGGGTAAAAAATACAGTATAATGAAGCTATAAATCCCACGGAGGTGTGTATGGAGCGTATCAGCAAGGAGAATTATTATCTGGACATTGCCCAGACCGTGTTGGAGCGGGCCACCTGCCTGCGGCGCATTTACGGCGCTATCATTGTGAAAAACGACGAAATCATCTCCACCGGCTACAACGGCGCACCCAGGGGCCGGCGCAACTGCGTAGACATGGGCTACTGCACAAGGGAAGCACTGCGGGTGCCCCGGGGAGAGCGGTATGAGCTGTGCCGCAGCGTCCACGCCGAGGCCAACGCCATCATCTCCGCCTCCCGGCGGGACATGGTGGGCGGCACCCTGTATCTGGTGGGCAAAAACGCCCAAACCGGGGAAATTTTAGGCGATGCTACCAGCTGCGCCATGTGCCGGCGGATGGTCATCAATGCGGGCATTGTCCGGGTGGTGATCCGAAAAACGCCTACGGAGTTTGAAATCGTGGATGTGGCGGAATGGGTGGAAGGCGATGACCTGCCGTTTGCGGAAAACATCGGCGGCTGACATGCCCGGCAAAAATTCCTGCGGAATTTTCTGCCAAAGGGCTTACAGTCTGCTGCGGGCATCATTTTGCCGCAAGCGACAAAATTCCACACCGGCAGCCTGAGAGTTTTTTTCACGCGCATGTCACGGTGAAAAATGATTTGAATTTTTTGCCGCCTGCGGGCGGTAAGCTCTGCGAGACTTTTGTCCTTTTCCCTGGAAGCCCGGGGTTCTATACAAATTAACATTAAGGAGTGCGGTAAGAATGTTGAACGAAAGGAAAATGGAAGCCTACTGCGCCATTTTGGCGGAGGAGCTTCGCCTGGCCACCGGGTGTACAGAGCCCATCGCCGTTGCGTATTGTGCTGCAAAGCTGCGCGAGGTGCTGGGCGGTAAACCGGAAAAAGTGCTGGCCGAGATCAGCGGAAACATCCTGAAAAATGTGAAATCCGTGGTGGTACCCAACACCGGCGGACGGCGGGGCATTGAGGCCGCCATCGCCGTGGGCATCGTGGCCGGGGACGCCGACGCAGAGCTGCAGGTGCTGGCCAAGGTCACCGAGGAGGACACGAAGCATATCCAGGAATATTTGGACGCCACGGACATCACCGTCACCTGTCCGGAGACCCCCTGCCTGCTGGACATCCGGCTCACAGGCTGGCTGGGTGGGCACAAGGCCGTGGCCCGGGTGGCCAACAACCACACCAACCTGGTGTACATCGAAAAAGATGGCCGGGTGCTGCTGGAAAAGCCCGAGAGCGCCTCTGCCGAGGCCAATCTCCAGGACAAGAGCGTCCTGAATGTGAAAGACATTCTTACCTTTATAGAAACCGTGGACATAGAACGGATACGGCCCTGCATCAGCCGGCAGCTGGCGTGCAACAGCGCCATTGCCGCCGAGGGGCTCCGGGGTGACTGGGGCGCCAACATCGGCTCCACCTTGCTCTCCACAGGCAGCGGCATCGAGACCGAGGCCCGGGCCTGGGCTGCGGCGGGGTCCGACGCACGGATGAACGGGTGCGAGATGCCGGTGGTCATCTGCTCCGGCAGCGGCAACCAGGGCATCACTGCTTCGGTGCCTGTGTGGCGGTATGGCCTGTTTTTGGGCGCAGGTGAAGAGAATATCCTCAGAGCCGTAGCCCTGTCTGACCTTATTACTATTCACCAAAAAACCGGTATCGGACGGCTCAGCGCCTACTGCGGCGCGGTGTCTGCCGGGGTAGGAGCAGGCTGTGGCATCGCCTGGCTCCGGGGCGCGGGTTACGACGGCATCAGCCGCACCATCTGCAACGCCGTGGCCATGATCTCCGGGTGCATCTGTGACGGAGCCAAGGCCAGCTGTGCCAGCAAAATCGCCATGGCCGTGGGTACGGGCATCCTGGGATACAACATGTACCTGGGCGGCAACAACTTCCGGCCCGGCGATGGCATAGAGGGCGCGGACGTGGAGGAAACTATCCGCAATGTAGGTGTTTTAGCCTCCAAGGGCATGCACGAGACGGACCGGGTGATCTTGAATATCATGACGGGCCGGTAAATACGAAAAAATCAGCAGGTACGGTTAAGCCGTACCTGCTGATTTTTGGGAGATTACGGATTGCCACAGCCAGTGTGCGCACTGGCTGTGGCAATGACATTGCACAAGGATCGCGGTGCTTGGCGGCGAAAAATCGCACAGGCGGGGCTTTGCCCCGCCTGTGCGCATAATTTGATGCGGTTTATATGGGCGGATCAGTCCAGACGCACGGCCGTACCGCTGGCGGTGACCATCAGCATGCCGTTATCGGCGCCCAGGACCTCATAGTCAATGTCCACACCCACCACGGCATCGGCGTCCAGCTGGGCCGCCCGCTGCTCCATTTCGGCCAGGGCCTGCTGGCGGGCATTGATGAGCTCCTCCTCGTAGGTGCCGGAGCGGCCGCCGAAGAAGTTGCTGAGCCCGGCCACAAAGTCCTTGACAAAGTTCACGCCGGCGATGACCTCACCGAAAACAACGCCCTTATATTCCGTGATACGGCGGCCCTCCACAGAGGGGGTAGTGGTTACGATCATGTGTTCTCCTCCCTATTATTTATACTCCGGGGCATCCGGGGTGCGGCGGTGCAGCAGGGGCTTGCCCTCGGCGTCCACAAGGACGGTGAGGCCGCCGGAATTGCCGCTGGCGTGGTACAAATACTCCACGCCTGTCTGGGTGTCTACCCAAATCTCCGTGGAGGTGACGAATCCGTTCTCCGCCAGCACCTTCACGAAGCGGTCGGTTTCTTTCTTGGCCATAGCGCCTTACGCCTCCGGCTTATCATCGGACAGGATGGTCTTGGCGCTGGCAGCCAGGCCCGCCAGACCCTGGATCTCGCTGGGGATAATGAGCTTGGTAGCCTTGCCGTCGGCCACCTTCTCCAGGGCCTCCAGGGCCTTGAGCTTGATGACCTGATCGTTGGGGGCAGCCTCGTTCAGCAGCTTCAGAGAATCCGCCATGGCCTGCTGCACCTTCAGGATAGCCGTGGCCTCGCCCTCGGCCTGCATGATGCGCGCCTGCTTCTGGGCGTCCGCCTTCAAAATAGCGGACTGCTTCTCGCCCTCAGCCACCAGGATCTTGCTGGCCTTCTCGCCCTCGGCCTGGAGGATGGACTCCCGGCGCTCACGCTCGGCCTTCATCTGCTTTTCCATGGCATTTTGAATTTCCCGGGGCGGGAGGATGTTCTTCAGCTCCACACGGTTGACCTTGATGCCCCAGGGATCCGTGGCCTCGTCCAGGATGGAGCGCATCTTGGCGTTGATGGTGTCGCGGCTGGTGAGGCTCTGGTCCAGCTCCAGCTCACCGATGATGTTGCGCAGGGTGGTGGCGGTGAGGTTCTCAATGGCGCTCATGGGATACTCCACGCCATAGGTGTAGAGCTTGGGATCGGTGATCTGGAAATAGATGACGGTGTCGATCTGCATGGTGACATTGTCCTTGGTGATCACGGGCTGGGGGTCGAAATCCGCCACCTGCTCCTTCAGGCTCACCTTTTTTACCACGCGCTCAATGAATGGCACCTTCAGGTGCAGGCCCACGCCCCACACGGCGTGGAATGCGCCCAGCCGCTCCACCACATAGGCTTTGGATTGCTGGACGATCTGTATGTTGCTGACGATGAGGATCAGGATCAGCACCACCAGGATCGCCAAAGCAACCGTTCCGATATTGATGTCTCCAAACATGTTTTTTCCTCCCTGTTTAATAATATAAAATGTTGTTTTTATTGCAGCCGCTCCACGAACAGCTTTACCCCCTCCATACGCACGGCGCGCACCAGGGTGCCCTCCGGCAGCGTTTCGCCGGATTCGCTGCGGGCTGACCAGGTCTTGCCGTCCACATACACCGCTCCGGAGGGAACCGTGTTGTCAATAGCTTCTGTGACCCGGGCCTCCCTGCCCAGCACGGCATCGGCATTGGTGGGGACGATGTTCTTATCCATCATTTTGCGCACCAGGGGGCGGGTAGCTATCAGCGCCGCAATGGACACCGCAAAAAACAGCACCACCTGCAGCCATATGGGGGCCTCGCAGATGGCGGCGATGAGCCCCGCCGCACTGCCCAAAACAAACCAAATGGACACCAGCCCCACCGTAACGGCCTCCACCACGCCGAAGACCACCATAGCGGCAATCCAAATGACCATCTCCATTTCCGCTTTTCCTCCTTTCAGGCACAATCCCATAAAGCCAGCCAGCAGCGCCACGCCCAGCAGGATGCCGGCGGCCAGCCACTTGTTTCGGGGGGAGAGATTGCTTACAAAGGCGGCGACTGACGCCTTCAGTGGAATGGCCGGAGATATTTCCCGGGAAATGGGTTCATTTTCCCCTTGCTCAAACAGGTCATTGAGGGTTACGCCATACTGCCGGCAGATGAACAGCAGCTTCTCCATCTCCGGATAGCCCTTGCCGGACTCCCACTTGCTCACTGCCTGGCGCGACACCTGCAGCTGCTCGGCAAACTGTTCCTGGGTCAGGCCGCTGCGGCGGCGCAAAAGCTGCAATCGTTCTCCAAAAGCCATATCCTTCCCCCCTCTATGTGGTATCATAGTATCAAAAAAACGGGGCTTTGTCTATCAACCTTGAGTTTCCTACAAGGATTTTTTTCGCGCAACTTGAATTTGCGCCTCATGCTGTCGAAAATTCCTTCGGATTTTTTCGGCAAAAGGCTTACAGCCTGCGGGCGCAAACTCTGCGAGATCTTTTGGCCCCTCGGCTTATTTGCCTCTATTATACAGGATAGCGGCGTGGAACACCACTGTTTTTTAGCGGGGCGAAAAAGTTTTTCCCGCCGCCTAAGTTTTTGAAGCTTTGAAAAAGCTTCAGAAACCATTGATTTCAGTGGCGATGGACACCCTTCTTGGGTTTCCCCCTACATGCCCTTCCTTACCGTTATCGCAAATCCTGCCGCTTTGCCGGCAGCTTCTTTTTCTTGCACTTTTGAGATTTCTATTCTATACTGAGGGGAGAATGAAAAATATCTCGAGGAGCGCTTGTATGGCAACTTATATGATTCCCTGTTTGCTGGGGCTGGAGAAATTGGTAGGCGATGAGGTAAAGAGACTGGGCCTTAAAAATGTCCGGGTAGAGAACGGGCGCATTTTTTGCGACGGGACACCGGACGACTGCGCAAAGCTCAACATAAACCTCCGCTGCGGCGCCCGGGTGCTGCTGGTGCTGGGGGAATTCCCGGCCCGAAGCTTTGAGGAGCTTTTCCAGGGCGTGAAGGCCATCCCCTGGGAGAACTATATTCCCCGAGACGGCGCCTTCCCGGTGAAGGGCTACTCCATTACCAGCCAGCTCCATTCTGCCCCTGCCTGCCAATCCATTGTGAAAAAGGCCATGGTGGAGCGGCTGAAGAGTCGGTATGGCCTGGAGCAGTTCCCTGAGACGGGGGTAAAATACCAGGTGCGCTTTTCCATTTTCAAGGATCAGGTAGTCATCGGGCTGGATAGCTCCGGGGAGGGGCTTTACAAGCGGGGCTACCGGGCCGTAGGGGTGGAGGCTCCCCTGCGGGAGACACTGGCGGCGGCCATGGTGCTGCTGTCTCGCTATCGGGGGCAGGATCCCTTCTGCGATCCCTTCTGCGGCAGCGGGACCATCCCCATTGAGGCGGCCCTCATCGCCAAAAACCGGGCTCCGGGCTTAGACCGCAGCTTTGACGCCCAAAGGTGGGCCTTCCTGTCCCAAAGGGTCTGGCTCCATGCGGCGGAGGAGGCCATGGATAAGGAGTTTCACGGAAAGTACGACATTTGGGGCGGGGATATCGATCCCCGGGCCATCGAAATCGCTCGGAGCAACGCCATGAAGGCCGGGGTGGAGGATTGCATCCGCTTTGAGGTGGCGGACATGAGAGACTTCCGCCGGGATAGCCAATACGGGCAGCTGGTAACCAACCCGCCCTACGGAGAGCGGCTCATGGACCGGGCGGCGGCGGAGACGCTGTACCGGGAGCTGGGCCGGGTTTGGCAGCATCTGCCTGACGGCTGGCGGACCCTGGTGCTCAGCAGCCATACGGAGTTTGAGCGCACCTTCGGCCGACCGGCAGACAAGAAGCGCAAGCTCTATAATGGGATGCTCAAGTGTGACCTGTTTATGTACGGGAATGTATGAGTTTTAGGCGCAGAATAACGGATTGCCCCAGCCAGTTGCAAGCCGGTTACCCGCAAGGGTCGCCCCTGCAGCGGATTTAAAAATCCCCGCAGACAGGCCCGGGAAATTTGTTTTCACTTTGTACACAAATTCTTCTTTGTGCCTGCTATAATGAACTCACGTGTGTTTTTATTCTTTTCCATAGCGGAGGGTCTTATGAAACATATTTTTATTATCAATCCCACGGCCGGCAAGTCTGATAGCCGCCAGCGTATTTACGACATGGCTGATGCCCTGCGCACCCGGCATGATCTGGATGTGCAGTGCATCCTCACCAAGCGTCAGGGCCACGCAACAGAGCTGGCCAAAAAACTCTGTCAGACCGGCGAGGAGCTGCGCTTTTACGCCTGCGGCGGCGATGGCACCGTAAACGAGGTGGCCAACGGCATCATTGGCTACGATAATGCCGCTATGAGCGTCATCCCCATCGGCACCGGCAACGACTTCCTCAAGAATTTCGGCAGTGATATGGAGAAGTTCCGGGACGCGGAGAATCTGTGGAACGGGCCGCAGTTTCCCATAGATGCCATCCAGGTCAATGACCGTATCGCCCTGACCATTGCCTGCTCCGGCATTGACGCAAGGGTGGCCAAGGATGTCCACAAGTTCAGTGAAAGCCCCATTCTGGACGGCAAGAGCAGCTACATCGTGTCTCTGGCGGTGAACTTTCTCTTTAAGGGTATCGGCACCCACTGGACCGTGACACTGGACGGCGTTTCCGTGGAGAAGGACTACGCCGTGGTGGCCGTGTGCAACGGGCGCTATTACGGCGGCGGCTTCATGCCCGTGGCGGAGGCCCGGATGGACGACGGCGTGCTGAATACCCTGGTGGTGGATAAGGTGAGCCGCAGTACCTTCCTGAAATTTGTGGGCCCCTACTCCAGGGGCGAGTACCACCGCTTCCCCCATCTGGCCCACTGCTCCACCGCTAAGGACATCGTCATCGACTCGGAGAAAAAGGACATCGTTACCTGCCTGGACGGCGAGTGCGTCACCACCGACCACGTCCATATCCGTCTGGCGGATAAAAAGCTGAATTTCTTCGGCCCCGATGGCTGCTCCTGCAATGCCACCGCCCGGGAAGCCGCTCCCGCTGTGGAGCAAATGTGAATTTTTTGTGATTTTCCAAAATACCCCTTGAAAAACGATATAAATGTGGTATTATAATCAGCGTTAGCACTCCTGTGTTTTGAGTGCTAACGCTGAATTTGTTTAATAAAAAGGATATAAGGAGGAAAACAACTATGAAACTGACACCGCTTTCTGACCGCGTGGTTTTGAAAATGACCGAGGCGGAGGAAACCACCAAGGGCGGTATTATCCTCACCGGCTCTGCCAAGGAGAAGCCCTCTGTGGCGGAAGTCATTGCCGTTGGCCCCGGCGGCATGGTGGACGGCAACCCCGTGACCATGACCGTGAAGCCCGGTGACAAGGTCATCACCGATAAATACGCCGGCACCAAGATCACTCTGGAGGATGTGGAGTACATCATTGTGAAGCAGGGCGATATTTTGGCTATCGTTGAATAAAACTTTGGCACTGTCATTGTGAGACCAGTCCGCAGACTGGTCGTGGCAATCCGTTCTCCTCGGCCTTATGCAAAGGGTATTACGGATTCCCGCGGTCGCTTCGCTCCCTCGGAGTGACATTCCTTTATAAAATCATTATCTGCAATATAGGAGGCAATCAATATGTCTAAAATTATCAAGCGCGGCGACGAGGCCCGGAAGGCTCTGGAGTCCGGCGTCAATCAGCTGGCCGATACCGTAAAGGTCACCCTGGGCCCCAAGGGCCGCAATGTGGTGCTGGATAAGAAGTTCGGCTCTCCGCTGATCACCAACGACGGCGTGTCCATCGCCAAGGAGATCGAGCTGGACGATCCCTTCGAGAACATGGGCGCTCAGCTGGTGCGGGAGGTTTCCACCAAGACTAACGATGTGGCCGGCGATGGCACCACCACCGCCACCCTGCTGGCTCAGGCCATGGTCCGGGAGGGCCTGAAGAACCTGGCTGCCGGCGCCAATCCCATCGTTATGAAGAAGGGCATGGCTAAGGCTGTGGACGCTGCCGTGGCATCCATCCACGCCCAGAGCCAAAAGGTTAACGGCTCCGATGACATCGCCCGTGTGGGTACCGTGTCCTCCGGCGACGCCTTTATCGGCAAGCTCATTGCCGAGGCCATGGAGAAGGTCAGCGCCGATGGCGTCATCACCATTGAGGAGTCCAAGACCGCCGAGACCTATTCCGAGGTAGTGGAGGGCATGATGTTTGACCGCGGCTATATCACCCCCTACATGGTCACCGACACCGAAAAGATGGAAGCCGTTATCGACGACGCTTACATCCTCATTACCGACAAGAAGATCTCCGTTATCTCCGAGATTCTGCCCCTGCTGGAGCAGCTGGTTCAGGCGGGCAAGAAGCTGTTCATCATCGCCGAGGATGTGGAGGGCGAGGCCCTGAGCACCCTGATTGTGAACCGCCTGCGCGGCACCCTGAATGTGGTGTGCGTGAAGGCCCCCGGCTTTGGTGACCGCCGCAAGGAAATGCTGCAGGATATTGCCATCCTCACCGGCGGCCAGGTCATCAGCGAGGAGCTGGGCCTGACCCTGAAGGATGCCACCGTGGATATGCTGGGTCGTGCCCGTCAGGTGAAGGTGACCAAGGAGAATACCATCATCGTGGACGGCGCCGGCGACAAGCAGGCCATTGCCGACCGTGTGGCCCAGATTCGCAGCCAGATCGGCATGACCACCAGCGACTATGACAAGGAGAAGCTCCAGGAGCGCCTGGCCAAGATGGCCGGTGGCGTGGCCGTTATCAAGGTGGGCGCTGCTACCGAGACGGAGATGAAGGAGAAGAAGCTCCGCATTGAGGACGCTCTGAATGCCACCAAGGCCGCCGTGGAAGAGGGTATCGTGGCCGGCGGCGGCACCATCTATGTAAACACCATCCCCGCCGTCACTGCCCTGCTGGATCAGGTGGAGGGCGATGAGAAGACCGGCGTGCAGATTGTGGCCAAAGCTTTGGAGGAGCCTATCCGTCAGATCGCAGCCAACGCAGGTCTGGATGGCTCCGTGATCCTGGAGAAGGTCCGTTCCTCCGGCAAGAACGGCTACGGCTTTGACGCCTACAAGGAGGAGTACTGCGACATGATCGCCAGCGGCATCGTGGATCCCGCCAAGGTGACCCGCTCCGCTTTGGAGAACGCCGCCAGCGTCTCCGGCATGGTGCTGACCACCGAGTCCCTGGTGGCCGATAAGCCCCAGCCCGCGGCTCCCGCAGCTCCCGCCCCCGATATGGGCGGCATGGGCGGTATGTATTAATCCCCATTTTATTCAAAAAAAGGAGCGCGCTGCACTTGCAGCGTGCTCCTTTTACTCTTTGGCCATAGCCTTTTCCAGCCAATTTTTGCCGTCCACAAAGCGGGAGACGATGAACGAGGCCACATAGTCACCGGAGGAGTTAATCATAGTGGCCGGGGGATCCACCAGGTTGCCGATGGCCACTAAAATAGGAAAGGCCATCTTCAGCACACAGCTGAAGCACGAGCCGACCATGTGCATGGTGGCTCCCAAAGGAATCACCATTTCCGAGATGTCCCGGCTGATGCCGGTCTGCCCTGCTTCCTCCATACCGGTATTAAATCGCCTTACAGGGGCGTTAAAATGGCAAATAAAGCATATAGCAGAAAAGCCCCAGGAATATACACCAGGGGCAAATAAAAGCCCCGCACAGCGTGAGCCATACGGGGCGATGGTTATTTCTGGCGTTTCGCCAGATCCAAAAGGAGAAGAACCGGCTGCAGAAGGATATACATCAAAAGCAATGTTAACGCCTCCTTACAGGGTGATCGTAGCACATACGCCGGGGCAAGTCAACCCATGACGGTGACAAACACAGCCATATCCTCGTCGCGGACGATCTCGTCTGTTTGGTAGGGATAGTGATCACCGACGAGCAGGTGCCCAGGGACACCACAGCAGGCTTGGTGATGTGCCGCAGCATGACGCCCGGCCACCGCCGTCTCCGGCCCTCCGGCCATGTTGGCCGCAAAGCCGAACAGCACCGAGAACACGATCAGCGGCAGCACGCCTAAAAATCCGTAGTTTTTCAGCACAGACCTCTTTCCCTTAGTCCCTCTCCTTTCCATATTTCAATTTATGATGCGGCGGCGCAGGATGTGTCTATCCCGGCGAGTCATAGCGGAATTCAAATGGAAAATCCCCGGTTTTTTGAAAAAAATAATTGACAAGTCCCACCGAATATGGTAACATAACTCTTGCCTGTCAGGGATTGACTTATGGCGGCGTAGCTCAGTTGGCTAGAGCATGCGGTTCATACCCGCAGTGTCACCGGTTCAAATCCAGTCGCCGCTACCATATTCCCCTGAGATGTGCGGCATCTCGGGGGAATCCCCTTTCAGTAAAATACGGCCCGTTGGTCAAGTGGTTAAGACACGGCCCTTTCACGGCTGTAACATGGGTTCGAGTCCCGTACGGGTCACCACAAGGCAATCCGTAACGGGTTGCCGAATATGGAGGCTTAGCTCAGCTGGTTAGAGCGCCTGCTTCACACGCAGGAGGTCACTGGTTCGAGTCCAGCAGTCTCCACCAAAAAGTTCCTGATTTCGTAAGAAATCAGGAACTTTTTTGTTTATGGGGTTATATAATTGTGTATTGCACTTGTTTTTTTTGCGTGACCCAAACGCTGACCCAAAAGCCGAGAGGTCAGGAAAGCACCGGAGAGGGGCGGATGGCATCATCCGTCCCTCTCCGACTGTTTTTTGTGGGCTACATGGTCTGGCTGATGACGCTGCCGATGGTGTCGGCAGCGGAGCGCTTCATCCCCTCCGTGGCGTGGGTGTAGGTGCTGAGGGTAAAGCCCGCGTCATAGTGTCCCAGCGCACCGGACAGCGTCTTGACGTCCACGCCGTACTTGAGGGACAGCGTGGCGAAGGTGTGTCTGAGATCGTGAAATCTGATGTGCTCCGCGCCGATGGCCTTCAGGATCTTCTCATGGGTGTGGCGGAAGGAGTCCGGGTCGAACATGGTGCCGGTCTTGGGCGACACAAACAGGTAAGGACTGTGTGGGTGCTTTGCGTGCTCCTCTACCAGCAGCTCCACCGCCCGCTGCGGGATGGCCAGTTTGCGGATGGAGTTGGGCGTCTTGGGTTGGCTGACCACCAGCTCACCGCTGATACGGTTCACCTGCTTGCTGACGGAGATGGTCATGTTCTCCACATCCAAGTCCGTCCACAGCAGGGCGAGGAGCTCGCCTCGCCGCAGGCCGGTGGTCAGCTCCAGATAGAATGCCGCCAGCAGCCCGCGCCGTTCTGCTTCAGCCAGATACGGGCCGATCTTGTCCTCCGGCAGTATCTTCATCTCGCGCTTTTCCAGCTTTGGCAGGCGGCAGCCCTTGGCAGGATTGGTGAGGAGCAGCCGCTCCGCTACCGCCTGCTCCAGGCAGTTGTTCAGGAGCGTGTGGATGCCCCGTACCACGCGGGTGCTGAGACCCTTATCTTTCAGCTTGATATGGGTATAGCGCTGGATGCGTCCGGATTTTTGCAGGTCATTGTAGAACTTTTGGATCTGGATGGTGGTCAGTTTCTCCAGCGGCGTGTTACCCAGCTCCGGGACGATGTGGTTGTCGATGTAGTTGAGGTAGTAGTGCTTGGTTTTCTCCCGTAGGCGTGGCTCGGCGTAGACCTCGTACCACAGCTTGATCCATGCGCCCAGCGTGTAGGATTTTGCACGGCTCATGTCCAGCTTTTCAGCCTCCGCGATGGCCTGCTTGAGCCTTTCCTTGGCTTCGGATTGGGTTTTAGCGAGGACACTCTTGTGGATGGGTTTACCGGTGGTGGGATTGCAGCCGGCGGTGTAGCGACCCTCCCAGCGGCCGTCCTTCCGCTTGCGGATGTTGCCTTCACCGTTTGCTCGTTTCTTTGGCATGGTATCAACTCCTTTTCTTTGGTAGCCAACACACATACCACAAACCGACCTTAATATCTATCGGAGATAGGCAGAGTTAAGAGAAAGTTATCAATTGCGCAGCGGGGGTATTCTTTGGTTACAGCGTGGCCATTTTTGCGCTGTGTTGGCGTCGATCCACTCCCGCAGTTTGTCCTTCGGCACCACGATGCGGCTGCCGATCTTCAGTGCAGGGAAACCCTCGCTGTGGACTAACTCATACGCTCCGGCGCGGGAGATACCCAGCACCGCCGCCACCTGCACGACGTTCAGTATCAGGGGCAGCTCGTCGTAATTCTTATAGGTACATTCGTTCATTCGCTCCTCCTTACATCATGGTCATGTTGAAACCGTGATACTGCCCATATTCTTCCTCGTAATTTTCCTGTTCCTGACGGCGGGACTGATACCACTCCACCAGCTCCTGCAGCAAGAGGCTGCTGTAATACAGCTTACGGGCAAGGTCGCTGACCTCGCTGTTCTCGTCCTCGCAGAGGGCGCAGATGGCAGCCACCGTACCCGCCATGGCGCAGACGGTATCCTCCAGCGTAGGTGTCGGCTCACGATGGTCATAGGCAATTTCCCGGCAGGCTTGCAGATAATCCGCACCGCCCAGTCGGAAGTACAGCTCCATATTCTCACGCTTCAGCGTCTGGTCGAACAGCTTGCTGTCCCGGCAGCGGATGTTCTCCGGGGTGGTGTAGGTGATGTATTTCTGATGCGGCTCCCATTTCACATCGTAGCCATAGGCATTCATATACGCAACGAACTCCTGCTGCGTGCGGCTCTGCTCCATAGCCTCTTTGATATGATCCGTCAGCCGCCTCTTCCACGTTGGGATGCGGAACGGGTCAGCCTTGGACTCCGTGACGGACAAGCCGTACTCCCGACAGAGTTGGCTGCAGTAGTCCTTGACCTGCTGCATCTCCCTTGCGGACTGATGGAATTTCATGCCCGTCTCGAAATTGACGGAGTTCATGATGATATGATTATGGATGTGGGCGGTGTTCATGTGGGTGACCACGATGCACTGGTAGCCCTTAAAATGCTCCGCCAACTTCACGCCCAGCTCGTGCGCCGTTGCAAAGTCCAGCGGATCATCCGGTGCGAACGCCTGCACGATGTGGTAGTAGCCGCGGCCCTCCGTTTTGCGGAACTGCTTTTTCACCGCCTCGAATTCCGGCACCGCCGTCCGCGCTACACAGTTGACGCCGCTGATAAGCTGCTCCACCGTCTTTCCCCGGTTGGTAACATAGTCGATGATGCCCCTCAGCCCACGCGAGACAGCAATGAATTTAACGTTTGCCATGTGTTTTCATACACCTCCATGAGCGGCTCCATGTTGACCAGCTCGACATGACCCTGCCGCGCCATGATGACCAGCTGATTCAGGTTGTTGCCCTGCCGACGCAGCTCGCAGATGAGGTCATCCACGCCGTCGATGACCGTCACATCCTTGTCCATGGCCGCGTCCCGCACATACTGACTGAGAGACTTGTGTGCCTTCTCCGCCTGCAGCGAGATGTATTTCTTCTGCCACCCCGCCACGCGGATGCGGATAAATTCTTCTTTCTTCATACGTTGCTCCTCCATGAAAAGGGGTGTGGGCTTAGCCCGCATGCAGCGTTTGGGGAGCGGTTTCGGCCAGAGGCCGAAAACCGTACCACAAACGTGAAACTTGCCATCGCGCCAAAGGCGCGATGCTCCGCTTTCCCCGACTCCCAGCGTCCTGTGACACTTGTTCCGCCCTGCGAGGCCACACAGTGGCTCACTGGGGCGAACACGGCGGTTCTGCGGCTTGCGCCGACAGTCTCCGCTGCACCCGTTGTCGCTCGGCGGCGGCTTCGGCGAGGTACAGCTGGTGCTGTGTGTGCCACTCCACCGCTTCGCGGATGGGGCGAATGTGATAACGCAGGTTGCCGTTTTTCTTCAGGCCGTTCCGCATGATGACCGACGTCGGCTCTACGGTGATGAGCCCCTTTTCTACCAGTCCAGCCACATAGCGTTTGACGGAGCGCTTGCTTTTGCCGATGGCTTTACCGATGGTTTCGTAGCTGGGCCAGCACTTGTAGGTGCGCGGGTCTTCCAGCCGCATCAACACAGCGTAGGTGGCCAGCTCACCGGCGCTTAAATGCAGAGAGAAGATCTCATTGGGCAGCGGTGTGAAGTTTTTCAGTTTGTTGTTTTGCAAGTTCAATACATACCTCCGATTCCTGTTGACATAGTTGCGCGAATGATGTAGACTAATTGCAATATCGATTAGACATTCAGCTTGAGCCTATCATAACAGAGGCGGCATGATCTGTCAACGCTGTCGAGCATTATTTACAATTAGTCTATAATTTGGAGGGCGTTATGTGGTACTGTAAAATGTATTTCCCCGGAAGGCATGAGGTCATCGAGAGCGACGCTTTCGGTACACAGGGAGCGCCGTCACAGCGAAAGGTCTTTCCCTTTTTGGAGTCGCTGCTGTCCTTCACAGAACTGGACACCGGGAAAGTTGCCGTCGCGCTGCGGTGCATCTCCGATGACTTGGAGAGCCTCGACCGTGAGCGTGTGACCATCGCCATGGTCAGGCTGGGTGGGCTGGCGGATACACACAGCTTCTTTCGCGTGCTGTATGCCAAGTGGTTCTATCTTCATTCTGTAGGTTTTAAGCACAATGAGGGGAAAGTAACCTGTGCGTTGGAGGAGCTGCGGTCACTGTCGGAGGAGCTGCCGCTGTACCAAAAGCAGATCCAGCGTTTCTTCGAGCTGATACTGGATATAGACAAGGCCGGGCGTGAGCCCAGCCGGCAAATCATGCGGTACTATCATTTTGACCAGCCTGACCAGCCCAGCGACCCGGAGTTGTTTCCGTTCCGTCTGCTGACCACGCGCTTTGAGCCGGTGGATGGCGATACTTGCGCGCCGGTGCTGTACGCGAACACCGTGGCGGATATGATCAGCTTTTCTTTGCAGACCTGCGTGGAGCGCAGCATCACCGTGCGTCGCTGCAAAAACTGCGGGCGGTACTTCGCCCAGACAGGCCGCGTCAGCGCGGAGTACTGCGACCGCACGCCGCTCGACGGCCAGTCCAGCTGCCGTGCGATGGGTGCATTCCAGCAGTGGACGCTGAAGCAGGCGGACGATCCGGTGTTCAAGGTTTATCGCAGGGAGTACAAACGCCGCTTTGCGTGGATCAAGGCCGGGCGCATCAGCGACAGCGAGTTTTACGCGTGGAGCGAGCAGGCCAGAGAGCAGAAAAAGAGATGTGACGAAGGTAGCATCACCGCAGAGGAATTCCAGCGGTGGCTGAAGGAGTCATAAAGACCACAGAGGGCAGACCGTTAGGCTCAGTTGATAGAGGGTGCTTTACAAAAGACAGCAGCCTGCGATATTCGCAGGCTGCTGCAAGGAGAGTGTTGGCGGTCAACCTTGAAAATCAAGGATGCTAACCGCCTGTATGGAATTTATCAATCCTTGTCGGGACGTGCCTCAACAGCGTCGTAGCTGAGATAGCCGCCGGGATACTCGGCATTCTTCATGCACTCAGCCCAAACATCCCACCATTTGTTGGGAGATGTCTTGTTGGCAAACCACTTGGGATCCACCTTAATAACCGCAATAGCAATCTCCATACCGATGCGGGCGTCCGCGTTAGACAGAGGCATTCCCGGTTCGGCATCGCCCTGACCATGAGGATCAATGCAGTAGAAGCAGGTGAGGTCGGGTACCGTCATCAGGGGCTTCGCCACACCATCAACAAGGCGGTTCAGCACAAGGTTCTCATTTTGGAAAGTGATTCTGAACTCTTCCTCGTTATAGCCCTTGCGGTCATCCCGGACAGTCATCGTTCCATAGTCAAAACCTCCGTGAGTGTTTGTCTGGATGTCCATGACCTTACCCTTGCAGATGATCTTGACATCCATCCCCAGAATTTCGGATAGTGCCTCAAACCTCTTGTCAATAGGCATCTCACCCCGCCGCATGATCGCACCTATTTTTTGGCTCAGAGAAATGGTCTTGGTGCAGATGCGGTTTTCGATGTCCTCCTTGTTAACGAGCCAACCGGAAATACCTACCATATTGCCGAACGCGGCACTGATATTTCGACCAATTTTCTCGGCGGTAGGGGCATTCAGAGGATTATCCATCTCAATGATGATTTTATCATTGTCGCCATTAGCCAGCCCCAACGGAGATGTGGGGCAGTCATTGACATTTAGGAGCAGTGTCTCCAGTGCAGGGACAGCACGTCCGGCACCGTCACAATCGACGGTGGGAAGCCCCGTCTTCAGAGACAGCATCAGGGGAAAGAATGTGGAAAACCCTCCCAGCTCAACGGGGTAGTTATAACCGAGCGTCTTTCCGTCGCGGGCGGCCAAATCACGCAGGACTGCAAAGGCATTGGCGGCCCATGCGGAGAAGTCCACACCAGCGATGGCAGCAGGGGCACCCATACCTGCTGTGGCAGCGGCATAGGTTCCCTCTGGCATATCACCAGCATCGATCATTTCTACGCTCAGAGTTTCGTCAGGGTGATCCTTCTTATAGGAGTCCAGCAGCATCATGCCGCTGGAAATGGAGCCTCCGCCTCCGCCGCCCATCAGCGTAGCACCCCAGATAATGTCTCGCATGTTCTCTTCATTCAGATACGTTTTAGCCATGATGTATACTTCCTTTCTATTTTAAATTGGTTTTCAGTCAGTTTACCGCTGGGGAGGCCGCATATAAGTGATACGGCTCTGCTTTAAGCCCATCTTGGCGGACAGCTCCAGCAGCATAACCGCTGCCTGCGCTGCCTCGATGACCGGGATATCATACCCCTTTAATAGCAGGCCAGCCTGTACGTTTTCGGCAACATCCACCATGGCCGTGCAGCCCAATGCCACTGCCTGTGCGCCGTCCGTGGTGATCGCATTGACGGCTTCCTCTATGAGCGCTTTTACGAGACGGTCATGTTGCTGCAGTTCTTCCACGGGAATGTCGATGCTGCGGACGCAACAGACTCGACCCTCCAAGTGAGACTTCGCGACCTCGCCTTCGATCATGGGCAGAACATTTTTCATCACGGAAATGATGGCGATTTTGTCAGCCAGCCCCAGGGCGAGATGCATTGCGGGTTCAAAGCCACCAAACACGGGGATATTCACTAACTCGCGTGCGGCTTTAACAGCCGGGTCACCGAAGCAGTTGATGAATATTCCATCACAACCCTCCGCTTCGGCTTCCTTGCATAGGCGAAGTACATCCGGGCCTGCCATAGCTTCGTCATACTCACATTCAATAGACGGTGTCCCAACCTTGATCTGGGAAGTACTTAGTTCCGTGTCGGGTGACAGGTACTTGCGAATGTACTTGATCATCTCAGGAGTGATGACCGGTCCAGTAACCGGAATGATATTCTTGATTTTCATAGTTTGTCCCTCCATGTAAAATCATGTTGTTGGCTTTATGCGCTAACATCCTTCTTCACAGGGGAAATACTGCCGACCTCATCCTCTACATAATCCGGGCCGATGTAGATCTTATCGCTGTTTTTGAAGATTAAAGAGAGCACCAGATAAACCACGGCCGTGGTTACAATGGAATTGATGGCAGCAATGCCCCAATGCACCGTAAAGCCAACCGCCCCCCCGGCGATCCATGCGATCAGGGCCAATACATTGCAGAAGTGGTGCTTTACGCCTTCGCCATAGTGATACTCGCCCTTACGAATGATGAAGTAATCCACAATGACGATACCTGCCACCGGAGGGATGGCCGTGCCGAGATAGCCGAGAAAGGTTAGGAAGTAGTTGGTAATGCCCAAAGAGCTCAGAACAATGCCCACCACACCGAAAATACCCGTCAGTATATGCTTGTTGGCGCGGGGGAGGATCGTGGTCAGTGCCAATGTGCCAAAGTAGAGGTTGCCATCGTTGGAGGTCCACTGTGCGAACACCAGTATCAAAAGCGCCCAGTAGCCGAGGATCTGCAGCAGTGCGGTAGGCACATCACCCGTTCCGCAGGCCGCGCAGGTGATGTAGCCGGCCATGGTCATAAATACATTGGCAATCAAAAAGCCACCCACGGAACCCCATGTAGATGCCTTTAGGCTTTTGCCCATTCGTGAAAAATCCGGCTGTAGACAGGCACCAAAAGCATAGCCGCCCACAACTGCCACCACAGCGGTGGGAATGGTCATGCCGGTATAGCCGATGGTGATGCCGTTAAAAGCCTCCAACGAGCCGATTTTGACAATGGCCAAAATGCAGGAAAGCACACACATGACCAGAATAAGTGGACTTGCCCAGTTGGACAACCACTCAATGCCCTTATAGCCGATCAAGGCGGTAGTCATCATCAGAATACCGCCCCAAACGCCGGCAACGGTCTGGCTTGTGATCCAGCCACCGGCCGGAAACATGGCGTGAATTGTTGCGCCGAAGAAGGTGGCTTGGTAGCCAAAGAAGCCCACAGCTACCAGCAGCAGCATTAACGATACGATGTAGGAGCCGATCGTACCAAAAGACTCTCTCAGCAGCATGGACAGGCCAACGCCGGTCTTCGTGCCGACCCAACTCAAAAAGCCGCCCAGTACTGCCAAAATGATAGAGCCAATGACCGTGGCGATAAACGCCTGCGTCAGTGTCAAGCCGCCTACCATTCCGGCACCGATGTAAATGCCGGACAGCGCGATGATTTGTCCCACCAATGTGGCAACAACGCCGTAATTACTGCGCCGGTACTCTGTGGGAACAGGTGCGGTAGACCAGTCATTCTTCACTAAATATGCGATTCGTTTTTCTTGATCCATTGTGTCATCCTCCTTACATGTGATTTCTCTTTTTGTTGAGAGAAGTTCTCCCTGCTTTTATTGTACTTTTTGTGGTGAAAAAGTTCTTCATCTGTAGAGGGGAAAAAGTGACCCGCAATTTGTCTGTATAGCCGAAAACGAGAATGCTGTTGTGAATCTTGCACAAAAATGCGGCTCCCAATTTTGAGAGCCGCATTTTTGCCCGCATAGGGAAAGGTGAAGAGGAACTGTGCTATGCCAGCTTTTCCAGTATACGTATAACAAGCTCTGCTGTTACGCGTATACTCTCTATGTCGCAGGATTCATCGGGAGAATGGACATCTGTGAGAGAAGGACCTATGGCGATCATATCCAAGTCGGGGTTCTTTTCAAAGAATGCACCACACTCCAATCCGCCGTGTACGGGTTCAACAACCATATTCCGCCCTGTCAACTCGGAATACACCTCGCAAGCCAGCGGAACCAATTCGCTGTGAGGATTTACCGCCCATGCCGGCACATGATCCCCCTGTGTATAGGTAAAGCCGAACGCCTCTGCAATGAGACGGGATGCGCGAAGCATCTCCTCTGCTCGGTATGCCACGCAGCTTCGTTCCATCGCTTCCAATGTGATCGTCTGATCATCTATTTTGAGGAATCCCAAGTTCTGGGAGCTCTCAGTTAGAGTCGTTACAAAGGGGCTCATTGTGTTAATGTTGTTGGGAAGTGTATTCAAAAGAGATATCAAGGCTCTGCCGATTTCGGGGTGTAAAACCTGTGAAGGGGCTTTTTCATCGTTGACAGTCAACGCATAACTGTGTTCAATGTCACCAAAAGTCGCCGCAAAATCCTTTTTATATGCGCTTAAGAGTTCCTTCACTTGGCCTTTACTTCCTGCCGGGATTGTAATAACTGCTTCCGCCTGTGCCGGGATAGCGTTCTTCGCTTGACCGCCGTGGAAATCAGCGATTTTGATGGGGATCCCCGCCTCGGCTATTCTGCTTAGAGCTGTGGCCAGACATACCAACGCATTTGCCCGACCAAGGTTGATCCCAACGCCGGAGTGTCCGCCCAGCAATCCCTTCAGCGTAATTTTTACAGCATGATCGTCAGCAGATGGTGCTGTCCACTCTGCTTTTCGCGTAAAGCTGAGAAAGTCGCCGCCAGCCGCTGAATTGCAAAGAGAACCCAGCCATTCCCAGTCCAAATTGATCAGAAAGGCACCGTCTAAATATTTGCCAGGCATGGCAATAGACGACATACCGTCCTCCTCATTTACGGTAAGAATGACACGCAGCGGTCCGTGCACAAGCGACTCGTCCTGCAGCAGGTACAGGGCCAAAGCCACGCCGATTCCATCGTCTGCGCCCAGGCTTGTTCCTTTCGCCCGAAGCGTTTTCCCATCATTTATTACTTTGATTGGATCCTTCAAAGGATCGAAAGGCACGCCCTCAGCGGCTACGCAAACCATATCCATGTGTGCTTGAATAATCACCAATGGTGCGCGCTCATGACCGGGCGCAGCCGGCTTGTCGATAATAACATCGCCAATAGCATCCTGTTCCACGGCGAGCCCATGCTTTTGGGCCCATTCCACCAAATACGCGCCGATTTTCTCCTCGTGATGGGATGGACGAGGGATCTCGGCGATTGCCATGAATTCTTTCAGAGTAATCTCTAATGCACTTGATTTCATTGCGAGGCCACCTTTCATTAAAATGTATCTAAAGTATACGACTTTCGCTCCCGTTTGTATTTGCCTTTTCCGACAGTTTTTTGTGCCAAAAATAATCGAAAACATTTAAAGTTCCATGCCGTGAAGGTTTCACGACATGGAACTATTTATCAGTATTTTATATTATTGCGAGTATGAAGCAGCCGATTCAATGCTAATGCTTTGTATAGTGAGTACACTCCCGGCATTTCAGCAATATCGTATCCCAGTTTTCGCTTGATATTGTTTAACCGATATTTCACCGTACTTTCGTGAACATGCAGATACTTCGCAGCTGCTGCAATATTTTTGTCTGCATCGATCAAATAGGCGGACAATGTATCAATTGCCGTCTTTTCGTCGCGTCCCTGCAACGGTTTAAGGATAAGGCGATATTTTTCCGGCAGAACCGTTGCCCCGTGAAGGGTGTCATGGCAATTTCCGGCAAAGCTGAGCTCTCGTTGCGTAAGCACCGTTTTATGCGCGTAGATAGCGCAGGCTGTGGGGAAGTATTCTTCTAAGAGTAGATACGCTCTCTTTGCGTCGGTAATAGAGTCCAGGGCACCGCACCAGGTCAATATCATTCCCGGGTATTGCTCCTGCAGATATTTTGTGAGGCTTTCACATAGGTCCTTGTCAAATTCCAAATACTTGTCGTCATTCATGAAAGCCACCACGCTGTTGTCGAAGGTGTCAACGATTCCTGTTTTTCTGTTTGCTTGCAGATACTTTTTGATTTCGTATTTGATAGTTGCCCTATCCGCACTGCCATAGGTATACTTTTCTGCCGGCGAAGGGCAGATGACCCACATGATACGCAGCGGATGGAGATCCAAACGCATTGAATTTGCAAACCGATATACTTCCTCGGTGGGCTCGACCAGAACCATACGAACAAGATCATCCTGCGTTTTTTTCCGCAGATCGTCATCCCAGATGTCGTATGATGACTGCAGCACCTCCGATGCCTGCAAGATCTTTGTGTCCTCGGCCGTCCCCGCAGCCATGATAGAGAATAAAGTGAAGCGGCTTTTCGTTTTCGTAGCAAAAGAGTTTTTGCATATTACATAACTGCAGTCTTTCCAAAGGAAGGTGATGGGAAAATCATCAGACTCGTCTATGTGGTCGTACACGCTGTTACGGAACCCTTCATCTATAGACATCGGCCAAGGCGCAAAGCCACAATCCCTTCCGTCTTCGTCAACCAACAAAAATGTATATTGGCATCGGTCGCTTAGCAGCCGCAGGATGCCGCTGATACTGCGCTGCTGCTCTCGCATCATGGAAATCTGCCGCAGCAGTTGGGTGGCAAAGCGGGTCTCATTCTGCTGATCTCGGAAGATGTGCATCAGGACCTCAGTGATAACATCGCTATAACGCAGCGAGTAGTCGTTGCGGGGCATAACAATGAGTGGAAAATCCAGATCGTTTGCAACCTGAACGAGCTTTTGGTCTACATTTTCCATGTAGTAGTCCACATAGTAAAGAACGATGGCCGCCTCGCCCACCGCATGGAGCCTGCGAATGGCCTCGCATTGCGCGTCCACATCATCTTTGATTGAAATAAACGCAGTCAGAATAATCTCGTTCCCCAAAAAGAGGGGGTTGGCCATAGCAAACGTTTTGGCATACTCCAGCACGGATACGGTAGAAACGTATTGGTCTAACCCTGCGTGTCCTGCCAGTACCTCCGCATTCCGCAAAGACGGCAGTTTCAAGCAATCTCTAACTGTAATACTCATCGTACTGCACCATCCAATCTTAGTACACTGCATTTTACTTGCCAGTTCGTGTATGCTTTACGTTGTTTTTTGCATGCCACATTCAATTGGCAATAATAGCACTCGTTTATTATGATAGGGCCGCCAATAACAGCCAACAGTGCTAATATTACCACCAACGACCACCTGATTAGTGACTTCTTCATAGAATCACCCCCAATTATACTGGTCAAAATTGCCGCGGAAAAAATGCCCTGCCTTTCGGCAGGGCATTCGTTCTCGTATCTACGCCGCCGAAGTTTACAACACACAACAGCGTTGTATTTTATAATAGCACATTTTGATGCGGTAGGCAAGAAGTTAGTAAATGTGTACAGAGTTTAGTTGGTTCATGTATTAGCACAGACCTTTAACCTGATTTTGCTTACGATGTTGTTGCTTTTGAAAGGTGGATTGCTTGCAATTACCCCTGTATAGAGTATATACTTAAAAATAAGAGAATTCGACGACCAACGCGGATACGAAAGAGAGACAGTGATCATGACGGTGGAGCCGAAACGACAGAAGCGCCCATACAGTTACTACGAAAAGACCATCAACGAATACAGCTATCGTTCTATGGAGCGAGTGAGCAAAACATGCCCGGAGAAGGTCGAGGCACTTTTGCTCCGGTTTCCGTTTGATGATTCTCAAGACAAACAGCTCCGGCGGGCATTGCGTCGATGCCGCATCTATCCGGGGCAAGGGTGTTATGATGATTGCTACAGTGCGGGAATGCAGGCGTACTTGTATAGCATTCATCGCTGCGCCCTGATGGGTTATACAAATGTGATCGGATACATTGCCAAGATGCAGAGAATTTATTTGATTTGCGCAATCGTTGTTTATCGAGATACGGCATATCTGTGTAAAGAGCATGGGCTTAGAGAAACGCGCCTTGAACAGGTGTCTTAAATGGGACGATGTTCAAGTTTTGCATCTGTTTTCGGAGTCAGAAGATCCTGCTGTGTTGGCCTTTAAATCCCGTAAAATAATGACATGCGTACATGAGTCAAAAGCTCATGCCGAGAAATCAGAAAAGAAAAATGCTCGTCTAATATTTAGCCTTTTGAGATCCGAATATGGTGACAGCGTCCTGCTTGACAATGTGGATAAAGCTGCACACAAGCTTACGCCGTTTTTGCTGGAACCGCATGACGATAGCGGGAAAGGGATTGTGATTATTGATGAAAAAACGGGTGCTATTAAAAATATTATGGAAGAATCTATTATTTTGGAATCTATTGTTCACCCTATAAGCATTAGTCGAATATATGCGGAAAAAGAGATTGCTCCTGAAGTTATAACGAAGATCAAGGAGTATCAAGATTTGTAAGTGTAGCAGATACAGGAGGAGAAAATGGTCAACAGTAAAGCAATTGTGAATATTGTCGGCAGAATAACCAATAGTGGATCTGCCCCTTGTAAGAAGACACTCCAAAAAATTGTTTTCCTAATTGAAGCAAAACATATTGAACTCGGCTGCGATTATGGAATTCATTTTTATGGCCCATACAGCGCCGATTTGGATTTTGCGGTACGTGAGCTTTGCGATGAGGACATACTGAAAATTGAATATACTCCGATGGAACATCTGATTTCTGTTGTAGACATAGACTACGCGGGCGGATTCAACGATGACAAAATAAACAGTGTGGTGGACGAATTCTCTAAAGATAGTCCTAGCGAACTTGAATTGCTTGCTACAGCGCTTTACGTCTATCTAAAAGCAAAAGATGTTTCTGCGGTGAAACAGGGTGTGATTAAGATTAAAGGCGAAAAGTATTCAGAGACCCGCATCGATGAGGCTATAAAGAGGCTAAAAAGAACTGGGTATATTACCGCATAGTTGAATATGACTATTGTAGTGAATGCCGCAATGATAATTTTGACAATACATCTTCTGACCCAAACCGTGACCCAAACGCGGAAAAAAGCAGGTGGATACAGGCGGACACAGTGGATCGCCCACCGAGCCGAAAGCACGCAAAAGCGCCGGAAAGTGTTGCGGAGCAACGCTTTCCGGCGCGCATCGTATCTTCACACGCAGGAGGTCACTGGTTCGAGTCCAGCAGGGTCCACCAAAAAAGTCCAGGAATCTCAAGGATTTCCGGACTTTTTTATTTTTGCCAAAAATGACGTTGTTAGTAACGTGTTAGTAGTAGCACATTAGGTTAGTTTTTTAGGTCGCTGTTATAGGCTTTCTCATTGACGATTTTTAGGGTGTCCATGAGCTCGCCCATGCCTTCCTGACTCGTTTAAATTGTCCGCTGCCATAGTATAGCCGAGAATAGGCTGCATGCCGGCTGCGATGCCTACGGCAATACAGAGGGCTTGCATTTTCGCTGCGAATATGGCAAAATCGGGGAAAAGAAACACAAGGAGGGGATGAATATGGATCTGTATCGGGACCCGGCCGCCATGGATTCGGAGGAGCTCCGGGCATATTTGAGTGACGTCCGCTGCGAGCTGGAGACCCTGAACGAGGACGAGCCGGAGGATGAGACCAGCGAGGAATTTGTGGATTGGGCGGAGGAGCATGAAGCCCTGGAGGATTTGGCTGACGAGATTATTGACCGCCTGGAATCCCTGGGCGAGCCGCTGGAGTAAAGCTGCAAAACAATTTTCTATACAATGTGGGCACCCACATTGCGCTGCTCCCACGCACCTATTAAACAGCCTCATGCTATGCAAAAATGAAAGCCCTCCGGGAGAGCGCAAAATGCGCTCCCGGAGGGCTCTTTATCGCTAAAAGCCACAGATCAAAATGCCATGATCTCCGCGCCGCCCAGGGCGGCGGCATCCTCACGGTCGTGGGTCACGCATAGAATGGCGGCTCCGCTCCGATGCCGCAGGATGTAGTCCGCCGTCTGCTGTCGAGTTGCGTCATCCAGGCCATTGAAGGGCTCGTCCAGCAGCAGAAGCCCGGCGCCAAAGCACACCGCCCTGCCGATGGACACTCGCCGCCGCATGCCGCCGGAGAGCTCCCGGACCGGCTGACCCAGGCTGTCCGCCAGGCCCAGCTCTTTCAAGTGTCGGCAAATCTCGCCCTCATCCATGGCCCGGCCCGTGACCAGGCGGATATTGTCCACTGCGGAAAATCCGTCGCACAGACGGTCCTCCTGAAACACATAACCTATCCGCTCCGGAAGGTCCGTAATTTGGCCGCTGTCGGGCCGCTCCAATCCGGCGATGCATCGCAGCAGGGTGGTCTTGCCCCGGCCAGAGGGGGCCATAAGGCAGGCCGTCCCACCGCTCTCCAAAGTCAGAGACACATGATCCAAAACCACCCTGCCGTCAAAGGATTTGCACAGATGCTGAATTTTCATGCCGGCGCACCTCCTATCCGGCGAAGAATATGCCGCAGCAGCCACAAAACCAGCTTTTCAAACCCGGCACTCAGGGCCACAATAACCACTGTCCAGGCCAGCAGGTCCGCAGTCATCAGGTAGATTTTCGCATCATACAGCCGCTCGCCCAGGGAGCCGCTCACCACGCCGATAACCTCCGCCGCCACCCCGGCCTTCCAGCTCATGCCCAGGGATGTGGCGCAGCCTGCCAGCAAAAACGGCTCCACCGCCGGCAGGTAGATCATCCGCACACGTCGTTTCCAGGGGACTCGGAACACCCGCGCCATCTCCAATAGCTGCCCGTCTGCGCCGCGGATACCTGTCAGCACGTTGGTGTACAGCACCGGGAACACCATAAGAAACGAGATAAACAGCGACAGCTGAGAGGTTCGCAGCCATATGAGCGCCAGAATAATGAACGATGCCACCGGCACGGACTTAATGGCCAGCACATAGGGCCGAAGCAAAATTTCCAGCATGGAAAACCGGCCTGCCCCGAAAGCCAGCACCGTGGCCGCCGCCAACGCCAGCAGAAAGCCTCCGGCAATACGCAGCAGGCTAAAGCCGACGGTGCTCCAAAAATCCAACGTGACCAGCAGCGCACCCAGCCGGTCCGCCACCCGGAGGGGTGAGGGCAGCAGGATGGGGGCGTGGACCAGCATGGCCGCCCCCTGCCACACGGCCAGGGCCAGCGCCGCAGCTAAGAGCTGCTGCCAGCGTTCCCGATTCATGCGCCCAGCCAATAGAAGCCGTCCGTGGGCATGGCGCCGCCTACAGCCTCGGGCTTCAGGTCATACAGGGTCTGCAGGTAGCCGCTTACTGCGGTCTTCATCTCCTGGCCGGTGATGCACACCAGGTTGCACCCGGGCAGGGCCTTCTCTGCCACAGCGGCCTTCACGATGCCCAGTTTCTCCACTAAAACGGCGGTCTCGGCGGCGTGGGTATTGGCGTAGTCGGTGCTGGCGGCGTACTCCTCCAGGAACTTAGCCACAGCCTCGGGATGCTCGTCGGCAAAGGCCTTGCGCACCAGCAGGCCCGCTGTGACCAGGCGGCTGTCAACGCCCAGCTTATCCCACTGGGCGGACAGGTCCATAGCCACCTGCAGGCCCTCCAGCTGGCCCTGGGCCACGGTGACGAAGGGCTGGGGCAGCATGGCAATGGCATGATCCTCCTGGGCCATAAGGGCTACGATCTCCGTGGGCTCACTCTTCCACTCCACGGTGACGTCCTTCCCCAGGGTCAGGTCGTTCTGCGCCAGCAGATAGGTCAAGGCGTATTCAGGGGTGGCGCCCTTGCCGGTGGCATAAATGGTCTTGCCGGCCAGAGACTTCACATCTGTCACGGTCTGGCCGCCCTTTTCCACAATGTACAGCACGCCCAGGGTGCTGGCGGCAACAAGCTCCACCTGGCCTTGGGTCTGGTTATAGAGAATGGCCCCCACATTGGCGGGCACGGCCAGGATGTCCAGCTCGCCCTGGATGAGCTTCGGGGTCAGCTCGTTGGCGGAGGCGGCCATGGTGAACTCATAGGTGTTGGCGGTGAGGCCGTTTTCGGCGTCATCCAGCAGCTTGGCCATACCCATGGAGGTGGGACCCTTCAGGCCGCCTAAGCGAATGTTCACAGACTGATAGTCCTCCTGGCGGGGCTGCACGGCGCAGGCGGCCAGGCTCAATGCCATGACCAGGGCCAGGAGCAGGGAAGTGATCTTTTTCATAGTGGGACTCCTTTCCTTTGTTTCAGTTTTCTGCGGGGGTGATGACATGGGAATACTGGGTCTTGGCGCTGACTCCCTCCAGCCGGCCGATCTTGCCGCTGAGAGCGGAAATAGCGTCCTGGGGCGCGTCCAGCACCACGGAGATGATGTTCACGCCCTTTTCCCGGTAGGGCAGGCCCATGCGGCCGATGATGTAGTGGCCGTACTGGTGCAGCAGCTCGTTCAGCTGGGCCACCGATGATTCCTTCTCCACAATGATGCCGATGAGGGCGACTCTTGTTTCCATGTGATACCTCCCGGATGGATTTTCGCGGCAAAAAAGCCGCATCGCTCTGCGACACGGCCACAAGACCCGCCGGAGGCGGGCAATTCTCTCTATGGCGCATCTTCCGCCGCAAGAAGGACTTTTGGCGTCAGGAGCTTGGCTGTATTGTAGAATAAAGCCGCGTGGTTGTCAAGCCCACTATCCCTGCGCCCGGCCCGGGTGCCGGTGAAGCTAAGAAAAAAGCCAAGCCTGGGGGCTTGGCTTTTTTTTCGTGGATTTTCTTAATCCGGCCACTGTAAATGCTCCGAAGATGGGGTAAACCAAAACTGGGTCATTTCCCTTGCAAAGGGGTCCATATAGTTGGAGGCGCGAGAGCTCATCTGCGCCTTTAGAGCTGTGGTGGCGGGATACTGGAACCAGGTGTGCTGGTGGGTGTAGTTGAAGTAGCTGATGATGGAATAACCGCTCTCTGTATTGAACATGGTGTAGGTCAGATACCCGCGGCGGTTTTCCCCCTCCCGGGGCAGGGAGAACCCGGCGTAAATGTCCGTCCGCGCTGTGCCCAGGGACAGGAAGCCCGTGTCCGCAGCGCGGGCCTCTCCCAGGAAGTAATAGGGCGCAGTATAGGTCTGACCGTCCCGGTCATAGAGCAGCCGCCCGGTGATGTCGCCGCCCTTGGCCCAGCCTCCGGATCTGAGCTGGTACATAGGCCAGACTTGCAGGGCATCCGTGCCGAAGAATAGGGGGCCTCTCTCCCAGCGGAAATGGTGGAGGATGATCCAAGTATCCTTCTCACCGGGTATCTGCACGGCGATGTCGGTGATACGCAGGCGCTTGCCGGCAGAGACTTTCTCGTGTTCCAGGGTGGGGCTGTAAACCTCGCTCTCCGCATCCACCCGCAGGGCCCCGGCGCAGGCGGCCAGATCCTCCTCGGCCAGGTCGTTTAGGATAACCTCCGGGAAGCCCAGGTCCAAAAGGTGGGCCTTGATCTCCGCCGTTTTCGCCGTCTCAGCCTCCTCCAGTGGCTGCCAGTCCATGGGGTGCTGGGCGCCGAAGATGTACCCGGCGGCGCAGCCCAGCACCAGCACGGCGGCCAAAATCAGCACCAGCCACAGGTCCGGCACCTTCACCGGCGCCGGGTGCATGATGTACCCGGCCTCGCTCAGGGCCTTAGTAGTTTTGCAGATACTGCGCAGGATGAAAATGAAAGCAGCTAACAGGATCAGCGGCAGGATCATCCCGGGATACTGTATCAGGACCAACAAATACACCACTCCATACCACAGCATCAGCGCCAGAACGCCTCCCGCCCGGGGCGGCAGGCCCGCCTTCTGCTGCACCGCCCGCAGCCCCAGCCACAGGCAGAATAGGCCCAACAGCTGCACCGCAACGGAGACCTGAGTCAGAGAGGCGGTGACACGCTCGGGAATGAAATCGTCCCGGCAGGCGAATGTGTTCAGGATCAGTGTCGGGAAGAAGCACGCGCACCGCAGGAGGATCAGCACAAAGCAAGCGGTGAAATACCCGTTTTCCCGCCGCAGGGCCCGCAGGCCCAGCAGCCACAGCACCATGCCCACGGCAGGCAGAATGTAATTCAGATACCAAAAGTTCAGAGTGATAGTACACAGCACCATACCGATGAGCACCCGGTTCATGGCCCGCTTCCAGGGGGTCACGTCTCTCACCACCTCCTCCGGCGGCAGGGCGGAAAAGCTCTCGGAGAAAACGGTTCTGAGGTCAATATCGTCTGCGTAGCGCCAACCCTCATTGCGCATGGCCTTCACCTCCCAGCATTTTGCGCAGCTGCTTTTTCAGCCGGTAAAGCTTCCCCTCCACGGCCCGCTCTGTCATGCCCAGCTCGGCGGCGATCTGCGCCGTGGGCTGCATGTAATAGTATTTTCGGTAAAACAGGATCCGGTCCCGGTAGGGAAGGCGCTCCAGAGCATCCCGCACGGCCTCCTGCCGCTCCCTTTGCAGCACCGCCTCCTCGGGGGTATGTCCCGCCGCCGGGGTGTCCTCCGGCAGCTCCTCTGCGCTGCTGCCCAGGGCTTTCCGGGCGTGGTTCAGGGCCGTGTTGCGGGTAATGGCCGTCAGCCAGGCGTTCCAGCTGCCGCGCTTTCGGTCATACTGCTCAATCCTTTCCCACACCCGCAGCGTCACCTCGGAGAGGCAGTCCTCCCGGTCCTGGGGGTTCGGCAGAATAGGCGCGATGATGTAGCGCATCAGCGGCCCATAGTGCAGCAGCAGATCGGCCATTCCTGCCTCCTCCCGCGCCAGCAGCCGCCGGATCATCTCCTGTTCCAAGCCCTCTCCCCCTCTCATTTTTTCTTTCTACCCTATTATACACGAACCGGCAGAAAAACCCACGACTTTTCCCTCCGTAATTTGGAAAAAATCTACACCGGCATCCGATCTCTAGGCGTGCAGGCAAAAAGGCATCCGGGCAGTGTTCCTGCCCGGATGCCTGAGACTGTCGAAAAACCCTCCGGGTTTTTCCGACAAAAGGATCGCAGTCTGCTGCGCGCATAATTTGTCCGTCGCAGACGGACAAATTCCACACTGGCAGCCTGAGCGGTATTTTCTCTCACGCACATGTCGCAAGAGAAAATGATTTTATTTCTTTGCCGCCTGCGGGCGGCAAACTCTGCGAGGCTTTTTTGATACGCTGAGGCATCCGGGCAGTGTTCCTGCCCGGATGCCTTGGCTTGTAAATAATTTCAAAGGAATTATCGACAGTGTATTTATCTGACCCCGAACAGCAGATCGCCGTAGGTGGGGAAGGGCCAGTAGCTGGCTGCGGTCTGGGTCTCGGCCTCGTCGGCGGCGGCACGCAATGCACCCATTCCGGGGAGGAGCTCATCCCGGATGAAGGCCGCTTCCTCCATAGAGCCGGACAGGGTATCCAGCCGGATCAGCTTTTCCTCCAGGGCGTCCACCCGGTCATCTATGGCGTCCACCAGGGAGGCCAGCCTGCGCAGCTGCTTTTTCTCATAGCCCCAGGGCAGCTCCGCATCGATGGCCTTCTTGGCGCCAACGGCAGAGGCCAGGCCCGAGACATAGCTCTCCACGGCCGGCAAGATCTCCTTCCTGGATATATCCACCATGGCCAGCGCCTCAATGCGGACGGTCTTGCAGTAGTTTTCCAGCTGGATCTCATAGCGGGAGCGCAGCTCGGACTCCGTGTAGACCTTGTGGCGCACCAGCATGTCCAGGTTGTCCTTCTGGATCAGCATGGGAATGGCGTCCGGGGTGGTCCGCAGGTTCAGCAGGCCGCGGTTTTTCGTAGCCTCCTCAATCCAGGCATCGTCGTAGCCGTTGCCGTTGAAGATGATACGCTTGTGCTCCCTGATGGTGCGCTGGATCAGATCGTGCAGGGCCGCACTCAGGTCGGCGGCGCCCTCCAGCTCGTCTGCAAACAGCCGCAGGGACTCGGCCACGGCGGTATTCAGCATGATGTTGGCGCAGGCGATGGAATTGCTGGAGCCCAGCATGCGGAACTCGAATTTATTGCCGGTGAAGGCAAAGGGCGAGGTGCGGTTGCGGTCCGTAGTATCCCGGAAGAAGCGCGGCAGCACGTCGGCACCCAGCTTCAGCTTCTTCTTCTCCACACCGGAGTAGGAGGTATCCGTTTCAATGGCCTCCAGAATGGCCGTCAGCTCATCCCCCAGAAAGACGGAGACCACGGCAGGGGGCGCTTCGTTGGCACCGAGGCGGTGGTCGTTGCCGGCGGTGGCCACAGCAGCCCGCAAAAGGCCCTGGTAATTATCCACCGCCTGGATGACAGCTGCCAAGAACAGCAGGAACTGGGCATTTTCATAGGGCGTCTCGCCGGGAGAGAGCAGGTTGACGCCGGTATCGGTGGAGAGGGACCAGTTGTTGTGCTTGCCGCTGCCGTTGACCCCGGCAAAGGGCTTTTCGTGGAGCAGACACACCAGGCCATGCTTAGCAGCAACCTTCTGCATGATCTCCATGGTCAGCTGGTTCTGATCGGTGGCGATGTTGGTGGTGGTATAGATGGGTGCCAGCTCGTGCTGTGCGGGGGCTACCTCATTATGCTCCGTTTTGGCCAGGATCCCCAGCTTCCACAGCTCCCGGTTCAGCTCCTCCATATAGGCCGCCACTCGGGGCTTGATGGCGCCGAAGTAGTGGTCGTCCAGCTCTTGGCCCTTGGGGGGCTTGGCACCGAACAGGGTCCTGCCGGTGTAGATCAGGTCGTGGCGCTTGTCATACATATCCTTATCGATGAGGAAATACTCCTGTTCTGCGCCTGCGGACGGAAGCACGCGCTTGACGCTGTCGTTGCCGAACAGCTTCAGGATGCGCAAGGCCTGGATGTTCAGCGCCTCCATGCTGCGCAGCAGGGGCGTTTTCTTGTCCAAGGCCTCTCCTCCATAAGAGCAGAAGGCGGTGGGGATGCATAGGGTCTTGCCCTTAATAAAGGCGTAGCTGGTGGGATCCCAGGCGGTGTAGCCCCGGGCCTCAAAGGTGGCGCGCAGGCCGCCGGAGGGGAAGGAGGAGGCATCCGGCTCGCCCTTGATGAGCTCCTTGCCGGAGAATTCCATAATCACGCCGCCGTCCGGGGCGGGGGAGATGAAGCTGTCGTGCTTCTCCGCCGTGATCCCGGTCATGGGCTGGAACCAGTGGGTGAAATGGGTGGCGCCGTTCTCGACTGCCCAGTCCTTCATGGCTGCGGCTACGGCGTTGGCCACGGACGGGTCGAGCTTTGCGCCCTTTTGGATGGTGTGCTTCAGAGAGCGGTATACATCCGCGGATAGACGGGCCTTCATCACCCGGGTATCAAAAACCAAGCTTCCAAAGTATTCCGGTACAGTCGACATAGCAGTTTATTCCTTTCTGTGAAAATAAAAAAGGAGACACTGCGTCCGGGCGGGAATATTCCCTTCCGAGACGCCAGTGTCTCATCACATGGCCGAATATACACCCGGCGTTTTCAAATGTCAATCACAAAAAACGTATTTTTTCTATTTTTGCGCAAATCGCCGGATTGTCAAACAAATCACAAATCAATTTCTTGCAATATGACAGATTGAAAAGTGCAAAAAATAGGTATATACTACGTTTGAACGACGGCGTTCTGCAGGATGTAGATTATTATCCTGCAAAATGCGGTCGGTTTTTCTATATTTAGGAGTTGGTAATATGAGCAAACTGGAAGGTCAGATTCGGATTCCATCGGGCTGTGCCATTTCTGCAGTCATCTCAAGAGACGGTCAGCGAATGTCGGGAGAAAAAATAATAGAGAGCATGAAGCCCATGCACGACCGCTCCAACGGCCTGGGGGGCGGCTTCGCGGCTTACGGGATCTACCCGGAGTATAAGGATTTCTTCGCTCTGCACATGTTTCTGGAGGACCGGGCCGCCCGTAAAAGCTGCGAAGCATTTTTACGGGAGACCATGGAGATCGTTCACTTAGAGCGCATCCCCATCCGTACCACTCCGGCCATCACCAATGAGCCGCTGATCTGGCGATTCTTTGTTTCGCCCCTGCGCAGCACCCTAGCGTCCATGCAGATCGACGAGGAGGAGTGCGTGACCCGGGCCGTAATGGCCATCAACACGCGGATAAAAGGTGCGTATGTGTTTTCCTGCGGAAAAAACATGGGCGTATTCAAGGCCGTGGGATATCCGGAGGACGTGGGATATTTTTACCGCCTGGAGGAATACGAGGCCTACAGCTGGACGGCCCACGGCCGCTATCCCACCAATACCCCTGGCTGGTGGGGCGGCGCCCACCCCTTTGCCCTGCTGAATTACTCCATTGTTCACAATGGGGAGATATCCTCCTACGACACCAACCGCCGTTTCATGGAGATGTTCGGTTATAAATGTACTCTGCAGACGGATACAGAGGTCATTACCTATATAGCGGACTATCTGCTGCGAAAGCAGAAGCTGACCCTGGAGGAGCTGGCCTCGGTGATCGCCGCCCCCTTCTGGAGCACCATTGACAGGAAGCCGCCTCAGGAGCAGGAGAAGCTGCGGTATCTCCGCAAGGTATTCTCCAGCCTGCTTATAACAGGGCCGTTCTCCATTGTACTGGGCTTTGAGGGCGGACTCATGGCCCTCAATGACCGGCTGAAGCTCCGCAGCATGGTGGTGGGCGAAAAGGATGACAAGGTGTTCATCGCCAGCGAGGAGGCAGCCATGCGAGCTATGGAGCCCAATGTGGAAAACATCTATGCGCCTGCCGGGGGAGAACCCGTGATCGTCCGCGTAAAGGAGGGGAGATTCTAATGGGTATCGACTATATTTATCCGCCATTTGAGGTTGTCCGCGACCCGGCCCGGTGCATAAGCTGCCGTCTGTGCGAAAAGCAGTGCGCCAACGGGGTACATCGCTTCGACAAGGAAAAGAAATGTATGCTTGCTGACGAGAGCCGGTGTGTGGACTGCCAGCGCTGTGTTTGCTTTTGCCCCACCCATGCATTGAATATCCGGAAAAGTGATTGCGCCTTCCGGGAAAATGCCAACTGGTCGCCGGACACCATCCAGGAGATCTATAAGCAGGCCAGCAGCGGCGGCGTACTGCTGTCCTCCATGGGAAACCCTCAGCGCTACCCGGTTTATTGGGACAGGATCCTGGTCAATGCCTCCCAGGTGACCAACCCACCGGTAGACCCCCTGCGGGAGCCCATGGAGACCCGGGTATTTTTAGGCAGAAAGCCCGATGGCATCCGCCGGGATGAAAACGGGGAGCTGATCTGCCACCTGCCCCCGCAGATCGAGCTGTCTATGCCGGTGATGTTCTCCGCCATGAGCTATGGATCCATCAGCTATAATGCCCACGCCTGCCTGGCCCGTGCGGCCCGGGAGCTGGGTATCTGCTATAACACCGGCGAGGGCGGTTTGCATGAGGATTTTTATGCATACGGTGAAAACACCATCGTCCAGGTGGCTTCCGGACGCTTCGGCGTACACAAGCAATACCTGGAAGCCGGCGCCGCCATCGAGATCAAGATGGGCCAGGGCGCTAAGCCCGGCATCGGCGGCCATCTGCCCGGGGCGAAAATCGTTGGAGATGTCTCCCGCACCCGCATGGTGCCGGAGGGGACGGACGCCATATCCCCTGCCCCGCACCATGATATTTACTCCATTGAGGATCTGCGCCAGCTGGTGTACTCCCTGAAGGAGGCCACTGATTATAAAAAGCCCGTTATCGTAAAGGTGGCAGCGGTACACAATATTGCCGCCATTGCCAGCGGCATTGCCCGCAGCGGCGCGGACATTATCGCCATAGACGGTTTCCGGGGCGGCACCGGCGCGGCGCCCACCCGTATCCGGGACACGGTGGGCATTCCCATTGAGTTGGCCCTGGCCGCTGTGGACCAGCGCCTGCGGGATGAGGGCATCCGGAATCATGTTTCGCTGATCGTCAGCGGAAGCATCCGCTCCTCCGCCGATGTGGTCAAGGCCGTTGCCCTGGGGGCGGATGCCTGCTATATCGGCACCGCCGCCCTGCTGGCCCTGGGCTGCCACCTGTGCAGAACCTGCCAAACAGGGCGATGCAGCTGGGGCATTGCCACCCAGAATCCGGAGCTGGTGAAGCGGCTGGATATTGAGGCCGGCAAGACCCGCCTCGTGAACCTGCTGACCGCCTGGAAGCATGAAATTAAGGAGATGATGGGCGGCATGGGCATCAACTCCATCGAGGCTCTGAAGGGAAATCGCCTGATGCTTCGGGGCGTCGGCATGACGGACCGTGAGCTGGAGATCCTCGGTATTGCCCACGCCGGAGAATAAATTCCACATACCATATACAAAATACGCGGAGGTGTGATATAATGACTAATATAGATGCGTCTATGCTGGATTTCCGACAACTGAACGCGGCCATCCGGGATTGCGCCGGAGATGCCGCCGTCACCGGCTGCTCCGGGCAGAGATTCATCGGCGCAGGATTGGAGCGCGGCAAGCTTATCCTGTCGGGAACCCCGGGAAACGCCCTGGGCGCCTATTTAAACGGAGCCAGCATTGAGGTGTGCGGAAACGCCCAGGATGCTGTGGGTGACACCATGAATGCCGGGCGGATCATTGTCCGCGGCAGCATCGGTGATGCGGCAGGCTATGCCATGCGGGGCGGCGAGCTCTATGTCCAGGGGAACGCCGGTTATCGGGCCGGCATCCATATGAAGGCCTATGGTGATAAGCTCCCCGTTATGGTCATCGGCGGCAAGGCTGGAAGCTTTCTCGGCGAATACCAGGCCGGCGGCGTCATTGTGGTTTTGGGCCTGACCGAGAGCACCCGCCCCATCGTCAGCAATTTCCCCTGCACGGGCATGCACGGCGGAAAGCTGTTCCTGCGCTCCGATTGCAAGAACATTCTGCTGCCTAAGCAGGTCATCGCCCGCCCGGCGTCCCATAAGGATCTGGACGGAATATGGACCTATCTGCACACGTTTTGCGAGCTGTTCGGCGGCGATTGTGATAAGCTTGTGCAGCAGCCCTTTACCCTCATCACGCCCAACAGCAGCAACCCATATAAGCAGCTTTATGTCACAAATTGAAGGAAAGCAGGTGAACTTGTGAAGTATACGTCCAGGGAGGTCATTGAGTTCGTGCAGCAGGAGGAGGTCCAGTTTATCCGGCTGGCCTTCTGCAATGTCTATGGAAAACAACATAACGTTGTTATTATGCCCAGCGAGCTTCCGCGGGCCTTTGCCTACGGCATTGCCATTGATGCCTCCGCCATTGATGGCTTCGGCGGCGAGGTCCGCTCTGACCTGCTGCTGCGGCCGGACCCCTCCACGCTGATCCAGCTTCCCTGGCGGCAGGAGCAGGGCAAGGTGGTGCGGATGTTCTGCGATGTGTTCTACCCCGACGGGCGCGCCTTCGAGCGGGACACCAGGAGTATTTTGAAAACCGCCGTAGCCCAGGCCGCCGCCAAGGGGTACGAGTTTGCCTTTGGCGCGGAGATGGAGTTCTACCTGTTCAAGATCGACGAGCTCGGCCAGGCCACCACCCTCCCCCACGACCGGGCCGGGTATATGGACATTGTCCCCGACGATAAGGGGGAGCACATCCGCCGGGAGATATGCCTGATGCTGGAGCAGATGGGGATACAGCCCGAGAGCTCCCACCACGAGAGCGGGCCGGGACAGAACGAGATCGATTTTCGGTACTCCGACCCGCTGACGGCGGCAGACAACGCCATCACCTTTCAGGCGGTGGTCCGCATGGTGGCCGCACAGAATGGCCTGTGCGCCAGCTTTATGCCCAAGCCCCTTCCCGATTGGGACGGCAGCGGCATGCACATCAACATCTCTGCCAAGGGGGACGGGGGAAGGGATCTTCTGCCTGCCGTTATGGCGGGAATCCTGGAAAAATGTGCGGAGATCACACTGTTTTTAAATCCCTGCGAGGAATCCTATCGCCGCCTGGGTCACGATAAGGCCCCCCGGTATGTGACTTGGTCGGACGAGAATCGCTCCCAGCTGATTCGCGTGCCTGCCGCCGTTGGGGAGCAGCGCCGGGCGGAGCTTCGCTCGGCAGATGTAACGGCGAACCCCTATCTGGCCTATGCCCTGTTAATTTACGCCGGGCTCTACGGCATTGAAAAGGGCCTGGTCCTTCCACCCGCGTCAGACATCAACCTCTATACCGCCCCGGCGGAGATATTGCAAACCCTGCAGGCACTCCCGGGCTCTCTGGAGGAGGCCGCTGCCCTGGCCGCCACCAGTGCGTTCGTCCGGGAGCATCTGCCGGACTCCGTACTCAGCGCTTTTAGCGGCAGATGAACCGCTTATGATCTGTATGGCGAAGGGAGGGGGAGCGTGTGGTATTCCAGGAGAAAACATACAGTGTGCTGATCGTATCCGCATCGGATAGCTTCACAAACAGCGTCATGCCGCTGCTCCCCATGACCGATTATTGGCCGGTGTCCACGGTTGGCAGCGTCGGTCAGGCCCGCAGGCGACTGGCCGACACGGAGTTTGACATTGTGCTCATTAACACGCCGCTGCCGGATGATTTCGGCATGCAGCTGGCCATCGACATCTGCAGCACCAGCGGCGCCGGCGTCCTGCTGTTGGTGAAAAACGACCATTATAACGACGTATACGCTAAGGTGGTGGGCTACGGAGTCATCGCCCTGTCCAAGCCCACCAGCCGGCAGATGGTGGCCCAGAATCTGCGGATTTTGTGCGCCACCAGGGAGCGGATGCGCCGGATGCAGGAAAAGCAGGCCACCGTGGAGGAAAAGATTAAGGAGATCCGCCTGGTGAACCGGGCAAAATGGCTGCTCATCGAGTGCCTGCGCATGACGGAGGCGGAGGCGCACCGGTATATAGAAAAGCAGGCCATGGACCTGCGTATCTCCAAGCGGGAGGCAGCTGAAAACATTATCAAAACCTACAAGTAGCCGGGGAGTGCCGAATCTAAAAAAAATCCTTTTTCGGAATTGACAAGGCATAGTCCGTGCTGTATAATATCCGCTGTTGAACAAAGGCGTTCGCCAAGGGGTTTCTGCCCCCTGGCGGGCGTTTCTTTTTAATTTGCGGGAGGATGGCATATGACAAAGTTCATTTTTGTGACCGGCGGCGTGGTGTCCGGTCTGGGCAAGGGGATCACGGCAGCTTCCCTGGGTCGGCTGCTGAAGGCGCGGGGCTTGAAGGTGGCGGCGCAGAAGCTGGATCCCTATATCAACGTGGATCCCGGGACCATGAGCCCCTATCAGCACGGCGAGGTCTATGTCACGGAGGACGGTGCGGAGACGGATCTGGATCTGGGACATTATGAGCGGTTCATTGACGAGGACCTGAACAAATACTCCAACCTGACCACCGGCAAGGTCTACTCCAATGTCATCGCCAAGGAGCGGCGAGGAGAGTACCTGGGCAGCACCGTGCAGACCATTCCCCATATCACCGATGAGATCAAGCGCTTCATTTATCGGGTTGGAGAGCGGACAAGTGCGGATGTGGTGATTACTGAGATCGGCGGCACCATCGGTGATATAGAGAGCCAGCCCTTTATCGAGGCCATCCGGCAGGTGGGCCTGGAGGTGGGGCGGAACAATTCCCTGTACATACATGTCACACTGGTGCCCTATCTCAGGGCCTCCGGCGAGCACAAGTCCAAGCCCACCCAGCACTCAGTTAAGGAGCTGCAGGGCATGGGCATCACGCCGAATATTATCGTCCTACGCTGCGACGAGCCCATTGAGGACAGCGGTATCTTCCACAAGGTGGCAGACTTCTGCAATGTGAAGCCGGATTGCGTCATCGAAAATCTAACCCTCCCAATTCTCTATGAGGCGCCGCTGTATCTGGAGGAGCGGGGCCTGTCCTCCGTGGTCTGTCGGGAGCTGCACCTGCCTGTGCCGGAGCCGGACCTGCGGGAGTGGCGGGCCATGGTCTCCGCCATCAAAAACCGCAGCAAGTCCGTGACCATTGGCCTTGTGGGGAAATATGTGCAGCTTCACGATGCCTATCTGTCAGTGGCGGAGGCGCTGCGCCACGCGGGCTTTTTCCTGGATGCCAAGGTCAGCATCCGCTGGATCGATTCCGAGCTGGTCACGGCAGAAACGGTGGAATCCACTCTCGCCGGTCTGGATGGCATCCTGGTGCCCGGCGGCTTCGGCAGCCGCGGCATTGAGGGGATGATCCTGGCAGCCCAGTATGCCCGGGAAAAGAACATTCCCTATTTCGGCATCTGCCTGGGCATGCAGGTGGCAGTGATCGAATATGCCCGCCATGTGCTGGGCATCGCAGATGCCAGCTCCGGCGAGTTTGCTCCGGAGGGGCTGCACAAGGTTATCGATTATATGCCCGGCCAAAGTGATGCGGTGGATAAGGGCGGCACGCTGCGCCTGGGCAGCTATCCATGCTTCATCCGCCCGGGCACGACCATGGAGCGCTGCTACGGCGTGGGGGAGATTTCCGAGCGTCACCGCCACCGCTACGAGTTTAACAACGAGTATCGGGAGGCGCTGGCAGCCGCCGGCCTGACCCTGTCGGGCCTGTCCCCCGATGGACGGCTGGTGGAAACGGTGGAACTGTCCGACAGGCCCTTCTATGTGGGTGTGCAGTATCACCCGGAATTCAAGAGCCGTCCCAATAAGCCCCACCCGCTGTTCAAGGGATTCGTGGCTGCGGCCCTGGCGGCGCAGCAGGCCCTGGGGCACTCAGCGGCGGCGCCGAAGGAGCCTGATATCCTTTAAGGCAGGGCTGCCTGGAGAAAAGGGCTTCCGGTTTCGCAGGAAACCGGAAGCCTTTTTTATCGTATCTGTCCTCATTAATCGATGGTAAGAAAACTAAAAACAATGCGGTTGCAAATACCTGATTTGCTGGTATAATAATCGCAGCAGCCGCATATAGCGGGCTTGCCAAAGGCCGCCCGGGTGTGTGCCTCAACCGGGATCAACCGCAGGAAAGAGGATGGGATATGGGAACCAGGAACAGGAAAAATGCCGCCGCCGCGGCGCTTTGTACCGGCGTGATTGGCAACGTCATTTGGGGCTCCAGCTATCTGTTTACACGCATTGCCCAGAATGAGTCCTCCCCTATGGTGCAGCTTGCCTGGCGGTTTGCGCTGGCTTTTCTTCTGCTGAATCTCATGATTCTGTTCGGCTGGGAAAAGCTCCATCTGCGTGGGAAGAAGCTCAAGCCGCTGATTCTCCTTTCCGTTGTGGAGCCGTTGTATTTTTTTTTGCGAAAGCTATGGCATTTATTATTCAAACAGCACCTTTTCCGGCGTTATGCTGGCCATTGTCCCCATTATTGCCATCGGTCTGGGGACGCTGATCCTGAAGGAATACCCCACTGCAAAGCAGGTTTTGCTGTGTCTGCTTCCCATTGCCGGTGTGGTTTTGGTGACTATTGCGGGCTCCAGGATGGGGGCCGTGCAGCCTCTCGGCGTGCTGTTGGTGCTGGGTGCGTGCCTGTTCGCTGCGTTCTATCGGGTCTACAACAAGGGGGCGGCCGCGGAGTTCACAGCCTTTGAGCGGTCCTATTTCGTGATCGGATTGTGCGCAGTGGTGTTTGCAGTGGTGGCGCTGGTTGGCGTCCGGGGTGATCTCGCGCCGTTTGCGGCGGCGCTGCACAGCAGAAAATTTGTCATGGCCACCATTTTTCTCAGCGTGTTCTGCTCTGTGGCTGCCAATATTTTGGTAAATTACAGCGCATCCGTGTTGCCCATGGCAATTTTTTCCAATCTGGGTAGTCTGATCACGGTGTGTGCGATGTTCTTAGGGGTCATTTTTCTGAAGGAGCCCGTCAATGTCATGAGTCTCATAGGCTCAGGCATGGTTTTACTGGGCCTATTTCTCATTGCGCGTACCAATAATGCCCTGCTGCAGGGCAGCCGGGCCCTCCCTGACCAAGATAAATCCGAAAAACAATAACCTATTCAGGCTGCTGACACGCAACAAACAAATTTGGGTCTACAAAAATAAAGAAAGCCCGGGAACCATTGAGATTCCCGGGCACGAACCAGCAGCCTCCCACGTATGAAGATATAATGAGTGCCGGAAAACGTTGCAGCGTAACATTTCCCGGCGCTTTCGCATGTGCTTTCGGCTCGGCGGGCAATCCACTGTGTCCGCCTGCTTTTCTCCGCATTTGGGCTATGGCTTGAGTCAGGCTCCGTGACGGTGCAAGGCGGGATAAAGCTATTTCATAAGCGCAGAGCCCGACCATGCACGGGCAGGAAATGGCAGAAACGAGGCAGTATGAGACATCCTGTTGCCGCCATAATTGCGCTATGAATGAACTGCCCGAAAAAGCCCGCAGGCGGAGTTGATGGAAGTGCATTTCTATGGTAGAATCAAAATAACACACTTTTGGAGGTGCGATCTTGAAAACGGATCCTCTGGCGCAGCTGCGCACAGGTGCACCGCTGACTACCCGTCAGCAGATGTCCCTGACGCTGCAGCTCAGTTGGCCGGCCATTATGGCTCAGCTCGCCACTATCATCATGCAATACATCGATGCAGCTATGGTGGGCCGTCTGGGTGCGACTCAATCGGCGGCGGTGGGGCTGGTGGCCTCCACCACCTGGCTTTTCGGGGGATTGTCTTATGCGGCGGCCATGGGCTTCAATGTGCTGACGGCGCAGCGGGTGGGCGGCGGCCGTTTGGCCGAGGCACGCAACATTCTCAAGCAGGCGCTGGTGCTGTGCTTGGCGTTCAGCGTAGTCATGGCAGCGCTGGCAGCGGCACTGTCCGCGCCACTGCCCGGAATGCTTCGGGCAGATCGGGATATTTGGCAGGATGCCTCCGCCTATTTTTTGGTATATAGTCTGTTCCTGCCGGCCCTCCAGCTCGACAATGTGGCGGCCGGCCAGCTGCAGGCCACAGGCAATATGCGTACGCCCGGTATCTGCATGGTGGTCATGTGTGCGTTGGATGTCGTGTTCAACACCCTGTTTATTTTCCCTTCCGGCACTGTCCGGCTCGGCTCGTTAGCCCTCCCCGGTGCAGGGCTGGGCACGGCAGGTGCCGCACTGGGTACAGGCCTTGCCGAGCTGGTGGCGGGGCTGTATCTGTTGTATTTTGTTCTGCGCCGCAGTCCGGTGCTTCGTTTGCAGAAGGGTGAACATCTGCGCTTTAATCGGCCGCAGCTGTGTACAATGCTCTGCATTGCCGCACCTGTGGCATCGGAGAAGGTCATACTGACCACGGCGCAGATCGTTTCTACCGCTATTGTGGCACCCCTGGGCACTGTGGCTATTGCCGCCAATTCCTTTGCCATCACGGCGGAGAGCCTGTGCTATATGCCCGCCTACGGAATTCAGAGCGCTGCAGCTATGTTGGTGGGACAGAGCGTGGGTGCGGGGCGGCGGAACATGGCCCGCCGGCTGGGCTGGGTCACGGTGCTGATAGGCGTAGCCGTCATGATCATCACCGGCGGGCTGCTATATATCTTAGCCCCGCAGATGATGGCAATATTGACGCCGAACCCGGACATCATCGCCCTGGGCGCTCGCGTTCTGCGCATTGAGGCTTTTGCCGAGCCTCTGTTCGGCGCGTCCATCGTGGCCGGCGGCGTGTTTCAGGGCGTTGGCAGCACACTGATGCCCACACTTTTCAACTTGGGAACTATGTGGGGGATCCGTATACCGCTGGCATGGCTGGCCGCACCCCGCTGGGGGCTGCCCGGCGTATGGGCAGCCATGTGCCTGGAGCTGTGTGTCCGGGGTGTACTCTATCTGACACGGCTGGCCGGCAAGCGCTGGCTGCCGCCCGGAGATCAGAATGAGCAGGCATAGATGCACCAAATATCGGCAGCTATTTTTATACTCCTTATCAGGCTTACCGGCAGTCACGGGCCTGATCCATTCATCCGCCTTTTATAAATCAAACATTTCGCTTCAGCCTCAGCAAAGGGTCAAGCCAGTGATTCCGGCTTTCTTGCTTTGTAGTAGAGCAATCCGGCTAAATCCGCCAGACCCCAGCCGATCGGGACAGACCACCAGATGCCGGTGACGCCCATGGCGGGGATGGCAGACAGCAGATAGGCCAGTGCAACACGGGTGCCTAACGAGATGACCGTAAGCACCACGCTCATGCCCGGCTTTCCCAAGGCGCGATACAGGCCGTAGAGCAGGAACAGGCACCCGATGCCGCAGTAAAACGCGCCTTCTATACGCAGATACCGCACACCCTCCAGTATGACTTCGGATTCTCCGGCATCCACAAAAATCGCCATAAGGGGTCTTGCAAATGCGAAGACGAGGGCGGATATGACCACGCAGAAGGCCATGGAAATACACACGGCACTTTTTAGCCCCGCGCGTATTCGCGCGCTCTCTTTTGCGCCGTAATTCTGTGCGATGAAGGTGGAAAATGCGTTGCCGAAGTCCTGCACCGGCATATAGGCAAAGGCGTCGATTTTTACAGCGGCGGCAAAGGCGGCCATCACAATAGGGCCGAAACTGTTGACAAGCCCCTGCACCATAAGGATGCCGAGGTTCATGATCGACTGCTGCACGCAGGTCAGCGTGGAGAAGGAGACGATCTCCCGGATACGTCCGCGCCGCAGGCAACTGACCTTCCATACCGAACGCACCTGTGGGAAGCGCATAAACGCATAAGCGGCGATGCCGATCCCCGAAACATATTGGGCGATCACCGTTGCCTCCGCCGCCCCGGCAACGCCCCTATTTACCCCGATGACAAACCAGAGATCAAGGGCGATGTTCAGCACAGCGGAAACAGCTAAAAAGGCAAGAGGAATGACGGAATTGCCGATCGCCCGCAAAAAAGAGGCGAAGTAGTTATACAGGAAAACGGCGGGAATGCCTATGAAGATCACAAACAGGTATTCGCGCATATCGCCCCAGACCTCGGCGGGTACCCGGAGGAATGTGCGAAGTCCGTCCAGGCAGGCAAACGACAAGATATTCAGGAGCGCAGTGACGAGCGATATAAAGAAAAAGGAAGCGCAGAGGTTTTCGCAAAGAGCCTTCTCATCCCGCTGTCCAAAGCGCATGGAAAACAGCGCACCGCTCCCCATGCACAGGCCGAGGATGATGGAGGTCAGAAAGGTCATCAGCGTAAAGGACGAGCCCACCGCCGCAAGGGCGTCCCGCCCAAGGAACTGTCCTACGATCAGCGTGTCGGCGATGTTATAGCACTGCTGCAATAGATCCCCTAAAATCATGGGGATGGCAAACAGCAGCATGGACCTGGTGACAGGGCCTTGCGTTAAATCCCGGTTCATGGTACGCCTCCGTATCGTAAGCTAAAATCTGCGTTTTGCAAGCATTGTAGTGCTTTAAATCTGATCTGTCAATATGGCATTTATGCTCCAAAGAAACGGTGGTATCATCAGCGATAAAGCTTATGGGAAAAAGCTGATTTGCGGAGGAAACAGTATGTATATAAATGGACCGAACGGATTGGAGCAACAGGTCGTGCGGATGCACGGTCTCGGCGGAGTTCATCCGCCTGACCCACTGCATTTGGTTGCTGGCTTTCAGCGCTTCCGTAATGCCCTCAGCATCCGCCTTTTCTTTTACCAACCGAAAGAAAAGCTCCTCCGCCTGTCGGTCAATATCCGCGAGATAGGCGCTTAATTTGCCGCCGGTCAGGTAGCTGTCTCCAACCAATTCATACTTCAGTCCTGTGCGTTCATCTGTGACAATTTTTTCCATTCGTATAACCTCCTGTTCCTTTCTGCAATCGTTGTAGCAGGAGGAATAGCGGGAATCGAATGTGCGGATAGCAAAAAAGCGCCGTCTCGGAATCACTTCCAAGACGGCGCTTTTCTGTTGTGGATCAGAGCAAACATTTCACGGCAAAGCCGCCTGCAAAAAAGTAGGTGTTCGTCCGAACCTTGCTTGGTGGTGGCCAACGGCAAGCCTTTCCCGGCGGAGGAGATGGCTTAAACTGTGAACGAATTTTGATGTTTAGAAATCATTATCCTTGAATATCTTTAAAATGGTTATCACGACTACCCACAGCATAAAAGACAGCATAGCTCTTACCTGGACAGCATGGAACGATAGTCGGCGGTCAGCGTCAGATAGCCACGCTCATTGCGAGCAATATCCGCCCAATCCAACACCGCCGCTAGCACAAACACGGGGTCAAACACATATTTCCCAGTAGGGGCTTTGAAATAGTATTTGCCAATGGCACCGACAACGGTATCCTCCGTGCAGCCACCCTCGCCAAGGGGAGAATTACGCCCCATGCCCTTGCGTGCAAAGCCTCCCTCACGAAGCAACAGGTCCACGATAACATCAAAAACATCGTAGGTAAGAGGCGGCTTTATAGGCAACTCACTGCAGAGGAAGGAACGGCCATCCTTAGCGGCTCGGATAATGTAAGGCTTGCCGGTAACAGAATACACTGTTGCCCTGCCACTATTTTCGTAGAGCTTGCTCCGCACAATGTCAGAGGCCTTTGCACTGCTTTCTTTTGGGATAAAAAGGCTCATGTCAAATATCTCGCTTTCTTCCTCGTTGCGCAGGTTTAATTGCAGCAGCAACTCATCGAGTTTTTTCTTGGCTGTGGGGTAAGAGATGCCCAGCTCGTTCTGCACATCCTTCATGCTGCCACGGCAGGCGAGAAAGGTCTTCAAAAACTGGGCATATTCTGGTGCAAGGCACTCATAAGGGGAAAGTGGTTCATCGGTGGGGAACTCTGCCTTACAGCCGGGGCAGCTCAGCCGTGCTAAATGAAGTGCCGCCCCGCACACAGGACACTGACCAAAGAATTTCATATTGATCTCCCTCCTCTGCGTTTAAGATATCATAATATTTCCTTCATGTCAATAATAGAATTAAAAAAATTAAATCTTTTTCCGGAAAAGAGTATGAAGAAATAGTGCCATTCCGTGTAGGCGTCTACAACGGCGTCTCATTGTCCGCAGGGTCAGACAGTTCATCAGCCCCTGTGCGTTCATCTGTGACAAAGCTCTCCATCCGTATAACCTCCCCTCCTGTTCCTTTCTGCAATCATTGCAGCAGGAGGAATAGCGGAAATCGAATGTGCGGATAGTAAAAAAGCGCCGTCTCGGGATCACTCCCAAGACGGCGCTTTTCTGTTGTGGATCAGAGCGAACACTTTACGGCGAAGCCGCCGCTGAAGAAATAGGTGTTCGTCCAATACCTGTTTGTGAAGACAGGACAATAGAGATGTTTTTGCATTTTCACTGTCTTGATTTGAACACTCGTCACAATCATTCTACATCACTCCGTTTCTGTTTTCAAGGCTGTTTACAGCGTCATCTCGATTTCGGTGCCGCCGATAAAGACCACCTTGATTTTCTCTTTTGATTCCACCACTACACATTCGATGATCTGACGGACGAGCTTATCGTCATACTCCATCGGATGGTTTTGCAATCCGTCAAGTATGGTATAAATCTCATCGAGTCGGGATTTTGCGCTTTCTCTCTTTTGCCGCATGGCTGCATACTGTTCGAGCTGTACGGTCAGTCTTTGCTTCTCATTCATATCTGTTTTCTCCTTTTTGATGACAATAAAAAAAGGCAGATAGATTTTTGCTTTCTATCTGCCTGTGTATCTGATATTTACTTTTCGGGAGTTCAAGTCTATCCACAAAGGGAAAACGGCGATTTTACATCTGCGTTTTGGTACAGAGAAAAATCGCCGTTTGGGTAGCAAAAAAGCCCGATATAATCGGGCTTTTCGCAGAAGACATCTTTTTTGTCTTCACATTATGGTGGACCTGAAGGGATTCGAACCCTCGACCTCTCGGATGCGAACCGAACGCTCTCCCAGCTGAGCTACAAGCCCGGATATGGATAAATGGGGTGGAACAAACTCGTTCCACCCCATTATTATACACACTTTTGCAGGAAATGCAAGTGTTTTATTCTACCTTCGGCAGCTTGGCCATCACAGCGGCGCAGCGGGGGCACAGAGCCTCGTGCTCGCCCACGGCCTTTACGCTGTGCAGTACCTTCCAGCAGCGTCCGCACTTGACGCCCTGAGCGGCCTCCACAGTCACCTTCATCTCGTCGCCCACGGTCAGCTTTACCTGGGACACGATGAATAGATCCGCCACCTCGTCCGCATCCATGTCCGCCAGGAAGGCATCCTCCTCCGGCACGGTCAAATCCACGGCAGCCTCCAGGCTCTTACCGATGACCTTGTCCGCCCGGGCCTGCTCCAGCGCGCCGTTCACGGCACTGCGCAGGGTGACAATGCGGCTCCACTTGACCATTTCCTCCTCGGAAAGGGCATACTCGGTGTAGGGCTGCACCATCTCGTTAAAGAGGACATTACGCCCATCGTCCTCGGCCCGGTGGGGCATTGCCAGCCACACCTCGTCGCAGGTGAAGGCCAGAATAGGCGCAAACATCCGGGTCATGGCGTCCAGAATGAGATATAGCGCGGTCTGTGCGCTGCGGCGCTGCAGACCATCCGCCTCATCGCAGTACAGCCGGTCCTTGATAATGTCAAAGTAGAAGCTGCTCAGATCCACCACGCAGAAGTCATTGATGGCATGGGACACGGAGTGGAACTCGTAGTTGTCGTACCAGCCAAAGACCTTGCCGATAAGATCGTTAAGCCTTGTCACGGCCCACTTGTCCAGGGGCAGCATATCCCCGGGCTTTACCAGGTCGTTGGGATCGAAATTCACCAGGTTATCCAGGCAGAACTTGCAGGTGTTGCGGAACTTCAGGTAGTTCTGGGAGAGCTGCTTGAAAATCTCGTCCGAGCAGCGCACATCCACATGGTAGTCACTGGAGCCGGCCCACAGACGCAGCAGATCCGCACCGTACTTGTCGAAAATCTCTGCCGGATCCATGCCGTTTCCCAAAGACTTGTGCATGGCCTTGCCCTCGCCGTCCACGGTCCAGCCGTGGGTCACGCACTCCTTAAACGGTGCGCCCCGACCCAGGGCGCCCACAGCCACCAGCAGAGAGGATTGGAACCAACCGCGATACTGATCCAAGCCCTCAATATACATGGTAGCAGGCCAGAAGCCCTGGTCCCGCTCCATAGCGGCAAAGTGGGTGGAGCCGGAGTCAAACCAGCCGTCCAAGGTGTCGGTCTCCTTTTCAAAACCGGCCTGCTTACCGCAGTGGGGGCAGGTAAAGCCCTGGGGCAAAATATCCTCTGCCTCCATGTCAAACCAGGCGTTGGAGCCTTTCTTTTCAAATAGGGACGCCACCGCCTCAATGCTCTCCTCGGTGCAGATGGGCTTGCCGCAATCCTTGCAGTAGAACACGGGGATGGGCAGGCCCCAGCGGCGCTGGCGGCTGATGCACCAGTCGGTGCGCTCCAGGATCATGGAGCGCATACGGTCCTTACCCCAGGCAGGGACCCAGCGCACATCGTCACAGGCAGCAATGGCCTCGTCCTTAAAGGAATCCACGGAGCAGAACCACTGAGGCGTGGCCCGGAAGATAATGGGATTCTTGCAGCGCCAGCAGTGGGGATAGCTGTGTACGATCTCCTCGCTGGCAAAGAGGGAGCCGGCCTTCTTCATATCCTCCAGGATGACGGGATTCGACTCGTCGGTCCCCATTCCGGCGTACTTGCCGGCGTAGTCGGTGTGGCGGCCCTGGTCGTCCACGGGCACCACCATCTCCATGCCGTAGCGTTTGCAGGTCTCGTAGTCGTCGGCGCCGAAGCCCGGGGCGGTATGGACGCAGCCGGTACCGCTGTCCATGGTTACATAGTCCGCCAAAACCAGCCGGCTGGTCTTGGGCAGGAAGGGATGGCTGGCCAGCATATTTTCATAAAAGGAGCCGGGATGGGTCTCCACGATCTCATAGCTGTCAAAGCCGCCGATCTTCATAACCTTCTCCACCAGGGCCTCAGCCATGATGTACATTTCCCCGTTGGGGGCCTTTACCACGGCGTAGCTCTCATCGGGATGCAGGGCGATAGCCAGGTTCCCGGGCAGGGTCCAGATGGTGGTGGTCCAGATGACGAAGAAAAGCTTGCTCTTGTCCAGGTGCCCCAGCTTACCCAGGTCATCGTTCATGGGGAACTTCACATACACCGTGGTGCAGGGATCGTCCTTGTATTCGATCTCAGCCTCAGCCAGAGCTGTCTCGTCGTGGGCGCACCAATATACGGGCTTGAGGCCCTTGTAGATGTGGCCGTTGCGGTACATCTTGCCGAACACCCGGACCTCCTGGGCCTCAAAGCCCGGGTCCATGGTCTTGTAGGGATGCTCCCAATCGCCCACCACGCCCATGCGCTTGAAGCCCTCCCGCTGCACATCAATGTAGTGGTCGGCAAACTCATGGCAGGCCGTGCGGAAATCCGCCACGCTCATGGCCTTGTGGTTGAGCTTGTTCTGCTTGATGATGGCGCTTTCAATAGGCATACCGTGGTTATCCCAGCCGGGGATATAGGGGGTGTAGTAGCCCCGCATGGCGTACATACGGGTAATAAAGTCCTTCAGGGACTTGTTCAGGGCGTGGCCCATGTGCAGGGCGCCGTTGGAGAAGGGAGGGCCGTCGTGCAGGGAAAACAGGGGCTTGCCCTCATTCTTTTTCAGCAGCTCGTTATACAGGTCCAGCTCCTCCCAGTGCTTGAGCATCTCCGGCTCCCGCTTGGGCAGCCCCGCCCGCATGGGAAAGCCGCTCTTGCTCATGTTCAGTGTGCTTTTGTACTCCATGATGTACCTCCATATATTATGCGTATTTTGAAAACGAAATTGAAAACGAATTAAATGCCTCGCAGAGTTCGCGTCCGCAGACGCGAAAAAATCAAATCATTTTCTCTCGCGACATGTGCGTGAGAGAAAATACCTCTCAGGCTGCCAGTGTGGAATTTTGCCGCCTGCGGCAAAATTATGCGCGCAGCAGACTGCAAGCCTTTTGGCAGAAAAAACAAAGTTTTTTCGCCAGTTAAAAAAATCGCCTTTGCCTCACTAAGAGACAAAGGCGAAAAACAAACCTCTGCGGTACCACTCTTGTTGCCGCCCCCAGGCAGCCACTCCGCCCCACCATCCGTGGGTGAGGGTTGATAACGGCCCTCCGCCGTCCGTGCTTACTGAGAGTTTCCTCCTGTTCAGCCGAAAGCTCCGGGGTGATATTCACCGCAGACCCGGTCTCCGCCTCGCACCAAACCGGCGGATCTCTTGGCACCGATAGCCTGGGGTTACTGCTCCCCATCCATGCATTTATGCTGTATTGCTTGTCATTTTACCACAAAAGGCGTGTTTGTCAACAGGGAAATTACAAAATTCCGAAATAGCTCAAAAGTCCCGCCAGACCCATTATGCCGTAGATAAGCGCCATGATGGCCAGAACTACGGACACGACATTATACAGCTTCCCATCCTTCTGGGTGTTGCGGAACCGCCGGGTGTAAAACAGCACCGCGCAGGCCAGGCCCAGCAGGAGCGAGGTCAGATAGTTCATAAACAGGCTGTCCTTATACACCGTCATCCGCAGGATCAGCGCTGCCGCCAGTACGCCGAACATCACACCCAGGGTGATCTTCAGCCACAGGGGCAGCTTGACTCTTTCGGGCTTTTTGGCCGCCTGAGCAGTCTTTTCTCTCTGATAGTCGCCGCCGCCGTAGTTGGAGTTATTCTTCTTGTGGTGTATGTTCTTATTGGGGTTTCCCTTGGCCTTGCGGATGGCCTCCTGCTGCCGGGTGTAGGAATCCATGGGTACATTATTCTTTGCCATATTCATCTTCTCCTTTGGCTTTCTGAACTGAATTATATAGGTGCCGGTTCAGCAGGACCAGTGCATAGTCCGCCGCCTGCTGCCGGATGCTCTCACGTCCGCCCTTGAGCACAAGATGCGTCACCTCCGTGCCGCCCGGGGCGGCCAGGCCGATGTAAACGGTGCCCACGGGATTGCCCCGGTCGTCCCCGTCGGGACCGGCCAGGCCCGTCACCGACAGAGCCAGGTCGCTTTTCATAATGCGCCGGGCGCCCTCTGCCATGGCCTTGGCCACCGGCTCCGACACAGCACCAAACTGTGCCAAAATATCACCGGGCACCCCCAGTATACTTTCCTTGACCCCGTTGGTATAGGACACCACGCCCCCGGGAAAAACCGCCGACGCCCCCGCCACGTCCGTGATGCGTTTGGCGATTAGCCCTCCGGTACAGCTCTCCGCAGCAGAAACGGTGAGAGACCGGGCTTTCAGCGTCTTCACAGCGCAGACCTCCGGATCTCCCATATCCACGCCGCAGATGTGCTCGCCCAGCCGCCGCCGCACCTCGGCCAATAGCGGGGCCATAAGGGTCTCGCACATCTCCGCTGTCTCCGCCTTAGCGGTGATGCGCAGTTGAACCTCCGCAGCCTTAGCATAGGGAGCCAGGCTGGGGTTTTGGGCAGAGTCCATGAGGTCGTCCAGCAGCTCCTGGACCTTGGGCTCCGTAAGGCCGAAAACGTGCAGGGTGTGAGATAAAATCACGCCCTCCTGCCGGGCCTGCAGATAGGGAAGCAGGGCGTGGTCCGTGAGATAGCGACACTCGTGAGGAACGCCCGGGAGCATAGCCACCGTCACGCCCTCCACTGTAAACAGGCAGCCCGGGGCGGTACCCACGGGGTTATGAAATACCGCGCAGCCCTTGGGCAGAAATGCCTGCCGGCGGTTGCAATCCGGCATCTCCCGGCGGAAAACGTTTTTAAAAAAGGCTTTGATTTCTTCCATGACGTCCTGGTGAAACTCCAGCTCCAGGCCAAAGGCGGCGCAGACGGTCTCCTTGGTCAGGTCGTCATAGGTGGGACCCAGGCCGCCGATGAAGATCAGCAGATCGCAGCGGCTCCGAGCAATATCCGTCACCTGCCGCAGGCGCCGGGGATTGTCGCCCACCGCTGTATGGTAGAGCACATCCACCCCGGCAGACGCGATCTTTTCTGAGACGTATCGGGCATCGGTATTGGCCACATTGCCCAGCAGCAGCTCCGAGCCCACGGCAATGATCTCCGCTTTATGAGACATAGAAACCGCTCCTTACAGCTTGACTTTAACCACTTCCCGCTCTCTCATGGCCCGCTCCATCAGGCCGTCGATATCCAGCACGCTCTCGATCTCCCGCACCTCCTCCACATGGGGCTTGGTCTTGGGGTGCCGGGGGGTAAAGACCGTGCAGCAATCCTCATAGGGGAGGATAGAGGTATCGAAGGTGCCGATGTGCCGGGCGATGCGGACGATCTCCTCCTTGTCCATGCCGATGAGTGGCCGCAGCACGGGCAGGTCCGTCACATCCTCGCTGACCCGCAGGGCCTCCATAGTCTGGCTGGCCACCTGGCCCAGGTTTTCGCCGGTGACGAGGGCCCGGCAATCAAATTCCTTGGCCAGCCTATCGGCAATGCGCATCATAAACCGCCGGGTGATAAGGGTGAAGTATTCCTCCGGGCACTGCTTGCGGATCTGCTCCTGAATCTCCGTCAGGGGCACAATGTGAACGCTCATGCGGCCGCACCAGGGCGTCAGCTCCTGGGCCAGCTGCAGGACCTTCTGCCGGGCCAGGTCGGAGGTGTAGGGAGGCGCAGCGAAGTGGAGCATCTCCAGCACCACGCCCCGCTTTGCCATCATGTAGGAGGACACCGGGGAGTCGATACCGCCGGAGAGCAGGCTCAATGCGCTGCCGCCCATGCCCAAGGGCAGGCCGCCGGCGGCAGGCTCAGCCGGAGCGTGGACATAGGCCGCATCCTCACGAATTTCCACATACACTGTCAGCTCCGGGGTGTGGACATCCACCTTCAGATGGGGGAAGGCGTCATGAAGCATACCGCCCACCCACTGGCTGATCTGAATGGAGCTCATGGGGAAGGACTTGTCCGCCCGCTTACTCTCCACCTTGAAGCTGCCGGAGCGGCGGAGGCTATCGCCCAGATAGGCCTTGGCGGTCTCCAAAATGGCCTCCTTACTCTTTTCGCAGGGCACGGCCCGGGCGATGGCGATGAGGCCAAAAACCTGCTTACAGGCGGCGTAGGCCCCGGTGAGGTCGCAGCTATCCGACATAGGCTCCACATAGATGGTGCTCTGACGGGAGTAGATTTTGAACTTGCCGAATTTCTGTGTCCGGCGGCGGATGTTGCTCATGAGCTTGGTTTCAAAGCTGTGGCGGTTGAGGCCCTTGAGGACTACCTCGCCCAGCTTGCAGAGGATGATCTCGTGCATGGGGGTTCTCCTTATATTAATATAGTGGTTGGGGATGGGGCGGGCGGACAGGGTCGTCCGTCCCTACGGATGCTTTTATTTCAGCATACTGCTGCTGCGGTACTGGATGGCCTCGGCAATGTGCTCCGGGCGGATGTGCTCCGATCCGTCCAGGTCAGCGATGGTCCGGGCCACCCGCAATATGCGGTCATGGCTGCGGCCGGTGAGACCCAGGCGGTCAAAGGCACTGTGCATGATCTTTTCGCACTTTTCATCCAGGACGCAGTATTTGCCGATCATAGGCGGGGTCATGTAAGCGTTGCAGGAAACCTCTGTCCCGGCATAGCGCGCCTGCTGCACGGCCCGGGCAGCGTTTACCCGCCTTTGAATATCCCGGGAACACTCCGGGGTGTCCTTGCGGCGCATGGCCTCATAGTCCACCGACGGCACCTCGATGTGCAGGTCGATGCGGTCCAGCAGCGGGCCGGAGATGCGGCGCATATAGCCCTCCACCTGCCGCTCCGTGCAGGTGCATCGGTGGTCAGGATGGCCGTACCAGCCGCATCGGCAGGGATTCATGGCGCACACCAGCATAAAACGGCTGGGTAGGGTCAGGGAGCCTGAGGCTCGGGTGATGGTCACCACACCATCCTCCAAAGGCTGGCGAAGGGTCTCCATGGCGGCTTTGTCAAACTCCGGCAGCTCGTCCAAAAACAGCACGCCGTTGTGGGCCAGGGAGATTTCCCCGGGTCTAGGCACTGCGCCGCCGCCGGTGAGGGACACCGCCGAGGCCGTGTGGTGGGGGCTGCGGAATGGCCTGCGGGTAATGAGCGGATGCCGGGCCTCCGTAAGGCCCGCCACGGAGTAAATTTCCGTGGTCTGCAGGCTCTCCGTCCGGGTCATATCCGGCAGGATAGAGGGCAGACGTCTGGCCAGCATAGACTTGCCCGACCCCGGAGACCCAATGAGTAGGACGTTGTGGCCGCCTGCGGCGGCAATTTCCAGGGCCCGCTTTACGTTTTCCTGGCCCATGACGTCGGCAAAGTCCGGTCCGCCCACCTGCCCGGCACTCTCCGGCTTCCAGATAGGAGCAGGGGCGAGGGATGATTGTCCCCGCAGATGGGCCACCAGCTGCTCTACATTTTCCACGCCGTATACCGTCATGCCCTCGGCCAAGGTAGCCTCCGCTGCGTTTTCCGCCGGCACATAGAGCTGTCTGATTCCGGCCCGGGCCGCCGCCATGGCCATGGGCAGCACACCGCTTATGGGGCGCAGCCGTCCGGTAAGGCTCAGCTCTCCCACAAAGGCTGCATCCGCCGGCAGCGGCGGGATCTCCTCTGACGCCGCCAGGATGCCCAGCAGGATAGGCAGGTCATATACGGTGCCCTCCTTGCGCCGGCCCGCTGGGGCCAGGTTCACGGTGATGCGGCTGACAGGATACTTGGACCCGCAGTTTTTTACCGCCGCCCGGACCCGTTCCCGGGCCTCCTTCACTGCCGCATCCGGCAGGCCAACGATATCGAAGGCAGGCAGGCCGCCGGAGAGAAAGCACTCCACACTGACCTCGTATCCATTGATGCCACCCAAGCCCAAAGAGCGCACCGTCACAACCATATAGCCCACTCCTTCTTTAAGCTTGCCGTAAAATCCCGTAGAATACCCCGGCAAAAAGACTGTAATCTGCTGTGTATGCAGCTTTGATATATAACGCCAGAATCCCACACTTGCAGGCTGTGAGGTTTTTCTATCACCCGCATATCGCAAAAGAAAAAGGATCTGTTTTTTCGCCTGGCGATGGGAATTCCATGAGACCCTTTTAAGCCTGCTTGCCAAATTATCCTTATTTTACCACAAAATCACGCCGCATGAAACAAAATTATAAAAAAAGTAAGCAGCCAATTTGAGAATTTTTGTGCAGGACAATGAAAAAGTATTATTACGACGAAAGACACAAAAATAACGTTTACATCTCTACAGATTTGTGCTACTATGAACAATGCGAAAGATTCCTGCAAGAAAACCCGATAAAACGGATGAATAAAAGGAAGGAGAAACAACATGGTAAGAAAAATGAAGTCCATGGATGGCAACAACGCCGCCGCGCATGTATCCTATGCGTTTTCGGAAGTAGCGGCCATCTACCCCATCACCCCGTCGTCCCCCATGGCCGACTTTGTGGACCAGTGGTCCGCCAACGGCCTGAAGAACATCTTCGGCACCCAGGTCAAGGTGGTTGAGATGCAGTCTGAGGCCGGTGCAGCCGGCGCCGTTCATGGCTCTCTCGGGTCCGGCGCTCTGACCACTACCTACACCGCCTCTCAGGGCCTGCTGCTGATGATCCCCAATATGTACAAGATCGCAGCCGAGCAGCTGCCCGCCGTGTTCCATGTATCCGCCCGTACCGTGTCCACCCAGGCGCTGAACATCTTCGGCGACCACAGCGACGTTATGGCCTGCCGCCAGACCGGCTTTGCCATGCTGTGCGAGGGCAATGTCCAGGAGGTCATGGACCTGTCTCCTGTGGCCCATCTGGCTGCCCTTTCCGGCAAGGTGCCGTTCATCAACTTCTTTGACGGCTTCCGTACCAGCCACGAGATCCAGAAGATCGCCGTTTGGGACTACGAGGACCTGAAGGACATGTGCGATATGGACGCTGTGGCTGAGTTCCGCCGCCACGCCCTGAACCCCGAGCATCCCCATATGCGCGGCAGCCACGAAAACGGCGACATCTTCTTCCAGCACCGCGAGGCTTGCAACAAGTACTATGCAGAGCTGCCCGCCGTGGTGGAGAAGTACATGGACCTGGTCAACGCCAAGCTGGGCACCGACTATAAGCTGTTTAACTACTATGGCCATCCCGAGGCGGATCGCGTCATCGTAGCCATGGGCTCCATCTGCGATGTGGCTGAGGAGGTCATCGATTACCTGAACGCCCACGGCGAGAAGGTGGGCCTGGTAAAGGTACGTCTGTACCGCCCCTTCGCTCCCGAGAAGCTGCTGGAGGCCTTCCCCGCTTCCGTGAAGAAGATCGCCGTGCTGGACCGCACCAAGGAGCCCGGCGCCATGGGCGAGCCTCTGTACCAGGATGTGGTTACGGCTCTTGCCAACGCCGGCTGGAACGACGTGAAGGTCATCGGCGGCCGTTACGGCCTGGGCAGCAAGGATACGCCTCCTGCCTCCGTTTTCGCCGTTTACAACGAGCTGAAGAAGGACGAGATGAAGCGCCAGTTCACCATCGGCATCGTGGATGATGTGACGAACCTCTCCCTGCCCGAGGACGAGGATTGCCCCAACACCGCAGCTCCCGGCACCATCGAGTGCAAGTTCTGGGGCCTGGGCGGCGACGGCACCGTGGGCGCCAACAAGAACTCCATCAAGATCATCGGCGACCATACCGACAAGTATGTCCAGGCGTACTTCCAGTACGACTCCAAGAAGACCGGCGGTGTCACCATCAGCCATCTGCGCTTCGGTGATAAGCCCATCCGTTCTCCTTATTATATCAACAAGGCCGACTTTGTGGCCTGCCACAACCCCAGCTATATCACCAAGGGCTTCAAGATGGTCAACGACGTCAAGCCCGGCGGCGTGTTCATGATCAACTGCCAGTGGGATATGGACGAGCTGAACCATCATCTGAAGGCCGATGCCAAGCGCTACATCGCCAAGAATAACATCCAGCTCTACACCATCGACGCCATTGACCTGGCCATCGAGATCGGCATGGGCAAGCGCAACAACACCATTCTCCAGTCCGCCTTCTTCACCCTGGCCAAGGTCATGCCTCAGGAGGACGCCATCCGCTACATGAAGGAGAAGGCCAAGGCCTCTTATCTGAAGAAGGGCCAGGACGTGGTGGATATGAACTACAAGGCCATCGACCTGGGCGCCACCGCCTTCAAGAAGATCGATGTCCCCGCCGATTGGGCCAATGCTGTGGACGAGCCTGAGCACAAGACCCTGGAGGGCAAGCCCGAGCTTGTGAAGATGGTGAAGGAGATCCTGGAGCCCGTGGGCAAGATGGACGGCGACAGCCTGCCCGTTTCCGCCTTTGTGGACCATGTGGACGGCCAGTTTGAGCTGGGCGCCTCCGCCTATGAGAAGCGCGGCGTAGCCGTGTCCGTTCCCACCTGGGACAGCACCAAGTGCATCCAGTGCAACCAGTGCGCCTATGTCTGCCCCCATGCTACCATCCGTCCCTTCGCGATGACCGCCGAGGAGGCCAAGAACGCTCCCGAGGCCGCCAAGATCGTGGATGTGAAGGCCGGCAAGGGCAAGGGTGTGTACCAGTACACCATGGCCGTGTCTCCTCTGGATTGCATGGGCTGCGGTGTGTGTATCGGCGTGTGCCCGGTGAGCGCCCTGTCTATGGTTTCTCAGGAAGGCGAGCTTGCGCAGCAGGATGTGTTTGATTACTGCGTCAGCAAGGTCACCGAGAAGAAGGATATGCAGGATAATTCCGTCAAGGGCAGCCAGTTCAAGCAGCCCATGCTGGAGTTCTCCGGCTCCTGCGCCGGCTGCGCCGAGACCAGCTATGCCCGTCTGGTGACCCAGATCTTTGGCGACCATATGTATATCTCCAACGCCACCGGCTGCTCCTCCATCTGGGGCGGTCCTGCGGCTACCTCTCCCTACTGCACCAATAAGGAGGGCCACGGCCCCGCATGGTGCAACTCCCTCTTCGAGGATAACGCCGAGCACGGCCTGGGCATGTTCGTTGGCCAGAACAAGATCCGTGAGGATCTGGCCGCCGAGACCCGCCGCCTGGTGAACATTGAGTGGGCCCGTCCCGAGCTGAAGGCTGCCGCTCAGGCTTGGCTGGACACCATGGACGATGGCACCGCCAATGCTGAGCCCACCAAAGCCTTTGTCAAGGCTTTGGAGGAGAGCATCTGCACCGTGGAGGAGCTGGCCGCCAATCCTCAGTTCGCCGAGCACGCTGCCGAGCTGAAGGCAAAGGGCGCCCTGTTCTGCGATTGCGAGGCCTGCACCATTGCAGCTGACCTGCTGAGCAAGAAGGAGTATCTGGCCAAGAAGTCCATGTGGATCTTCGGTGGCGATGGCTGGGCCTACGACATCGGCTACGGCGGATTGGATCACGTTATCGCCTCCAAGCAGGATGTGAACATCTTCGTCTTTGATACTGAGGTCTATTCCAACACCGGCGGACAGGCTTCCAAGGCCTCCAACATCGGCCAGGTCTGCCAGTTTGCCGCAGCCGGTAAGGAAGTGAAGAAGAAGAGCCTTGCCGAGATCGCCATGCAGTACGGCTATGTGTACGTGGCCCAGGTCGCTATGGGTGCCAACCCCGCTCAGACCATTAAGGCCATCACCGAGGCCGAGGCTTATCACGGCCCGTCCCTGATCATCGGCTACAGCCCCTGCGAGATGCACTCCATCAAGGGCGGCATGATGAACTGCCAGAAAGAAATGAAGAAGGCTGTGGAATGTGGCTACTGGAACCTGTTCCGCTTCAATCCTGCCGCACCGGCCGGCCAGCGCTTCTCCATGGATTCCAAGGCGCCTGCCGGCGGCTATCAGGAGTTCCTGATGAACGAGGCCCGTTACTCTCGCCTGACCCGCGAGTTCCCGGATCGTGCCGGTGTGCTCTTCCAGCGCAACGAGGACGAGGCCAAGGCTCGTTATGAGCACCTGCTCAAGCTCATCGAGATGTACGACAAGTAAGCCGCACGGCTTACACATGGGAATAGGGCTTGCTGCCAAATAGGCCCACCCGTAATGCGGGGACGAAAGGTGTTACTCAGCCTTTCGTCCCCGCGTTTATTTGTGGGAGCGGACACTGTGGAAAAGCGGTTCGATCAGATATGGCAAAGCCGATCCTGACGCTGAGATCAGCGTCCGATATGAGCGGCTCAGCTATCGCGGATACGCTGCTGCACGGCCCAATTCTTGCACGCGGCCCTCCTTCAAAGCTCATGAAGGTGCATTTAATTGTCACATTCAAAACAACACAAAAAAGACGAGTAAGCAATCCTCTTTGGAAAGCTTACTCGTCTTATTTCAGTGAACAACTCTTTTGCAGTGTGTCCCTTTTTACTTCTTCAGGCGCTTGTCACTATGGATGGCCAGCTTTGTGCCAATGGTTTGCAGCACCTGTACCAGCAGCACCAGCAGAATCACCGCCACCAGCATCACCAGGTACTTATAGCGGTAATAGCCGTAGTCGATGGCAATTTTACCCAGGCCGCCGCCGCCGATGATACCGCTCATGGCCGAGTAGCCCAAAATGGTAGTCAGGGCAATGGTCACATTTTGCAGCAGGCTGGGAACGCTCTCGGGAATCATCACCCGGCAGATGATCTGCCCGGGGGTAGCACCCATGCTCTGGGCCGCCTCAATGATATTGGGATCCACCTCTCGGAGGCTGCCCTCCACCAGTCTTGCAATAAACGGGAAGGCCGCTACCACCAGGGGCACGATGGTTGCCGCTGTGCCCACGGCGGTGCCGATGATGAGCCGGGACAGAGGGAACACCATAATCATCAGGATCAGGAACGGTATAGACCGCAGGAGGTTGATGAGCACATTCAGCGCATGCATCACGCCCTTGGGCAGGGGCAGCACACCGCCCTTTTCGCCCACCACCAGCAGCACACCCAAAGGCAGGCCGATGACCGTGGCCAGGAGAGTGGAGAGCAGCGTCACATAGAGCGTTTCCCAAATGGCAAAGGGAATTTGAGGCAACACCGTTTGCAGGTCCGCCAGGGATTCCGCAGAAAACAGGTCACTGTACATTGTGCTCCACCTCCTCTACCTGAATGTTGGGATATGCCTTAATAAAGTCCACGGCCCGGTCGAACTGGCCGCTGGGGATGCCCAGGAGCATGCTGCCGTAGACCTCCCGGGACAGCCGCTGGGTGCTGGCGGAGATGACATTGCAGTAGACGCTCTCCTCCGCCGCCAGCCGGGCCACCAGGGGAATACCGGTGGTCTGGCTGTCCCGGAAAATAAGCCGCACACGGCGCTCCGAGGCGGGATCGGACACCAGGGCATCGGCCCCGCTGGGGAATACCAGCCGCCGGCCGGCTGCGGACTTGGGGGCGGCAAACACCGCCGATACCAGGCCCTCCTCTGCCACCTCGCCGCCGTCCAAAATGGCGACCTTATCGCAGATTTCCTTCACCACGCTCATCTGGTGGGTGATGATGACCACGGTGATGCCCAGCTCCCGGTTCAGCTCCCGGATCAGCTGGAGGATCTGGTGGGTGGTGTTGGGATCCAGGGCACTGGTGGCCTCGTCGCACAGCAGCACCTTGGGCTTGGTGGCTAAGGCCCGGGCAATGGCTACACGCTGCTGCTGGCCGCCGGAGAGCTGGGCCGGGTAGGCATTAGCCTTATCCGGCAGGCCCACCAGGTCCAAAAGCTCCCGGGCCCGCTTTTCGGCATCAGCCTTTTTCATGCCGCCCAGCTCCATGGGGAAGCACACATTGCGCAGGCAGGTGCGCTGCATCAGGAGGTTAAAGTGCTGGAAGATCATGGTGATCTCTCCCCGGGCCCGGCGCAGCTCCTTGGGGGTCATCTTCTCCAGCTCCTGCCCGTTGACCCAAATCTCGCCGGAGGTGGGCCGCTCCAGCAGGTTCATACACCGCACCAGGGTGCTTTTGCCGGCGCCGCTCATGCCGATGATGCCGTATATTTCGCCCTTTTCTATTGTGAGGGAAACATCCTTCAGCGCTTCCACTTCTCCCCCACCGGAGTCAAATGTTTTGCATATGTGCTTGAGCTCGATCATGTTTGTTTCCCTCGTTTCTAAATTACTTCGTCAGGGCGTCCAAAGAGGTCTGCTTGCCTCCGTAGAGGCCCATGGGCTCCACATGGATGGTGGCGATGGACACAATATGCGTACCCTGCTCCTTGTTGAAGTCCTCCAGGTAAGGCAGGTGCTGGAAGTAGTTGGCGTCTACGGTGCCGTCCTCTACCACGGTGTTGGGCACAACATAGTCATTGTAGCTCTGGATGTCCAGGGTGATGCCCTTAGCGGCCAGGATGGTCTTGGCAACCTCCAGGATCTCGGCGTGAGGCGTGGGAGAGGCGGCGACGGAGATGGTGGTGCCGTTCAGGGCAGCGTAATCAACAGAGGCGTCATAGCCGTCGGTGGGATTGGTGACGGTGCTGACCACGGAGCCAGCATACTTCTCAGTGATGAAGTCAGCCACCTGCTTGCTCTCCAGGGCAGCCTTCAGAGCCAGGATCTTGGGCTCGTTTTCATTGCCCTCCTTGACGCAGAGGATGTTGCCGTAGGCGGAGGAGGAACCCTCGATGGCCAGGGCATCCTTCAGGGGATTGAGGCCGGCATTGATGGCGTAGTTGGAGTTGATAACGGCGTAGTCCACATCCTGTCTCACGTTGGGCAGCTGGGCGGCCTCAGCCTCCACGATCTCCACATTGTGGGGATTTTCCACGATGTCGTTCTTGGTGGCGGTGATGCCGGCGCCGTCCTTCAGCTTGATGATGCCCTGCTGCTCCAGCAGAAGGAGGGCACGGGCCTCGTTGGTGGTGTCATTGGGGACAGCAATCTGAATGGTGGTGGTCTTCTTGCCGCAGCCGGTGAGGGCCAGGGCCAGGGTCAGCACAAGGGCCAGGACCAGAGCGGTGAGCTTGGTAGTCTTTTTCATGGTTTTGTTCTCCTTTTTATTTCTAAATAAATTGAATTGATTTGGATATCTTCTCGGTTGTTTTTTACCTGTCCGTGCCCGGAGGACACATTCGCCAGCCAGTGGTGTAAAGACGGTAAAGCTTTTTCATGGGGTTATCCTCCTTTGCAAAAATAAAACAGCGGGAAGCCAAGTGACTTCCCGCTGTGATAAGCGAACCCTGCGGCTTCAAAAAAACCGCTCAGGCATTTTGGGAAAGCAGATGGCTGTTATGAGCGCAGGAAAACATGCACATGCACATGGGCATGCACATCTCCATCATCATGCTGCTGCTCACAAAACGCTTCATGCTGCTTTCTCCTTTCCTTTGTTTTCTGATGTGGGCATAATACACCCATGCACTACATCTGTCAACCTGTTTTTTTAGATTTTGTCATTTTTTCTAAAAAAGAAAAAAACACCATCTTGTTCTTTGTGAATTGGTCAAGGTTTTTTCGCATTTTGAGGGGCGCACAGGAAAAAAATAATGGCAATTCCCCGCATAGTGTGGTATACTGATTTTATCTGCAAAGATTCTGAAAGGTCGAGGTATGGCCATGGATAGACAATTCCCCCGCCTGGTGATCCGGCGGGACAAGCTTCGCAACAATTTCACCCAAATCGTTTCCCGCTGCAGGGCCTGCGGCATCAATGTCGCCGGCGTGATCAAGGGCGTTGGCGGACTGCCGGAGATTGCACGGCTCTATAAAGAGTGCGGTGCGGCGCAGCTGGCCACCAGCCGACTGGAGCAGATAGAGCTTTGGCGCAGAGAAGGCGTAGACGGCCCCTTTCTGCTGCTGCGTGTGCCGGGCATGAGCGAGCTGGAGAGCCTGCCGCACCTGGCGGATTATTCGCTGCAAAGTGATGTTTCCACGCTGAATGCACTGGAAAATGTCTGCGCCAGACAAAACCTCACTCACAAGGTCATCCTCATGGCAGATCTCGGCGATCTGCGGGAGGGTTTTTGGGACAAGGCGGAAATGATCCGTGCCTGCTGCCATGTGGAGTGGGAGCTGCCCCACCTGATCCTGGCTGGTGTGGGGGTAAACCTGGGCTGCTATGGCTCCATTGTCCCCACCCCCGCCAATTTGGGACAGCTGGTGGACATCGCCCGGGCCGTGGAGGAGCAGATCGGCCGTAAGCTGGAGATCGTCTCCGGCGGAGCCACCAGCAGCTACCCGCTGGTGCATAGAGGCGCCATGCCTGCGGGCATCAATCACCTGCGTATCGGCGAGGCAGCGCTGCTGGCCAAGGATCTGCAGGTGGATTGGGGCATCCCCGACATGGACTACCTGCAGCGCGGCACCATATACCTGGAGGGCGAAATTGTCGAGCTGCGAAAAAAGCCCACCTACCCTGTGGGCGAGACCATGATCGATGCCTTCGGTCGCCGCCCCACCTATGTAGACCGGGGCACACGGCTGCGGGGTCTGGTGGCCTTCGGCCGGGCGGATGCAGGCGATTTGGAGAGCCTTATTTGCCGGGAGCCGGGCATGACTATTATCGGCGGCTCCTCCGACCACTGCATTGTGGATGTAGAGGATTGCCCGCGGGTGCTGCAGGTAGGCAACATCGTGGGCTTTGACCTAAGCTACGGCCACATGCTGTACGCCACCGGACGGAGTGATGTGTCCATCGTTTACACCGACGCTTGACGGTATGGCCGTTTCGCATATAGGATACCATGAAAAATTTTTTAGGAGGAAATTCCATTGAACGAAAGCAGTATTTCCATTTTTATTGTGCAGGCTTTTTTGGCCCTATTTACCTTCTTTGTGGCGGCCCCCTGTGTGCTCAATGCCATCTCCACCTTCACTGTGCAGGCTCGGTTAGCCAAGACCATGGTCGAGGAGGGCGTTATCACGGAGGCGGATCGGCGCCTGCTTCAGCCGAAAAAGCAGATTGCCGGAGTGGTTATCTCGGTGATTTTGGTGGGCGCACTGATAGCCGTTGCCGCCCGGACAGCCCCTTACGGCTATTTCAGCTGCGGTATCGCAGCCATCGCCGGGGCCCTGAAGTACCGGCAGATCCTGGAGTTCAACAGCCTCACCGTTTCCCGCTTTAAGAATACCTACCAGAGTGTCATGAACGCCAGCAAATACGACCAATATGTGAAAAAGATGTTTTGATTTGAAACGGCAGAGGGTGGTGCGCATTTGCGCACCGCCCTTTTTTCGTGGGGATGCGGGTTGCCGCTGCCAGTGGCAGAAGAAGTGAGATGAGCGAGGGGCCGCGGTCAAAATTTCAAGCGTTCGCCGTAAGGCAGCGCGGAAATTTGGGGCGCCGCAACAGGGCCATCGGCCCCTATGGATGGTTTACAAGAGGTGTGGTTGGATGTGGCATACCGTATACACATACATTACGCATATACACCCCCAAAATCCTCGCAAAGTTTGCCGCCCGCAGGCGGCAAAAAATTCAAATCACTTTTCACTGCGACATGTGTGTGGGGGAAAAATACCTCTCAGACAGCCAGTGTGAAATTTTGTCACTTGCGGCAAAATTACGTGCGCAGCAGACCGCAAATCCCTTTGGCAGAAAATTCTGCAGGAATTTTTGCCAGTAAAAAAAGAGACGCCCGAGGGCGTCTCTTTTTGCTGTAAGTATGTAGACAGACTATATCTTACTTGCCGGCCATGGCCTTGTTGGCCTCAGCCATTTCCTTGAAGATACCGGCGTGCTTCTTGGCAACGATAGCCTTGATGACCAGCAGGGTAGCGATCATCAGAACCACACCAATGATCATGCAGATCACAACGTTCTGCACCAGGCCGGCGATAAGGAAGCTGACGAAGGAAACGGCAGCCACGGTCACGCCGTAGGGCAGCTGGGTGGACACATGGTTCAGGTGGAAGCAGTGCGCACCGGCAGAAGCCATGATGGTGGTATCGGAGATGGGGGACAGGTGGTCGCCGCACACGCCGCCGGCGCAGGAAGCTGCCAGGCCGATGGACAGCAGGGTGATCTGGGAGTTCCAATCGAACACAGCGCAGACCAGCGGGACCATGATGCCGATGGTGCCCCAGGAGGTACCGGTGGCGAAGCCGATGAAGCAGGCCACGATGAAGATAACGCAGGGCAGGAACTTGGCAAGGCTGCCGGTGCCAGCCATGACGCCCTCAACGAAGGTGCCAACCTGCAGACCGTCGTCACGGCACAGGCCGCACAGGGTCCAGGCGAAGCAGAGGATCAGGATGGGGGAGATCATCTGAATAAAGCCGTTGGGGATGGACTCCATGGACTTCTCGAACTTGATGAGACCACGCAGCCAGTAATAAATGAAGGTGAATACCAGAGCCACGATGGAGCCCAGGCACAGACCGGTACCGGCAGCGGCATCGGAGAAGGACATGATGAAGTTGCCATAGTTATCGCTCTCGGCATCCCACATACCGCCGGTCCAGATCAGGCCAACGATGCACAGGGCAATCAGAACGATGACGGGGAGCAGCAGGTCCAGGATGGAGGAGTGCTTGGCGCCTTCCTCATAGTCATCCGCACCGGCGAAGGGACGCTCGGGAGTGGTGAACAGATCGCCCTTGACCTGGGCATTGTACTCATGCTTCAGCATGGGGCCGTAGTCAATGTTCAGCACAGAGGTGACGATGACCATCACCAGAGTCAGGATGCAGTAATAGTTCCAGGGAATCTGGCTCAGGAACATGCTGATGCGGGAGCCGGGGAAGCCATCGGGCACATAGGATGCAACGGCAGCAGCCCAGGAGGACACAGGGGCCAGCATGCACACGGGAGCGGCGGTAGCGTCAATGATGTAGGCCAGCTTCGCCCGGGAGATGTGATGGCTCTCGGTGACGGGACGCATAACGGCGCCCACGGTCAGGCAGTTGAAATAGTCGTCGATGAAGATCAGCACGCCCAGGAGCATGGTCATCAGCTGCGCGCCGGAGCGGGTCTTAACCGCCTTGGTTGCCCAGCGGCCGAAAGCAGCGGAGCCGCCGGCCTTGTTCATCAGGTCCACCATGATACCCAGGATAACCAGGAAGATCAGGATGGAGATGTCGATGGCGTTGATCATGCCAACACCCTCGCCGGCGCCGATGAAGTTTACGACGGTCTGCCAGGGGCTGAAGTCAGCCAGCAGCAGTGCGCCGACCAGGCAGCCCAGGAACAGAGAGGAATACACTTCTTTGCTGATGAGGGCCAGAGCAATGGCGACCACAGGGGGGAACAAGGCCCAACCGGTGGCCACAAAGCCGGAACCGTCGTTGGCCACCTTAGCGATGATCAGAGCGACAATCACGACCGCCAGCGCAATAAAATACGCTATCTTGGTACTTTTCTTTTCCATAATGAGTGATTTACCTCCTCAAGTTTTGGTGCTTTCATCCTAACCTGAATCGATCAACTTGTCAACATTTCGTTTCCGCCTTTTGCCCTCAATTTTGAACAAATTATGAATCCTCTTTTTGCTTAATTTGACAAAAAACTGTCATTTTTATGCCTTTTTTGCAGCATTTGCAGTTGTTTTAACGTGTTCTTTATGCCTAATCCTGCTGCTTTTTTGTGTTCCTTAACAGCAATTAAACGGGCATATTTTTCTTTAAAAGAAAAATATAGGGTTCCTCTCGCTGTCATAATTATCTATATTTCGCTTACCGAGTTCCTTTGTCGTATCAAGAAATCATAAAGCAGCATGAAAAAGAGACGCCCGAGGGCGTCTCTTTTTGCTGTAAGTATGTAGACAGACTATATCTTACTTGCCGGCCATGGCCTTGTTGGCCTCAGCCATTTCCTTGAAGATACCGGCGTGCTTCTTGGCAACGATAGCCTTGATGACCAGCAGGGTAGCGATCATCAGAACCACGGCAATGATCATGCAGATCACAACGTTCTGCAGCAGACCGGCGATAAGGAAGCTGACGAAGGAAACGGCAGCCACGGTCACGCCGTAGGGAATCTGGGTGGACACATGGTTCAGGTGGAAGCAGTGCGCACCGGCAGAAGCCATGATGGTAGTATCGGAGATGGGGGACAGGTGGTCGCCGCACACGCCGCCGGCGCAGGAAGCAGCCAGGCCGATGGACAGCAGGGTCACCTGGGAATTCCAATCGAACACGGCGCAGACCAGCGGGACCATGATGCCGATGGTGCCCCAGGAGGTACCGGTGGCGAAGCCGATGAAGCAGGCCACGATGAAGATAACGCAGGGCAGGAACTTGGCAAGGCTGCCGGTGCCAGCCATGACGCCCTCAACGAAGGTGCCAACCTGCAGACCGTCGTCACGGCACAGGCCGCACAGGGTCCAGGCGAAGCAGAGGATCAGGATGGGGGAGATCATCTGAATAAAGCCGTTGGGGATGGACTCCATGGACTTGTTGAAGGAGATAAGGCCGCGCAGCCAGTAATAAATAAAGGTCACCACGATAGCCACGATGGAGCCCAGGCACAGACCAGTACCGGCAGTGGCATCGGAGAAGGACATGATGAAGTTGCCGTAGTTATCGCTCTCGGCATCCCACATACCGCCGGTCCAAATCAGGCCAACGATGCACAGGGCAATCAGAACGATGACGGGGAGCAGCAGGTCCAGAACGGAGGAGTGCTTGGCGCCTTCCTCATAGTCATCCGCACCGGCGAAGGGACGCTCGGGGGTGGTGAACAGATCGCCCTTGACCTGGGCATTGTACTCATGCTTCAGCATGGGGCCGTAGTCAATGTTCAGCAGGGAGGTGACGATGACCATCACCAGAGTCAGAATGCAGTAATAGTTGAAGGGGATCTGGCTCAGGAACATGCTGATACGGGAGCCGGGGAAGCCATCGGGCACATAGGATGCAACAGCAGCAGCCCAGGAGGACACAGGGGCCAGCATGCACACGGGAGCGGCGGTAGCGTCAATGACGTAGGCCAGCTTCGCCCGGGAGATGTGATGGCTCTCGGTGACGGGACGCATAACGGCGCCCACGGTCAGGCAGTTGAAATAGTCATCGATGAAGATCAGCACGCCCAGGAGCATGGTCATCAGCTGCGCGCCGGAGCGGGTCTTAACGGACTTGGAAGCCCAGCGGCCGAAAGCAGCGGAGCCGCCGGCCTTGTTCATCAGGTCCACCATGATGCCCAGGATAACCAGGAAGATCAGGATGGAGATGTCGATGGCGTTGATCATGCCAACACCCTCGCCAGCGCCGATGAAGTTCACAACGGTCTGCCAGGGGCTGAAATCAGCCAGCAACAGTGCGCCGACCAGGCAGCCCAGGAACAGAGAGGAATACACTTCCTTGCTGATGAGGGCCAGAGCAATGGCGACCACAGGGGGGAACAGGGCCCAACCGGTGGCCACAAAGCCGGAACCGTCGTTGCTCACCTTAGCGATGATCAGAGCGACAATCACGACCGCCAGCGCAATAAAATACGCTATCTTGGTGCTTTTCTTTTCCATAGTGAGTGATTTACCTCCTCAAGTTTTGGTATTTTCTATATTATGCGCCCAATCATATATTGTCAAGTTCTTGTCATACGATTCCATTTTTTTAACAAATTGTGAACTCCATTTTTTCTTTTTTGACGAAAAATTTTTGAAAATAATGGGGGTGCTGGCGGAATATTTCTTTCCGGAGAGACTAAATTGAAGAGGAAACTTGATCCCGAGGCTGATGAATTGACCGTCTTTTAAGTCACCTTCCCCCACGCCAAAAGGCTGCAGCGGACAGGGTGCGGGTTGCCATCACGGGCCGCTTCCACATCCGCTGCACCATCGGCCCTTCTGGAATGTATTTGCCCTTTGCGCAGGCGCAAAAACGCCGGGGATAGCCCCGGCGTTTTATGTATGAGTCTTCTGCGCTTACGGCGCGGCGAGACACCTTCTATATTATATTTGATATTTGCGTTGACTTAAAAGAAGAATTCCTTGATCTGGCCGTACAGCACCAGGATCATGCACAGGGGGGTGATGAACTTGACGCAGATGTTGAAGAAGCCCTTCATCTTGAAGCTCTGACCCTCCAGGCAGCACTCGTCGTCCACCATCTTGGGGCCCAGCTCCCAGCCGATACACAGGCACATGAGCAGCGCGCCCAGCGGCATGAGGATGCCCTCAGAGATGCAGTCGAAGAAGTCCAGCCAGCAGTCACACCATGTGGGCAGATTGCCGTTGACATCCTTTTCGATGCCCAGAATGTTGAAGGGAGAGATGCCGGCGCCGCCCAGAGAATCCACGCAGATGAGGATGCAGCCCAGGCCAACGAATACGGCAGCGATGAGGGAATAGACCTTGCGCTTATCGCCCTTGCCGGCGTCACGGGCCTTATCGCAGAAGTGGGCCACGATGACCTCCAGCAGAGAGATGGAGGAGGAGATGGCGGCAAACACCACCAGCAGATAGAACAGGATGCCGAACAGAGCGCCCAGGGGCATTTTGTGGAACACATTCTGCATGGTCACAAACAGCAGGGACGGGCCGCCCAGAGCGCCGGTGGGGTCCAGGGCGAAACGGCCGGGGATAACGCACAGACCGGCCATCAGGGCCACCAGAGTATCCATGATAACGATGAGCAGAGCGTTCTTCTCGATGTTTTCCTTTTTATGCAGGTAGGAGCCGTAGGTGATCATGGCGCCCATGCCCAGAGACAGGGAGAAGAACATCTGGCCGCCGGCGGTAGCCAGGACGGTGAGGAAGTCAGGTGCTTCCTTAATGACACCGTTCTCCAGAGCCCAGCCGGGAACGAACATATACTTCAGGCCGTCCACAGCGCCGGGCAGGGTGCAGGCGCGGATGATGCAGATGAGCAGGATGATGAACAGAGCGGGCATACCCACGGAGCAGACCTTCTCGATACCGCCGCCGATGCCGCCCATGACGATGATCATGGTCAGCAGGACGAAGATCAGGCCGTAGATCACGGCCTCCATCTGGTTGCCCATGAAGGCACCGAACACACCGGCACCGTCCAGGCCGTTGGAGCCGAAGCTGGCACCGAACAGATCGCCCACATTCAGCACCACATACTTGATGCAGTAGCCGCCCAGAGCGCAGTAGAAGAACAGGATCAGGAAGGCAGACAGAATGCCCAGCCAGCCCAGCCACTTGAACTTCTTGGACAGGACCTGATACGCACCCACGGCGCCGCGGCCTGTCTTACGGCCCAGAGCCAGTTCGCCCACCATGACGATGATGCCGCAGCAGGCCGCCAGGATCAGATAAATAACGAGGAAGGTAAATCCGCCGTTTGCACCCATCTTGTTGGGGAAACCCCAGATGTTACCCAGGCCGACTGCCGAACCAACGGCGGCCATCAGAAATCCAAAATTGGATCCAAAGCCTTTTCTTTCTTCCATAGTTTTCTCTCCTTTAAAGTTGTTTGTCCTCTCTCCAAAGAGGTCTACTTGCACCTTATCATTTCCGTTTCCAGCTGTAAATAGATTTCGCCCCTCCTTAACGCCATTTTAACGCGTTGCAGAGTTTTCTTAATCGGATGCTTACGGATTTATGCTCCTTTGGCGAAACCTCCCTTCTATAAAAATTCCTTTTGTGAAACTTATCACGATTTCTGCTCTTATTATATGCACAAGCAGCCCTTGGCATGACGGCAAGGACGTGAAAAAAGGCAGCGATTTTCGCTGCCCTTTATCTTTGTCAAGAAAGGAGTTTTAGTCGTCCTCGCGCATACGGTAGCCCACGCCTACCTCTGTGAAGATATACTCCGGCTGGCCGGGATTCTTCTCTATCTTACGGCGGATATTGGCCATGTTCACCCGGAGGATCTGATTATCCGTCTTGGCCTTGGGGCCCCATAGCTCACGGATGATAAAGTCATAGGTCAGCACCTTGCCGGCGTATTTGCCCAGCAGCGCTACGATCTTATATTCATTCACCGTGAGCTTGGCGTTTTCGCCCCGAAGCAGCACCTGGTGCTTGTCATAGTCGATGGTCAGCTCGCCGGTGGTAAACTTGCCGGATTGGGCAATCTCCCCATTGGGCAGGGCCGTGCGGGTGTGGCGAATAGCCGTGCGGATGCGCGCCAGAAGCTCCGACGTTCCGAAGGGCTTGACCAGGTAATCGTCCGCGCCGTAATCCAAGGCCTCCACCTTATCGTGCTCGTGATTCCGGGCAGAAACCACCACCACCGGCAGATTGGACCACTTGCGCACCGACTTCAGTACCTCCATGCCGTCCATATCCGGCAGGCCAAGGTCCAGGATGATGAGATCCGGGCAATGAGAGGAGACCATGGTCAGCGCCTCTTCCCCGGTGCGCACCACGATGGTATCAAAGCCGCTGGCCTGCAGGATCATAGAAATGAAATTGCTGATGCTCTGCTCGTCCTCCACAATGAGGACCTTGTCCTTGATTTTCATATTCTTCCTCCTTATTCTATGGGCAGAGTGATGCGAAACAGCGCTCCGCCCTGCTTTTGGTTTTCCGCGGTGATAGTGCCGCCGTGGGCCGTTACGACAGTGCGGCAGACCGACAGGCCGATGCCCATATCCCGCCGGGCGTCCTCGCGGCCCTCCTCCGGGTGGAGCGTCCCGTCAAACAGATGCTCCAGCCGGCCTCGGGCAATGCCCACGCCGTTGTCTGCCACGTCCAGAATCGCCCACTCATCCTTTTGGCTGAGGGAGATATCGATTTGGTTCACCGTCTCCCCGTGGCGGGCAGCATTTTCCATTAAATTAAACAGCACCTGCTGCATCAGCAGCGGATCCATAGGCACCAGCATCGGCTCCTCCGGCAGATGCACCTGCACGGTGATGCCCTTATAATGCCGGCGGAACTTACTCACCGCGCCCTCTATGATCTCCTCCACCAGCTCCGGTGTTTTCTTCACTCCGGCATTTTCGCCGTCTATGCGGGTGATAGAGAGTAGGTTTTCCGACACCCGCATAAGCCACCTGGCCTCCTCATTTATCGATTGCAGCAGTTCCCGCCGCTGCTGAGGGGTCAGGCTCCCATCCTGCTCCAGCAGTACGTCTGTGGCCCCCACGATGCCCGTGAGCGGTGTGCGGATATCATGGCTCATGCCCCGCAAAAGATTTCCGCGCATTTTCTCCCGCTGCATCTGCCTCTGCGTGACCTCCACCTGCTTGGCCCGGCTGGCCAGGGCACCGGCCAGGATGGAAATAGTCATCATTACCAGGAAGGTCAGCGGAAAGCCCGCCAGGGTGAAGCTGATGTGCCAATAGGGCTCAGTAAATATGTAGTCCACGCTGAATACGCCCAATACTGCGCAGAGAATACTGAACAGGTACCCATCCGTCAGCACCGCCGTGAGGAACACATCCGTTAGAAACAGCATAGCCACATAGCTGGTATCCCCGGTCTCGTCCAGGGAGCGCAGCAGCATACAGGCGATGACTGTGATAATGTACAGTGAAAACGAGATGATAAAGTCCTTAGGTGTATAGATAAGGTTTGTCCCTTGGGTAGACAGGTGTATCTGCTTCTTCCACTCCTCCGGCCAGGGAAAATGACGGCGTCTGCCCATCGCGCGCTCCTCCTGTGCTCATTGCATCCAATACGGCGGCCTTGGCTGCTCGTGAGGCGCCAGAGGCACCACCACATCCGTCCGCTCCGGACCGTACAGCTCCTTATGCCATTTCATGATTTTTTCCATGCTGTCCCGGCCATCCTGCCGGGGGCCGCTCAGCAGCGCCTGCCAACGCATTCCGCAGGTGGCCATTTGATAGGCCGGGGTGAAACCGTTTCGCCGGTAGAAGGCTATGCGGCGCAGGCGGAGCCTGTTTTCCTCCTCCCCCGCGCCGGGAACGGGGAGCTCGGCCTCCGTAACGATAAGCCTTCCCTGCCCGCGCAGCTTCGCCAGGATCTCCGCGCCCAAGCCGCCTCCGCGCAGGGCCCTGCTGACGCCCAGATAGTCCAGCAGCACCAGCGGAATCCCCTCCGCCTTCCAGATGGCCGCGTAGCCCGCCATTTTTTCTCCGTCAAACAGGCCCCACAACTCATAGCGTCCCTCCGCTATCAGGCACCATATGTCCGCAAGGGGCTTGCGCTCGTTGGGGGCAAAGGCCTCGCTCAGTTCATGCGCATACCAGTGCTCCATCTCCCGCTCGTCCATCTGTCGAAGCAGCATGGGTCCATCCTCCTTTTTTTGAATCAGTATATCATATTCATCTGTTAAAAAAACGCTAAAGATGCGTTAAGAGCGGCTCCCAGACGCTTCCTCTTGACAGGGGCCGCCGTCCCTGCTATTATACATATAGAATAGCATATAGTGCAATGAGAATTTGAGCCATGCAAAAGACCACGCAGATTTTCTGCGTGCTGTTTTGCATGGCTTTTTTGTTTGGAAAGGGAGTGCATTCAATAATGATTTATGATGCCATTGTCATCGGCGGCGGTGCTGTGGGCTGCGCCACAGCCCGGGAACTGAGCCGCTACGACCTGCGCCTGGCCCTGTGTGAAAAGGGGGAGGATGTGTGCGTGGGCACCAGCAAGGCCAATTCCGCCATTGTCCACGCCGGCTTCGACGCTGTGCCGGGAACGAAAAAAGCCCATTTCAACGTGGCCGGCAGCCGCATGATGGAGCGCCTAAGCCAAGAGCTGGACTTTCCCTATAAGCGTAACGGCGCCCTGGTGCTGTGCTTTAACGAAAAAGACCTGCCTCGGCTGGAGGAGCTGCGGGAGCGTGGCGAAAAGAACGGCGTGGAGGGCCTGCGTATTGTTAGCGGGGACGAGCTGCACGCCCTGGAGAGCGCCCTGTCTCCGGAGGCGGTGGCGGCCCTGTATGCCCCCACCAGCGCCATCGTCTGCCCCTTCGCCATGACCATCGCCCTGGCGGAGAACGCCGCTCAGAATGGCGTGGAGTTTTTCATGGATACCCCCGTAACGGCTATCACCTGCCGGAACGGTCTGTATGAGATCACCGCCGGGGGAAGAATTCTTCAGGCCCGCACGGTGGTGAATGCAGCCGGGTTATACAGCGACGTCCTGCACAACATGGTCTGTGAGCATAAGCTCTCCATCGTTCCCCGCAGCGGTGAATACTGCCTGCTGGACAAAAAGGATGGCCACCTGGTAGAGCGGACGGTATTCCAGCTGCCGGGCAAATTTGGCAAGGGTGTGCTGGTGACGCCCACGGTACACGGAAACCTCCTCATCGGCCCCACCGCCGTGGACCGCAGCGACAAGGGCGCCACCAACACCACCGCAGACGGCCTGGCCTACGCCACCGCGATGGCAGAGCGCAGTGTGCCAAACCTGCCCATGCGAGACACCATTACCAGCTTCTGCGGCCTCCGGGCCCACCTGGAGGGGGATGCGGACGATTTTATCATCGGCGAGAGTGCCGATGGCTTCTTCGATGCCGTGGGCATTGAGTCTCCGGGTTTGTCCTCCGCTCCGGCCATCGGACAGTATTTGGCCCAGTGTATCGCCCAAAAGCTGGACGCCACGGAGAAGCTGACCTTTGTACCTCAGCGGAGGGACATCCCCCATCTGCGTGAGCTGCCCCTGGAGCAGCGCCAGGCTCTGGTGCAGGAAAACGCCGCTTACGGCAACATCATCTGCCGCTGCGAACAGATCAGCGAGGGGGAGATTGTGGACGCCATCCACCGTCTTCCCGGTGCCCGGTCATTGGACGGGGTGAAGCGCCGGGTCCGGGCGGGCATGGGCCGCTGCCAGGGCGGGTTCTGCGCCCCGAGGGTGATGGAAATCCTCAGCCGCGAGCTGGGTATTGCACAAACAGAGCTGACCAAGTCCGGCGGGGACAGCAGGCTTCTGGTCGGATATACCAAGGAGGTGCAGGAATGAAACAGGTACAGCTTGCCATTATCGGCGGGGGCCCTGCAGGTTTGGCCGCCGCTATTGCCGCCCGGGAAAAGGGCGTGGAGGACATCCTCATTATTGAGCGGGACAAGGAGCTGGGGGGTATCCTCAACCAGTGCATCCACGCAGGCTTCGGTCTGCACACCTTCGGCCAGGAGCTGACGGGCCCCGAGTACGCCGGGCGGTTCATCAGCCGGGTGCAGCAGCTGCACATCCCCTATCTGCTGCGCACCATGGTGCTGGATCTTTCCCGGGACCGGGTGCTTACCGTCACCGGGCCGGAGACGGGGCTCATTCAGATACAAGCCCAGGCGGTCATTCTGGCTATGGGCTGCCGGGAGCGCCCCCGGGGCGCACTGAACATCCCCGGCTACCGCCCGGCGGGCATCTACTCCGCCGGAACCGCCCAGCGCCTGGTGAATATGGAGGGCTTTATGCCCGGAAAAAATGTGGTGATCCTCGGAAGCGGCGACATCGGGCTTATCATGGCCCGGCGCATGACCCTGGAGGGGGCCAAGGTCCACGCGGTGGCGGAGGTCCTCCCCTACTCCGGCGGATTGAAGCGCAACATCGTTCAGTGCCTGGAGGATTTTGACATTCCCCTGTATCTCTCCACCACCGTGGTGGACATCCACGGCCGGGAGCGGCTGGAGGGTGTGACCCTGGCCCGGGTGGACGAGAATCGCCGTCCCATCCCCGGCACGGAGCAGTACATCCCCTGCGACACGCTGCTGCTGTCCGTGGGATTGCTGCCGGAGAATGAGCTGTCCTCCGCCGCCGGGGTGCATCTGAGCGGTGTTACCGGCGGCCCGGAGGTGACGGACCGGCTGGCCACCTCTATCCCCGGAGTATTCGCCTGCGGCAACGTGCTCCATGTCCATGACCTGGTGGACTTTGTGAGCCAGGAGGCCCAAAGGGCCGGAGAAAATGCCGCCCTATACCTGCAGGGTGCCCGGGCAGGCAGCCGCTCCGTGCGCCTGGAGGGAAAAAACGGCGTGCGCTACACCGTGCCCCAATCCATCGACCCGGAGAACATGGACGAAACCGTTACCGTCCGCTTCCGGGTGGCGCAGCCCTATCGGGATGCCGCCCTGTGCGCCTACGCCGGCGGCACGCTCCTGCGGCGCATCCCCAAGCGCATTCTCACCCCGGGTGAGATGGAGCAGTTTCCCCTGCGCAGGGCGGAGCTGCCCGCAGGCTGCGAAACCATTACCTTTACCGTAGAGGAGGTGGCAAAATGACCCAGCGTCAACTGACCTGCATCGGCTGCCCCATGGGCTGCCAGCTTACCGCCACTATCGAAAACGGCGTGGTCACCGCCGTCACCGGCAACACCTGTAAGCGGGGCGATAGCTACGCCCGGAAGGAGTGCGTGGCCCCAGCCCGCACCGTCACCGGCACCGTCCGCTGCATAGGCGGCTTGACTCCCGTAGTGTCCGTCCGCACAGAGGGTGAAGTTCCCAAGGAAAAGGTTTTCGACGTGGCCCACGCGCTGAACACCGCTCTGGCCCACCTGCCCATTGCCGCCGGGGATGTGGTGATCCCGGATGTGTGCGGCACCGGCGTCAATGTGATAGCCACCAAGAGCGCAAAATAAATATTGTAAGTATCCTCCTGCCCGTGGTATGATAGGCAGGAGGATATTTCTTTAGCTGGCGAAAAAACTTCGTTTTTTCTGCCAAAGGGATTTGCAGTCTGCTGCGCGCATAATTTTGCCGCAAGCGGCAAAATTCCACACTGGCAGCCTGAGAGGTATTTTCCCCCACGCGCATGTCGCGGTGAAAAATGATTTTAATTTTTCGCGTCTGCGGACGCGAACTCTGCGAGGCTTTTTGACTACTTTATCAAAGGAGGGAACCCTATGCGCCATAGGTTCATTGACCTTTTGGAGCAGTCCCCGGTGATTCCGGCGGTGAAGGCCGAGGCTGCCCTCCCCTGCGCGCTGGCCTGCGAAAGCCGGGTGCTGTTTCTCCTGGGCGGCGACCTGCTGACCATCCGCCGCTGGATCTCTATGGTCCACGAGGCGGGCAAGCTGGCGGTGGTGCACATTGACCTGGTGGGCGGCCTGGCCCCCAAAGAGGTGGCCGTGGATTGGCTGCAGCAGCAGGGAGCCGACGGTATCATCTCCACCCGGCCGCATCTCATCCGCCGGGGCCGGGAGCTGGGCATGCTCACGGTGCTGCGGGTGTTCGCCATTGACTCCAAGGCCGTGGGAAACCTGCAGAAGGAGACGGAAATGGTCACCCCGGATGTTATCGAGATCCTCCCGGGCACCCTGCCTAAGATCATTGAAAAGCTGTCCGGCAAGCTCCCGGTGCCCCTCATTGCCGGGGGCCTGATGACGGACAAGTGCGATATTGTATCCGCCCTGCAGGCGGGAGCGCTGTGTGCCTCCACCTCAGAGGAGGCCCTGTGGGAGGTATGACGCCATGAAGAAGATCTGGTCCTATCTATCCATCCCCGCCGCGGCCTTGGCCGTATTGACCGGGTCTATCGCCTGGGTGGTGCTGCTGCGCCCGTTTTACTATGTGCAAATCGGCCCCTTGGGCGTGTGCCAGGCCAGCGGTCTCACCGCCGCCCAGGCCCGGGCCGCCTATAGCGACGTGATGGATTACTGCCTGGGCCTGCGGCCGGATTTTGCCGCCGGGGTGCTGCCCTTCTCGGCGGAGGGCGCCAGCCACTTTGCGGATGTCCGGGTGCTGTTTATTTTAGACCTAGCCGTGCTGGCAGTAACGCTTCTCTTTCTCCTGGGGCTTTGGATCACCTGCCGCCGGCGCTACACGGCGCTCCCCCGGCTGGGCGGACGGACGCCGGGCTTTTGGGCCGCCTGCGGATTGTGCGGCATCATTCTGATCGTGGCCGCCCTGGCCGTCACGGACTTTAGCCGGGCCTTTGCCATCTTCCACAGCGTCTTTTTTCCGGGAAAGGAAAACTGGCTCTTTGACCCGGCCACGGATCCGGTGATCCTGCTGCTGCCGGAGGAATTCTTCCGCAACTGCGCCATTGCCATTGCCGCTTCCCTGCTGCTTTTATGCCTGGTGCTGGCGCTGACCGGGCGAAAACAAAAAAAATAAAGCGCTTCTTGCGGCGCTTTGTAAAAAAAAATACCCACGCCTCTGCGTGGTGTTCTCTTTCGGGATCGGACTTACCGCTCGCTGGGCTGCCAATCGCAGTCTGCAAAGATCATATCGTCCAGATCACCCAGGATCCAGTTGTTCATCATACTGTATCACGCTCCTTTCTTCTCTTGTTTTCCAAGACGCAGTATAGCACAGCCCCAAAGCAAATGCAAGTATTTTTTCAGGAGTTTACACAAGTTTAACATTTATTATTTGTCACTTTTTACAAAGACCGAGGTTTTATAGATGAAGGAATTTCTGGCGGGAAAATTTGATATAGCCGTCATAGGTGCGGGTCACGCAGGCATCGAGGCGGCCCTGGCGGCGGCCCGGATGGGCCTGGAGACCATTATTTTTACCATCAACCTGGACGCTGTGGGCAATATGCCCTGCAACCCGGCCATCGGCGGCACCGGCAAGGGCCACCTGGTCCGGGAGCTGGATGCCCTGGGCGGCGAGATGGGCCGGGCTGCAGACCGGGCCTGCATCCAGTACCGGATGCTCAACCGAGGCAAGGGCCCGGCGGTCCACTCCCTGCGGGCCCAGGCCGACCGGCGCAAGTACCAGCAGGTGATGAAGCACACCCTGGAAATGCAGGAGCGGCTCACGGTGCGGCAGGGGGAAATCGTGGATCTGCGTGCCGAAGGGGGCCGGGTGCGGCAGGTAGTGCTGCGCACCGGGGCCGTGTATGAGGTCCGGGCGGCCATCCTCTGCACCGGAACCTATCTGCAGGGGCGCACCATCGTGGGAGAGTGCATTGAGGACTCAGGCCCCGACGGGATGCACGCCGCCGGACCCTTGACGGAGGCCCTGAAGCGCCTGGATCTGCCCCTGCGCCGCTTCAAGACCGGTACGCCCCCTCGCATCAATGCCCGGAGCATCGACTTTTCCAAAATGGAAGTGCAGCGGGGGGACGAGGACCCCCTGCCCTTCAGCTTTTCCACGGAGCAGGTACGGGAAAACCGCGCCGTGTGCTGGCTCACCTACACCACAGAGGAGACCCACCGCATCATCCTGGAGAATTTGGACCGCAGCCCTATCTATTCCGGGGTCATCGAGGGAGTGGGCCCCCGGTACTGCCCATCCATCGAGACGAAGATCGTCCGCTTCCGGGATAAGCCCCGGCACCAGCTGTTCATTGAGCCCATGGGCCTGGACACGGAGGAAATGTACATCCAGGGCTTTTCCTCCTCCATGCCGGAGGAGGTGCAGCTCAGGATGCTCCACTCAGTGCCCGGCCTGGAGCACGCGGTGATGATGCGCCCGGCCTACGCCATCGAGTACGACTGCATTGATCCCCTGGCCCTGCGGCCCACCCTGGAGGTAAAGAGCGTAGAGGGTCTCTACGGCGCAGGACAGTTTAACGGCTCCTCCGGCTATGAGGAGGCGGCGGTCCAGGGCTTTGTGGCCGGGGTCAACGCGGCGCTGAAGCTTTTGGGGCGAGAGCCCATGATCCTAAAGCGCAGCGAGAGCTACATCGGCACCCTCATCGACGACCTGGTGACCAAGGGGACGGAGGAGCCCTACCGCATGATGACCAGCCGCTCCGAGTACCGTCTCCTGCTGCGCCAAGACAATGCCGACAGGCGCCTGACTCCCATCGGCTACAAGCTGGGCCTGGTGCCGGAGGAGCGGATGCAGGCGGTGGCGGAAAAATACGCCGCTGTGGAGGCGGAGATATACCGTCTGGAGCACACGGGCATCCCCGGCAGCCGGGAGCTGAACCGTCTGCTGACGGAGCGGGGCTCTGCGGCGGTGACAGACGGAGCCAGGCTCATTGATCTGCTGCGCCGCCCCCAAATGACCTACGATGAGCTGATGGCCTTTGACCCCCACGCACCGGCGCTTCCCAAGGCCGTGCGGGAGCAGGTGGAGATCTCCGTGAAATACGAGGGCTACATCCGCCGCCAGCTGAGCCAGGTGGAGGAGTTTGAAAAGCTGGAGCAGCACGCCCTGCCTGCGGACGCGGACTATGCGTCCATCCAGGGGCTGCGCCTGGAGGCCCGAGAAAAGCTGAATGCCGTGCGGCCGCTGAATTTGGGCCAGGCCAGCCGCATTTCCGGCGTCTCCCCGGCGGACATGGGCGCGCTGATGATCTATTTGGAGAAAAGAGACAGCAAAAATGAACGTAATTGAGCTGACGCATACCATCCAGGGCGACATGCCCGTTTATCCCGGCACGGAGAAGCCTGTTCTCACCACCGCCTGCACCATCCGGGACGCAGGCTACCGAGAGACCATTTTGCATATGTATTCTCACACCGGCACCCACATGGATGCTCCGGCCCACATGATAGAGCTCGGCCGCACCCTGGATGCTTTCCCGGCGGAGACCTTTATAGGGCCCGGCTTTGTGCTGGATTGCCGGGGGCTGACAGAAATTCCCCTCTCCCTGCTCCGGGCCCACGAGAGTGAGATCCGGCAAGCGGATTTCCTGCTCTTTTGCACCGGCTGGGACAAGCGCTGGGGCCAGGCGGATTACTACGAGGCCTTTCCTTGCCTAACACAGGAGGCGGCGGCCTTTGTGGCAGAGCTCCCCCTCAAGGGCATCGGCGAGGATTGCATCTCCATCGACCCCTGCGACAGCATAGATTTTCCCAATCACATAAAGCTCCTGGGCGCAGGCCTTGTGAACACGGAGAACCTGAAGAATTTAGACCAGCTGCTGGGCAAATCTTTCCTCTTTGCTGCTTTACCGTTGAAATTTGAAAACTCCGACGGCTGCTCCTGCCGCGCCGTGGCCATGGTGGAGTGATGGCAGAAAAATCAAGGCATCCGGCTGCGCCGGAGGCCTTGATTTTAAATTACACTTCTATATTCCCCTGAAACTGCTCCAGCCGCGCCCTGTACGCCTGGCGCACTTCCGTCTCAAAGGCCAGGGGTGCATCCTTGGCGCCCAGATCGTCCAAAAGCCACCGGGTAAAATCCGGATTCAGCACCAGCAGCGGCCCCAGCAGATAGGTACCCAGCACGCCGCCGGAGCGGATTCCCTCCACCGCTGCGCTCTCGCTGCGGCCCAGGCCCTTTTCCACGGTGAACAGCGGCGGCAGCGAACTCTCCATATGGCTGAAGCGGCTGGTGTAGCCCACGATCTTCGTGCCCTCAAAGCCGCCCAAAAACAGGGAATTGGCCCGCCGGGGCAGGATGCGCCGGGCTGTCAGATCCAGCAGGCCCAGGCCCGAGATGGTCTTTTCCCCATCCCGGATGGTCTTGCCGAACACCTCCATGGCGTTGCCTGTAAGAAGGAAATGCGTTCCCCCGGCCATCAGGTCCTTCAGGCGCTCCCGGTAGGGTGCCAGCGCCTGAATAATACGCTCCTGGCTGCGCTCCGTCATGGAGCACATATAAATCAAATCCACCTCATGCTGCACGAACCAAGGCTCGTCCCCCATATACGTCTGGCGGGTATCCGCCGGCAGGCAGCGGCGCAGATAGTCCATGTTGCCCCGGTCGCCGTAGAGATTGCACAGCTCGGGATACAGAAATTCTATGGTCATAGCGCACCCTCCAATACCTTGCGGATCTTCTCCATGGCCGTCACCGAACGGCTGTAGCTGGACATGTCGTGGAGCAGATATACGCTCTCCAGGTCCTTACAGTGCAGCTGCTCAATGGCCGCCAGCTCGTCCTGCTTGCACACCAGCTTCTCCCGGGGCACCCCCGCCAGCAGCAGGCGCACCTGATGGTCCCAGCAGCGCACGCCGGTGGCCAGGATCTGCACGATGCTTTCATCGTTTAAGAACTCATAGTCCGTGTCATAGATCCAGCCGATGCGCTCGGAGGACTTGCTCTCATCCAGGTCGTCCAGAGCCAGGATCACCGCCTTTTTCCCGGGCTTTCTGCGGATGTAGTCAAAGACCATGGAAACCGGCAGGGAGTTATTGCTCTTGGCCATCATGCTCACCACGGCCACACCCTTCACCTGAATCTGGTCCAGCCGGGTCTTGGTGAGGGGTGTAGCCTCCAGGGCGGCGCATATCTCATCCATAGATAGTCCCATTTCGCTGAGCACCGCCACAGCGGCCAGCTCATTATAAATATTGAATACGCTGTCATGGAGCATGGGCAGTGTATATGTCTCCTCCCCATGCCGCAGGGTCAGCCGATGGTGCTCACCATCCAGCGCCATGGCCAGCCACTCCGCTGCCGGGGAGGCAAGGCCGCACTTCTCGCAGTGGACATGGCCCACATGGGCGTAGCGCACATAGTCATAGCGCAGGGCTGCGCCGCAGCGAGGGCAATCGGGGCAATCGTTGACCCGGTTGGGCGGGGTCACGCCGTCTCCCTCCTGCCGGGCGATGGCGTAATACACCCGGGGATTCTCCGGCAGCAGCAGGGCCGAGCACAGCTCGTCGGCATTGAGGATCAGCTTGGCATGGGGACAATCGATCTGCGCCAGCTTTCCGGCCACATACTCCGGATGGGCATTGCGCTGCAGGGAGTCCCGAAGCACATTGGTGATAACAATATAGTCACTGCGCACCTTGGGGCAGACAATGCGGGCATAGTGCTCATCCACCTCCAGCACCACCGCATCCACTCGGCAGCGATTGGAGAGGGTCACAGAGCAAGTCATGGCCGTAGCAATGCCGAATTCGGTGTTGCTGCCAATGCGGTTGTTGGCCACGGTGCGTCCGGTGGCCGCAAGCAGATCACTGAGAAGGTTTGCCGTGGTGGTCTTGCCGTCGGTGCCGGTGACGCAGATGACCGTTTCGGCCTTGCGGATGTGCCGCAGATAGTCCGGGCACAGCTTCACGGCAAACCAACCCGGCAAATACGATGCCTGCCGGCCCAGCAGACGCATCCCATAATAGACGCACTTGCTCACCGCCATAGCAAACAAAAAACGAAGATTCATAGCTTCCCATACCTCGCACATAAAATCATACGGCTATTTTACTCACTTTCTCCAATCCTGTCAACTTGCGGGCTACCCACATTTTCCCATCCATTTCCTTAAAATGGGTTTACAGTTTACAAAAGGTGCGGTAAAATAAGTATTCGTAGAATTATGCCATCCAAAAAAGAAAGGGGTGGGCGCAGCTTGCAAGACAGACAGATCAAGATCGGCGCAGTTCTGTCCTACCTATCCATGGGTCTGAGCACCGTCATTTCCCTAGTGTATACGCCCATTATGATCCAGCGGCTGGGCGACAGCGAGTTCGGCGTTTATCAGACCGTCCTGCCCATTATCTCCTATTTGAATCTTCTGAGCTTCGGTCTGGGCAGCGCCTACATCCGCTATTATTCCCGGGCCAAGTCTGCAGATGACAAGCCCGGCATGGCCAAGCTCAACGGCATGTTTTTCACCACCTACGTGGTGCTGGGTGCTCTGGTGCTGGCCATCGGCTTTCTGCTGGCAGGCCACGGGGAGATTATTTTCGGCAAGAAGCTGACGGCGGAGGAGATCGCTCTGGGTGAAAAGCTCCTGCGTATCATGACCGTCAACGCCGCCTTGTCCTTTCCCATCAGCGTCTTTGAGTCACATGTGACCATCAATGAGGAGTACATCTTCCAAAAGGTGGTAGCCCTGGGCCGGCAGGTGCTCAACCCCCTCATCATGATCCCCCTGCTGATTTTGGGCTACCGCAGCGTCACGCTGACGGTGCTGGCGCTGATCTTCACGGTGGTCAGCGGTCTGCTGAATGTCATTTTCTGCCTGACAAAGCTGAAGATGCCCTTCTCCTTCCGCCATTATGACTTCAAGCTTATGCGGGAAATGGTGGGCTTCACCACCTTTGTATTCATCGGCATCGTGGTGGATAATCTCAACTGGAGCATCGACCGGCTGCTGCTGGCCTGGATCCACGGCACCACCGCCGTGACCGTCTACACCGTGGCGGCCCAGCTGAATGTATACTATCAATCCTTTGCCACGGCCATTTCCAATCTCCTCATCCCCCGGGTCAACCGCATTGTAGCAGAAAACCAGCCCATTTTGGAGCTGGATAAGCTCTTCATCCGGGTGGGGCGGCTGCAGTTTATCCTGCTGGGCGGCATCTTTTGGGGCTTCGTGGCGGTGGGCCGGACCTTTGTCGTGCTGTGGGGCGGCGATGCCAAGTTTGAGGTGGACTATGCCGTGACGCTGCTGCTGTTTGGGGCCACCCTTTGGGCCAACATTCAGATGCTGGGGTATGAGATTCTCCGGGCTAAGAATATGCACCGGTTCAGCTCTCTGGTGTACCTCATCATCGCCTTGGCCAACATCGTCCTCAGCATCCCCCTGTGCATGGAATGGGGCGTCCTTGGCGCAGCCATCGGCACGGCCATCGCCACCGGCGCGGGCATGCTCATTATGAACCGCTACTATCGCCGCCGGGTGGGGCTGGACATTCCCCGGTTTTGGCTGCGCATCCGGCACCTGGTTCCGGCTATGATCGCTCCGGGCATCGCGGCCATTTTGATTGCTGTGTTTCTGCGGCCCGCCGGCTATGGGCAGATTGCGTTGATCCTGTGCGTGTTTGTGGCTCTATACGGTGCCAGCATGTGGCTGTTCGGTCTGGACAGGTTTGAGCGGGATCTGTTCGGCGGCCCGATGAAGAAGCTCCTGCGCCGCTTTGGCCGGTGAGTCCAGCCGCATAAAGCAGAAAGGCAGCGCTGCAAAATAACGCTTTGATAAAAGACGGGTAAGCTCATTGCTTACTCGTCTTTTTTCTTCATGATCGCAGTGGGGCGAAGCAGCTTGTGCAAGGGCCCTTGTGGGGAGAGCAGCTCCGGAGAGCTGCTCAGGAGGATATACAGCAGAACACCCTCTTATACAAATAAGTGCCGGGGCAAAAGGCTCTATTCGGCCTTTCGCCCCAGCGCTCTTGTTGAGCCCACTTTGCAGCAGGCCCTTTTGGGTGCTGTTCGCACATTTGGATCCCGCCGCTTCTCCTGCCGTAATAGCTGCAAAGAAACAAAGGTACCATCGATTGACAAGGGCAGATACGGTTTTGACGGGCAGAAATGCGCCCATACTGCGTCAAGCCCCTTGACAATACAGCAAGTATTCTCTGTGGGCCTTTTCTTGTCTGGACACATTTCTGCTCCGGCAAAACTGCTCCGCACCCGCCAGCGATGTATTTTCGAGTGATTTTTGGTTTTTGAGACGCAGGCGGGCTGGCGCCCGCCAAGGCGAAAAGGACAAAAACCGCCGGAAAGACACGCTGGCAGGCGTGTTTGCCCTTGTCAAGCGATGGTAAGGAAGAGAAATCGTATACATGGCGGCCGGAAGTCCCTCTATAATACAGAGGGTTGGAATCAATGTCCCCGGCGGGAAATGTGCTTCAGCCCCATCAGCCCTGTAGGCAAGAGAGCAGGACAGAGCCGTCAATATTGCCGCCGGAGCAGAGCAGAACGGTTTGCTCCGTTAAGGCGCATTTACCGGAGGTCACAGCAGCCAACGCCAGCGAGGCTGCCCCCTCCAACGTCAGCTTGGCGTACAGGCAGGCCAGCTTGATAGCCTTGCGCAGCTCGTCCTCGCTGACGGTCACGATGTCATCCACATATTTCTCGATATAGGGATAGAGATACGGTTCGCCGGTCTTGCGCACCACCGCGTCGGCAATGGAGGCGCAAGAATCCAGTGTCACCAGCTTCCCGGCCGCCCGGGATGCCGCGTAGACGGCGGAGCCCTCCGGCATCACGCCGACGATGCGCACACCGGGCTTCAGATGCTTCATGGCGTAGGATATACCGGTGATAAGCCCGCCGCCGCCAATGGGCACCACAATTTGGTCCACATCGGGCAGCTGCCGCAGCAGCTCCAGGGAGATGGTGCCCTGACCGGCCACCGTATATCGGTCGGAGGTGGGATGCACATAGTACATCCGCTTTTCCTCCGCCAACGCCACCGTGGCGGCGAAGGTCTCGTCATAGGTGGCGCCGATCTCCAGCAGGTCGGCCCCCATAGCACGGATGCTGCTCTTCTTGATTTCAGGCGTAGGCTCCGGCACAACGATGGTGGCCGGGATGGCCAGGCGCTTGGCAGACAGGGCACAGGCCATGCCGTGGTTGCCGGAGGAGGCGGTGATGATTCGCAGGGAAGCACCCACCTCCTGAGACAGGGCCATGATTTTATTGGTCGCACCGCGGATCTTATAGGCGCCGGAGGGCAGCAGGCTCTCCGCCTTCAAATATACAGGCGCCCCCAGCTGCTGGTCCAGCGGTGCCATGCTCAGCAGCGGAGACGGCGGAAAGGATTGCCTGAGTCGGCGCTCCGCCGCAAAGAAATCAGATATCTGAACAGGGGAAAGATCTTGGCCTAACATAGTGTTGTTCCCCTCCCCCATCAATCCTCGTTGATCTCAAAAATGGACTCGACCTCCACCGTCAGCCCCAGAGGCAGACTATTGGTGCCGATAGCCGAGCGTGCGTGGCGTCCCTCCTCGCCGAAAGCATCGATAAACACCTGGGAGGCACCGTTTACCACCTGTGCCTGGCCGGTAAAATCATCGGCCCCGGCCACAAACGCCAGGATTTTTACGCACCTCTTAATGCGGTTCAGGTCTCCGAGATACGCCTCCAGGGCGGACAAAGTGTTGATGGCACACACCCGGGCAGCATACTGCGCCTGCTCCACGGACACATCCACGCCCACACGACCCGTGAGATGCACGCCCTTATCCATGCTGCCCTGTCCGGATACGAACAGCAGGTTGCCGGCCTGATTCACAGGCTTATACAGTCCTGCGGCGGCCAGCTTCTCCGGCAGCTCAATACCTGCCTTTTTCAGGTTTTCATAAACGTCCATAATTAGCCTCCTGATCGATAAAATTCTTGCCTGCGCCGGCTCCGGGGCTGTGCATCCCGGGGCCGACATGGCAGGCAGCACTATGGAAAGCAGTTTTACTTAGCGGCCTTCTGGGCCTTGATGGACTCAATCAGCTCGGGAACGACCTTGAACAGGTCACCCACGATGCCGTAGTCAGCCACCTCAAAGATGGGGGCGGACTCGTTCTTGTTCACAGCGATGATGCACTCACTGTCCTGCATACCAGCCTTGTGCTGGATGGCGCCGGAAATGCCCAGAGCGATGTAAACCTTGGGATGCACGGTCTTACCGGTCTGACCCACCTGGTGGTCAGCGGTGATCCAGCCGGCATCCACGCAGGCACGGGAGGAGCCCACGACGCCGCCCAGAACCTC
>DPPB01000006.1:55609-58842 GCA_003539495.1 Oscillibacter sp. | reverse complement strand
CGGTAGTGCCGCGGCTCCTTTGCCAGCGCGTCCAGCAGCTTCTCCACCTCGCCTCGCGTGGGGATACGCTGCACCGTGCGCTGCGGTGTGGGCAGGTCTAACATCCGCGCGGGATTCTTCTCGATGATCTCGTTGCGCTTGGCGTCGCTGAGCACGGCGGAGACCACGGAGAGGTATCGCTGCGCGGTGGACTCGTTGATGAGCTTTCCGTGGTGCTTGCGCTTACGCAGCTCGGAGAGCATATTTTCCAGTGCCATCGGTCGGAGCTTGTTGAGGCGGATGCCGCCGATCATGGGATACACCACCTCCAGCATCCGCCGGTATGCAGCGATGGTGCTGGGGGCGTATTTCGTCTGCCGCTCCAGCCAGCGGGAGGCGAATTCCTCAAAGGTCATCTCGCCGTCCTCGGCGTAGCCAGTCTTGAAGCTGCGCTCCAGTTCTTCGGCGGCGTGGGTGACATACTGCCCGATGCCGCGCTTGGGAACACCGGGCGGGACTTGGATGGTCTTTGCCTTGCTGATTTTTTTGCCGTTGGGTCGGTAGCCGTTGCTGACGGTGATCTTATATCGCCGCTCGTCCAGTTGCTTGATGCTTGCCATTTTTAGAGTCCTCCCATGGTTTGCTGCTGCTTTTCTTGCACAGCCTGCTCATCCAATTTTTCTTTCACCGCCAGAGCCGCGCCTGCGGCGAAGCCAATCGCCGCGCCGAAGTTTTCAGCGGCGATTTTCGCCTCCATGCGCCGCCGCTTTTCCTCGGCGTCTTCATCCTCATCCAATAGCGATCCCGCGGCAGCCAGCCCGGCCACGGCGGGGATCAGAGGAACAGGCCGCGGATCGCTACCACGCCATACCACCCGGCCATCGCCGCTGCGCCAATCACCAAAAGCAGCGCGATCCACTTGAGGGCCGCCAACAGGCTGAAGTCCGGCAGCCACCGAATCCATTTGCAGGAATACTTCTCGCTCAGATTCCCAACCCGTTCCAGCAGTTTGTTCATCTCGGTCAGCGATCTCTGCATCTCTGTGAGCGACTTCTGCACCGGCGTCAGGTCGATGCGCGTTTTCAATTCCGGCAGCATATTCCGAATTTCCTCCAGCTCCCAGTTTATTTCGCCCACCTGCTTTGCCAGCTTGTTCATTGTCTGCGGCAGATCGCACTGGATCACGATGGGCTGCATCATCTGCGGCAGTGTATTTGCCGATGCGCTGTTCGGCTGATTCATCCGCTTCAATTCCTCCATCGGTTTCCTCTGCTCGATGGAATTTTCTTTGAACGAGTTTTGCACGTATTCTGAATTCATGCTCCATGGCCTCCTTACAATACTTTTCTTCGTGTAATTTGTTATCGCGGCATTTTAGTCCGTCCGGCGTGGTGTAGGTGATGTGCTTGCGTGTGCTCTCCCAACGGACGGCGTAGCCCTCGGATGCCATCAGGGAAACGAAGGCGTCCTTGTCGGCGGCATAGCGCATACAATCGTCTATCGTATTTGCCAGCCGCAGTTTCCAGCTTTGGCCCTTCAGCGCTGTGTGATACTCCGCGCCGCTCATGCCGCGGGCCTGCTGCGTTGGCGCGTCAAAGACCGGCAGGCCCATCTCCAGACAGATCGCGTCGTTGCGCCGCATCAGTTCCTGCAGTTGTTCCTTCGCCATGTGCAGCTTTTTGCCAGTCTCAAAGTTGACGGAGTTGATGACGCAGTGGGAGTGGATGTGCTCCCGGTCTACATGGGTGCAGACCAACACCTCGCAGCCGTTGAAGTACTCCGCCAGCCGCCGCGCGGCTTCGTGAGCCTGTCGGGGATCGACCGCCGCTCCCTTTGGAAAACTCTGCACCATGTGGTAGAACATCACCCCGCCGTCCTTGTGATAGAGCAGCTTCGTGTTCAGAAAATCGTCGTAGACGCTTTGCACTTGGCAGTTGATGCCGCTGACGAGCGGCTCGCCCTCCCATGCGGTTTTCTTTTCCTGCATGACATAGAGCATCACGCCGCGCATGGCGGCGCGGGACTGCGTGCCCCGCTTGTAGTTCACAAAATGTACGATGGCCATACGGCTCACCGCCCTTCCATGACTGATCGCAGCGCGGCGCTGACCTCGGACAGCTCACCGGCAGCTTTTTCCAGACCGATGACCTGCACCTTGCCCATGTTGGCGAGGACGGTGAGCCGGTTGATGTTGCTGCCGATGCCCTTGAGCTGGCGGAGCAGTTCCTTTTGCTCGTCGATGACCACGATCCGTTTGCCGAGACAGCAGGCGGTGATGTAGTCGCTCATGGACATGTGGGCCTTCGCCGCCAGCGCCTTGATCTTCTCCCGGTCGGCGGACGCCATGCGCGTGCTGAATTTGATATCTTTTTTCATGTTTTTCTCCAATCGTAGCTAAAAGTGGGTCCGGGCTTCCGCCCGGAATTTGGGTGCAGGGCTTTGCCCGCTCGGTGCATTTGGCAGGGCAGCGGCTTCGCCGCAGACCAGACAAACGCGATGCTGGCCGTCGTCCGAGCGGACGACGAATCCCTCGTCCCGCCGCCGTGTGCGGTAAACAGCTCTCGGCGGGTACACACGCCACCCCAGCCTTTAACCGCGCACACAGCGGCTCACAGGGCGAAACACGGCGGGTTCTCAGGGGCGATGGTGACGATGTTTTCGGCAGCGGGATCATCGACACCATCGACCCTTTTCAGGCAGATCAGACGATCCCCATTGCTCTTGCGGAAGGACACCGTAATGCCGTTTCTCCTTAGAGCGTCAACGCTTTTGCGGATTCGGTGGGAAAAGCTGTTGGGGGTCAGTCCCTCCGCACCGGCAGGGTCGATCTTTTCCAACAGCACCTTGGCAGAGGCGCTGATCTCCGGCTGCCGGCGCAGCAGTTCAGAGAGGAGAAAAAGAATTCTCTCGTTGGGCTGATCCGTCTGTTCGCAGTCATCTGACAGCAGCTTCCAGACATGATCTTTGCCATCGTATTCCAATGCCAACTCGCGGTAGGGGATGTCCCGTCCGGTGCAGTAGAGCGTGGCGGTGTTCTCTCTGCGCTTACTCTTGCGGAGGACAAAGTTGCTGTCGGTAGCGCCGCTGAGTCCGGTGGTGCCGGAGATCATGTTCATGGGATCATCGTCATTCATCTTCCGCAGGTGATGCACCAGCAGATTGGCGATGCGGTGCTTGTCCGCCAGCGCTTTCAGAACGCCGATGTCCCGGTAGTCGCTGGCGTAGGGATTCGCGTCATTGCCCGCGGTGCGGAT
>DPPB01000006.1:49485-55411 GCA_003539495.1 Oscillibacter sp. | reverse complement strand
GTGCGGATGCGCTGGAGCGTGTCGATGACGATGAGCCTGGTCTGCGGATGCTCCTTCAAAAATTGCTCGATCTGTTCCACCAGCCCGTTGTGGAGCTGCTGGGACATGACGGCGAAGTGCAGTGTGGGCGGCGCGTCCTCCGTGAGATCGAAGAGGCGGCTTTGGATACGCTGGAAGCTGTCCTCCAGGCAGAGATACAGAACCTCGCATGGGTGCGTGGCGAACGTCCAGAGCGGTTTGCCCTGCGCGGCGCAGAGACACAGCCACAGCGCCAGCCACGATTTGCCGATCTTCGGCGCGCCTGCCAGCAGGTGCAGTCCCTGGGGCAGCAGATCGTCGACCACGAAGGAGACCGGCTCGTAAGCGGTGCTTTGCAGCGTGTCCGCGTCAATGGTTTGCAGTCGTTTGATTTGAGACATAAAAAACCTCCGGATAAAAGGATAAGGGCAGAGACCTCGCTGCAGTCGAGGCTCTAACCCTTTCACTTGATTATTCTGTATTTTTTGATAGAATGAGAATATCGCAGGACAGCTGTAAAACGGATATGGGACAGGGGGCGGGCTTTTGAAGATCGGAACGGATCAGTATAACACATTTGACACCATGACAATGGACTGCTGGAATGACCGTGTGTACTACGAGGGAAAGGAATTTCCAGCGGAACATTTTGCGGCAGAGATCTTGAACTTTGCCGGTGCGATCCACGATCCTCTTCTGGAGCGTATCACTGTGCTGACGGCGCTTGTGGACGATTTGAGCACAGCCGAAAAGAGCAAGCGCCATGATATTGCGTCACAACTGAAACCGCTGCTGCGTAACACAGTTTCATGGTTGTATACTTGTCCTCCGTTTTGCTATTGCGAAGAGCAACGCGCGTATGAGAATCTTGAACATGCTTTGAGCGAGGAGCGGCTCGATCGGGACTACGAGGAAGAGGAGGCGCATCTTCCGTGCTTGGCGCTTTCCTTTTGCGAGCCGATCCTGAGAATCTTGGTGGCGATCTATAATTTTTGTCTGCTCATCCGCACATTCGAGATGAAATATCTGCGCAGATCAAAGCAGCGTAATGCAGACGCCTTCGCAAAGGCGGCGCATGAGTGCTTTGATGAGGATGACAGCTTTCTGATCCTGTTGGAGCAGATGCCGTTTGGCGAGGTGGAAGAATTTTTCTCCTATCCAAGAGTGGTCACAGGATTCAAATATTTTCAGGATGAGAACGATGAAGAAAAATGGAAAACCGCGCAGCGCGTGATTTGCAAGCGTGCCATTGACTTTTATATATTCGACCTGATGAACGGATTGCACCACGGCCACGCACCCAGCCAGTGCCAAGGCTGCGGGAGATACTTTCTGACCACCAACGGCCACATCCCCAAATACTGCGACGGTGTCGCCCCGCAGGACAGCCGCTATACCTGCCGACAGTACGGCGCGATGATGCACCAGAAGGAGCAGAACAAACAGCACCCGGTCTACCGCCTGTTCAATACCCGCACCGGGACGATCCGCAAGCATCACCAGAGAGGGAAGATCTCCGATGACCTGCGGCGGGAGGCGCTGTATCTGGCGGAGAGTTATCGGGACAAGGCGCTGATGGACAATGACTACGCCGCTGACGGATATGCGCGGGACATGGAATTGGAACACATTTACGCGGAGGAAGAAAAGCGGCTGAAGTGAGGAAGGGGGCGTTCCTGTGACGAAAAATATGTACACCGTTGCAGGAGATAGCCCCTGCAATGAAGAGCTGGCTTTGCGGATACAAGCCGGAGACAAAAACGCCGCGGAGCGGCTCGTCTCACAGAACGAGGGCTACCTCACCGAACTGGCACGGGCGTACACACCGTGGTGTGAGACGGAGGATATGAAGCAGGAGGCGGCGTTGGCGCTGCTGGACGCGGCGGGGCACTTTGATCCCGCTTACGGAACGAAACTGCTGACCTATGCGACGCCCGCGATAGAAGCGGCACTGTCCGAATATGCCGCACGATACGCCTTTCCTCTGTCCGTCCCAACCAGCCGCGGCAGCCAGCTCCGCACCGTGGCGTACTTCTGCGCCGAGGCGCAGGATACCTCTGAGGCAGAATTGACCAAGGCGGTATGCGAAAAGCTGAAGGTATCCTCCAAGTCGGCCGAGGCACTGTTGAAGGAATACCAGACGCTGTGCTGCACGCGGCAGTTGGGGGATGCTGTGTTCTTCGTCAGCTGCGGTGGTGATCCCGCCGCGACCTATGATCGCCTGATGCGCCGGACGCTGCTGATGCAGCGGATGGAGGAGGTGCTGACGCCCAGAGAGCTGAATCTGGTGCGAAGCTACCTTGGCATCGGTCAGCCGGACGAGGTTGGCATGACCTTTCAGGAGCTGGCGATCCATCTCAACTACAACGGCCCCAGCGGAGCGGAGAAGGCATACAAGGCCGCGCTGCGGAAGTTGAAAAAGGACTTGTACGGTGGGGCCTATGGCCGGTGGCTCTCCGCTCAAAAGGCCATCCGCGCCGCCAAAGCGGAGGCGGAACAGGCCGCGGGGCATGGCGCAACGCCGCAGAGAACATGGTGGGGCGAAAAAGAGCTGATGGCGCGGTTTATCTGCGAGGTCGTTTCGCTGATCCGTGTTCATGAGATTTTCAGTGACGCATTGGAGAATATTGCTGCAAAAATTTTTGAGGAGTCTTGAAAATTGTACGTTTTCAAGACTCCTCAAGATCATTCCAGCTCAAATGCGCCGGTATAAAGCTGATAATACCGATATCTTTTGTGGGGGTTGCAAAGCGCACCCAAGTTGAGCGAGATGGACACAACATGGGAGGAACACCTCACGCCGTCCACGCACTGGATAAATGCGGGATGTCAAAAGATTAAAGAGAGCTGGCTCGTGCCAGCTCTCTTATACTGTGCGCTGTCAGGTTCTACGGTTACTATCAAAGTGCATTGACGGTTCCTGATTTCTCAAATATTCTGTTTCAGGCAGGTCTTAATGTCATCCTCAGCATTGGTAATAAGCCGCAAGTCGAATGTGTCCACTAAATACTGAAGCACATTCGGGCTCAAAAATGCCGGCAGGGTAGGGCCTAAATATATGCCTTTAATTCCCAGACTCAATAATGCCAGCAAATCAGCAACAGCCTTTTGTTCGTACCATGATACGATCAACGACAAAGGCAATCCGTTTACATCGGTACCAAAAGCATCTGCTAAACCTGTTGCGATCCGTATGGCAGAATATACATCATTGCATTGCCCGACATCCAAAAGTCTCGGCAGACCCGCTACTTCACCGAAATCCAGTTTGTTAAATCTGTATTTTCCGCATGCGAGCGTTAATATCACGCAGTCTTTCGGGACCATCTTAGCAAACTCTGTATAATAGTTTCGACCGGGTCTTGCTCCGTCACAGCCGCCAATAAGAAAGAAATGTCTGATTTTTCCTGCTTTTACTGCCGCTACGATTTTGTCAGAATCGCTTAATACCGAATGATGCCCGAATCCGACAAGTATCTCGTGGGGCTCCTGATCCTCCGGATAGCCGCCTAATTCTATTGCCTGCTGAATGATTTCACTGAAATCCTTTTCACCGTTTTCTCTTTTCCCAATGTGTTTTACCCCTTCCCAGCCCACTACATTCGTGCTGTAGATTCGGCCTTTATAGCTCTCTCTCGGCCGCATAAGGCAATTCGTCGTCATCAGAATACATCCCGGAAGATCATCAAATTGTTTTTGTTGATCTTGCCACGCACCACCGAAATTTCCGACAAGGTGGGGGTATTTTTTTAATCCCTCATATCCGTGGCACGGCAGCATTTCACCGTGTGTATACACATTGACCCCCGTTCCCTTTGTTTGTTCCAGCAGCATTTCCAAATCCTTCAAATCATGTCCCGAAACAACGATAAAGGGTCCTTTCCTCATATGGATATTGACCCTATGGGGTGCCGGATTTCCGTAAACTGCAGTATTGGCTTCGTCCAATTTTTTCATAACCTCAATTGCCGCTTCTCCGGTGCGCATGGTCATTCGGATCAGTTCTTCCACTGTAAGGTTATCGTCTGTGAGAGCTTCCAATGCCTGAATATAAAATTCATCTACCTCATCACTGTAATAGCCCAGTTCTCTTGCCTGATGCCCATAGGCGCTGATACCTTTCAGCCCGTATAAAATGGTTTGCCTCAATGAGCGGATATCCGGGTCAAGGGATTTATCATACATAATTCCCGCGAGTTGAGCATCCTTTAGCATTTGTGTTTTTGTTTCGGGAAGATCATAAGTGGCGTAAGGTGTCTGATTGTGAATCTCTCCCGTAATATTTCTTAAATGATCTTTTATCCGTTGTGATTCGTTCAATAATTCCACGTGTACTTTCGCATCAAAATTAACATTCGTCAGCGTTGTGAAAAGAACGTTTTCGATAAAACGTATGATATTTTTATCGATATGCTGTCCCTCATCTTGCAGAACCTTTCCGTAACAGCTGATCCCTTTGATTTGAAAGATCAGCAAATCCTGCAGATTGGCGATTTCCGGTGTCTTTCCGCAAACCCCAAGCTTTGTGCAGCCCTTTCCGTTCGCTGTTTGCTCACATTGATAGCAAAACATTTCGTATCCTAAATCCATATTATTCATATGCTGACCATCCTTATCTTTCGTTTTTATAGTTAAAGTATCGGTCAGGAAACGAAAAATATACTTGGTATGAGAGACCTTACTAATTGTCTCATGTGTGTCTATGCGTCATTTGCTGTGGCGGTTACGTCGCAACAACAGATATCGTTGCAGACAGAGAAACACCACAAGTTTTCTTGTTGACAAACTATCGCCATAGCGATATAATCAATTCGGGTTAAAACTATCAGTGGAGCGATAGGCTCGTGAAAGAGGCACAGCTATGAATAAAATAATCTGCGTTTATCATGGTTCCAGTCAAATTATCCAACAGCCTGTTATTGGCAAAGGAAACCCAAACAACGATTACGGACTGGGGTTCTACTGTACTGAGAGTGTGGAGCTTGCAAAGGAGTGGGCTTGTTCCGCTGAAGCGGATGGCTTTGCAAATCGATATGCCTTTGATTTAAACGGCCTGTCTATCCTCTCGCTTACAGGAGGTAATTATCATATTCTCAATTGGCTTTATGTACTGCTGAATAATCGGAAGTTCCGTATTGGCGGGGCAGTCGCAAGGCAAGCCAAGCAGTATATTGACGAGCATTTTGCGGTAGAGTATAAGCAGTATGATGTCATCAAAGGATATCGGGCGGACGATTCTTATTTCTCATTCGCAAGTGCGTTTCTGAATAATACGATTTCTCTCCAACAGCTTGAAAAAGCGATGTTACTTGGGAAACTGGGCGAACAGATCGTTGCGATATCGGGAAAAGCGTTTGCTCGATTTACATTTGAGGAAGCCATTCCTGCACCGTGTGATATGTATTATCCGGAGAAGCTGGCACGAGACAGTAAAGCGCGCGAGGATTTTGCAAAAGAGAAGGATCGTGAAACGGTTTTGTCTGAAAAATATGTGCTGGACATCATTCGGGAAGAATGGGGGAATGAAGATGAACGCCTACAACGAATTATACTTGGATGATGCGATGGCCAATCTCGGAGATATGGTCGAGTACGCCGTGTGTACACTCGGCTATGCACCGGATGACTTCTTTGGCTGGTTCATTTCCTCCGGAATTGCCTCAAAATTCGAGAATGGAAATCCGAAGTATGTTGCAGGAATGTCGGGGGTTGAACTGGCAGACGCTGTGCTTGCTGCCGTGAATATGCAGAGTGAGCGTCGTCATCAGCCTTATCTATCCTCAAAGGGGAGAGAGTACTGGGCCGGATGGATCCTTGCCTATTACCAGTGGGAAACAAACCGACGCTTCAGCGATATGGTAGAATACGGATTGACACTATCGGTAGTGATGTCTCTATATATCCTGCA
>DPPB01000006.1:0-49185 GCA_003539495.1 Oscillibacter sp. | reverse complement strand
CTCAGTGAAGCATCCGGAGTCTCCTTGCGAATGATCCAGCTCTACGAACAGAAGCAGTACGAACTTGCAAAAGCGCAGGCCGGTATTGTGCTTGACCTTGCCAAAGTACTTGGATGCGATGCCGCTGATCTGATCCAGGGATAGAGGGTAAAGATATTCAGCTGAACTGGGCTGCTGAACCCGCATTTTATCCAGACTACTATTTGACTACTACCGCGAAAAATCTCGGAAGCCCTGCCCCGCAAGGATTCTGTGGCTTTTCTTCAAAATGGCGGAAATTTGTGCAACACCAACCAAACCCTTGCGCCGCAGCGGTTTCCGGCTTGACGGCCTGATAACTCCGACTCTAAAGGCCGCTGGTTCGAATCCAGTCGGGCGTACCAAGGATGAGATACACAAAAGTGTATCTTATCTTGCTATCTGCAGCGCGCGGGCGCAGATAAGGAGAATACATAATGACTTATTCCACCGAATATCCGTCCCCCTTGGGCACGATCACCCTGGCCTGCGATGAGGACGCTGTCATCGGCCTGTGGTTCAATGGGCAAAGACACTACGGCAATATCCTGCCCCCGGAGACCGAGCGGGGAGAGCACCCGCTGCTCCGGGAGGCAAAGCGCTGGCTGGATATTTATTTCTCCGGGCGGGAGCCGGACTTCCTGCCGCCCATGCGCTATGACTCCACGCCGTTTCGTAAGTGCATCTGCGACATTATGCTGACCATTCCCTATGGGCAGACCATGACCTACGGAGAGATTGCTGCGCAAGCGGCCCGGCGGCAGGGAATGGAGCGGATGTCTGCCCAGGCAGTGGGCGGCGCCGTGGGGCACAACCCTATTTCCCTGATGATCCCATGCCATCGTGTGGTGGGCGCCGGCGGCAATCTTACCGGATATGGTGGCGGCATAGACCGAAAGGCAAAGCTGCTGGCGTTGGAGGGCGTGGACATGAGACACTTTTTCATCCCTAAGAAGGGAACGGCCCTGTAATGGGGGAAATTGACGCCGTTTCTACAGCACGATAAGCTAAAAAACAGGCACAGCCTACGGTATAGCCGCAGGCTGTGCCTGTTTTTTATTTTCAATCAGTCCTTCGCAAACAGGGCCGCGCCGATGACGCCGGCGTCATTGCCCAGGGTGCAGCAGAGGATGCGGGGGTGTTTTTTGGAGTACGCCGCACCGTATTCCCGCTGCGCGACCTCCTCTCGTAGGGGAGCCAGCAGGTTCTCTCCCTGGTTAGCGATACCTCCGGACAGCGCCACCACCTCCGGGAAGAAGATGTTAACGATGTTGCCGACGCCGATGGCAAGATAGTGGACATACTGCCGGACCACCTCGCCGCCTGCTGCATCGCCCACCTGACGGGCCAAAAATGCCGTGCGTCCGTCTACGCCGCCGTTTTCTGCGGCGATCCGGTGCAGGGCGCTCTGCGGATGCCGCGCCATGGCCTCCCTTGTCATGCGGATAAGAGCCGTGGCCGAGGCATACGTTTCAAAGCATCCCTTTTGTCCGCAGGCGCAGGGCTCTCCGTCTGCCACAATGGTCATGTGACCCAGCTCGCTGGCGGCACCGGTGAACCCGGTGAGCAGCTTGCCGCTCAGCACCACGCCGCCCCCCACACCGGTACCCAGGGTGACCACCACTGCGCTCTGGGCGCCCTTGGCGGCCCCCACCGCAGCCTCCGCCAAGGCGGCGGCGTTGGCATCGTTCACCAATCTTACGCTGTAGCCGGTCAGCTCCCGCAGGGCGGTGCGCACATCGTAGTGTACCCACCCGAGATTGCAGGCGTAGACCACCGTGCCCTCCTGGTCATCCACTGTGCCGGGGCAGCCCATGCCCACGCCGCTGACGGATTCGCCCTCCGCCAGAGCGCAAATCATGGCGGCAATGGCTTTCGTCACCGCCTCGGCCCCTGCCTCCGCATGGGTGGGGGCGGAACGCTGCTTCAGAATTTTGCCTGTTTCACTGACCAGGGCACCCTTGATGTTGGTGCCACCCAGGTCAATGCCTATATACCGCTGCATGGTTACCACTCCAGGTTTTTGCCGGTTTCTTTGCTGAACACATGGGCTACGTTGCCGCCAAAAATGAGGTTCACCTCGCTGCCCATGGGGAAGTGCGTTGCCGCACCGTTGGTGGGCACGATGACAATGACGTCCCTGCCGCCGGCGGTGACATGAAGATGGACACTGGAGCCCATGAGCTCACTGACGTCCACCTTACCCTTGATAGCGTCGGCGCAGAGCATCAGATGATCGGGCCGGACGCCCAGGGTGATGTCCTGGGGCTGCACGTTGTGGGCACGCAGGCGCTCCTGCTTTTCATCGCTGAGCTCCACGGTAACGCCATCCATGACCACGGCGTATTTCTCACCGTTTTTCACCAGCTGCGCATCGAACAGGTTCATCTGAGGGGTGCCGATGAAGCCGGCCACAAAGAGGTTGGCCGGGTGGTCAAACACCTCCTGTGGGGTGCCGATCTGCTGGATGAAGCCGTCCTTCATGATAACAATGCGGTCACCCAGAGTCATGGCCTCGGTCTGATCGTGGGTGACGTAGATAAAGGTGGTGTTGATGCGCTGGCGCAGCTTGATGATCTCCGCGCGCATCTCATTGCGCAGCTTGGCATCCAGGTTGGACAGAGGCTCGTCCATCAGCATGACCTGGGGATTGCGTACAATGGCCCGGCCGATGGCAACACGCTGCCGCTGGCCGCCGGAAAGGGCCTTGGGCTTGCGGTCGAGATACTGGGTGATGTCCAGAATCTCGGCGGCCTCGCGGACCTTCCGGTCGATCTCGTCCTTGGGGGTCTTCTTCAGCTTCAGGGAGAAGGCCATGTTCTCGTATACCGTCATATGGGGGTACAGGGCGTAGTTCTGGAAGACCATGGCGATGTCCCGATCCTTGGGCTCTACATCGTTCATGAGCTTGTCGCCGATGTACAGCTCACCATCGCTGATCTCCTCCAGACCGGCGACCATGCGCAGGGTGGTGGACTTGCCGCAGCCGGAGGGCCCGACCAGGACGATAAACTCCTTGTCGGCAATCTCCAGGTTGAACTCCTGCACGGCCACGACGCCCTCGGCCGTGATCTGCAGGTTGGATTTCTTGACCTCCTCGCCCTTTTTGCCTTTCTTTTTCTTCTCTGCGTTGGGGTAGACTTTCTTCAGGTTCTTGAGAATGACTTTTGCCATTTTACTTGACTGCAGCTGCTCTGCCTCCGCAAGGAGCAGCCTCACGGCCACCGCTATGGGTGCGCCGCTCTACGACAGGTCTCCACACTGCCGCACCGCCAGTCACAGCGGGATTTTATTCCTCCTTTTTTTGACCGCCCGGCACCATGAAGTGGAGTGGTACCCGGCGGCGGGAATCGGCGGCGGTCTACCGCTGCCATGCTCCTATTGTACTCAAAAACCCATAAAAAAACAAGGGAAAATATTTTAAAAAAATGGCGATTTTGTATAGCTTTTTCCGGGAGATAGCCCTCAAGCCGCTTTTCGGGGCGGCAGCATTATCATAAAGCCGCCTGCGCAGCTCCGGCGGGGAGGGGCAACAAACCGGTTGACATCCCACCGGCTGGTCGGTATAATGGCTCACAGGTGAAGAATTTGGCAGAGCGCAGCTTCGGATAGGGGATTGCGCTTTGTTTTTGCCCTCGGGTATAGGAAACGTCTGCACGGGCGGGAGCGGAGATCGGAGCGCGGTATGAAGAATAAAAAGCTAATAGGGGAGATTCTGTTCCTGCTCCTGGTTTTCGGGGTCACGGTGTATATGGTGTTCCGCGGGGAAGACCTGCATCAGACGCTGGCGGTCATCGCACAGGTGCGGAAGCTTTGGCTGGCCCCGGCGGCGCTGTGCGTGGTCTTCTTCATATGGGGTGAGTCCATTATCATATACTATATGATGGGCACCCTGCATGTGCGGCTGAAAAAGTGGACCTGCTTTTTGTTTTCATCCATCGGCTTTTTTTACAGCTGCATTACTCCCTCCGCCTCCGGCGGCCAGCCCGCCCAGATATACTATATGCGGCAAAAGGATATTCCTGTCCCGGTGTCTACTCTGGTGCTGATGGTCATCACCATCACCTACAAAGCGGTGCTGGTGCTGATGGGCCTGGGATTGATGGCGTTTGGGCAGGGCTTTCTCCATACTTATCTGCAGCAGATCCTGCCGGTGTTTTATTTGGGCATTGGGCTGAACGTGATCTGTGTGGCGATACTGGTGGTGCTGGTTTTTCATAACTCCTTGGCCCGGTCCATAATGCGCGGGGGCTTGGCGCTGCTGGAGCGGCTGCATTTGCTGCGCTGTAAGGAGAGCCGCCATGAAAAGCTGGAGGCCGGCATGGAAAAATACCGGGAGACGGCGGCATATTTTAAAACCCATAAGCTTGTGGTGCTCAATGTACTGGGCATCACCTTTGCACAGCGAATTTCGCTGTTCCTGTCCACCTATTTTGTATACCGGGCCTTTGGGCTGCAGGGCGTTTCGGCCATGACCATTCTTTTGCTGCAGGCGGCGATTTCCATCTCTGTGGATATGCTGCCCCTGCCGGGTGGGATGGGCATAAGCGAAAAGCTGTTTCTGACGATTTTTGTCCCTGTGTTTACGGGGCATTTGCTGCTGCCGGGTATGATTCTCAGCAGGGGATTGAGCTACTATACGGAGCTGCTGCTCAGCGCTCTGCTTACTCTGTATGCCCACTTCGCCCTAAAAAAGAGACCTATTGCAGCACAATAAAAAGTCAGGCCCGCGCCATGTGCCATGCGCCCGAAAGTGCGAAAGCAGACACTCGAAAAGAGTGCCTGCTTTCTTTTGCCGGGTGCACCGGCATAGACGGATATTTTTTTTACAGGATTAGTAAAAGACCCAGGGCGATGAGCAGCTCCTCGTCGGCATTCTCCCGGAACAGCATGAACAGGAGCAGCAGCACCAGCAGGTCGCCGGAGTCCAGGTCGCCCAAATGCAGCCTTTCCAGAAAGCGGTTCAGAATATCTCGCTCCGGCCGGTGGGGCGGTGCAGGTATGGGCGGCGGGCCGGGAGATGGCTTCGCCTTCGGGGAGGCTCCGGGTCCCGAAGGCGGCTTGGGGCCGGGCGGAGGTGCGTCATCCTGCGGCATCCGGGTATAGGCGCCGGTGTCATTGCGCATGTAGCGGTTATACATCTGCTCATCCCTCCCATTCCAACAGGAAACGCTTGCCCACAGTGATGAGTCGTGCCAGCCGGGCTGCCCGCTCTACCTTGGCCTGTTTCTCCTCCTTCAGGTATGGCTTCAGTGCGTTTAAAAGCTGCATGGAATGGCTTTGGTCTGCGGTGAGCGATTGCAGCATCGGCAGGAATTTGGCGATGACCTTAGGATCAACGCTGCCCAGCAGAGAGCTGAAGCCCGCGGGATTTGGGTCGGGTGCAGCGGAGGAGGGGCCCGGGGCGGCATTAGACGCCGGCTGGGGAGGAGACGCTCCCATAGTGGAGGAGAGCTGTTGGGCCAGCTGTACCACCTGCGCCATGCCGGCGGGATCCGACAGAAGGGAGTTGAGCTTGTCTTCCAGTTCCGACATGGCCGCACCCCCTTCTACTGCTGTAGCTGGCTGCCCAGGCGGCCCATGAGGGCTGCACCCTCCGGAGATTGAATAATCTTCTTCAGCATGGCGACCATTTGGGCGGTGTTGCCGCTGCTTGCTGCTGTGGCGGCCTGGCTCAGAGTGCTTCCGCCGTCTGCGCTTGTAAGCAGCTGCATCAGCTTCTGTCCATCTGGGGATTGCATGACGCGCTGTACCATCTGCGGATCATTTTTTACCTGCTGCAATACCTGCTGCATGTCCACGGGGCATCATCCTTTCTGCTTCATTCAAGGCAGTATATGATGTCCCGGGGAAATTAGTACCGCAGGGAGCTGGTCAGAACAGCTGGGCCAGGATATCCACACATTTGTCGATGCCCAGAACGCCGCTGTTAAGGGTGATGTGGTAGTTTTGGGCGTGGCCCCACTTCATGTCGGTGTAGAAGCGGTGATAGGCCGCCCGGCGCTTATCCTTGTCCTTCAGCCGCTCCTCCGGAGATTGGTCTCGCTCGCCGTATACCTCCACGATGCGGTGGGCCCGAAAGGCCATGTCTGCGTGAATGAAGACCTTCAGACAATCGGCCTTGTCTTGGAGAATATAGTCAGCGCAGCGACCCACGATGACGCAGGGGCCCTTTTCAGCCAAAGCGGTGATGACCTTATACTGGTGCGCCCAAAGAATATCCTCATTGGTGGGGCCGAACATCCGGTTGGACAGGGCCGAGGCCAAAAAGCCGCCGGGAGCGTATTCACCGGCTTCCTTCACATAGTCTGCGGCAAAGCCGGTTTGCTTTTCCAACTCCTGGATTAGCTCGGAATCGTAGCAGGGGATGCCCAGCTTTTCGGCGACCTTTTTGCCGATGGTGCGTCCGCCGCTGCCAAACTCGCGGCTGATGGTGATGACTCTGTTCTTCATAATACATGCGCTCCTTCCGCATTTAGTTCACGATAGGTTTTAACAATGATAAACGCTGCAGCGGCAAATGTCAAGACGTCGGACACCGGCATGGAATACAGCACGCCATCCAAACCGAAGAACACCGGCAGCAGCAGGGAAAAGCCCACGCCGAACACCACCTCGCGCAGCATGGACAGCAGCGTGGACGAGAGCGCCTTACCGACCGCTTGCAGGAAGATGAAGCACGCCTTGTTGACGCAGGCGAGAATCATCATGCAGAGATAGGTGCGGAAGGCTTTAATGGCAAAATCGGTGTAGTAGCTGCTCTCGTTGTCCGCACCGAAAATGGCGATGAGCTGACGGGGAAAGCCCTCTGCCAGAATCAGCGCCACCGCGCCCACCAGCGCCTCGGCCACCAAAAGCTTCGTGAACAGCTCCCGGACACGGAACTTTTTCTCCGCACCCATGTTGTAGCCCACGATGGGGATGCAGCCTGCCGCCATACCCACCACAATGGAAATGACGATCTGGAAGAACTTCATCACGATGCCCACCACCGCCATGGGGATCTGCGCGTACTGCTCCTGCCCGAACACAGCGTCCAGCGCGCCGTATTTACGGAGCATATTGTTGATGGCCGCCATGGCCGCCACGAGGCTGATCTGGGAGAGGAAGCTGGTGATGCCCAGCGTCAGCATTCGTCCGCAGATGCTCCAGCGCAGGGCATAGTCGCCGGAGGCGGGCTTGATGATCTTCATATGCAACAGATACCACAGTGCAAGGATCGCCGTGAACACCTGACCGATGACCGTGGCCACTGCCGCACCCATCATGCCCCATTTGAATACAAAGATAAAAATGGGGTCGAGGATGATGTTGATGACGGCGCCCGCCAGCGTGGAGATCATGGCGAACTTGGGATTGCCGTCGGCGCGGATGATGGGGTTCATGGCCTGCCCAAACATATAGAATGGGATGCCCAGAGTGATATAGAAGAAGTACTCCTGGGAGTGGTGGAAGGTCTCCTCATTCACCGTGCCGCCGAACATGGCGATGATGGTGTTTGCGAAAACGAGGTATACCGCCGTCAGGACAAGGCTGCTGGCGACGCTTAACACCACCGCATTGCCCACGCTGCGCTTGGCCTTGTCCACCTCGTTTCTGCCCAGCGCCATACTGACGAAGGCGCAGCAGCCGTCGCCCACCATGACGGCGATAGCCAGGGCCACCACCGTCAGCGGGAACACCACCGTATTGGCGGCGTTGCCGTAAGAGCCAAGGTAGCTGGCGTTGGCGATAAAGATTTGGTCAACGATGTTGTAAAGCGCGCCCACCAGCAGCGAGATGATGCAGGGGATGGCGTACTGGCGCATGAGCTTGCCGATACGCTCCGTCCCCAAAAACTGATTTCCGGTTTCCATATAATTCACCTTTCTTTCAAAAAAATAAAAAATGCGTAAGTCCTAACACATCCGGACTTACGCATTTCTGCTACACGATTTGCCTATGAAGTTTTTGCCCATTCTGCCGTTTCTCACCCGATTCCGCAAAAAAGGCGCGTGGCTGTTTCTCCAACTGGATTTACGCAGAAACGCCACACGCTGTACGCTTATTATAACAAGACCGACTAAAAATTTCAAATGCTTTTTGAGAAAATTTCGGGGGAAGTCACTCGGTGGCCCGGCCTGTGTCACATAATGGACGGAGAGTGCAGGCATCGCAGTGGGGATTACGGGCGGTACACACGGCCCGGCCGTGGAGGACCATCCGGTGGCAGAAGTCGCTGGACTTTTCCGGAGGGAGGCAGGTGCGCAGCTGCTTTTCCACCCGGAGGGGGTCCTTGCTGCCATCGGTGAGGCCTAAGCGCCCGGTGATGCGGATGCAGTGGGTGTCGCAGACATAGCCCTCCTTGCCGTAAATGTCCCCTAAAATGAGGTTGGCGGTCTTGCGGCCTACTCCGGGCAGGCGCAGGAGATCCTCCATATTATCCGGTACCTTGCCGCCAAAGTCCCGCAGAAGCATCTGGGCGGAGGCCACCAGATCGTGGGCCTTGGCCCGCCAAAAGCCGCAGGAGTGGACATACTGCCCTACCTCCTCCTCATTGGCCTGGGCGAAGGACTCCAGGGTGGGGAAGCGGGCGAAAAGGGCGGGGGTCACCTGGTTCACCCGGGCATCGGTACACTGAGCGGACAGGCGCACGGCAAAGAGCAGCTCATAGTCCTTTTTATATTCCAGGGAGCACAGGGCGTCCGGATACAGGCGCTCCAGCTCCGCAATAATGGCGTTTACCTCGATAGGATTCTTCAAAATACATCACCTCTTGCGGCTATTATATATGCCGGGAAAGAAAATTGCAATTCCCGGATCGCTGTGTTATAATGATAAAATCCTATGAAAAAGGGGGGATCGTATGCAGATGCAGCCCTTGGCCGACGCCATCCGGCCCCAAACCCTGGACGAAGTGGCGGGACAGAAGCATCTTTTAGGCCCGGGAGCCATGCTCCGGCGGATTATCGAGAGCGGAACGGCCACAAACCTGATCTTCTATGGCCCCTCCGGCACGGGAAAGACCACCGTGGCGGGCATCATTGCCAAGCAGACCAATAAGACTCTCTACCATCTCAACGCCACCACCGCCTCCCTGCAGGATGTGAAGAATATCATGGCGGATGTGGGGACCATGGTGGCCCCCAACGGGGCCCTGCTGTATTTGGATGAGATACAGTATTTTAATAAAAAACAGCAGCAGAGCCTGCTGGAGTATATGGAAAACGGCAAGATCACACTGGTGGCCTCCACTACGGAAAATCCGTATTTTTATGTGTACAACGCCCTGCTCTCCCGGAGCACGGTGTTTGAGTTCAAGCCCCTGACGGCGGAGGAGACCGTCCCGGCGGTGGAGCGGGCCCTGGGCATCGTACAGGAGCAGAGCGTCCTGCCCCTTTCTTGGGAGGAGGAGGTGCCTCTGACCATCGCCACCGGCTGCGGCGGCGACGTGCGCAAGGCCGTGAACGCCGTGGAGCTGCTGAGCCGGGCGGCAAAGCCCGTGGCCGGAAGGCTGCTTTTAACCACGGAGGATGCATCCCAGATCGCCCAGCACAGCGCCATGCGTTACGACCGGGAGGGGGACGACCACTATGATCTGCTCTCAGCCTTGCAGAAGTCCATCCGTGGCTCTGACCCGGATGCGGCGGTGTATTATCTGGGGCGGCTGCTGGTGGCGGGGGACCTTTTGTCTCCGTGCAGGCGGCTGCTGGTCATCGCCTCCGAGGATATCGGCCTGGCCTATCCCCAGGCCATGGCCATTACCAAGGCCTGCGTGGACGCGGCGGTGCAGCTGGGCCTGCCGGAGGCCAGGCTTCCCCTGGCGGAGGCGGCGGTGCTGCTGGCCACGGCGCCTAAGTCCAATTCTGCCCACAACGCCATCATTGCCGCCATGCAGGACATTGAAAGGGGCAGGGTGGGAGACATCCCCCGGCACCTGAAAAATGTCCACGCGGACAGCGCCGGCAGCGAAAAGCCCCAGGCGTACAAGTATCCGCATGTATATCCCAAGCACTATGTGAAGCAGCGCTATCTGCCCGAGAGCCTGGGGGACACCACCTATTACGAATACGCCGACAACAAGACTGAGCAGGCGGCCAAGCACTATTGGGACCTGATAAAGGGCGGGGGAGAATGAAATGGACCTGAAGGTAAATGATAAAGTGGAGCTGAAAAAGACCCACCCCTGCGGCAGCAAGGAGTGGCTGGTGCTGCGCATCGGCATGGACATCAAGCTCCGGTGTCTAGGCTGCGGCCATGAGATCATGGCTCCCCGGCGGAAGGTGGAGAAGAGTATCCGCAGAATTATTACGGAGGAGGAAAACGCATGAGACCCAAGTGGACAAGATATGTAGCTATGGGCATTGCGCTGCTGCTGGCGGTGGTGATGCTGCTGACGCTGGTGGTTCCGTATATCGGGCTTTAAATCCGGTTGCGGCGGCAGTAGATTTGTGGTATTATTACAAATATACTGAGCGAAAACGGACCGAAAGGAGAGCTATTTGCATATGAACGACACGGTAAAGGACATTCTCCGGCGGGTGGATCACACCCTTTTGAGCCAGGGAGCCACCTGGGAGGAGATCCGCGCCATCTGCGATGACGGCGTGAAGTACGGCTGCGCCAGCGTATGCATCCCGGCCAGCTATGTAAAACAGGCGGCGGAGTATGTGGCGGGCAAAATCGCCATCTGCACCGTCATCGGCTTCCCCAATGGGTACAGCACCACCGCTGCCAAGTGCTTTGAGGCCCGGGACGCGGTGGAAAACGGCGCCTCGGAAATTGACATGGTCATCAACATCGGCTGGGTGAAGGACGGCCTGTATGACAAGGTGCTGGAGGAGATCAAGGCCGTTAAGGCCGCCTGCGGCGGAAAGCTGCTGAAGGTCATCATCGAGACCTGCCTGCTCACCGATGCCGAGAAGATCGAAATGTGCCGAGTGGTGTCCGACTCCGGCGCGGAGTATATCAAGACCTCCACCGGCTTTGGCGGCGGTGGCGCAACAAGGGAGGATGTAGCCCTGTTCAAGGCCCATGTCGCCCCTCATGTAAAGATCAAGGCCGCCGGCGGCATCGCCAATCTGCAGGACGCGGAGGATTTCGTGGCCCTGGGCGCCGACCGCCTGGGCACCAGCCGCATTGTCAAGGCCGTGAAGGCCATGGAAAAGTAAGGAGGAAATTAACTATGCCTACCCCCCATAATAACGCGAGCAAAGGCGATTTCGCCAAGACCGTTCTGATGCCCGGCGATCCCCTGCGGGCCAAGTTCATTGCCGAGACCTTCCTGACGGAGCCAAAGCTGGTCAATAACGTCCGGGGCGTCCAGGGCTATACCGGCACCTACAAGGGTGTGCCTGTGTCCGTCATGGCCAGCGGTATGGGCATGCCCTCCATCGGCATCTACTCCTATGAGCTGTATACCCAGTACGACGTGGAGAATATCATCCGCGTGGGCTCCGCCGGGGCCATGCGGGCCGATATGGAGCTGGGCAGCGTCATGGCCGGCCAGGGCGCCTGCACCAATTCCAATTTTGCCGATCAGTATGAGCTGGGCGGCAATTACGCCCCCATCTGCGATTTTGACCTGCTCATGGCCGCTGTGGAGAGCGCTAAGGAGTTGGGCGTGAAGATGCCCGTGGGCAACCTATATTCCTCTGATACGTTCTATGACGCTGCCGGGCGGAACATGCGCTTTGCCAAGATGGGCGTCATGGCCGTGGAGATGGAGGCCGCCGCTCTGTACTGCACCGCTGCCTACACGGGAAAGCGTGCCTTGGCCATCTGCTCTATTTCTGATAACCTGGTCAATGGTACCGAGCTCTCTGCCGATGAGCGCCAGACCACCTTCACCAACATGATGAAGATCGCCCTGGAGGTCGCCGTGAAAATGGAAGGCAAGTAAGAGACGTCACCATAAACCACTGTGAAGCACAGCTCTTTGTGCATTTTGCACACACAAGGGGCTGTGCTTTTACGATTGGTTTGTAAATTGGGACTTGCTTTTTTAAAGAAGAACTGGTAAAATGGCACCAGGCATGGTAGAGATACCATGCAAATCTATCCGCCCAAACAGCGGAAAAAATGAAGAAAGGTAGATTAGACATGAAAAAGTATCTTGCTCTGCTCCTGGCTCTTGTTATGTCCCTGTCCCTCTTTGCCTGCGGCAAAAAGGAAGGCGATGATAACAAGGATAAGGACAAAACCGAGTACAAGGTCGCTATGATCACCGACTACGGTGACATCACCGACCAGTCCTTCAACCAGACCACCTATGAGGCCTGCAAGGCTTTCGCCGAGAAGAACAGCATCGAGTTCAAGTATTATAAGCCCGCCGGCGATAACACCGCTGACCGTGTGGCTATGATCGAGAGCGCCGTGGAAGAGGGCTTCAATGTCATCGTGATGCCCGGCTATGCTTTCGGCGGCGCCATCGTTGAGGCCGCTCCTCAGCACAAGGATGTTAAGTTCATCGCTCTGGACGTCGCTAAGGGCGACCTGCTGGAGGCCGGTGTGGCCAAGGCCGGCGAGAGCTATGACTACAATCCCGACAACTGGGAGCTGGAAAAGTACGTTGACATGAGCAACGTGTACTGCGCCATCTATCAGGAAGAGCTGTGCGGCTACATGGCCGGCTACGCTGCTGTGAAGCTGGGCTACAAGAACCTGGGCTTCCTGGGCGGCATGGCTGTTCCCGCCGTTGTCCGCTATGGCTACGGCTTCGTGCAGGGTGTTGACGCTGCCGCCGCTGAGCTGAAGCTCACCGACGTGAAGGTCAACTACATCTATGGCGGTCAGTTCTTCGGCGATGCCGACATCACCGCTGTGATGGACACCTGGTACAATGGCGGCACTGAGGTCGTGTTCGCCTGCGGCGGCGGTATCTACACCTCCGCTGTTGACGCTGCCAAGAAGGTCAACGGCGCCAAGGTCATCGGCGTTGACGTGGACCAGGCCGGCGTGATCGCCAAGTATGCTGCCGGTGAGGGTGCCGATCAGGCTACCATCGACGGCTTCAAGGCTCTGACCGTTACCTCCGCTATGAAGGGCCTGTATCCCGCTACCTTCGACACCCTGACCGATGTTATCGTGAAGGGCAACTGGGACAACTACAAGGGTAAGATCCAGAACCTGGGCCTGGTGTCCGGCGACGATCCCACTCTGAACTACGTCCAGATCCCCATGGAGAGCACCCAGTGGAAGGACGGCGCCTTTACGCAGGACAACTACAAGGCCATGGTGAAGGAAATGTTCGACGGCACTCTGACCGTCAGCAATGACATCACCAAGGCTGCCAAGGACTTCGCCACCGTCATCACTGTGGATGACCAGGGCAAGATCAAGGGCTAATCCAAACCTTACATAAAGAAAGACCGCTTAGGCAGATGCGCGTAAAACAGGCGTAGGCCGAAATTACGAAATGAGCATCTGCCGGGCAGGGCTGCAAAAAAATAACGGGTATCCGGCTTTCGCCGGATACCCGTTATTTTTTTGCCGTCATATAGAGTGAAGGCTTGAATACAGAAGCGATTGGAGGTGGCGCCGCTGCAGGCGCCGATGGACAATAAGGCTTAAAAAATGAATAGAAAGAGCCAAAAAGGGAATAATTACTTATGAAGGAAAGGGGTGACAAGATGGACGGTCTTGCGGATTCCGGCAGGGAACGTTCTTCGCTCAGGGAGATAAAGAATGTGGTAATCGACACATCAATTCCGCGCAAGGAGAGAATACGGGACTATGTTGCACAAATCGGCAATCCATACTGTTATTTAGATGATGGCATTGTGGTGGAAATCGGTTATACAGATACTGAGGTAAGCCTGCAAGATAGACTTTTAGCTTACGCAAACACCATGGACCGCACATCAGGAAAGTTGTGGTAACGTGTGATTCCATTGACAAATGCACGTTTTTAATGCATAATCAATATGGTCAATGAGGATGGACGGTCATCCATCCGGACAGGCACCGGAAACGAATTTCCTGAGATAATTAGGAGGTTTGTTATGGCGCTTTATTTTGACGGGCAAAAAACGCTCGGTTCAGAACAATATGATGCAGTTGCATATTACCGTTTATCTAAGGATGATGGTGCAAAGCACGAGAGTGACAGTATTGCGAATCAACGCAAGGTCATTCGCGCTTTTCTTCAGAATAACCCCAACATTCATTTGGTTGAGGAGGCACAGGACGACGGCTATACCGGGACGAATTTTGACCGCCCCGGTTTTCGCAGTGTTCTGCATGCGATACAATCAAAAAGAGTCAACTGCGTTATTGTTAAGGACCTGTCCAGATTGGGCCGAGAGTATATCGAAACGGGAAAGTATCTTGAAATGATTTTCCCGTCCTTCGGCGTGCGCTTCATTGCCATCAATGATGATGTTGACAGTGAAAATAGCCGCGCCGGTGACGATATTATTATTCCGGTAAAAAATATAATGAACGAGGCCTATTGCCGCGAGTTATCAAAAAAACTGCGAAGGCAGTTTCAGATTCAGCGCGGCAATGGCGAGTTTTTAGGTGCCTTTGCCAACTATGGGTACTGTAAGTCTCCTGATGATAAGCATAAGCTTGTCGTGGACGATTATGCAGCCGAGGTTGTCAGGGGCATTTTTTCATTGAAGCTTCAGGGATATAATCAGCAGGCAATTGCAGACTTTCTGAATAACGAGAAGGTCCTTTCACCGGCGGACTATAAAAGGAGCCAGGGACTGAAGTATAAAACGGGCTTCAAGACCTCATCTCAATCGCGTTGGTCGGCTGTATCAATCAGCAGGATACTGACAAACCCCATTTACATTGGAAGGCTGGTCCAAGGCAAACGGGGAACACCAAATTATAAGATCAAAACCATGCGGATGCGGGAAGAAAAGGATTGGGTTGTCGTGGAGAATAACCATGCTCCGATCATTGAGCCGCTGACCTTCACGCTTGTGCAGCGCATGCTGGAAAGGGATACTCGTACAGCGCCTCAAAACGAAATTGTATACCCACTGTCCGGGATGGTGTTCTGCGCTGATTGCAAGGCTTCCATGCTGCGCAGAACAGTAAGACGCGGGAATAAGGTATTCAGCTATTATGTTTGCTCGACCAACAAAAGAGGAAATGGCTGCAGCAGCCATAGCCTTGAACAGGGCAAATTGGAGCAAGCGGTTTTGCGGGCAATTACCAAGCAGATTGATATCATTTTAGATACCGATGAGCTGCTGAAGGCAATGGGAAAAAGCAAAATTGAAAATGCCCATATTAAGCGTTTGAATCTGGCAATTGCTCAGAAAAACAGCGAGCTCGACCGATACCGTGATTTCCGCATGAAATTATATGAGGCTCTCAACGATGATTTAATTGATCGGGATGAATACGAGAGAATGCGGGGTAAATATGCCGGTATGATAGAGGAGACGGAGCGTGTAATCCGGCAGTTATCTGCCGATAGAGAGAACTCCCTGGCAAACTCCACCCCCCGGGATTGGATGGCCTCTATTGCAGAATTCAGGGGCATTACAGAGCTATCAAGAGAGGTCGTCATTACCCTTGTGGATAAAATCTATGTTTATAAGGATAAGCATATCCGAATTGACTTTAATTTCAGAAATGAACTTGCTTATTATAAGGAAATTCTTCAGCAGAAGGAGGTGGGCTGAAATGGCGCGAAAAAGTCGGGCAAACAATGTCCTGATACTATCTGATGCAAAAAATATGATGTGGAAAGCCGGCCTTTATAGCCGCCTTTCTGTAGAAGACGGAGATGACACGGAGCAAAATTCCATCGGAAACCAAAAGAAAATCGGCAGGCATTACCTTGCGGACAAGACGGATATTGTTCTTGCTGACACATACTCGGATAGTGGCTGCACGGGGATGGATTTTGAACGCCCGGACTTTAAGAGGATGATAGGGGATATACGATCCGGCAGGATCAACTGCGTTATTGTTAAGGATATTTCCCGATTGGGACGTCATTTTGTAATGACGAGCAATTATGTGGAACGCATATTCCCGGAAATGAGGGTGCGGCTGATTTGTATTAACGATGGTTATGACAGCTCCGCACCGGATGCGGATTCGTCGGCTTTGACGCTTCCGCTGAAAATGGTGATGAATGACTACTATGTCAAGGACATATCCAGGAAAATCCGCTCATCCATACACGCTAAAATGGACAGTGGTGAATACCTGCCCTCGTCAGGCAGTATTCCATACGGATACATCAGAGATCCGAAAAACAACACCTTCAGAGCCGATGGGGAGACATCGCCGATTGTTTTGCGGATTTTTCAAATGCGGGCTGACGGAGCCAGCTTTAACGGAATATGCCGTGAACTGAATTTGGAGGGAATTCCGTGCCCGGGAAGGCTTCGTTATGAGCGCGGCGTGACCAGGGCGGAAAAGTATAAGGATGCGCTGTGGATACGAGGGAGTGTGCGCAAAATTACACAGGACGCGGTGTATATCGGCTGCCGTATTCACGGCAGGGTGATGCGGAGCAGGGTCGATCTCGAAAAAAAGCGGCGCCCGGTGGAGGAATGGAAAATCATTGAAAATGCACATCCGGCGCTTGTGCCTAAAGAATTATTTGACCAGGTTCAGAAGGTAAACCTCCGGGAGCTTGAAAAGCGAAGGCATTATGGTCAGCGGAACAGCGCGGAGGAAGATTACAGAGATTTGTTTCGGGGATTGGTCTATTGCGCAGACTGCCATAGCCTCATGTCGGCCGGTAAGGGCTGTGCCCGGGCGGGTGTGCATACGCCGAGCCGCATCTTTTACGATTGCAGCACTTATCGATATTCTGGGCACATACACTGCACAAGCCACTACGTCAGGCAGGAGCAGATCTATGCTGTGGTCAGGAATGCCATCGATCAGCAAGTGAAGGTGGCGGTGGATATTGAACAGCTGGTGGAAAGCATAAGAAATTCGCCGAAAGCTAAGCGGGCCTTTGCAGAGGCATCCGAAACCTCTGAAAGTATAACCGCGAAGCGCAAAAGGATAGAAAACAGAATCGAAGGTCTCCTTATTGCCTTAACTGAACGGATTATTGATCGGAATGAGTACGAGTACATGAAGGCAAAGTATTCTCAGCAGCTGAAGGCCCTATTGAAAGCGGAGGAGGCAGCTGCAGCCCGAAGGAATGTGGTACAGGAGCAGCTGGCTGTTACACAGGAATGGCTGCGTGTCATAAAGGAATATCAAGCTCTGCCGACGCTAACACCGGAAATTCTGAAACAGCTTATAAAGGAAGTTCGGGTTCATAGCAGCCAAAGCATCACCATTGCCTTCAATTTCAGCGATCCGTATAGGTCGATCGCCGAGCTGCAAAGCTGCGTGGAGGGGGTGGGTCAGGTTGGATGAGCGAATGGATATTCTGTATTTGCGATTGTCAAAAGAAGACGGCGATACTGAAGACGGTAGTATAGATGAAAGCTGCAGTATTCAGGCGCAGCGCACATGTATCAAGCAGTATCTGCATAGCAAGGGGTTTTCGGTTGAGCATTTTTCGGAAATTATAGATGACGGCTATAGCGGGACAACGATGGACCGCCCCGGGATGAATCGCCTGATAAAGCTGGTGGGATCCGGGAAAGTACGGACGATCATCGTGCGCGATCTCTCCCGATTTGCCCGCAGCTATTTGGAAGCCGGACATTACCTTGAGTTTGTTTTTCCGGCTTATAATGTCCGGTTCATATCCATAAACGATCAGTTTGATAGCATGGAGCTGGGAGAATCCACCGGCGGACTTGACCTTGCAATACGCAACCTGATCAACCAAATGTACTCTAAAGACATTGCAAGGAAAATCAAAAGTGCTGTTGATCTGAAAAAACTAAGCGGCGAGTTCGTTTACGGGACAGCCCCTTTTGGCTATAAAAAAGGAGAGGTGCGCCATACGATTGTAATTGACGAGCCGGCTGCGCAGATTGTCAGGCAGATATTTAAATGGGCTGCAGAGGGGATTACCGTAACCAATATTGCGCAAAGGCTGAATATCGCATCGGTACCTACACCATCCGTATACCTTGCTGATATTAGGGGAAAATATAGAACTCGCTCCTCCTGGAGCTATGATTCGGTCCGGAACATATTGTACAATCGTATTTATACCGGGGATACCGTGCCGTTTAAATCGCATGTTGTGCGTGTCGGCAGCAAGCGTGTAAAGCAGGTGCCGCCGGAGCTGCAGCAGGTGATCCCCAACACGCACGAGGCGATTATTAGTCATGAACAGTATGACCGGGCTTTAGCGGTTATAAAGTCGGTAAAAAAGAGCCGAAGTGCAGGCTCGGATAATCCTTTCACTTCACTGCTCATATGCGGTTGCTGCGGAAACCGGTTGAGCAAGGGGAGAGAAAAAAACAAGACCTGGCTCTGCGCTATGCACCGTTACAATCCTAAAGCGGATTGCAAAAGCGTGCGCATAGATAACGGCCGGCTTGAACAGATTGTTCTGCGGGCCATCACAACACAGTGCGCCTTGTTGGATGCGAAGGTGCGATCCATAGAAAAAGAAAGCTATTCAGCAAAAGCCGAGGAGCAGATACTTCGGAACGAATGTCAATCGTTGTATAAGCAAATAGGCCGTATCCAGGCCGATAAGATGGCGCTCTATGAGCGATATGCTTGCGGAAATATTATGAAGGAAGCATATGCCGCAGAAAAGAATCTGCTGCTTGCACAAGAGGAAGAGCTAAAAGCACAGTATGGTATGGCTGAGCAGAGGCAGGCATTGCTGAAAGAAAAAATCCATATGAGTACCGAGCAAATTTCCGCAGCCGAAAGAATTGCCCCGTATCAGGGGCTGACAAAGCTAACGCCGGGGCTTGCAAGGGAACTCATAAAAAGGATCGTTATTCGGCCGGATGAACGCATACGCATTGAGTGGAATTTCTCGGACGAGCTTTCCGGTTTAGTGGAATTCCCGGAAATTTGTTTTAAAAAGCAAGCGATATAAAAAGCACGTCAAAAATTTGTTGTCCCTACCTTGACACAGCCATGAGCGGCAGCCCCATCCTACAAAACGGCAAGCTGGTGGGCGCGGTGACCCATGTGATGATCAATGATCCCGCTCAGGGCTACGGCATTTTCGCGGAGAATATGCTGACCCGGGCCGGATAAGGGGTGAACAGAGATGAGATCGATTTTGATCCGGGATACCACCCGGGAACAGCGCGAACAGATCGTCCGGCAGGGCTTGGCCGCCTGCGGCAGCAGCTGTGAGGGCTGCAATGGCTGTGACAATCTGGGCGGCGGCCGGGTGGAGACCATCTATCAGCCGTATATCGACGGGGAAAAGGAACTGTTCGAGATCAACGCCGAGTACCGCCGCAGCCTGGTGCGGTAAGCGGCAAGAGAAAAGCTGCAGGGACGCCGGCAGAATAGCCGGCGCCCCTGCTCAGCGTGTCGAAAAAGTCTTTTCGTCCCGCTGCCTAAGCTTTTGAAACTTTGAAAAAGTTTCAAAAGCTATTGATTTCAATGGTGAGGGACACCCTTCTTGGGTTTCCCTCACACTCCCTTCCTTACCTTTATTGCCAATCTTGCCGCTTTATCGACAGCCTCGGCAGGGACGCCGGCGGAATAGCCGGCGCCCCTGCTTTCTTCGTTGACAGAAATGACCCCATAGGGTACAATGGGAAAAAACCAATGAAGGGAGCGAAACCGATGATACAAGGTGAGGAGAGGCAGTTTAAGAAGGGGCAGATCATTCTCAAGGAAAAGAGCTTCGAGCTGGCTATCTACAATGTCCTGCTGGGCCGGGCAGGCGTGTATGTGAACTACGGTACACCGGAGGAGCGCCTGGTGGTGGAGATTGAGGCGGGAGATTTCCTCAATGTCATCAGTTTCCTGGAGAGCAGACCCCGCAACACCACTGCCGTGGCTTTGGAGCCAACGGTGGTCCGGGTCATCACCCACGATAATTTCAGTACATTTTTCCGGGACAATTCCGCCAAGATTATGAGCCTGCTGGAGCATATGTCCGCCCGGATGCGCGCGCTGCAGCGGGCCTATATCCGGGCCTGCCACGCCCTTGAAAAGTATGCCGATACCGATAAGATCAAGCAGGATAATAGCGAATGGTACGCCGAGCACAGCCACACCTATCAGTTTTGGGCCAACATGTTTTTCAGCGACCTGGAGCATAATAAGAAGTGAACCGGTGAAAGGAGCGCGCAATGGACGGATTTTATGAAAAGGTGCAGCAATCGGCGGAGTATATCCTGAGCCACAGCACCCTGCGGCCCACCTGCGGCATTGTCCTGGGCAGCGGCCTGGGCAGCCTGGTGGACAAGATGTCGGACAAAACCATTATCCCCTATGCCGATATTCCCCATTTTCCCCGCTCAACCGTGGCGGGCCATGCGGGCAATCTGGTCCTGGGTACCCTGGCCGGGCAAACAGTGGCCGCTCTTCAAGGCCGGTTTCACTATTACGAGGGTTTTTCCATGCGGCAGGTCACCTATCCCGTGTATGTGCTCAGGCTGCTGGGGGTTAGGACCCTGGTTATCACCAATGCCTGCGGCGGCATTGACCGCGGTCTTGCGCCGGGAGAGCTGATGCTTTTGTCGGATTATATCAATATGCTGGGCAGCAACTCACTTATGGGCCCTAATGACGAGCGCTTCGGCCCTCGCTTCCCGGATATGACCGAGGCATACTCTCTGCGCCTGCGGGCGCTGGCAAAATCTGCCGCCGCCGAACTGGGGATCGCCTGCAAGGAGGGGGTCTACGCCATCTTCCCTGGTCCCTGCTACGAGACCGCCGCTGAGATCAGAGCCTATCGGGCCCTGGGGGCGGATGCCATCGGCATGTCCACTGTGCCGGAAACCATCGCCGCCAACTACCTGGGGCTGGAGGTGCTGGGCATTGCCTGCATCACCAATATGGCCACCGGCATCGCAGAAAGAAAGCATTCCCACGAGGAGGTCTTGGCTGTGGCCGACCGGGCCAGCGCAGATCTGTGCCGCCTGGTAGAGCGGGTCATCGAAAAGCTGTAAATCAATTTGTGTTGTGAAGATCGCAAAGGAGGCCGCCCTTCCGGGCGGCCTTAGCTTGGCAAAAAGCCTTGCAGAGTTCGCATCCGCAGACGCGAAAAATTCCAATCATTTTTCACCGCGACATGTGCGTGGGGAAAAATACCTCTCAGGCTGCCAGTGTGGAATTTGTTCGCCGCAGGCGAACAAATTATGCGCGCAGCAGACTGTAAACCTTTTGTTGAAAAAACAGAGTTTTTTCAACAATTCAAGGCCGCCCTTCCGGGTGGCCCTTTTTCTGTCAAGTCGTGTGATAGTATCCCTGTACAAAGGACAAAAACAGCTTCTCCGCAGCGCTGGCGGTCATACCCTGTCGGTGCGCTAGATAGATAGTCCGCTGCAGCCCCGTCTCGTCCATAGGGAATACCAGCACCCGGCCCTCCTGCTGCTCCTGCATCACGGATAGAGCCGACAGCACCGATACGCCGGCGCCCTGAACCACCATGCGTTTAATGGCCTCGGGGTCCTCCAGACGGGCCACGATACGCAGCTTGCCGGTGCTGTAGCCCATGCGGGCCATATACTGCAGCAGCGTCCGATCGGTGCCGGAGCCCTGCTCTCGGGCGATGGTCGGCTCGCCCAGCAGCTCCAGCCCCCGGGCGCCCCGTCGATGCGCCGCCTGATAGTGGGGCGTGTTGGGCGTCACCATCACCAATTCGTCTCGCAGCAGGGGATGATAGGCCATGCCGGCCGTATCCATCCGTGAGCCCACAAAGCCCATGCGTATCTGCCCATTCTGCAGCAGCCGATGGATTTGCGCTGAGTCACCATGGCGCAGCTCGCAGCGGTATTGGGGATGCTTTCGGCAAAAGGCGGCCATGAGCGCTGGCAGCATATACTGCCCCGGCACGGTGGATGCCCCCAGCAAAAGCGGCAGGGAGGCCAGCCGCCGGGGATCTCCTGCGGCGTCCGCCAGGGCCTGACACTGGGTCAGTATCTTTTTAGCCAGAGGATATAGCCTTTGGCCGTCCTCCGTCAGGGTCACGCCGCCCTGTCCTCTGCGCAGCAGCAGCGTCGTACCCAGGCACTGCTCCAGTGAGCGCAGATGGGTACTGGCGGTGGATTGGGTCAGATGCAGCTGATCGGCGGCCCGGGTCAGGCTTTCCTGCTCCGTAGCTGCCGTGAACACCTCCAGCTGCCGCAGCGTGTATTCGATCATGGACCATTGCCTCCCCTCCGGACTTTGGTCATATTATACAAAAATCGTTATTTTCTGTCAAGATGAACGAATTCTCTTTCCATTGATGGAAGAAATGAATAATTGAAAAAATTCATGGAAAAAGGCCGTTGGACGGGGAAAAAACCGCCCTATATAATGAAAATTACAAACCAACAATTGCAAATAGAGAAAGGATTATTCACATTATGAAAAGGTTTTTCAAGGAAAACTGGCTGGTGATTGTCACGGGCATTGTGGTGGGCGCGGCGGCTCTGCTGCTGCAGGCCCTGGGCAATCCCAAGAACATGGGCTTCTGCATCGTTTGCTTCGAGCGTGACATCGTGGGTGCCGTGGGCCTGCACAGTGCCGAGGTCGTGCAGTATGTCCGTCCCGAGATCATCGGCATCGTCCTGGGCTCCTGCATCATGGCCCTCATCGGTAAGGAGTTCCGGGCCCAGGCCGGCTCCGCTCCCGCCACCCGCTTTGCCGTGGGTGCGCTGGTGATGATCGGCGCCCTGGTATTTTTGGGCTGCCCGCTTCGTATGCTGCTGCGTATGGGTGGCGGCGACCTCAATGCCTTCGTGGGTCTGCTGGGCTTCATTATCGGGGCATTGGTGGGCACCATCTTCCTTAAGAAGGGCTTCAATCTGGGCCGTGCCTATCAGGCCAAGAAGACCGAGGGCTTTGTGCTGCCGGTGATTATGCTGGTGCTGTTTGCCTTGGCTCTGCTGGTCCCCAACCTGTTCCACGCCTCTGAGAAGGGTCCCGGCTCCATGCACGCTCCCGTGCTGGTGGCCTTCGCCGCTGCACTGGTGGTGGGTGCCCTGGCCCAGCGTTCCCGCCTTTGCATGGCCGGCGGCGTGCGTGATACCCTCATGCTGAAGGATCCCCATCTGCTGTGGGGCTCCGTGGCCATCTTCGTAGTGGTGCTGGTGGGCAACCTGATCATGGGCAATTTCACCGCCTTCTCCTTCCTGTCTCAGCCTATTGCCCACTCCAACCACATCTGGAACCTGCTGGGCATGGTCATCGTCGGCTGGGGCTCCGTGCTGCTGGGCGGCTGCCCCCTGCGCCAGCTGGTTTTGGCCGGCTCCGGCAATGGCGACAGTGCCGTTACCGTCCTGGGGATGATGGCCGGTGCGGCTCTGGCGCACAACCTGAAGTTGGCCAGCGGCGCAGATCCCGGCCTCAATGAGTCCGGCGAGTACGTCAAGTACGCCGTCACCGCCAATGCCAAGGTGGCCGTGGCCATGGCCCTGGTGGTGCTTCTGGTGGTCTCCCTGTGTAATGTGATGCGAAAGAAGAAGGAGGCATAATATGGCAACCGTAGATGCAAGAGGCTTTTCCTGCCCGGTCCCCCTGCTGATGGTGCAGGAGGAGATTAAAAAGAGCGATCCCGCAGAGCTGGAGGTGCTTATTGATGCCCCCTGCGCCGTGGAAAACATCCAGCGCTTTGCCTATCACAACGGCTACACCTTCCGGGCTGAAGAAAACGGCGACGAGTGGATACTGAGGCTCACCAAGAAATAAGACACATCCCGGCGCCCCTGCCCGGCAAAACCGGGCAGGGGAACTGCCATGTTCAGGAGAGAAACAAATGCTGCAGAAGAAAACCTGCCTGCTCGTAACCTTTTATACCACCGCCGGGGTCATGGCCATGGAGCGCGCCTGCAAGGCGGCCAGCCTTCCGGGCCGCATCGTGCCTGTACCCCGCTCCATCACTGCGGATTGCGGCCTGGCCTGGCGCTGTGAGCCGACTCTGCGGGGTCCGGTGGAGGCCCTGGCGGACCCGGAGGAGGTCATGGGCATCTACGAGCTGGAAATATAGAAACAGGAATACCGCCCCAAGGCAGCGCTTTGGAGCGGTATTCCTGTCTCCAACATGTCCCGTAAACCGGATTCGTCGGACTTTATAAAGGTGCCGCCCCGGGGGCTGCGGTCCCCGGGGCGGCGATTAAAGGAGATGGTCTCTTGTTTGCTTATGAGTGACTTATCAGATCTTAGCGGAGAGCTTGGTAGCTTCCTTGTAGGGACGGACCAGCATGTAGACCATTAGCACCAGGGCAGCCACGGCGAAGATGAGGCCGATGATATTCATGTTGCCGGTGAACAGGCCGCCAAACTGGTTGATCATCAGACCGATGACATAGGCAAAGCCGCACTGATAGCCGATGGCGAACCAGGTCCACTTGTGGTTATTCATCTCCCGCTTGATGGCGCCGATGGCTGCGAAGCAGGGGGCGCACAGCAGGTTGAATACCAGGAAGCTGTAGCCGCTGATGCCGGTGAAGGCCTGGGCGATGTTCTGATACACGGTTCCATCGCCGCCGCCATAGAGGATACCCAGCGTACCCACAATGTTCTCCTTAGCCACCAGGCCGGTGATGGAAGCCACGGTAGCCTGCCAGTTGCCCCAGCCCAGAGGCTGGAAGATCCAGCAGATAGCGCCGCCAATGGCAGCCAGGATGGAGAAGTCGATCTCGCTCTCGTCCAGCATCCGGAAGGTGCCATCCACCCAGCCGAAGTAGGTGGTGAACCAAACGAAGATGGTGCTCAGTAGGATGATGGTACCGGCCTTCTTGATGAAGGACCAGCCGCGCTCCCACATGCTGCGCAGAACGTTGCCCAGGGTGGGCCAGTGATAGGCGGGCAGCTCCATAACAAAGGGAGCGGGGTCGCCGGCGAACATCTTGGTCTTTTTCAGCATGATGCCGGAGACGATGATGGCGGCCATGCCGATGAAGTAGGCGGAGGTGGAGACCCATGCGCTGCCGCCGAACAGGGCGCCGGCGATCATGGCGATGAAGGGCACCTTAGCGCCGCAGGGAATAAAGGTGGTGGTCATAATGGTCATACGGCGATCCCGTTCATTTTCGATGGTACGGGAGGCCATGATGCCGGGCACGCCGCAGCCCACGCCGATGAGCATGGGGATGAAGCTCTTGCCGGACAGACCGAACTTGCGGAACACGCGGTCCAGCACGAAAGCGATACGGGCCATGTAGCCACAGGCCTCCAGGAAGGCCAGCATCAGGAACAGCACCAGCATCTGAGGCACGAAGCCCAGCACGGCGCCGACACCGGCCACAATACCGTCATTGATCAGTCCGCTGAGCCAGGGCGCCGCGTTGGCAGCATCCAGGCCATCGCCCACCAGCACGGGGATGCCGGGTACCCACACGCCGTAGTCGGCGGGATCCGGCGCATCAAAGCCGTTTTTCTCCAGGTAGGCCACAGCGTCCACATAGGTCATCTGTACCACGTTGTCCAGCTTGTCGGCGCCCTCGGGCAGGGCATCGTAGTAAGCGGTCATGGTGTTGATGGCCAGAGTCTCCTCATCCTCCACATCCAAGGTGGCAGTAGAGGAGGAAGGAACAAAGGCCTTCATCTCGGCCAGGGCGGCAGCGGCGTCAAAGTCCTCGGCCTCTGTGTCCAGACCCAGGAAAGCATCCACAGCCTGCACGGCAGCGGTGTACTCGTCGTTGACCTCGTTATACTCCTTGGAGCCGATGCCCAGCAGATGCCAGCCATCGCCGAACACGCCGTCGTTGGCCCAATCGGTAGCGGGTGCGCCCACACCCACCATGGCGATCCAGTATACCAGGAACATTACCACGGCGAAGATGGGCAGGCCCAGCCAGCGATTGGTGACGATTTTGTCGATCTTGTCGGATGCAGACAGAGCGCCCGTGTTCTTTTTCTTATAGCAGCCCTTAATAAGCTCGGCAATGTAGATGTAACGCTCCCCGGTGATGATGCTCTCGGCGTCATCGTCCAGCTCCTTCTCGGCGGCCTTGATGTCCTCCTCAATGTGGGACATAACGTCCTCGGGGATGCTCAGCTGGGAGAGGACCTTGTCGTCCCGCTCAAAGATCTTAATGGCGTACCAGCGCTGCTGCTCCTCAGGCATGTTGTGCACGGCGGCCTCCTCAATGTGGGCAATGGCGTGCTCCACGGGGCCGGAGAAGGTGTGCATGGGCACTGTCTTGCCGCCGTTGGCGGCCCGGACAGCCTCCTCGGCCGCCAGCATCACGCCGTCGCCCTTCAGAGCGGAGATCTCCACCACCTTGCAGCCCAGCTCCCGGGCCAGCTCCTGGGTATTGATGCTGTCGCCGTTCTTCTTCACCACATCCATCATGTTGATGGCCACTACCACAGGGATGCCCAGCTCAGTGAGCTGGGTGGTCAGATAGAGGTTACGCTCCAGGTTGGTGCCGTCGATGATGTTCAGGATGGCATCGGGGCGCTCCTTGATGAGGTAGTTACGGGCTACCACCTCCTCCAGGGTGTAGGGGGACAGAGAGTAGATGCCCGGCAGGTCCATGATGACTACATCTTCGTGTTTTTTCAGCTTGCCTTCCTTCTTCTCCACCGTAACGCCGGGCCAGTTACCAACAAACTGGTTGGAGCCGGTGAGAGCGTTGAAAAGGGTGGTTTTGCCGCAGTTGGGGTTGCCCGCCAACGCGATCTTGATTTGTTTATCCATGTGTCTCTCCTTTCGGTTAGCATAAACTAACCATTGCTTAAAAAAATTAATGGGAGCCTGAGAGCCTCGGTAAAAAATTGAAATCATTTTTCGCCGCTACATGTGCGTGAAAAAAATACCTCTCAGGCTGCAAGCCTTTTGACAGAAAAATCAAAGATTTTCTGCCAGGGTCATTCCACCTCGATCATCTCGGTGTCGGCCTTGCGCAGGCTCAGCTCGTAGCCCCGCACGGTCACCTCCATGGGGTCGCCCAGGGGGGCCACCTTGCGCACATAGACCTCCACACCCTTGGTGATGCCCATGTCCATAATGCGGCGCTTCACGGGACCTTCGCCGTGGAGCTTTACCACCTTGGCGGTATCGCCGATTTTAACATCCTTCAGTGTTTTCATTGTGCCTTCTCCTTCTTATATCATAATTTTTCTTGCCATTTCTTCGCTGATGGCTACCCGGGCCTCCTTCACCTTCACAATGAGGTTGCCGCCCAGGGTGGACACTACGGTTGCCGTGCCGCCGGCCACAAAGCCCAGATCCTCCAGGTGCTTGCGCACCTCCGGGCTGCCGCCAATGTGCCGGATGATGTTCTCCGAACCCATATCAGCCAGTGCCAAGGGCATCATTGTCATCCCTCCTGAATGTTTGATTACTCTAACTGCCTCTCAAAAGAAAAGCAGTTAAAATCCTTTAACTGCCGATAGTTTAATATCTTTAACTTCTTTTGTCAACCCCTCTGTTAAAAAATATTTAAAAATTAGCAGGGTGTCCAAAACGGCCGCATTTTGTCAATAATTCCTCGTTAACGATGCCAATAGACGGGGAGAGCGGAGAAAAGAGGAAACCAAAAAGATGGAAGATTGGTGCGTAGGGGCCGATGCCTGCATCGGCCCGCCCCACCGCATTCCAAGTCAAATGCCTCCGGCGGCGTCCTTTCCTTCTGCGGCGAAAGAAAGGGCGGAAAGAACGCCGTCAAAACCAAGGTTTTGAAATCCTTTCCGCGGCTGAAGTGCTGCCTGTACCGGTCTCCTTCAGCCACGCGAATCAAGATAAGCAAATTTCGTGCCTTGCTTTCACATGGCCTCTGCGTCTACATCTGAGACGCGCTCCGCGCTTGTGCTGGCCCATTCTAACTGGGCTATTCTCTGCTTCTCTGGTAGGGCGGGGTGCCCACACCCCGCCGCCCAAATTCGCATGATCCCCTTGTACCCACCTGCCATTGCGAACCAGTGACCGACGTCACTGGCGTGGCAATCCGCGCCCTATGCCCCGTTCCTGCACAGCCTTGTAGGTGCGGACGCCTCTGTCCGCCCTATGGGAATATGCAATATTTTGCAGGGCGGGGCCCATGTGCCCCGCCGAGCGCGGCGCGGGGGCATTTGCGCAAAGGGAGACCGCCCCTCCGGGCGGTCTCCCTTTGTGTGGCTAAATTTGAAGCCTCACAGATCCAGCTTTAAGTCGTCCTCTCCGATCCAGCCCCACTTGCGCAGCGGCAGGGCAATGAGCCAGCTCAAGATGGCAGGCAGCACGAAGCATACCAGCACCAGCCCGGTCCAGTCCATAGCGGTGATGGCGGCCTTGGTCCCGGCTTCTATGTCCGCCAACCATCCGGTATACACGCCGATCTGCCCCACCAGACCGCAGGTGCCCATGCCGCTGGATACCGCAGCGCCGTTCATCTCCATGCGGAAGATGCAGGTGGCAATAGGGCCTGTGATGGCGGAGGCCAAGGTGGGCGGGATCCATATCCGGGGATTACGGACGATGTTGCCCATCTGCAGCATGCTGGTGCCCAGGCCCTGGGCCGCCAGGCCGCCCCAGCGATTTTCCCGGAAGCTCATGACGGCGAAGCCCACCATCTGAGCGCAGCAGCCTGCCACGGCGGCGCCGCCGGCCAGGCCCGTTAGACCCAAAGCGGCACAGATAGCGGCAGAGGAGATGGGCAGCGTCAGAGCGATGCCGATGACCACGGATACGATGATGCCCATGAAGAAGGGCTGCAGCTCCGTGGCCCACATGATGGCCTTGCCCACTGCACTGGCGGCGGTGCCGATGGGGGCGGCAATCAGGGCTGCAGCGCCGATACCGCAGAGGATGGTGACAATGGGGGTCACCAGAATGTCAATTTTTGTCTCTTTGCTCACGGCCTTGCCGATCTCAGAGGCGATGATGGCCACGAACAGCACTGCCAAGGGTCCGCCGGCCCCACCCATGGCATTGGTGGCAAAGCCTACCGGAATCAGGGAAAACAGCACCATGGGCGGGGCATTCAGGGCTTGTCCGATGGCCACGGCCATACCCGGGCCCACCATAGCCGAGCACAGGCCGCCGATGGTGTAGGCCACCGCGCCGTCGCCCTTGCCCAGAGTGACGATGATGTCCGTTAAAAATCCGATGTGCAGCTGGGTGCCCAGCGTGTTGAGAATGGTGCCCACCAGCAGCGTGCAGAACAGGCCCTGGGCCATGGCGCTCATGGCGTCAATGAAGTAGCGCTTGGGAGAGAAAACAATGTCCTTGCGCCGCAGGAAAGCGGATATTTTTTGCATGATACACCTCAAATATAATGGAGTAGTCGGGTGTCATGACACCTGACTACTCCATTATATCCTAATTGCGGGATTTGTCAATCCTCCAGCAGCATTCCTTTTTGCCGCAGGGCAGCGCACACCCGCTGAAAGGCGTCCTCATCCGGCACGGACAGCCGATGGGCGTGGATACCATCTGTCAATAGGCTCAGGGGCTGGGCGGCATTATCCAGCATTTTTCGCACAAACTCGTCCACATCGCGGCGGCTGGAAAGCTGCAGCGGTGCTGTGATCTCCCCGTAGACCGGGTGCTCCACCGTCACGTCCAAGACGGTGCAGCCGCCGTCCACCATAACGTATAGCTCCTCCTGGGTCTGCCCGGGAGTATGCTGACATACCACCTGGCGCACCGAGCCCTCCTCCGGCGGGATCACATAGCCCCGGGAGGTGGCCACGACATGTGTGCCGGCGGCACGGAGCAGGGCCACATCACCAACGATGATCTGTCGGCTCACGCCCAGCAGCTTTGCCAAGGTAGTTGCGCTGACAGGGGTACTTTCATCCCGCAGATAGGACAAAATTGCTTTCTGCCGTTCTTTTGTTGTCATGACGAGACCCTCCCACTCAATAATATGCTATATTATAACACATATCCGGAAAAAGAGCAATTCCATCCCGGGAAAAAATCAGCCGGCCGTTTGCCGAAGATGCTGAAACCTATATGTCCCCACAAGCTCCAGTGCCGGGGGCAGCAGGCAAAGTGCCGCCCAGGCCGTATAAAACAGGAAAGACATAGGCGTGATGGGCATCATCACCACCTGGGGCTTAAAGCGGATCATGGTTTGATCCAGCAGCACCGCCATCAGCAGCACACTCATCAGCGCGCACAGCCCGATAACAAAGGCCCTGTCCCGCCCATCAAAGCGGTACAGGGAGTAGGCGGTGCGTCCCCGTAGGGAGCAGCCTCGGCAGCGCATGGAATCCGAGGTGGTCACAATGCCCTCCGTGAGCCAGGTGAGCAGGATACTGCCCCGGCGCAGGGTGTTGTGCATACGCTGGAAGATGTTTCCCTGCCCCTTGCCCCGGCCGATGCCCCGCTGGGCCAGCTCAATGCGCTTTCGCTGTGTGTTCAGCCGAGGTACCATCCGCAGCAGGATGGATAAGTACAGGCTCAGGTGCGGGGATACCCGGCCTAAAAGATACACGATCTTATCGGTGGTGAACACATCGTGTATGCAGCCCAGCCACAGGACCGCTGCCACGCACACCATGGACCAGGTCCCGCCGCAGAGGAAGGACTCCAGGGTCACCTGGTTGCCGATAAAGTTGATTCCCAGCACCTTGATGCCGAAGTGGTGGTACGACCCATACCACAGGGCAAAGAGCAGCGCAAAGGGCAAAAGTCCCAGCCCCGGTATCAGGGCCCGGAGGCCCCGGAGCTTCAGCAGGTATAAAAATGCACACACATAGCTGAGGGCCAAGTATACCGGTTGGCGGAAAAGGATGGTGCCTGCCAGCACCGCCGCGAAGTACAAAAAGTTGATGGCCGGATGATAGCGTGAAAATTCCATAGCGTCAGGGCTCCATCATGCCGTACTTGATCTGAATGCGCTGCAGCCGCTCCAGCAGAGGCTTGCCGAACAGCAGCATGGTCAGGGCCACTGCCGCGCCGTGTACGCAGTTCACCGGCACACCTGCCAGGTAAACCGCCAGCACCGAGGCAGCATCATAGCTGGTGGCCACGGTAAAGAAGGTGGAGGTGTCCAGCAGTGGGCCCACCACCAGCAAAATGCCGAAAAAGCCGAACACAGCCAAAATGATGACGTCTTTCCAGCCCTTGGGGGCCTTTTTCAGAATGCCCCACATGGCAAACAGCCCCGCCAGCAGTCCGCCGATGCCGTAGGCAAACATTTGCCACGGGGTCCAGGGCCCCTGGCCGAAAATAAAGTTGCTGGTAAAGCCGCTGATGGCCCCGCACAGAAAACCCGCCTCCGGCCCGAAGGCGATGCCTGTGAGCATAACGATGGCCAGCATGGGCTTGAAGTGAGGCACAGCGGCAAAGGCGGCCCGGCTGGCCACTGCCAGGGCGCATAGCACCGCCAAGATCACCAGCTCCCGGGCCTGGGGCTTCCGGCTCTCAAAATGCAGGAAGAAGGCTGCCGTGGTCAGCACGATGATGGCCAGCCCCGCCAGGTAGTATTTCCGGTCAAAGCGGGAGAAAACCAGCACCGTCAGCGGCACCAGCACCAGCAGGATCACAAGGCTCAGCCAAAAGCGCCAGGTAGTTTTTTTCGTGTTCATGTCAGCTGATTCTCCTTCATCAGTGTCACCACATCCTCCGCCGTCACCGCCTGGGGGAACAGGTGCCGGCTCATGCGGTTGGCTGCGGTGGTGTAGAAGCTGTTTTGGGCAAAGAAGCGCCGGGGTGTGTTGGTGGTGAGCAGCTGTCCGTCAAAGAACATGGACACGCTGTCTGCGTATTCCGCACAGAACTCCACATCATGGCTCACCATAACGATGGTCACGCCCTCCTCTGTCATCAGCCGGCGCAGGAGTCCCGCCAGCTGGCGCTTAAAGAAACTGTCCAAACCCTTGGTGGGCTCATCCAAAAGCAGCAGCTTCGGCTCTGTCAGCAGCACCTTTGCCAGGGCGGAGCGCTGCTGCTCACCGCCGGACAGGTCGTAGGGATGGTGCTCTAAAAGCGCCGTAATGTCGCAGAGCCGGGCCATGTCCGCAATGCGCCGGTCCTTATCCGGGCAGGAGGCGGGGAGCATTTCCTCCAGATCCTCCCGCACGGTTTTCTTCACAAACAGGCACTGGGGGTCCTGAGGCAGCATGGCAAGCTTCCCGTGGAATAGATCTCTGCATTTGGCGGTGTCCTGGCCGTCCACGCGTACCTTGCCCCGGTAGGGCCTGCAGATGCCGCACACGGCCTTGAGTGTAGTGGATTTACCCGTTCCGTTGCCGCCTACAATGGAAAAGAGTGTTCCCTTAGGCACCCGGAAGCTGACGCCCTTGAGAATGTCCGGGCTGTCCTTTTCGTAGCGGAACCAAATTTCCTTTACCTCCAGGGCCGGGTCCCGGATCTCCTCCGGGAATTCCGGCTGGGGGGGCAGGGTGTCGCGCAGCTTTTTTCCGGCGGCCTTTTCCGTCAGCCAGCTGCGGCCCTCCCGCACCGTCAGGGGAGAAGCGGCGCCCCGCTCGCCTGCGCCGTAGAAAATGCGCACCGGGGCAGGCATAGCGGTGAACATATCGCTCTTTTGGGTGTAGAGAAGCTGGCCCACCTTTTTGGGATCATCGTCGGCCAAAATGCGGCCGTTTTCCATAACCACGCAGCGGTCGGCGGCGTGGAAGATGTCCTCCAGCCGGTGCTCGGTGATGAGCACCGTGGTGCCCAGCTCCCGGTTGATTTTTTTCACCGTGTTGAGAAAGTCCGAGGCGGCGATGGGATCAAGCTGGCTGGTGGGCTCGTCCAGGATCAGCACTCTTGGCTGCATAGCCATGATGGAGGCCAGGTTTAAAAGCTGCTTCTGCCCGCCGGATAGCTCTGCCACATCCCGGTGAAACCAGCCTTGAATGCCGAAATAGCTGGCCATTTCCGCCACCCGCAGGCGCATGGTTTTCTGGTCGCAGCCCAGGCTCTCCAAGCCGAAGGCCAGCTCGTGCCACACCTTGTCCGTGACGATCTGGCTGTCCGGATTCTGCATGACGAAGCCGATTTCAGACGACTGCTTGCGTAGGTCCGCCTGGTCCAAGGGCGCGCCCTCATAGAAGATAGACCCCGTGCGATTGCCGTGGGGGGTGAGGACAGTCTTCAGGTGCCGCAGGAGAGTGGTTTTTCCGCTGCCGGACTTGCCGCACAGGGCGATGTATTCCCCCTGCTCCACTTGCAGGGAAACCTCCTGCAGGGAGGGGTGCTCCGGGTCTGTTGGGTAGGAAAAGGTCAGATTTTCGATCGCAAACTGTGCCATAGTATAGCCTCCCGAATGGAATAAAAGGTGGGGATCAGTAAAAGTGCGGCGTAGGACGCAAGGCCCAGAATAGGCCGGAAGCCGGCCGCCTTCGCAATAGCTATTGCCGGGATAAACGCCGCCCGGGCGCTGCCGCCGGCGGCGGCATAGATGGCGGCGGCCAGGGCCGCCAGTATCAGCCCGGTGATAAACCGGTCTCGCCCGGTAAAGCGGTAAATCTGAAAGCTGGTGCGCTTGCCCGGGGCTCCATAGCCCCGGCAGCGCATGGAGTCGGCGGTGATGACGCTGCCCTCCAGGGCCCAGCCGGACAGGGACATAAGCACGTCCATGCCGCCCTGGATTTTCTCCCTTCGCGACCCGGCGCCGCTGCGCCCGATACACTTGCGGGCTCCGGCAATCTGCTTTCCCTTTCGCCAGTAGGCGGGAATCAGCCGCAGTACCATCACCAGCACCAAGGAAATGGCGGGAATCACCGCGCCGAACAGGCTTGTAAACTTGTCAGAGGTCATGACGATGCCACCGCACAGGAACCACAGGCTCACCGCTGCAAACATCATTCCCGCGCAGCCGCCGTAGCACAGGGCTTGCCAGGTATAGGGACGGCCGAACAGGGTAAAGAGGGTGGTTTCACCCAGGGTGTTGAACAGCGGGTTTACCGCCGCCACCAGCACCATGGCTATAAGAAGGAAACCAAGGGTTTTAATGCAGCGCGCCCGGCGCAGCACGGCGTAGTACGCCCCTCCGCACAGAAGGGAGACCAGCAGATACGCCGGGTGAAACAGCACCACCGTCAGCACGATGGCCGCCGCAAAGAACAGGAAATTCACCGCCGGGTGGCAGCGGGAAAGCACATCATAGTCCTGCACGGTCATAGCCTCCTTTTCATGTGTGCCGTATAGTTCAGCCCATACTGGGTGCGCCTATATCGGTGCCCAGGCCCTTGCAGGTGTAGGCCCACACAATGGTCTCGCCGCCCTCCAGCTTGTAGCTGGAGCAGCCGTAGTTGGGGAACCAGCCGTTCACCTTGTACATCCAACCGGATTGCTGTCCGCAATCAAATTCATACAGGTGGTTAATGCCCTCAATGTAGTAGCTGCCGTATAGGGGGGTGTAGCTGTATTCAATCTGAATATTCCGCTCATTGCAGATCCGGTTCAGCACATCGAAAACGGTCTCTCCGGCGGTAAAGGAAACGGTGGTGGCAGCGAGAATGGTGCCGTTATCGGGCACATAAACGTCCAATCCCGGCGTCAGATCCTTCATATTGTTTAAAATAGTGTCGCAGCGGATCTCAATAGTACAGGTCGGCCCCGCCGGCTGAGGCTTGTCGGGCGTACCCGGAGTATCGGGTGTGTCGGGCTTGCTGGAGGTATTGGGCTTGTCCGGCTTGCCCGATACGTCGGGCGTATCGGTCGTGTCCGGGGTCTCCGGATTTTCGGGCTGGATGACATCCGCCGGTACATTCCGTCCGTCCAATACGGCCTGCACCTCATCTGCCGAGCAGAAGATGCTCTCCCCGCAGCCCAAAACGCAATCCAGGGCAAAGGAGCTCAGGGCCTGCAGATCCATATCCTGCACAGAGAGCTCCTGGCCTACATAGCAGCCGGTTTTCCCGGCGGTAAAGGTGTTCTCCCCGTCGCTGACGGCCCCGCCCAGCACATACACGGTCTCGGATCCCGTGCGTACGGTACACACCAGCACTGTATTTTGCAGTGTGGCGTTGTGTTCACCGTACTGCAGCTTAACAGGCTTGTCTCCCACCTGGCAGAAGGCCTCACCCGTTACCAGGCGCACCTGCGCCTCCGTCGCTGACACGATCTCCAGCCGGCTTCCCTGGGAGAGCATCAGGCTGCCTGTGCCTGCTTCCACAGCCACATATCCGCTGGCCACGGATATCACATCGCCTTGGCGCAGCTGCGTCTGCCCCTTGAGCTCCGAGGCGATGCCGCCGCGCTCCAGATTGGCCAGGCCCTTGCGCACGGTAGCACTGATGGCCGTGGCCTCACCCTCCGGGGCGGCCTTGTCAAACCAGCCCAGGTGCCGCCCGGCCAGGAGAATGGCCACTGCGGCGATGGCGGCGATGACAGCCACCATAATGATATTATAAACCGTCTTTTTTTTCATATTTACCTCCCTGGGGCAAAAAAAATCCCCCTTTGGGGGCATAGTTATTCCATATCGGTCCTGCCGGCATCCCCCAAGAGCCAAGGACCTTCTGATTTGGGGAAAGTATTCCGGCTCCGGATGCCTGATGCCGAGCCCTTCTCAGGGCAGTGCTGCCCCAATGGTCTCGGCGGCATATAATCCGTCTACGGCGGCTTGGTACCGCTGGGATGTGACCCATTCCGTTCCGCAAATCACCTGTCGTATATCATACCGCAGAGCGGAATGGTATACTGCGGCCACATTTTTCGGACCCCACCAAAGCGGGAAGAAAAATGACAAAACATGAAAAACATTATGGCCGCTTGCAGCTATTATACCATATGCATTTCATCGGTGCAACCGTCAATCTTCAGCCTTTTCCTCGGGATAGTTGTTTTTTTCATGGCGCCGGCATACGCAGCGGTAGATCAGCAGCCCCACCAGGGATAAAAGCAGTGTTCCGCCAAAGACAAGGGCCGCAAACAGGTAACTCCTGCCGCCCAAGGCGCTGCCGCCCACGGTGGATGTCAGCACCGACGGCAGCCGGCCCACGGAGCATAGCAGCAGCCAAACACCCCACCTAATATCCGTCAACCCCGCGAAATAGCACAGCAGATCCTTGGGTGTGCCCGGCACGGTGAAGATCAGCCAAAACAGATAATCCCTCTTGGGAGAATGCTTGAGAAAATGCAGCTTTTCCAGCTTTTCCGGGGGGAAGAAGATCTCCGCCATAGGCTGACCCAGCTTGCGTACCAGGGCAAACACAATGACACTGCCCAAAAATAGGCCCAGCATACATAAAACACTGCCCCACACACCGCCGAAGGCATACCCGCCGCAGATTTCCAGGGGCTCCCCGGGGATGATGGCCACCACCACCTGCAAGATACACATACCCACATAGACGATCATACCCCATAGACCCAGGCTGTCCACCCATTGACGGAACAGCTCCGGCTGCTTGGCAAACCGGATCATGGGCCGCCCCACAAACCAACACACCGCCGCCGACAGCAGGATAAATACCGCCAGCGTGCAGGCGGCGGCGATCTTTTTTTGTTTTTGGGTGAGGGACGGTTTCTGCGGCATAGCGGTCTCCTTTTAATGGGCGGAAAAACCTGCGGATTTTTCTGCCAAAAGACTTGCAGTCAGCTGCGGGCATGATTTTGCCGTTTACGGCAAAATTCCACACCGGCAGCCTGCGGGGAATTTTTCTCCACGCATATGTCGCGGTGAAAAATGATCCCCATTTTGCCGCCTGCAGGCGGCAAACGCTGCGAGACTATTACAAATGAATTTCTATCAGTATACCATAGAATACCATGGAAATATAAATATTCCGTGAATAAAAGAGGAAAAAACTGTCATATTTTCGCCGAATGTGACATTTTGTTTGACAAATGCCCGCTGTATTTCTTATAATGGGTGAACATAAAAACAAGACACCCCCCAAAAGGAGAACCATATGGATATTTTTGAAAAATGCTATGCGCCCTCCCTAGCTAATGAGCTGCAGGAAAAAGGCATTTATCCCTATTTTCACGCCCTCCAATCCCGGCAGGATGTAGAGGTTATGATGGAAGGCAAGCGCCGTATTATGCTGGGCTCCAACAACTACCTGGGCCTCACCACAGACCCACAGGTCATGGAGGCCGGGATAAAGGCACTGGAGCAGTTCGGCACCGGGTGCAGCGGCTCCCGTTTTCTCAACGGCACCCTCCAGCTGCACCTGGAGCTGGAGGAGGAGCTGGCCCGGTTCCTGCATAAGGAGGCGGTCATCACCTTTGGCACAGGCTTTCAGTCCAACGTGGGCATCATCAGTGCCCTGGTGGGCCGGCACGACTATGTGATCTGCGACCGGGAGAACCACGCCTCCATCTATGCCGGCTGCCAAATGAGCTACGGAAAGATGCTGCGCTACCGCCACAGCGATATGGAGGATTTGGAAAAGCAGCTTGCCCGTGTGCCGGAGCAGAACGGTATCCTTATCGTTACCGACGGCGTGTTCTCCATGGGCGGCGACATTGCAAGGCTCCCGGAAATCTGCGCCCTGGCCAAGAAGTACGGCGCCCGTGTCATGGTGGACGATGCCCACGGCCTGGGTGTGCTGGGCGATGGCGGCCGCGGCACCGCAAGCTTCTTTGGGCTGGAGGATCAGGTGGATGTGTATATGGGCACCTTCTCCAAGTCCCTGGCCTCCCTGGGCGGCTATATGGCGGCCTCCGGGGCGGTGGCGGAGTATGTGCGCCACGCCTCCCGTCCGTTTATCTTCTCCGCATCCATTCCTCCTGCCAACTGCGCCACAGCCCTGGCAGCCCTGCGCAAGCTGGAGCAGCATCCGGAGCTGCCGGAGCGGCTGCGGGAGCTGAGCCTTTATGCCCGCAAGGGCTTCACAGACCGGGGCCTCAAAATTCGGGAGTCTGCCCTCAACGCCCCCACACCCATCATCCCCATCTATACCTATGAGACCATGCGCACCCTGGATGTAGCCAAAAAGATTTACGAGCGGGGCGTGTATGTGAATCCCACCCTGCCCCCGGCTACTCCGGAGGGGGAGGCCCTGCTGCGCACCAGCTACATGGCTACCCATACCGAGGCCCTGCTGGACGAGGCCATGGATATTATGGCGGAGGTGCTGGTTCATGAGTAAGATCGCATTGGTCACCGGCGGTACTTCCGGCATCGGTAAGGAAACGGCCCTGTTCCTGGCGAAAAACGGCTGCACGGTGTATGAGCTGAGCCGCCGGGCAGAGGGCGTGGCGGGTCTCCGCCATATCAGCGCCGATGTGACGGACGAGGCCTCTGTTCGCCGGGCTGTGGAGCAAATTTTGCAGGAGGCCGGGCAAATTGACATTCTGGTGAATAACGCAGGCTTCGGCATCAGCGGGGCCGTGGAGTTTACGGACACGGAGGAGGCCGAGCGCCAGTTCAATGTGAATTTCTTCGGCATGGTGCGCATGAATCGGGCTGTCATCGCCGCCATGCGCAGCCGGGGCGGCGGTCGTATCGTGAATTTAAGCTCTGTGGCGGCGCCGGTGCCTATTCCGTTCCAGACCTACTATTCCGCCTCCAAGGCCGCCATCAATTCCTATACCATGGCCCTTGCCAATGAGCTGCGGCCCTTCGGCATCACCGCCTGCGCCGTGATGCCCGGGGATATCCATACCGGCTTTACCGCTGCCCGCCGCAAGGTGGCTGAGGGGGATGAAATTTATGCCGGCCGTATCAGCCGCTCCGTAAAGCGCATGGAGCATGACGAGCAGACCGGTATGGATCCGGCCAAGGCCGGAGCCTTTGTGGGCCGCGTGGCCCTGAAGACCGGCCATAAGCCGCTGTATACCATCGGCTTTGCCTATAAGGCGGCGGTGTTTCTGACAAAAGTTTTGCCTGCCGGGGCCCTGAACTGGCTCATCGGCAAAATCTATGCCAGCTGAAATGATTATAAACGGATGCCGCCTGCTAATGCAGGCGGCATCCGTTTATTGGTGCAATTATTTTTGCTGCTGCATTTCTCTTTCGCGCTCCCAAGCGGCGATGACCGCCTCCATGGCGGCGGAGCGGAAGGACATGGACTCCAGCTTGCGGATGCCGGCGATGGTGGACCCGGCGGGAGAGCATACGGCGTCCTTCAAAGCCCCGGTATGTTCATCGCTCTCCAGGGCTTGGGTGGCCATGCCCAGGAGCATTTGGGCCGCCATGCGCTGGGCCTTTTTCCGGGGCAGGCCGCACAGCACGCCGCCGTCCGCCAGCCCCTCCAGAAACAGGCAGGCATAGGCCCCGCCGCACCCGGCCACGGCGCTGGCAGCACCCATTAGACCTTCCTCAATCTCCTCCAGGAGTCCTGAGGCGGCCAAGGCGTCCAGCACCGTCTGCCGCTGCCGGTCCGTGACCTCGGCTGAGCAGGTGTAGGTGGTCATGCCTGCCCCCACGGCGCAGGCGGTGTTGGGCATGATGCGCACTACGGGATAGCGCCCACCGGCCATGTCCTGCAGAGCCTCTATGGTCACGCCTGCGGCCATGGACACCAGCACGAAGGGCGTCCTGCGCCCGGTCAGAATAGGCTGCAGGGGCAGGAGCATCTGCGCCATAGTCTGGGGCTTCACACCCAGAAAGATCACATCACAATCCCGGGTGATGGTCTCATTGTCCGCCGGGATCGCACCCAGCTTCTCCGCCAGAGCCTGGGCTTTTTCCGGGCTGCGGTTGGACAGCAGAATATCTTCCGGGCCGATGGCCTTGGCGCAGGCGGTGGCCAGGGCGCCGCCCATGCAGCCGGTGCCGATAAATCCATATTTCATAGGACAATCCTCCTTGCTTTTATAGTCGAAATTTTATCACAAAAAATGGGGAATTGCAACCGAATGGCTCCTTTGCTATAATGAAAAAAACGGCAGCGGCTCCCGCTGCGGAAACGGAGAGACGGAATGCTGAAATCTTTTACACAGGCAGCGGCGGATTACTGCGCCGCCGCAAAAAACAGAACGAGGCAGAGCGTTCCCCGGCTGCTGATTTTGGGGATTCTGGCGGGGATGTTCATTGCCCTGGCGGGGACGGCGGCGTCCGTAGGCGGCGCCCTGGCGGGAAAGATCGCCTCCGCCGCGATTTTTCCGGCGGGCCTGGCCATGGTGATTTTGGCGGGGAGCGAGCTGTTCACGGGCAACTGCCTTTTCCTTCTGCCGCTGCTGCGGGGAGACATCACCGGGGGCAGGACCATGGGCAGCTGGGCCATAGTATACTGCGGGAACCTCATAGGCAGCATTGTGATAGCATTTATTGTAGTACGATGCGGTGTTTTGGATAGCATCGCACCCGCAGCCATTGCCACAGCTGCTGCCAAGGCGAGTTTACCCTTCGGCGCGGCCTTTTTGCGGGGAGTTTTGTGTAACCTCCTGGTGTGCCTGGCGGTGTGGATGGCCTTTTGCGCAGGGTCCGCCGGGGGCAAAGTGGTTTCCTTGTACGGGCCTATTTTTCTGTTCGTCCTGTGTGGCTTTGAGCACAGCATTGCCAATATGTTCTATCTCCCGGCGGGGATCCTTCTCTCCGGTGGGGCGGAAGTGACATGGCTGGACTTCTTACGGAATCTGGGGCCTGTGACCCTGGGCAATATGGCAGGCGGCTGCGGCCTGGGGGTTATACTCTATATGCTGTATGGGAAAAGCTCCCAATAAAAAAGATAAGGGTAGTCCCCGAGGGACTACCCTTATTTTCTCATAAGAATCTGCACAGCAGAATGGGGAAAAGCATGGCCGGCACCAGGTTCATCAAGCGGATCTTGGTAAGGCCCAGCATATTCAGGCTGATGGCCAAAAGGAGCAGGGAGCCGATGGAGTTGATCTCCGCAATGACATCCGTGCCCAGCAGGGGTGCGAGCAGGGAAGCCGAAAGGGCGATGAGCCCTTCCCACAAAAATACCGGCACGGCGGAGCAGAGTACACCCACACCCAAGGTAGAGGCAAAGATCAGGGCAGAGATGCCGTCGATGACCGATTTGGAAAAGAGAATGGTATGGTCCCCCTGCAGGCCGCTGTTCAGCGCACCCATAATGGCCATGGCCCCCACGGCAAAGACCATGGTACCGTTGACAAAGCCGTCGGTGAACCGCCCCCTGCCGCCGGTTTTCCGCTGCAGCCAATCGCCCAGGCGGATCACCGCACTGTCCAGGTCCAAAAGCTCGCCCAGCAGGGTCCCCAGCACCATGGAGAGAATGGGGACCAGGGGCTTTTGCGAGTCATCAATGCCGGGAACGGCAATGCCGATGACCACAAGGGCCAAAGCGCACATCAGCGTTTTTTGCAGCCGATCCGGCAGGAATCTGCCTGCAAACAGGCCCACAAAGCCACCGGCTGCGATGGCGGCCCCATTGACCGCCGCACCTAATAGAATCATTGCTCCACCTCCTTTTTGCACAGCTCCTGCACCACATAGCCACCCAGCATGAGCCCTGCGCAGGATGGTACCCAGGCCACACTGGCCGGGACACTGCGGCGGCCGGGGTCGGGGGTATCCAGCTGGCGGATCTCGGCGGCCTCCTCAGGGCTGAAGACCACCGGCAGATGGCGGATGCCCTGGGCCTTCAGCTCCCGGCGCATGACCCGGGCCAGGGGACAGCCGGAGGTCTTGGAAATGTCCGAAATGCACAGGCGGGTGGGGTCCAGTTTGTTGCCGGTGCCCAGGGCGCTGATGATGGGGATGCCCCGGCCTTGGGCTTGGGAGATCAGGTCCAGCTTGCAGGAGACTAAATCAATGGCATCGATGATAAAATCGTATGGGGCGGCGAAAAATTCCTCTCGATGCTCGGCATCATAGGTCTTGTAAATGGTATGAATGCGGAGGGCGGGATTGATGTCCAGGCAGCGCCGGGCGGCCGCCTCCACCTTGGGCTGGCCGATGGTGGAATGCAGGGCATAGAGCTGGCGGTTGATATTGGAGGGACTAACGGTATCCCGGTCCACAAGGGTCAGCTGGCCTACACCGGAGCGAGCCAGAGTCTCCACGGCATAGCTGCCCACGCCGCCCAGACCGAATACCGCCACATGGCTGCCCGCCAGGGACTCCATGGCGGCATCGCCCAGGATCATGCGGGTGCGCAGAAAAATATCATGCATAGTAAAACCTCAAAAAAGCAGGCCGGCGAAGCAAATCGCCGGCCTGCTCAGCTTTCAAAAAAATCTTGTCGGGGCTGCGGGAATAAATTGAGGAAAATCAGCCCACATACTTCATGCCGGAGCCTTCCGTGATGGTGTAGTCCTGCTGCAGGGATTCCAGCCACGTGTTCATGGCGTTGTTTTTCATGGTGTTGGTGACGCGAACCTGCCAATAGGGGAGATCCTGGCCTATAAAGTATATGATGTGATAGCCGTAGCTGGTTTCCACGATGTCGGTATCGCCGGCCTTGCGGGCGGCGTCAAAGCACCAGTCATTGAAGGCGGTAACCATCTGACCCTTATAGACCTGCTCATACAGACCGCCCTTGGGAGAATCGGCGGAATACTTGTCAGCCAGCTCCGCAAAGGAGGCCTCGGTGGCGGCGCCGTCCTTCCACTCCTGATAGACCTTTTCCGCCTCAGCCTTCTTCTGGCTCTTCAGGTCGGCCAGGTCCTGCTTATAGGAGTCGGACTTGGAGTCCAGGGTGGAGCTATCCACCCGAATCAGGATGTGGCGCACGTCTACAGTGTTATACTCCTGGCGGCCGACGCTGTGGAACTGCACCACATAGTAGTTGGTGCCATCGTTCAGCACGGCGGTCTCTCCGACGGTGCGGGCCGCGTCAAAGGCCCAGGCGGAAAGAGTGTCGCCCTTGTTGGCGCCGTCGGTGACGGAGGAATAGGAGGCGATGTCATAGTCCTTGGCGATAGCCTCCAGGCTTTCGCCGTTTTGGAAGCGGGTCAGAGCGGCGTCAGCGCCATCCTTGGCGGCGGCAATGGCAGCGTCCATCTGCTCCTGGGTGGCGTCTACGGTGTTGCCGTTTTCATCCTTGGTGGCGGAGGTGGTGCCGCTGAAGCGGATATAGTCATAGGCGGCAACATGGAAGGTGGATTGGTTATCCTGGTAATACTGCTCGATCTGCTCATCGGTATAGTTCAGGCTATTGAGATGATTGTTCTGGAAGGCGGAGAGCAGAACGGAATTCTTGGACATTTCCTCGAAAACACCCGGGGTCACCAAGGTGCCGTACATGGCCTTGATATAATTCTTATAGGAGTAACCGGCCTTTTTGGCGGCTTCCTTGAAGGTCTTGATAAGATCGTCATAGTCGGCCTGCATATCGTCCGTCCAAGTGAAGCCGTCCTTTTCGGCGGCGGCCAGCAGGGATTGGCTGGACGCCAGGTTAGACTTCGCCTTGTTAAGCAGGTACTTATCCCAGGTGATGCCCTCACCGGTGACACCCAAAAGGGCTTTGGCCGTATCGGACATGGTCTGGCCGGCCAGGCTCTTACTGGTGTCAATACCCATATAGCTATAATAATTGGAGGAACGGACCTCGGTATAAGCAGCGTAGTAGCTGTACTGCACCTGAGCGGCGGAATAATTCTCGTCCCCGATGGTCAGGGCGGTCTTGCCGCGCTGAATCACATTGGAGTTCCACAGCAGGACCAAAACGGCTACCACTACGAAAGCCACGGCAACGGCGCCATAGAGCAGCGTAGACTTGCGCTGCTTGGCCTTTTCCTCCGCGGCACGGATGGCCTTGGGGTCTGCAGCACCGCTGGCGGCAAAGGCCTGGCGGTTCTTTTTTTCTCTGGATGCACTCATGGATGGTTCATTCCTCTCGTTTGGTGATATATCATTTGGACAAATAGGAGTAACATTCCCTGTCATTATATAGGCTTTGCACTGCTTTTGCAAGAGAAAAAAGAAAAGTGGGAGAAAAAGTAGTGTAGGGCAGGGACCGCTTGCCCTGCCGTGATGGCACTGTGCGTAACGGCGGTGACGCCGGCGGGCAAGAATCGATAGGGTGCCGCCGGCGGGCGGCTGCCGGCACCTATGAAAAATAAAAAAGGAGCGGACAGAATCGTCCGCCCCTGCAGGGCTTGCAAAAAAGATCCCGCCCAGGGGGCAGCAGCCAAGTTATAACCTGCACCGAATCAGCAGGTGGGTTGTCTCCAACATGCTTCGTTGCTTCCAACTTCCAGCCGCAGACGGCAGCCGGGAGGCCTGCAGTTCACATATTGATCCGACATCCCCTATAACAAAATGTGAGGATAAACAGACTGCTGCCCACCGGACGGGATCGGTCGGAGGCCAGGGGCCGCCGGCAAGCTTATTGTAGCATATGCCCCGGGAAAAAGAAAGGGGTTTTCGGCGGAATGGTCAGGAAATTTCAGGGGCGGGGAAAAGCTGCCATTGCGAAGCCGGTGCGCACACTGGCTGCGGCAATCCGCATCCAAATCGATAAAATCCAATATTTTGAAGCGGATCAGGGCCGAAAGAGCGGATTCCCACGGTCGCTGCGCTCCCTCGGAATGACAGGGGAATGAATGCCAGATTTATTCCTCGTCCTCCAAAAGCTGCTGAGTGAACAGGTCAAAGACCTCGTTCAATTCCTCATCGGTATCGGGGGTGGCCAGCAGCTCCTCGCCGTTTTCCATTACGGACTTTAGAATCACCAGGCCAAAATCCTGGGCGCTCTCTGCTTCCTCCTCCGTGTCTGCTGTGGGGAAAAAGGCCATATAGGTCACACCGTTATGCTCCAGGGCGTCCACATATTCCAGCTCGATGTCGTTGCCGTCCTCGTCGGTAATGGTGATAAAATTGGGGCCGAATTCGTCGCTCATAGGGGAATACCTCCTTGCTTATGATAGGAAACACTATAATGTATTTTGCTCCGGATTGCAAGAACGGTTTCAGACAAAAAATGGCAAATCAGAAACATTTAACGTGTAAAAAATAATTGTAATTATGTGATTTGCAAGTATAATCGCATATTTTAAACAAAAAAGTTCTTTATTCCAGGTTGACAGCCATGGTAAAATAAAATTTATAGTGGGTTTTTACCATCGTTTGCCCTTGCTGATGGATGGTATTAAAATGATTTGAATTTAAAAGAATACACAAAAATTCCGAAAGAAAGGAAGGTGCCCCGTTATGAGCCAACACAAGCGAAGCGAACATCGCCTGGGAAACGAGCTGAAGCAGAGCGCCGAAAAAATAAAAAAATCCGCTGAGAATCAGCTGCACAAGATCCAGGGAGAGGGCCATACCAAGAGATCCCCCCGGGAGGTACAGGCCAGGCGGCGCAAGGCGTGGTTCATTGTGGGGACCATCTTTGCGGTGCTGCTGCTGACGATAATCTTTTTCTCCATTCTGTTCTCCATGTACATTAACCGCACTATGAAGAACAAGGTGGAGGTGGATTTGGCCGCCTATGACCTGTCCCTGGCCACCGAGATGTACGCCAAGGATTCCGACACGGGGGAATACAAGCTGTATCAGACCCTGTATGACGGCGAGAACCGCATCCTCCTTACAAGCGACCAAATCCCTCAGAGCCTGCGGGATGCGGCGGTGGCCATCGAGGACAAGCGCTTTTACAAGCACAAGGGCGTGGATTGGAAGGGCACCGCCCGGGCTGTGCTCAGCACCATCACCGGCAGCGGCGTACAGGGCGGGTCTACCATCACCCAGCAGCTTATCAAGAACATCACCGGCAACGACGAGACCACCGTCAAACGCAAGGTGACGGAGATCTACCGGGCGCTGCAGCTGGAAAAGCAGTACGACAAGGACGTGATTCTCGACACCTATCTCAATACGGTGTATTTCGGCGAGTCCTGCTACGGTGCGCAGACGGCGTCCCGGATGTATTTCGGCAAGGATGCTCAGGACCTGTCCGTGGCGGAGTGCGCCAGCCTCATCGCCATTACCAACAATCCCTCCCGCTATGACCCGCTCATCAGCGATTGGACCCTGGAGAACAACCGCAGCCGCCAGCTGCTGGTGCTGGAGAATATGTACAAGCAGGGCATGATCAAGGAGAAGGCGGACTATGAGGCCGCCTGCAACGAGGAGGTGGTCTTTACCAACGGCTATAACTGCCTTGGCCAACAGGTGGAGGGCTATGTGGCACCGACCGTCGAGGAGGAGACCGGCGAAAAGGTGACAAAGGCCAACAACTCCTATTTCACCGACCAGGTGATCGAGGATGTGGCGAGGAAATTCGTGGAGATCTATGACCTGCAGGACAGCAAGCCCGACAGCGAGGGCAAGGTCATCAGCGCCTATGAGAGGGCTGTTGGTATGGTGTACAGCGGCGGCTACAAGATTTACACCACCCAGAACCTGGCGTACCAGAAGATCGCCGAGGAGGAGTTTGAGACCACGGAGTATCAGGAGCAGACCGACTCCTACGACCAGCCCCTGCAAATCGCCATGACGGTGATGGATCCGTATACCGGTGATGTGGTAGCCATGGTGGGCGGCACGGGCGTAAAGACTGCGGACCGGGCCTGGAACTGGGCTACGGAGGTGCGGCCCTGCGGCTCGGCGGCCAAGCCTGTCAGCACCTATGCCCCGGCACTGGACAATGGCACCATTACGGCGGCCGCCATCATTGACGACTATCCCATTGACCTTAACGGCAGCGCCTGGCCCAGAAACGTCACCAGGGTTTACAGCGGTCTGACCAGCATGCGCGAGGCCGTTGTGCAATCCCTGAATACCTGCGCCGTGCGGACAAATCTGATGTACGGCACCTACAATTCTTATAAATTCATGACCGAGAAGCTGGGCTTTACCACCCTGACGGAGACCGATTCTCAGCAGGTGGGCAACATGGCTCTGGGCGGATTTGAAAACGGAGTGACTACCCTGGAAATGGCTGCGGCCTACAGCGCCTTTGTAAACGATGGTATCTACACCACCCCCAGGACCTATTCGCGGGTGGAGGACTCCAAGGGCAATGTTATTATCGATAATAACACGGAGTCCCATGTGGCCATGAAGAAGACCACGGCTTACCTGATGCGCAGCATCCTGCAGGATGTTGTGCGCCGCGGCTCCGGCGGCGGTGCGTACTTCTCCGGTATGTCCATCGGCGGCAAGACCGGTACCACCGATGATGCAAGAGACCGCTACTTCGCGGGCTTTACGCCCTACTACTGCGCGGCGGCCTGGAGCGGATATAAATCTAATGAGGTGGTGTATTCCGACACCAACCCATGCTCGGCTATGTTCAAGAGAGTCATGAGCCGGATTCATGAGGGGCTGGAGGACCCCGGCTTCCACAGCTGCGACGGTCTGGTGAATGTAACAGTGTGTGCCGACAGCGGCCTGCTGGCTACGGAGGCCTGCGCGGCAGATTTTCGGGGCAGCCGGGTCAAGACGGTGCAGGTGGCAGCGGATACCGCACCCACCCAGAGCTGCACCATGCACAAGATGGTGTCCTACTGCAAGGACGGGAAGCATATTGCTACCGCCAGCTGCCCGGCATCCTCTGTAATGCAGGTGGCCGTTTTGGACTATGCACGAGATACGATATTTGACATTAAGGTGCCGGATGACGCTTATCGGCTGCAGGTTCTGTCGGAGGGGGATTGCCCCGTCCACGGCGGCGCAGCGCAAAAACCCAATGAAAAGCCGACAAAAGACCCGGAAAAGAAACCGGAGGATGAGCCGGAGGAAGAACCGGAGGATGAAGATGTTTTCAGTGTGCGGGGAGAAAGAAGCCTGTTCACGCGATGAAATATGAGATGAAATCGGAGAGAGCCGCAGGAGCGGCTCTCTCTTTTACCTATACACTGGTGAAAAATGATTGACAGAATGGCACAGATATGGGATAATACCCGAATAATATTCTAACGGAGCGCGGGTGCACTCCGGCGCGACGGTGAGGGAGAAGAATGGGGTTTATTGAGTTACTGCTCATTGCGGTGGGCCTATCTATGGACGCCTTCGCGGTGGCTATCTGCAAGGGCTTGTCCGTGCAAAAGCTGAGGTGGAAGCACTACCTGGCGGTGGGCCTTTGGTTCGGCGGCTTTCAGGCACTGATGCCCATGGTGGGGTATCTGCTGGGCACTACCTTTGAAAGGTACATCACCTCGGTGGACCACTGGGTGGCTTTTGTGCTGCTGTGCCTGATCGGCGGGAACATGCTCAAGGAGGGCCTGTCCCGGGATGAGGAGAGAGAGGGACAGGCGGAGAGCGGATCCTTCGGCTTCAAGGCTATGCTTATGCTGGCGGTGGCCACCAGTATTGACGCCCTGGCGGTGGGCATTACCTTTGCACTGCTGCCGGATGTGGACATTTTCGGCGCCGTGGGACTCATCGGCTGCACCACCTTCTGCCTGTCGGCTTTGGGCTTGAAGGTGGGCAATATCTTCGGCCTGAAATATAAGAGCAAGGCAGAGGTGGCCGGAGGCATCATTCTGATCCTCATGGGTCTGAAGATCCTACTGGAGCATCTGGGTGTTATCAATTTCTGAAACAATTTTTGACGGAGGAGAAGGGCATGGCGGATATTCGGGAAATCACGGATTTTTCTGCGCCGGAACTGGATATTTTTGCCCGGCTTCGGGAAAACCAGCTGGCTAACTGGGAGTGCGCGGAGAAGGGGATCTTCATCGCCGAGAGCCCCAAGGTCATCGGCCGGGCGCTGGCGGCCGGTTACGAGCCCATTTCGTTTCTGATGGAGCGTCGCCATGTGGAGAGCCAGGGGAAGGAGCTGCTGGAGCGCTGCGGCCCAGTGCCGGTTTTCACAGCGGAGGAGGTTGTGCTGGCGCAGATGACGGGCTTTCATCTGACCCGGGGGATGCTGTGCGCCATGAAGCGCAGGGAGCTGCCGAAGGCAGAGCAGGTTTGTGCCGGCGCCCGGCGTGTGGCGGTACTGGAGCGGGTGATGAACCCCACCAATGTGGGGGCGATCTTCCGCTCGGCGGCGGCGTTGGGCATGGACGCGGTGCTCTTGACGCCGGAGTGCAGCGATCCGCTGTACCGGCGCTGTACCCGGGTGAGCATGGGAACGGTGTTTCAGATTCCCTGGACCTATCTGCCAGATGGCAGCTGGACGGGCAAAATGCATCAGTTGGGCTTTCAAACGGCGGCAATGGCCCTGCGGGAGGATTCCCTGCGGCTGGATGATCCGCGCCTGTTGGCGGCGGAGCGGCTGGCTATTGCCTTGGGCACCGAGGGGGACGGCCTGGCGGATGGCAGCATTGAGAGCTGCGACTATACCGTATGCATCCCTATGGCCCACGGAGTGGACTCGCTGAACGTGGCGGCGGCCAGCGCCGTGGCGTTCTATCAGCTGGGACAGGTACGAAAATAAAAAGCGAAGTTTTGTGAAAAAAGTGTTGACAAATGCTCAAGAGTATACTATACTAAGCAAGTCGGCAGCCGGAGGGCTGCGGGGCAAATATGACTTGGGGGTATAGCTCAGCTGGGA
>DPPB01000029.1:125101-126350 GCA_003539495.1 Oscillibacter sp. | reverse complement strand
TCTAACAAATGGGGCGCAGTTCAAAACGGCTGGCGTCTTGGTTCCCGCAAACGCAGATGTCCCAAGGATTTTGGTGGTGCCTTGTGGCCGTTTCGGAAGGAAATCGAGGTAATCAGCTTCGCGTGATCAATGGTGCAGGGCAAGCATGTTTTGAGTCACCGCAGTCAATGAAAAGAGACTTTCGACCGTTCAAAAATCACACCGCTGTAACCAAAGAAGAACGTCCCCGGCAGCGCAAAAATTGCGCCGCCATAGACAAAGATAGGGCGGCGCGGCTCCGAGGGGCAAATGATAACTTTCTGATAACAGTTCGACTTTCGGGTAGCTTTGTTCCCTTGGTTACGGTATCCTTTGCCGTTACAAAGGAGGCTGATACCATGCCAAAAAGACGAGCAAACGGGGAGGGGAACATCCGCAAGCGAAAGGATGGCCGCTGAGAGGGCCGCTACACCGCCGGTCGCGATCCCGAAACCGGCAAAGCCATCATCAAGAACGTTCTTGGCAAGACGCAGGCCGAGGTCAAGGAGAAACTCAAAATAGCCATCGAGGAAAATGTGGGCATCGACTATGGGCGGGCCAAGACCTACATCGTGGGTAACTGGTTAGAAGTGTGGTACGAGAACTATGCCAAAATCAAGATGCGCCCATCCACCTACCTGACCTATCATGGCTACATCGAAAACCACATCAAGCCGCAGCTCGGCAAGATCCCGTTGAATGATCTGACGACGCTGCATCTGCAACAGTTCTACAAGAAATTGTTGGCGGAAGGGCGGGTAGAGCGAATCGAAGCACAGAAGCAGCCCAAGGGACTGAGCGCCAAAACAGTACGCAACATCCATCAAATCATTTCCTCTGCCCTGAAGCTGGCAGTCGAGCAGCGGCTGATCGCCCGCAATCCGACAGAGGGCTGCGCGTTGCCGAAGGCGGAGCGCAAGGAAATGCAGACGCTTCCTGTTGAGCAGCTGACGTCCTTTCTCCGAGAGGCAAAAGGCAGCGACGTGTTCGCCCTGTACTATATCGACCTGACCACCGGCCTGCGGCGGGGCGAGTTGCTCGGATTAAAATGGTCGGATATTGATTTGAAAAATGGAGACCTCCGGGTTCAACGGCAGATCGGGCGCATCGACGGCAAGATCATTGAGATGCCGCTGAAAACGAAAAACGCCTACCGCACCCTGCCCCTGTCGACAGATGCGATAGACGTTCTGATGCAACAAAGAAGAAAAACGGGTAACAGCGAATGGGT
>DPPB01000029.1:65421-124872 GCA_003539495.1 Oscillibacter sp. | reverse complement strand
CACACCTTCGCAACGCTGGCACTGCAAAACGGAGTGGACATCAAAACCGTATCTGGTATGCTGGGGCATTTTTCGGCAGGCTTCACGCTGGACACCTACGCTCATGTAACGACCTCCGCCAAGCGTGAAGCGGCAAAAACAATGGGTAACATCCTCTCTGGTGCGGTATAGTGCTTTCCACTATCCGCCCCCGTTGGGGTCAGCGTTTGGGTCAGAAAAAATGGCAAGTAAGATATAGGACGCAAAAATGCGGAAAAAGTCCTGATTTCATAAGAAATCAGGACTTTGCTGGTTGCGGAGGGAGGACTTGAACCTCCGACCTCCGGGTTATGAGCTGCGGTCAGGAATACTTTTGCGGCGATTATTCAGGGTTTGGCACATATTGACGGCTTTTTCCAACGCTCCGAATCCACTGAAATCTGCCCAATCCACTGTGTGCTAACCCCGTATGAGTCAAAATATGGGTCAAAAATGTGGTCTTAAAAATGGATCAGCCAAGCAGGCAGCTTTCACTGCCAAATTTGGACTTACGACACATTCAAGACCACTTTGGATTCACTTTTCCGATGGTTACGCTACCCGGGTTTTCAAGAGATTTTTCATCCCCTGTTTTCGAGCCAACCGCCAATACCGGAAGCTTTTCTTACTCTGCCAGTAATCTCCCGCCCTAGTTCCAACATGGGTCAAAAACATGGGTCGGGCGGTTTTCCTCTCCCAAGGCAGAAACCAACTCCCATCCCAAGGTGTCGTGATTGTACCATAGCTTTTAGAAATTGCAAGTCTTTTCTTCCCAAAAGAAACTGCCGCCGGATGGTATCAACCGATACCACCCGGCGGCAGCTAACAATACGAAGTAATCAAATAAGTGGAAATCTTACTCTGCTAACAAATCAATTTGCTACCAATGCAGTCAGAGCATCCGCTGTGTCCTTAGATTTCTCGTCACCAGCAGTCTGTGCGATCTCAGCAGCTATCGCCTCTTTATCCATCTTCAGCTTATCCAGCAGGAAAGCATGCCTCAAATCAAAGCTTTGGAACACATCATCCCATGTCAAAGCATAGACTTCATAGTTGTCAATTTCAGCAACCAAGCCCTTTTTGCCTTTAGACTTCTGGGAATCGTATCGTGCCTTGACATCGTCATCAACAGCGCTACATACAGCAATAAACTTCCATCTGCGGTACTGGCTATTAAACAACGGTTGTTTTCGGACGTAATCCATATAGTCTTCAATTTGACGTAAAACCGCTTTGGTGAGCACTACTTTGGGTGCTTTCAGCTCAACGACCAGATTTTCCTGAATCGCACTACCATTTGCATCCTCAGTATTTCTTGCAGCACAAGCAAAAATATCCATCCGGCGAAGCTCTTCTTCATCTGGTGTCAACACTGGATTTGGAGCCTTATCACCATAGAGCAAGTACAGATACTCTTCAAGCGCCTTTTGCATTCGCTTGTCTGCCGTTACCAGGTGATACTGTTCTCCGAACAGCCAGTAATGCTGCTCCACAATCTTTTGAACGTGGTCACGTTCATTCGCATATCCTGCATAGTCAAAGACGATTGTCTTGAGAACCTCGATGACCTTATACCGGTCTTCAATAAAACGAATGGTTGCTATAATATTCTCCAGATGTGTCCGCTTTAACACAGATGCAAATTCTTCACGCTGCTTTGGCGACAGTTGAACAATTTCATCGATAATGGAAAGAACATTTTCCCTTTCTTCGGAGCTGAGCAACAAATTCAAAAAACCCAGTAAAGATTTTTCCTGAATCGGCTTCAGGTTATGGAATATCCTAGGCTGAATTCGATAAATCTCCTTTGTGACTTGCACCAAATCCTTTTTACGTAAGGCCCCGTAAAAGTCATTCGGGAATGTAGGGAAAGAATCTCTGGCCTCCATTCGCGCAATGGCTTTATCCACTTGTGCCGCCATGTGCTTATGCAAGCTTTCTTCTATAACATCCTGAATTTCTTTGCTTAACTCTTTTAGAACCTTCTTATCTTCATCATACTCATTCAGCGCAGTTTGCCCATCAAGTTCTACTCTTTTGCCCTTTAATGTAATTCCGTCTCTCCCCAAAAAGAACGGCGAAGTGACAAATACACTGTGGTTAAAATTCACCGTATTACGGTTAAATGTTGTCGTATCCTTCGACCTAACAACACCCTCTTCATCCAGGAAATACACAGAGAAATTCTCTGTAATTTTCTCATTCCAAACAATCAACGCAATTTTGAACGGGATTCTGGATATTAGGATTTCCTTTTCAACACTTGCATCAGTATTAATGTACTTTCGATAATCCAACTCTGTACCATTGATGGTTAGTACGATTTTCTTATCCTTATTGAGGTACAGATACCATGCAAAGGCTTTGAGCATAGTATCTTCTAACTGCGCAAAGCTTACATCATCTTCACATATACCATCAATGCCACTGATGATCAGTCTCGTGCCCGTTGATCTCGTTGTTGGTGCCGGATCAGAAACATCGCATTGGTTTTTATCAGCATTCTCCAAGCTGATTGTATACGCGATATTGCCATCTGGTGTTGCCGTTACCGTCGACCATTCAGCCAAGGATGCAAAGGAAAAACACGAGAATCGTCCTTTGCCCTTGTTTGCCTTTGTTTTGATTTGCAGGGATCGGCTGTTCTTTTGAGAATCGAGGAATGCACCAAATGTGCGTTCAAGGGAATCATAGGCGATTCCATCTCCGTTGTCAGTGATAACAATCTCTGCACTTCCTGTCAGCTCATTGGGAATACAATCAATTGCAACAGCGGTTGCATTGGCCTCAAAGCTGTTCCATACATATTCGCACAGGGCATCCTTGTAGTCCTTCGTAATACCCGAACTCTCTACACTCTGATTGTTTACACTAAGCTTAAGAATCATTTGAATACCCCCAACTGTCTATATCTGTCACCGAGGTTATACTTCTGTATTTGTATTCTATCATGGAATTTGTCCAATTTATAGCATCAATTTAGGAAAACACAAAAATAGTTGTTTTGTAGACTTGCAATAATCTGCAGTTATCAGCCATCCAACAGGGAGGGCTTGTGCTATATTGCAGCCTGTGGCAAACCAAAAGAGCAACTATCACTTCGTTTCCCACAAATACGCCAGTCAGCAGGCTCGTTATTTGGCTCAACCGAAATTTATATTTTGTACAGAATATTTTTCATTCCCCTATTGACAAATCCCTTTCAGTGTTGTATATTATTTCCATCAATTTCTAAATTTTGGATGAAAGGAGTTTTATATGAATACATCCAACACTAATGACTATTCCGTTTTTAAGGATGCGCTAGGGAAGCGCATTCAGCTTTTGAGAACTGCAGCAAGCCTAACGCAGGAGGCACTAGCAGCGAATTCCGGATTGACGCGCACGACTATCGTTGATATCGAGAAAGGTGCTACAAACCCCACATTAGAGGGACTCGCTCGCATTGCATCTGCACTGGGACTCAAGGTGCCCGACCTGTTCTCTTCCGGTGTAGTGCACCAAAGTACCTACATCATGCAGCCCACCAGCGGAAACCTCTATACACCCTTGGTGGAGCAATTGACCACAGTTAAAAATGGTGAGCTGAATATCCATGTTGCCTATGCTAAAAGCAGTGGCGTCGATCTGCTGACAGCGGCACTCCAGACCTTCCGCAGCGCAGGCGGACACCTCCGTGTACTCGCTGGTATTGATCAGAAAAACACGACCGCTGAAGCCCTATACAAACTCACAAAGCTCTGCGACGAACTCTATGTAGTCCATGATAGCGCATTTGCTCAGACATACCATCCTAAGATTTTCATCGTCCGGAATGCGGATCAGGCATGGGTCGCTGTGGGTTCCAACAATCTGACTCGTGGTGGTTTGTGTACCAATTACGAAACCTGCAACACTCAGTTTCTGAATCTGAACGATACGCTGGATCACAGATCTTACGAGAATCTGACGGAAGCATTCACCCTGTATCAGGAGTCTAATCTGGTAAAAAGGATTTCTTCTGTTGAGGACATCCAAGAGCTTCTGCGTAATGGTCTGATTGTTACCGAGCAGCAGAGCCGACAAAACTCTACCAAGCGCAGTAGCTTCAGTGCGAATACACACTTTGGCCACCGTGCAGTTTCCAATCTCCCCACCGCATCGGTAAAGATTCCCGTCCCCGCCAATTTGTTTGCAGGCACATCTTCCAATTCTAGGACAGGCAACAACGAAAGTGCCGCCACACAGCAACCTACCGCACCTTTGCATGATTCTGAAGTTACCGCAGCATCTTTTCTTTCTTTGGAAGCATCCAGTGATGTACAGGCAACCTACTGGTTCGAAATGCGCGCAAGCACCGGCGGCTCTAGAAACATTCTCGATCTTTCTTCTTCCGCTAAGCTTCAGAGCGGCACCCACCCCAATGTAGAAAACGGATCTATCCCCGGTAGTGTGGCCTTTTTCGGTTTGAATCCCATGGCTCGTGATGTGGAGAAGAATGTCACTATCGTCTATAACGGTATTTCCTACTATCCCAGCACCATCAAATTTGCACCCAATAATGCATCCTGGCGAATCCAGCTCAAGGGAGATGCGGAGACCGGCGACGAATCCCTTTCTCAGTATGGCAAAACAGACTTTGCCTATCACATTCTCGTTTTCCATCGTGTAACCTCTGACCACTACATTCTTGAAACCATGGCCGAAAGCGAACTGGACGCACTGAAAGCAAACAGCGAATTCTGGGCAACCAACGGCATTAATAAGTCTTCCAAGGCATTTGGTAAGATCAGAATTGGATAATCCCAATAGATAAGACGCAGGCCCGAAAGCCTGCGTCTTTTACTATGCCTTAAAGGAGTTGCGAACCATTTTCTCTTCTGCGCTTGTAAGACCATACATCTGGAAAATAATCTTGTCGATTTCCTCCCGTACATCTGCAGCGGTTTTGTAGTAGTTATCCGCACTCTTTATTTCCGGAACACCATCCCACAAACCACACAAGTCCGGCTCATTCCGGTATAGTAGCCGTTCCAAGGCTCTGACCGCATCCAATGCCGTATAATCTACACCATGTAAAGTAACCATGCTGTTCCATGCCTCTCGGAAAGGAACAGGAATCTGCCGTACAACACTCTGCGTCAGATCAATACCCCCCATTTTCAACCGTACAAAAAAATCAAACACCTTGGAATTAAACAGCGCCAGTATCATCAAAAGATCCTCAACTGGTGTTGTCTGGAGCAATTGAACGGATTGGCAAGTTGGCATTGACGGTATGATCGATGCAATCATAGTCCGTTGATTGGTGGGAGAGGTAAGACTTCTCCAGCACAGAGAATACGGTTGATCATACCTATCAAGAAATGATTCCCAAAATTTCTTATCAATAAAGTATCTGCACTCCGGAGCAGGCTTTGGGGCAACAAAACTATCACCCGGTTGCCGTCTAGCAGATGCCTTTGCTTGATAACGTTCATCAGCACTCATTCCTGCAAATGTGGAAAAACGATTATCATATTGTTCGATGAATTTTCCCTCATAGATTGGGACTCGTGTTTTTTCCGACTTTGTAGAAATGTGTTCTGCATGCGCAGTAAGGTGTACCAACCTACCAAAATGACACTTTGGAAATTCTTTTGCAAACACTGACAGCGATCTGTGTGTTCGAAGTAAGAACGAGAACTCCTTCGAATCTGCCACATTCGGAAGCAGTCCTGTTTCCGGATTGATAAGTTCCAGCTCCTCGCTCGTAACATTGATTGGCACAGACGACAATATCTGTTCTTGCTTAGTCAGTCCATAATGTACCTTTATGCCACCGGCATGTTCTCCTCCGAAGAAGAGTACACAGAATTTCTCGCGGCTGTCAATTTGGAAAAGCTTCTCCCGATTATCAAAGAGAAACATCTCTGAAAGTGATCCCTGATTAACAAAATGTCGGAAGCAAGACGAATAGCAAGTTGATGTAACCAGCGCACTTTTCACTATAATCGCTGCAAAACCATCTTTTTCTGTCAATCGAGAAGCTAGCTCAGCAAACATTGCATATGTGTTCAGCTCCCCAACCAACGATACTTTCAGGAGCGGATGTTTAGGGATTTCTTTTTTCACCGAAGCATAATCATCTTGCAGAAGCTGGTAGTACTCCAACAGTTCTAGCCAATTAACCGCAAGTTTTTTTATTTCCTTTTCGCGCTTGTTTTTCTGCGAGATTGCTGAAATTGCAGGACAAACCGGTCTAAAAAATGCCCGTTCTTCAAAGCGGAGCTTTTCCCATGGCGGATTTCCTAACACGACCAGGTTTTGTTGTTCCAGTTCCAAGCAATTGATTCCTTCTGTCTCAGCATACAATCTGTTAAGCGCAAAATTATCAAACCTCACTTCTAGCGGTGCAATTTTATCGCTATGAAGCAATGGATTGCCTACAATAAAGTTCTTTGCGACCTCACGAAGCAAATTTTCATCATCTTCAGCTTCAACTGCAGAAACAATCCGCGCAATGGTGATCATCAGTGCTATTGGGTTGACATCTACACCCCTCAACTGAGTTGCCAGCTTCTTTCTGGAATAACCCAATACATGATTATCAAAATACTGGATTACCGCTAACAGAAATTCTCCGCATCCACAAGAATAGTCCAGGAAGGTTATATTCTCATACTCATTGCAGCAAGCAAAAGAGTCTGAATCTATCGCACGCCTCCGCTTTCGATCCATGTAGCTCTCTAGCGCACGATAAGTAATTTGCGCAGAAAAGTCAGAAGAAGTATAATATGCCCCCGCAATATCTCGGCTAACTTTATCGATTTTATATCCAACTCTCTCAGGCTGTACGCAAAACTCGCTTGCCAAAAGTGCATCATACAGGATTTCTGGTTTTGCTGCAAGTGCGCTTTCTTCTGGCCAATTGTTAATAATGCATTCGCGGTTATTCTCAAAGAACTCTGTCGTGCTCTGTGGGATTAACTCAATTCTTTGATAGAGCGCTAATTGATCTTTAATTGGCATATTCTCGCGCTTGAGAAGATAGCAAGTGCCATGGCAAAAGTAAATCGCCTCGAGATGCAATACCGCTTTTTTGACTTCGCATATACGCCTAAAGTCACCACGAAAAATTTCCGAGATGGTGGTCGTAATTGCATTTTGAATTATATGTATCTGGTTGCTCATGCTTCACCATCCTCAAATCTTTCTTGTGAACATTCCGCCCTCATAATGATAGTACGGACGATTACTGAAGGTCTGTGTATGAATAGAATTGAACTGCATCGCAATCCATTCTTCTACTGTATCCCATTCGTTTTTCAACCCAGGATACATCTCATAGAACTTCTGGCACAGTTGTAACATCTGCATTTCATCGTGAGTCTCCACTCTAAAACCAAGAATTGCTAGAACAATGTTGTGCAATACCAAGTTCTTGTACTTGGCCTTGCATTCTTCGAACGTCTCAGGAGAAGACGAAATCAACTCAACAATTAGTTCTGGACTAACCTGTTCCTTACGTGCGATAAACTCCAACAAGCCATCACAACCCAAGGATTGTTTATTCACTCTGGTTCGAACAATCTGACAATTCGCATCTAACGCCTGGGCCATTACTTTATCCAATTTGTTCGCGATCGACGTTCCGGTTATGTCTATAGCAGGTACTCCAACAGTTTCATTCAGTTTCGAAAGCTCTGCTTTATCAAGCGCATATGCCTCAAGAATAATGTCATCAAGTTTCTTTTCGCAGCTTAATTTCACTAACTCGTCTTGCATTTCTTTCAGGAAAAGCTGCCATACAAAAGCATCCAAAGACGCGAATTCAATAACCGGTACTTGCCATTCCAAATTATTAGGTCGCACTTTGAGCTGCTCTCTTTTTCTGTCATAACATTCTCGTCCTAAGCTATTCAGCTCAATTCGATCAAGCAAACCAGCAGGAACCGGAACTCTTGAAATGTATCCGGCTGCAACCGTAAGCTTTGGCGAAAGCGCTCTTAAATAATAGGAAAACACTCTAGAGTTCAACAGTGAAAGATGCGAGTAAGGACTTCCCTGAACATCTCTAATCCCCGGTCCAGATGCCACAAACAGCTGACCTTCTTCCAGCAGACGAGCGTTGAAGCCGGATGTACCAGTATCGCTATAGACCAGCGATGTTCTATCGAAATACTTTGTGTTGCGCAGAGCCGAACCCTTAGTCGCACGAATATATTCGCCGTCAGCGCCCCATTTTAAGACATAGCTATTAAGTCCACACCAGCGAGAATAACTGCCGCCTTTACTAACAGGAACCCACTCTGGATCATTTAAATGTTCCCAGTAATAGCCTATTAGTCTAGCTGCATCACCCGTTGAAGTGCCCTGCATCGGGATTCCGTAATCTCCGTATTTCCCTGGCATAGCATGTACAGTATTGGGGGTGGTTTGGCTTAAAGAGAAAGCCATGTGTTCACCACCAAAAAGCTGCGTCTGTTGCATAAGCAGCACCGAATCGGAGGCCTTTCCCAGTACTGCAGCTTTTTCTTTAAGCGGAATATCTCTCAATGTCAACACTTTGACACATGCATTCGCATACGGTGTTTTCGTAACCCTGACCAGCGCTACATTTGCCTTTTCTCCACTTAGATCATAGAATGCTCCAGAACCTAAGTCTGCAATTGATTCTATCGTATTATTGGTGATAAGTTCTCTTCGCAAATTCTCGAAACTGTCTAAATACATCCAGCTGCTTTGCGTAACAAGTCCAATCGTTCCGCCTGTTTGAATTTTATCGATGCACTGTAAAATAAACGCATTGCACAGATCGCACTTGGCGTTAGGGAAATGCTTCTTGAGATGTTCCTTCATAGAACTAGCCATACCTTTAACGGTTTGGAATGGCGGGTTCGTATAGATCTCTGTAGCGACAGCGGTCATGCTTTCTAAATTCTCACGCTTGCCATCCGCCACTCTTCTGATTCTGTGCGTTGAAAAGTCTGCCTCCAGGAAGCCAAATCCATTTGGCTCAACGGATGTAAAAATATTGGGGCAAAATAGTCTCCAATCAACAGTAGATACCTGCTGTACTTTAGCCAACAACATCAATGCTTTAAGCTTCAGGTTCACTGATGCGACCGCTGCCAGATTGGGATCCAATTCATATCCATATAAAGCATTGAAAATATTCTCAATGCAAGCGATAGGATTATCTAATTCTCTATACCTTAAAACAAACAACTGGTTCAAGATATGGGAAAGGAAATTACCACCACCGCAAGCTGGATCTAAATATACAGAACTAGCAGTCGTTGTTCTAGGAATACCTTTTGTAAGATACTCAATCATGTATTCTTCCGTAAAGAACTGGGTACTTTCTAACCCAGAATCCAGGCTAAGTTTGTTCACATACTGATAAGCCCACGATAAAATATCATCAACATAGTCTGCATAGCGATAAATGTATTTTTCAAAATCCGAAACCAAGGACGAAAACATTTCCCAGAAGGATCTGCGGCTCGACTCCTTGAACTCAATCTCAAGCAGTTCCGAACTGATCATCAAAAACACATCATCTTTCTCATTAGATGATTCATCGTTCTGGATATCACAGAAAATAGTTGTAGCAAGTAAGCTAACAAACACCATTTTGGATGTGCTGGGGTTATTAAGCTTTCCGTTTATTTCCTGATAAGCATTTACCGTCAGCTTCTTTAGTGCTGTCCTAGCTGCTCGTGCTGTGGGCGATTCAACTGTATGGTGAGTTTGAACTCGACCGTCTGCCGGCTTCAAAGCATCCTCTGGCACCACCCACATATTTCCGATACGAGTTGCATTCTTAATTCTATTTTCAGTACAAAGCACTTGAACACGTCGTTTAGAAATGCCCCACTTTGTCGCAGCTTGCTGTGCAGAAATGTATCCCATATTCATCTCTCCTTACTCGCATATTATATTCTCTATCAAGAACAATATCAAGATAAATTTACTCATCTCATCAAGTTTTTTGACGAGACGAGTAAACTATGGATGTACTATCCTAACTCTTGTAGTAATCTAACGCCAATTTTGATTCCCTCCACAACCCCTGCCCTCTCATGATCCCGGCAGAGCTTGCAAACCGGATAGACGATTCTGTCCATCTCCCGGAGGGGCATCCCGTTCATCTGCCGGTACAGTTCTTCGAAATCCGCCTTTATCTGCTCACTGTCATAGGGGTTGTTTTCGTTGAAGCATTCATACAGTAATCCCAGGACAGAATCCGCATCCCCATAATTGGGAGGATTTTCAGCTACCTGTTGTCTTAATTTCTCAAGGAATTCTTTCATCGGTCAGACTCCTTTCCCAGTTCCAGCATCAGTTCAGCGCCGTATTGCAGGCTGTCCAGAAAGGCCTTGCGTTCATATGCACTGCACAGGCGACAACACAGATTGAAAACTGCGTTGTTATTATCCAATGGCAGTACACACAGATACTCCTCCAGCTCCTTGAATCCATCACCAATCTCTTGGGGATCGTGCTCATGGGATTCTGCATAGGCATGGTAGAGCTGATCCAGTACCGTCTGACAATCCGAATTGCCAGAGTCAAAGGGATGAGTTAGCATATAGGCTTTCATTGCTTCAGAAATGGACTTCAAATGTAACACCTCCAAAAATGTTTTGGTGATGTTACCTTGGCTTCCTCAAAATTGCAACTGTCATTAGTGCCAAATTATTGCTTGGCGGCCGTCGGTTGCACCGTCAAGTGGTCGCTAACAAAACACAATAAACAAATAGAATCCCTTGTATTTCAAACCGTTCGACATAATTCGCACAAATGTTCTTGATTATTCTCTTGCCGCCTGATATAATAAATCCATCGTCAGGCACCCAACTTATGAACTAAACTATTGAAAAGTACCGATGAGGTCGGCAGATGTTCGACCTCATCCCAACCATTCCGCTCCAGGGTGGAAGGGATGCAGCGTGATGGCTGTGTCGGTCAACATCTGCCGACCTTTCGTACTGGACAGGCGGTAAAGATGAAAAACATCAACTACTACGGTCAAAAGATTACTGTATCCGATGAAGTCGCGGAGTTTTTGGAGCAGGATCGTTTACGGGAAAGTGCTCAACGAAGAAGTGACCAGCGTCACCTGGATTTCGTTGGGAATGAAATTTACACAATGCCCGGTCTGTTCACAGACGAGCCAACCGATCCAACCTTTGAGCAAGCATTCCTTCTTTTGCGGAAGCACAAACTCCGGAAGATCTTTCCAACTCTGCCTGATGATGACCAGAAACTGCTTCGGTTTTACTACTTTCGGTTCTATACATTGGAACAGATCGGCAAGGAATTTGGTATAAGCAAAATGGCGATTTCAAAACGGCTGCGGAAAATACTTGACCTCCTGCGGAGTCTCATGGAAGATGAGGCTCCGTATTTTTCGCAAATTTTTCTCGAAACCCGGTTTACAAATCTTCTGTGCGTGTCCTATAAAGTGAACCACAAACATAAGAAAGCGCTCCGTTCACATTCCGTTCACGCCCTGCACTTGAAAAATTTGGATTATTCTGTTATAATTCTACTACATACATAGTGCCGCCGGCACAACATATCAAAATATCGCGCATACATAACTGACACCGCAGGGGAATCAAAACCGATTCCTGTTCGGTGTTCGTTGGTATGCGTTTTTTGTTTGCCCGGCCATCGGAAGGAGTGAGAAATCTGTGATTGCGAGAGCAGACTGCGCGAAAACAATACAGGAGGAAATGAAAATGAGAGAAAGCAAATTCAAAAACTATGATGCCCTGCCGCTGACGCTGACCGCGCCGGAGGTAGGAGAAGTGCTGGGAATCTCCAGAGCGGCGGCCTACGAGTTGGTTCGTTCGAAAGGATTCCCTCACATCAGAATCGGCACACGGATTCTTGTTCCAAAAGACAAGTTTATCCAGTGGATTGACCAGCAAACGGAGGTGGATGGATGAGATTGTATGAACCGCCCGCAAAAGAATTCTTTCGTCTGCCCAACAGCATCTTCCATGTGCCGCTGGATGCCACCCAGTTCAAACTGTATGCGTATCTGGTCTGCTGCTCCGGCAGTAAGGGATACTGCTGGCCCACGCACAAGAAAATCATTCAGGATACCGGCATCAAAAAGTCTTCTCTCCAGAAAGCCATCAAGGTTCTGGTCAAGCGGAAGCTGATTGCCATGTACAAGCACCGCAATCCCTACGGCTACTCCAACAACGAGTATCATCTGCTGAGCCTGGACAACCCGGAGATTTACCGTGACCTGGATACAGAAGCAGACGAGCTTCCGCTGTTCATTGGCGAGGAGCTTCCCGCATAAGCTGGAGTTGCTTTCCATACTGATTTCGGAGATTTCGGATGAAAGGATTGGAAAGCAGGATAAAGGAGGTATTCCGGCTATCGCCGAATACCTCCGATTTACACCGCCCGGCAACGCCGGTCGGGGTTTTTACACGGTTTTCGAGGTGTTACCTTTTGGAGAAGTATCAGGAAAGCAGGCGTCTGGGCGACGGATTATCCTAGAGCCGCAACAGTTTTGATGGGAGTCATTCCCATCAGGAAGGAGAAAAATGCAAGAAAATAATAGCAACAGAATTGGCGTTTATATCAACAATGAATTGCTGGCCCGGTGTGATGCAGCTATGGAGAAAAGCAATGCCGAATCCCGCAGTGAGTTCATCCGGGAAGCCATCGAACACTATATCGCCGTACTGAACATGAAGGAAAGCAGTCGGGTGCTGACACCTGCATTGGAATCGGTTATTGGAAGTAAGATTGCGCTCACCGAGGACAGGATCAGCAGGCTTCTGTTCAAGCTGGGTGTGGAGATTGCGATGATGAGCAACATCATTGCCGCTACCCATGATATCGATGAAGATTCCTTATCCGCTCTCCGCCGGTTCTGCACCAACGAAGTTGCTGCCATCGGTGGTAAATACAGCTTCGAGGATGCGGTAGAATTTCAGAAAGGGTGACAATGGATGGCGAGACTGATTTTGAAATCCCCCTATCTGAAACCCGGTGACAAAAAGTCTCCCGGTGGCTACCTCAAGTATATCGCCACCCGGGAAGGTGTGGAGATGGCGGAAGATACCTCCCGCCATCTGCCTGCCACCGCAGAACAGCAGAAGCAAATCACAAGGCTGCTGAAAAAGTACCCGGACAGCAAGGACAGTCACGAGTACCGGGATTACGCAGATAATTCTACCCGCGGCAATGCGGATGCGTTCATCAATAGCGTTCTGGAATTGTACGGCGATGCTCCTCAAAGGGATGTATATCTGAAATATATTGATGAGCGCCCCGGTAGTAATGGTCTGTTCACGGACGAGGGGGTACCCATCGTGCTGTCCCAGGTGCAGGACGAAATGAACAATCACCCCGGTAACATCTGGACGCACATCATCTCCCTCCGCCGGGAAGATGCGGAACGGCTGGGCTATAACACCCCGGATGCGTGGATGCACCTGCTTCGCTCCCAGCGGAATCAGATCGCCCAGCAGATGAAAATATCCCCGGAGAACTTCCGCTGGTATGCCGCATTTCACAATTCCGGCAATCATCCTCATGTCCATATGATGGCCTACTCTGTCGATCCCAATGAAGCCTACCTCTCCACCAAGGGGATTGAAACTATCAAGGCGAATCTGGCGCAGGAGATCTTCCGGCAGGATCTGCTGCAGATCTATCAGAAGCAGACGGATCTCCGGGATGAACTGCGGCAGGAAAGCCGTGAGAGGATCGTGCAGATCGTCAACGAAATCAACCACGGCGAATATGAAAGTCCCAAGATGCAGATGATATTCATTCAGCTTGCGGACAGGCTTGCAAAAGCCAAGGGCAAGAAGCAGTATGGATATCTCAATGCCGGTACCAAGAAACTGGTGGATGCCATCGTTGCGGAACTTGCCGGGGACAGCAGAATCCAGGAACTGTATTCTCTGTGGTACGAACAGAAAGAGGATGTGCTTCGCACCTACACCAGCAAGATGCCGGAGCGGATTCCTCTGGAACAGCAGAAGGAATTCAAGGCCATTCGTAACGCCGTGGTACAGACAGCGATGAGGCTACACATCCCGCAGGAAGAATTGCCCCTGTCAGGCCCTGTTCTGCCCCGTGTGGACTTTGTTGACGATGGCTCGGACATGTACCCGAAAGTAGTTAGTAGCCTGCGTGAGCCGGAGGTAGAGCCAAGTCCGGAAGTGAAGCAGTATCTCCATGAAGCCGCCATCCGCGGTAGTGTGGATGCGGTCTACGGAATCGGTAAGCAGTATCTGAAAACGGATATTCGGAAAGCCATCTCTATGTTCGAACTGGCAGCGGAACAAGGCAATTCCTATGCCGAATACCAGCTTGGCAAGCTCTACTGCTTCGGACAGGGTGTGCCGCAGAATCTGGAAGTGGGCATGGAGTGGCTGACAGCATCCGCACGCCATGGCAATGAATACGCTTCCGCTCTGCTGGAAAAGGTGCAGAATCATATCCACCAGCAAACCACCTCCGCAGTGTTCAGCCTGTTCCGGGGATTGGCTGGCTTGATCCAAACCAGTGCCAACCGGCATATCCACCGCAGAGATTCCATTGACCGCAAGCAGCGGCAGAAAATCGAGGAAAAGAAACAGGTGCATGGTCAGCGTTCCGATGGTCAGGATTACAGCAATGATATGGAACTGACTACGTAAAGGAACCCGCCGGGCAGCACCGGCAAGTGCCATCCGGCGGGTTCTAACAAAATGAATGAAACAAATTAGTACCGGGAAAGGTCAAAAATAGTGGAAAATCTTTGGTAGATTTCGTGAATAGCTATTTTTCCCTTTCTGTGGTAATGTGTGTCGCTGATAAGGAGGGATCGCAGATGGCGAAACGAAGAAGCAACGGTGAGGGCAATATCCGCAAGCGAAAGGATGGCCGCTGGGAGGGACGGTACACGGCTGGGCATGACCCCGTCACCGGCAAGCAGGTTTTCAAAAATATGCTGGGAAAAACGCAAGCCGAGGTTAAGGAAAAACTGAAAAAAGCGTTGGCAGAGAGTCAGAAACTGGACTTCACCAAACAGGGCAAGTACATGGTTGCCCAGTGGATGGAGGAATGGTTCGAGAATGTGTGCAAAATCAAGGTCAGGCCGTCGTCGCACCAGACCTACCGGGGCTACATCGATAATCACATTACTCCAAATATCGGCAAGATTCCGCTGGAAAAGCTGAGTACCATGGATCTCCAAAAACTGTACCACAAACTGATGGATAAGGGGCGGGTGGAGCGGATAGAAGCAGAACACCAGCCGAAGGGGTTAAGTGCAAAGACAGTGCGGAACATCAACCAGGTCATCTCCTCTGCCATGGACTTCGCAGTAGCACAGAAAATTATCACCGAGAATCCCTGCAAGAATGTCTCCCTGCCGAAGCTGGAACATAAAGAGATGCAAACCATCCCGGCAGAACAGTTGCAGGCATTCCTTCAGGAAGCGAAAGCCACCGGTGTCTACGAAATGTACTACATTGAACTGGCAACCGGCCTCCGCCGGGGTGAGCTTCTCGGACTCAGATGGACGGACATTGACTGGAAGAATGGCATCATCAAGGTCAGACGCCAGATTGCAAGAGTAGATGGCAAAATCGTAGAGTCGCCGCTGAAAACCAAAAACTCCTACCGGGCGGTGAGTATCTCGCCCCAGGCAATCGAAGTCCTGCGGGAGCAGAAACGGAAAACCAATGACCAGTATGTGTTCCCGTCCCCCAACGGCGGTCCCATCTCCCCGGACAGTGTGAACAATATGCTGAAACGGGTGCTGGAACGGGCAGGTATCCCGAAAGTCCGGTTCCACGACCTCCGTCACACCTTCGCCACCATCGCCTTGCAGAACGGTGTGGATATCAAAACAGTCAGCGGCATGCTGGGCCACTTCTCCGCTGGCTTCACGCTAGACACCTACGCCCATGTCACCACCTCGGCGCAGAAGGAAGCCGCCCAGACCATGGGAAATGTGCTGAGTATGTAAAATTCGGCTTTGTAGCCGATAGAAAAGCCTGGAACGACCAACACATCGTTCCAGGCTTCGCTGTCAGATTTTAGTCCCGATTTCCCAGCTCTAGAGCCAGAAAAATAAATCAAAAATAAGGAGGTTTTATGAAAAAGATTCCCAAAAAGAAACGAAAAGTCACCGAACTGTATTTCAACGAATACGACAACACCGCTGAAATCTACACCTACAACACCAAGCTCAAAAAGCGCCTAACTGCCTATGCCGCCACCTATCCAGACCTGTGCCAGCTAATCGAAGATGACGAAAAGGGCGGCCTGCGGTTCGAGATCGATAAGCATAGAGTCAGCATCCGCCTGACTGCGCCATACAGCGAGGAGCGAAAAGAAAGTGCAAGCCAGCAAGCAAGACAAACTAAAATATCAAAAACCGGGTGATGCGTTTCTCCATCTCATCACCCAGCTTTAAGATTTACTCATAGTATCGTTTAAAATCTTCGTAAGTAGATTCTATTCTTTTGGTGTATTTTTCAGCATCACTTTTTACCATCGAGGTGAATGCATTAAAGTTCGCACCGTGCTACATTGCTTTTACTTTCTCCCTGTAGTATTCGCAGAAACTGTCTACATCAAAGTCTGTAAAACTGCCTCCGCCAATTGTTGCGTTAGTAAGTAGACCCATCGTAGAAGTTTGCAGTAGTTCGATGCTTTCACGCTCCCAATTGTTTAGCAGGTTTCCATATACATCAAGTGCTTTCGTGCATGCTTCCTTTAGTTCGTAAGCTATTTGCAGGTAGTTTACAAACAAGCTGACAGGATCATCAATTGGAGGATACTCCTGCAACTGAGCTTTCTGTTTCTTAAGTACAAAGAGAAACTCAAAAACAGCATACTTCTTAATCTGAGTTATTTCCTCGTTCTTCCTTTTCCTAAAGCCTATAGCATAGAACAACAGCGCCAAGCTGAACACAAGGGATACAGAAAAAATGTAAGTTAGAATTTCCTTAATCCTGGGAATATCTAACACAAAGTTCAGTGTAATTATGTCTTTTATCGAAACCTCGGAATTTGCCAGCACAAGTCCAATCAGGCTTCCTGCTGCAGCAGTTACGCATACCCCAACATAAAACTTTGCTCGTTTCATATAATTGTCTCCTATCTGCATAGCCAAATGATCTTCCAGTTTGTTTAGGCTTTTTCTCATATCATCGGCGTTTAAGCTAACAAGAATGGTCTTTTGTATGTTTCTGCGAATTGCGGAAACTCTGGGCAGACTGATTCCTGCAAAACCAACGATTTGGAATTTCATCTTCCATTTATCTTTTGCCCCGTTCTTGATTCTGATAAACAACTGCTCATAACCACTGTAAAGGGCTAACCCATAAACAACTGGAAGATTAAGAACAAGCAAGAGCACAGGCAACATTAAAGATTTTAGCGTATCCCAATTAAAAAATGCTTTTGGATCCTGCACCGTGCTGGATACAGCATGGGTAAGAACGATAAATCCCCATATCACAAGAAGAATATCGAAGAAGGTCTTTGCTGGCTTATGCTTTTTTTCGCGTGATGCCAGAGCACACAAAAATGAAACAAAAACGGTAACCGGTATAGCAACTAGTTCAATCCACAAATCAAATGTCCAAAATCCAACAAAGAACTCAAACAACACAATGAACTTTAAGTTGTCCGCAATCAAATCTGAGAAAAAGCGATTGTCTTTCGCCTTCTCTATAGCCTTTGCAAACAATGGTAGTTCAACAAATACAACCCAGAAAATCGTATCCTTCAGCATACTACTATCCCAAAAAGTAGCCCATTTCAGGATGTCCACGGCAAATAAAAAGAAGGCGATGAACACACAATAAAAAACTACGAACTTTCTGCAAAACAGAATAGGTATTGCTGTTTTCAGGAACTGTAGCAACGGTTGGCGCAAAGATTTGCTTATCAACACTACAGCAAGTGCAATAATCACCCATATTCCGATAGCAATCTCTCGATTATTGAAAATCTCCTGTAGCGCAGTCATCCCCACACCTCCTTGCCATAAATGTCGACTATATTATATTTTATACTTCTGCTTTTTTCAAGCGCACTCCTCGCTGATCAAAGATCGTATAAGTGCCAAGCATATAAATATGCGGTGTGCCAAAACGACACACCGCATATTGATTGGATCTGCTTATTTTGCAGTTACATATCCTACGAGAGAATTATAAAGCTCGCATCCCGGAGCAATTGATACCGTCTGGTAAATTTCGCCTGTTGGCGCTTGCCAAATTACAATTCCGTCAAAACCAGTCTGCTCTACAACATACCAAGAAGATGGAATATTCGGATTTGCCGCTCGTTCCTGTTCCGTAACCGCAACCACAGATAGACGCGTATCATTGGTTATTCCCGTAAGCTCATGACCATCAAAGCACGCAAGGCCAATCTCTTTCAAATACAGCCTATAGTCTGGAGCAAACATAGTTCCCAGAGATTTCTCCGCTGCCGCAATTTCACCCTCAGATCGTCCGTTTGATCCAATGTAATCCGGGATGCTTTTCATTACTTCGATGATATTGGCCATTGCTAAACTCCTCCGTTTGCAAACACAACTTTTCCGAGGTATTCCCAGAAAGCCTTTCGCGTTGCGTTGAAAGCCTGCCGGTCAATCTCAGATTCCTTACCCACAATATTCAGTATCGCGGAGTTTCCTTGGTGCTGGGACTCTGTAAGGATCGCCAATGTGCCATCTGCTTTTTGTCCGATATGGTGAAGCTGATACGCTTTCCCCGTTGTAGGATCTATCGGAGCATAACCACGCTGCATTCTTACAAGGTTTGTAACTTCTGATCCATCAGGGAGGGTACTCACATAGTTCAAGTCGATGTTCTGGACAAGTGCTGTTCTGCCGTTCACCATGACAGGCTTTAATCCAGCATCCTTATATACGAGATACTCATCCATGCTGTGAAGCTGGGAAATCACATCCATAGGCAGGCCAGATTCCTGTTGAATGATGGCAGCCTCATTCATTGTAAGGCCACTCCTTGTTGCAGCTTTGAGAGCAAATGCCTCCTGCGTTCCACCACTGATGGCACCGGATATTGCGCCCCACTTGAAGCCTTCACTACCAGCAAGTGCCGCAGCTTCCATGGCTTCATTGAAATCACCAGTTTGAATTCCACGAACAATGCCAGCAGATATAGCACCGAATCCACCGGAAGTCAATGCCATAAGTGTTCCAGTCTTGGCAGAAGCAGCAAAAATTACACTGACCGCAGGCGCTCCAGCACCGGCAGACACCGCCGAAACAGTAACGCAGACAAGGATGACACCAGTACCGATTGCGACATTTTTGAGCATCGTTTCTGTAGAGGTATCTTCAATTTCCTGCAGTTCCTGGACCGTGGTCTGCCCATCTGAACCTAGGGTAAACACATATCTAGAACCCTGGAACAATTCATCCAGTTCCGCTAATGTATACCCAAAGTAGATGTTGGACCGAGAATTAAACGCCACCTCTTCAAGATACTCTTTTGAGATGTATACAGCGCTGATATTTTCAACAACATACTCTGTGCTGTTCAACGACGAAACGGTCTCTCTGTATACCAAGTCCTCCAAATGATTGAGAAGGTCTGCATCATCCAGAGCGTTATACTCAGGAACAGTATCAACCCAAACTGTAGTTTGTGCAGGTAATTCTGCGGTTGGTGCAGTTGTGTTATCAGTAGGTTCTTGATTCATTTGTACTGGGGCACAGCCAGAAAGCAGCAGTGCGAAACTAAGGATCAGTGCAATCAATCGCTTCATTCTTCTGCACCTCCATCAGGTTCTTCCACGGCAACCTTCGCAGCCTGGTTTGTACTGCGCTTTTTGCGTACAATGATCACAAACACAGCAATACACACAATTGCAATTACTGCCACCATAACAAGCAAGCCAGCGGACGGCGTTTCCATTTTTCCCGTTGTATCGTTCCCCGGTGCTTGCGTTTCACCATCGGCAGGCTTATCCGTAGGTGCCTGGGTTGCATCCGTTGGCTTGGTTGCATCCGTTGCCGGTGTAATGCTTGCAAGCTGAATGGTGCCGTCGTCAGAAATCGTAGCACCCTGCGCAACAAGGTTGTTGATTTCAGGAATAGACAATCCTGTTGTCATATGCGCTCTCAGCACATTGTTGGTGCCTACATAGATCTTCTTCACTGTAAACTGCCCGGTATACTCGTTTGTTACAGTGATCGTGTAGATACCTTCATCGGCATACTGAGCTCCATCCTTGGCCGGGCCGTTGAAACGAGTGTCCTCAACCAGTCCATCGGCGCTGTCCTTCAGCACCTCGCGCTTAATGTTGACCTTCAAATAGCGGGATTTTGCCAGATCCAGGCGGAAACCGTTCTCTGTCATGGAACTGTTGGTCAATTCACTGCCGGTTACCACATCAAAGGGGTACACCATGCAGTTGCCGTTACGAACAGAGAATTTGAAGAAGATGCGGTAATGGCTAATTTGGTCAATCAACTGGTCATCAGTAATCTGATAATCCAGCGCCACCTCATAATCGCCTTCCTCAAAAAGCTGCACCTTGGTATCTGCGCCGACCGTCGCATTGGCTTCCAGATAATTTGTGTAGATCGTAGGCTCCCCCTGGACATTATTGTGATCCGTATAGCGAATGATCAGCACTCCTCGACCAAAGTTCATTCTGGGTGTCTCGAAATACTGGTCATATCCCTCAGTATCCGCTGTAATCGACAGATTATCCTTGCCATTTAAAGCATTGATATTCTGCCCCAGGTTGAACCACAAGGTAACTTTATCGCCCACATTTTTCAGGAACACCACATTGCCATCGGATTCAGCGATTTCATCCGTATAGCCGCTCACAAAGAAATTGCTCAAATTCCAGCCGTAATGCGGATCGTCCTTGTCGATAGATCCTTCGCCGGAATAACCATCAAAGTTCTCTACCCGGACTCTGTAGCCAAGACTGTAGATCTGATTGGGATCCGTTACAGTGCTTTCGCCGCTGTTGGTATAGGCATAGAATTCATACACTTCCGCACATTTCTTATTCTCATACTTATCGGTATTGATAAACAGGAAATTGCTCTGCTCCGTTCTGATCCGCAGCTCATACACTACAATAACCCGGTAGAAGCAGCTGTTGATCAACTGCACATCCGTGGTATTATAGATCGCATCTGTCCGAACAGGTGTGTCCGCAAAGGCATTGGTGGTCGTGCCGACATTGACCCAATTCACTCTGTCTTTGGAAGTTTGAAGAATAATCGCACCCTTCAAAACATTGGAATCCAGGGTCAGATCATTAACCTTCTTGGACTTATCCTCTACCAAGTGCCAGAAATCCAGGTCAGCATTCAACATGGAATCCGAGTAATTGTAAAAGAATCTCAGATTGCCATCCTCTACCTCATAGGCAGGGACACCATCTTTACTGTCTACGCTGGCAATATTACCGCTTACAGAAAAGCTACCGTATGTATTGCTCTCGCTGGAATCAGCATATCTGTCGCTGTCAGTAAATTCATAATGGCTGTCCTTGTCAAACTCGTATACCTTTCCCGGAACATCTGTTTTACCGGTATTTGCCGATACAGCAAGGGGTACTATGCTGATCAGCATAGTCAGTACCATCATCAGGGAAAATGCCCTGATCGCAGGCTCTCTCTTGATTGTGCCCATTCTCTATCGCTCCTAAACTTTTTGTGTTGATTATCTACCATAAGAGAAATTGTAAATTTCGCGAGCCAGAGGAATAAGAATATTATATCTTCTTAATCATCAGAATACAATGATCATCCATGTAATTGCCATCGTTTTCGCTTGGTGGACCAATACTAGTCCCATTATATCACAGCAAATTCATAAAATAAACCCATATGGACCAAAATAAGTCCACAAGGGGTGATTTTATGGAGCAGAAAATCAAGCAGGATCTTCGCATTGGAGAGAATATAAGAATAATCCGAAAGGCTCGGAAGCTGGGGCAAACCGATCTTGTCCGCATGCTCCAGATTGACGGATGCGATATGACGCGCGAGTGCCTTGTTAAAATAGAACGCGGCACACAGCATATTCAGGCAACGCAGCTCCAGGCGATCAAAAAAGCACTGCATACAACTTACGATGCTTTGATAGACGGTATTGAAGAATAAGAAGCTCCCACCAAACGACATCACATTATACCGCCGAACAACACCTAACAAAACAAAAGAAACAAATAAAACCCTCTCACAGAGCCTGAAAAAAGGTCAGCGAGAGGGTTTGTAATTCAAGAGGATTGCCAGGAGATCAGTGTAAAATCCCAACAAGTGGACAAATAGGCTTGACCAAGGGAGGTTGAACCCAAATTTCGGGTCCAACCAAAACTCCAAAAAAGTTTTGAAAATTCATCGGATTTTCCAACTTGGTGGACATTGGATTCTGAAAAATGCTAACTTGTCCACTAGGTGCTATTCTATTATGGGTCAGAATATGGGTCAAACGGTTTTTGCGAAAATCGCATAATATTTCTCAGAACTTTTTGAGCCCTAAAACGCAAGAAAAAGTCCTGAAATCTTACGATTTCAGGACTTTTGATGGTTGCGGAGGGAGGACTTGAACCTCCGACCTCCGGGTTATGAGCCCGACGAGCTACCAACTGCTCTACTCCGCGATATATAGTTTACCGGATGGTGCCGGTGACCGGACTCGAACCGGTACGGTATTGCTACCGGGAGATTTTAAGTCTCCTGTGTCTACCATTCCACCACACCGGCGGATTTAGGCAAGAATTAGAATATCACATTCCTGCGGGATTGTCAACACCTCTGTGCGATATTTTTGCCCTTCAACAAAATTAGGACCACTTCTCCCCTCCCCCAGCGTTTCAAAAAGCCTCGCAGAGTTTGTCGCCCGCAGGCGGCAAAAAATTCAAATCATTTTTCACCGCGACATGTGCGTGGGGAAAAATACCCCTCAGACTGCAAGTGTGGAATTTTTGCGCTCCGTGCAAAAATTATGCGCGCAGCAGGCTGCAATCCTTTTGTCGGAAAAATCCAAAGGATTTTTCGACAGGGTAAATCGGGGGTCCCGGAAGCCCGGGACCCCCGATTTTTGCTTTTATGCGTTATGCTTCAGCCAATCAGCACTTCTCAAACACCACTGCGGTGCCCATGCCGCCGCCGATGCACAGGGTTGCCAGGCCCTTCTTGGCCTCGGGCCGCTTCTGCATCTCGTGCAGCAGGGTCACGATGATACGGGCACCGGAGGCGCCCACGGGGTGACCCAGGGCAATAGCGCCGCCGTTGACATTGACCTTGCTCATGTCGAAGTGCAGCTCACGGGCCACGGCGATGGACTGGGCGGCGAAAGCCTCATTGGCCTCCACCAGGTCGATATCATCGATAGTGACGCCGGCCTTCTTCATAGCGTTGCGGGATGCCACCACGGGGCCTACGCCCATGATCTTGGGATCCACGCCGCCCTGGCCCCAACCGATAAGCTTGGCCATGGGCTTCAGACCATACTTGGCCACAGCCTCGCCGGAGGCCAGCACGATGGCGGCAGCGCCGTCATTGATGCCGGAGGCGTTGGCGGCGGTGACGCGCTGGGTGCCCTTGTCAGCGGCATCCTGGGCACCGGTGACCTCGAAGGTATGTACCACCTGGGGGTTGGGGGACTCGGGGCCTACGGGGAAGGCGCCCTTGAGCTTGGCGATGCTGTCGGCGGTGACGCCTTCCTTCACATACTCATCGCGCTTGAACTCCACGATCTCCTTCTTCACCTTCACGGGCACGGCCACGATCTCATCGTCGAAGCGGCCGGAATCCCGGGCGGCGCAGGCCTTCTGCTGGGAAGCAGCGGCGAACTCGTCCTGCTCGCGGCGGGTGATGCCCCAAATATCATTGATGTTCTCGGCGGTGGTGCCCATGTGATAGTTGTTATAGGCGTCCCACAGGCCGTCCTTGATCATGGTGTCCACCAGCTTCTTGTCGCCCATGCGGGCGCCCCAGCGGGCGTCCAGAGAGGCAAAGGGAGCGGCGCTCATATTTTCGGTGCCGCCGCAGACAACGATGTCAGAATCGCCGGCCAGAATGGAACGGGCACCCTCGATGACGGACTTCATACCGGAGCCGCAGACCATACCCACGGTGTAAGCGGGAACGGAGTAGGGGATGCCGGCCTTGATGGAAACCTGACGGGCAACATTCTGGCCCTGGGCGGCAGTGAGGATGCAGCCGAACATCACCTCATCCACGTTCTCGGGAGCGACATTGGCGCGCTTGAGGGCTTCCTTCACCACGATGGCGCCCATCTCAGCGGCGGGAGTGTTCTTCAAAGAACCGCCAAAGGAGCCGATGGCTGTTCTGCAGCAATTGACAACATACAAGTCTTTCATGAATGTGTTCCTCCTAATTTTTATAGTTAAATATAGATGCGTGAGAGCGCATTTTTTAAAGCAACCCCATGATAGTCATTTTTTTAACAATAGTCAATGGTCAAAAGATACAAAAATGTACCTTGTCAAAAAGATTGTGATTTATGGCAATGAAAAGCTTCGATCTTTCGTTGTTTTGACGAATAAAATTCAGCCGTTATCAGGATTGAGGCGCCGTATCCGTGCCCGCTGAGGTATTGCTGTCCGTGCCGGCGCTGGAAAGCTGACTACGCAGGGTCTGCAGCTTGGTATAAAAGCGGGCAACGTTCAGCTTGTCATAGCTGCGGCAGTTGTAGCGAATGCCGGCGCTCTCCCGCATAGCGTCCAGCTTGGCATTGAACATTTTATCCAGCACGGCGTCAGCATTCAGGGCCTGGCCCACGAATACATAATAGCCTTTGGCGGTGGTCACCACATCGCTGACCTGCCCCTCTGCCAGAGCGGTCAGGACGGCGGCAACGCTGCTGTCCAGGTCCTGGACGGCGGCCGTTTCGCCGGTTTCCGATGCCTGCAGCGCCAGCTCTTGAGCAATTTGCAGATAGGCAGCCGTCACATCCTCCGCGCTGCGCAGGCGGGCCGCGGCCTCCTGAGCTTGGGCCAGGGTAGCGGCGTCGGTGGCCTCATCGCCGGTGATGGACCAATACAGAGGAAGGAAAGTGCAGTAGCCGCCGCTTTGGGCGAAGGCGGCAATCTCCTCATCGGAGGGGCGCAGGGCACCGCCGGCGGCGCAGTAGGCCTTATACAGCTCGGAATACAGGAAGTATACCTGGTTGATCTGCTGGAAGCCTTCATCGGTGAGGCCCATAAGCTCCAGCTGCTTGGCATAGCCCTCTTCGCCGCCGTAGTAGGTCACATATTGCTGGCGCTGGGCGTCCAGCTGGGCCTGGGACTCCTCGGACAGGGTGATCCCGGCCTCCTGCGCCCACTGGCGCACCACGGCATAGAGCACCACCGTGCGCTGAGCGTCCTCCATGGCGTACTGGCCGTAGGTCAGACCGCCGCTGACGGCGGCGTCAAAGTCCACGGAGCCCATATAGGAGGACAGATAATCGCAATCGTAGGCCAGCCAGTAGAGGTATTCCTCGGCGGACACGGATCGCTTGTTCACGGTCATCAGGGCAGCGTCCGGATGGATGCCGCTGGCCTGATAAAATATGCCGTCGGTACGCTTGCCGTTGGGCATATTGCCCACCAGTGCTACGCCGGCCACCAAAAGAACGGAGGCCAGCAGACCGGCCAATGCGCGGATGATGAGTTTTTTCATGTCGTTTCTCCTTCTGTTTTGGGTGCTTGGCCCTTTATTTCCAGCGTGCCGAAAAAGTCTTTTCGCCCTGCTGCCTAAGTTTTTGAAGCTTTGAAAAAGCTCCAAAAACGATTGATTTGAATGGTGAGGGACACCCTTCTTGGGTTTCCCTCACACACCCTTCCTTGCCATTATTGCAATCTTGCCGCTTTAACGGTAGCCTTTTCTTCCCACTTTATGCGCAGGCGCTCCACCAGCGCCGAGGCGGCCTCCAGGGAGGATTCCTTTTCCTTCAAATACAGCGTCAGATAGGGCTGGGTGCCGGAGTGCAGCAGCAATCGGCCTTTATAGGACGCCATGGCACACACGGCCAGGAGGCTGGGCGGGTCTACCCGGTCCGTGAACCGGAAGATCAGCTGCCGCTCCTTTTGGGAGATGTCGCAGATGCCCACGAACGCTGCGTCCGAGCGCAGCAGCGCCACATCCAGCAGGGCCGATACGGCCTTGGGCGGGTCGCCGAAGCGGTCCAGCAGCTCGTCCAGGATCTCCCCGGAGTCCGCTGCTGTGCGGATGGCCGCAATGCGGCGATAAAGGTCCATGCGCTGCTTGGCCTGGGGAACATAGCTCTCGGGAATGTAGGCAGACACCGCCAGGTCAGCGGCGCATTCCGGCCGAATCTCGGCGGACTTGCCCTGCTGCTCCAGAACGGCGTCATTCAGGAGCTTCAGGTACATATCATAGCCCACGCTCATCATATAACCGGATTGCTCCGCCCCCAGCAGATTGCCCGCGCCGCGAATCTCCAGGTCCCGCATGGCAATTTTGAAGCCGGAGCCGAACTCCACATACTCCTTTATAGCGGTAAGGCGCTTGCTGGCCTCCTCTGTCAGGATCTTTCCCTGACGGTAGGTGAGATAAGCGTAGGCCCGGCGGGGGCTGCGGCCGATGCGGCCCCGGATCTGGTGCAGCTGGCTCAGGCCCATGCGGTCGGCATCCTCGATGATGAGGGTGTTTACATTGGGAATGTCGATGCCGGTCTCAATGATGGTGGTGCAGACCAGGACCTGTATTTCTCCGTCGGCCATGTCCTGCATCACCCGGCTCAGCTGGCTCTCGCTCATCTTACCGTGAGCGATGCCGATGGAGACATCCTCCCCCAGCATCTGCCGGATGCGCCCGGCGGTGGATTCAATATTTTCCACCCGGTTGTGCAGGTAATATACCTGCCCGCCCCGGTCCAGCTCCCGGCGCATGGCGTCGCCCAGGATGCCCCAATCGTGCTCCAGCACATAGGTCTGTACCGGCTGACGGTCCCGGGGCGGCTCCTCAATGGCAGACATATCCCGTATGCCCGATAGGGCCATATTCAGGGTCCGGGGGATGGGGGTTGCAGAGAGGGTCAGGGTGTCCACCTGCTCCGCCCGCCGGCGCAGCTGCTCCTTGGCTGCCACGCCGAAGCGCTGCTCCTCGTCGATGATCAGCAGGCCCAGGTCGTGAAAGGCTACATCCTTCTGCAATAGCTTGTGGGTGCCGATGAGCAGGTCTACCTTGCCCTGGGCCGTGCGCTCCAATATATCCTTGGCTTGCTTGGCGCTGCGGAAGCGGCTCAGCACCTCCACCGTCACGGGAAAGCTGCGGAACCGGCTCACGGCGGTGGCGTAATGCTGTTGGGCCAGCACGGTGGTCGGCACCAAAATCGCCGCCTGCTTGCCGTCCAGTATGCACTTCATCACCGCCCGGAGGGCCACCTCGGTTTTGCCGTAGCCCACATCGCCGCAGAGAAGCCGGTCCATGGGCCGGGATTGCTCCATGTCGTTTTTAATCTCGCGGATGCAGCGCAGCTGGTCGTCAGTCTCCGTGTAGGGGAATGCCTCCTCAAACTCCTGCTGCCACGGGGAATCCGGCGAAAAAGCGAAGCCCGCCAGCCGCTGCCGCCGGGCGTACAGGTCGATAAGGCCCTTGGCCAGGTCCCGGGCGGCGGCCTTGGCCCGATAGGTGGTCTTGGCCCACTCGGTGCCGCCCAGCTTATTCAGCTTGGTGCGGCTGGTGTCCTCGCCGCTGCCGATATACTTGCTTACCAGGTCCAGCTGCGTGGCCGGGACATACAGGCAATCACTGCCGGCGTAGGCGATCTTGATGTAATCCTTTTCCACCCCGTCCACCGGCAGGCGGATCATGGAAACGAACCGGCCGATGCCGTGGTGCTGGTGTACCACCAGGTCCCCGGGGGTCAGGTCGGTGTAGGATTGGAGGGCTTGCCGCGTGGGATCACCTTTCGGGACTCGGCGCCGGGGCTCCCTGCCGGAGACCTTGGCCGTCAGCTGCCCTTCGGTGAGGATGGCCAAAAGCAGCCCGGGATACTCGCTGCCGGCGCACAGGGCACCCACGGAAATGACCGCCTGCCCGCGCTGGGGCAGGACGCTGCCCTGGTAATCCACCGTGGCAGGGATCCTCCGCTCCCGCAGAAGCCTTTGCAGGTTATCCGCCCGGACCCGGCCGCCGCACAGCACCAGCACCCGGTAGCCGGTGGTGAGGTAGTGTGTCAGATCCGTTACGGCGGTGTCGAGACTGCCGCCGTATACGGACAGCTGCTTGGCCGCCACCTGCACCATGGCCTGGGGCGCCAGCAGATACCGGCTGGTGGGCAGGCTCTCCATCTGGCACACCGGGTATTGGGAAATGGCCCGCACCAGCTCGTCCTGCTCCAGCTGCAGGTGGGCGAATTCCCCCGCCAACCAGCCGTTTTCCTCGGCAGTAACGATGTCCTGTCGCCGCTGCCACAGCCAGTGCTTCAGCCCCTCGGAGGCCCGGCTGCTCTCGCTGATACAAACCAAGACATTTTCGGGCAGATAATCGGCGGCACAGGCGAAATCCGGGTACACCGCCGCCATATACCGGTCGCTGCCCCCGGGGATCATCCCCTGCCGCAGGGCCGCCGCATCACTGCGCAGAGTCGCGCAGAGAGCGGCAGTGCTCTCCCTTTTCTCATATCGAGCCGCGGCGGCCTCCAGCTTTTCGGGTCCATCCGGGGCGCCGAAGGCGGGCAGCACCTCTCCCGCCGGCAGCAGGAGGGCGCTTTCTATATTCTCCGTCCGCCGCTGGGTGCCGGGGTCGAACAGGCCCAGGGCGTCGATCTCGTCATCAAAAAAGTCGCACCGGACAGGCTGCTGCGCATCCGGGGAAAATACGTCCAAAATGCCGCCTCGCAGGGCGAATTGGCCGGGCCCCTCCACCTGGTCACAGCGGGTGTATCCGGCGTCGGTGAGGCGGTGACACAGCTGCGCCACATCGTGCCGCTGGCCCGGGGCCAGGTCCATGACGGCTCCGGCCAGCACCTGGGGCGGGATGCACCGCTGGCACAGGGCCTCGGCGGTGGTGAGAACCACGGCAGGGACATTCACCTGCAGCTGATACAGGGCCGCAATGCGCTGATAGTCCCACTGGCGGCTGGCAATGGCGGCAGGGCGCAGATGCATTTCTCGCCCGGGCAGATGCAGGGGCTTGCAGCCGGTAAGGCTTTCCATATCTCCTGCAAACCGCTGGCACTCCCGCTCGTCGGCGCACAGGAGCAGCAGGGGGCGGCCCATTGCTTGGGCCAGAGCTGCGGCGATCTGCGTCCGGTGGACGGGGGAAAGGCCTGTGATGGCCGCGCTGCGGCAGCCATCGTCCAGCTCTTTTTGAATATACTGTAATTCCGGCAGGCGCATCAGCTCCTGCAAGAGAGTGTGCAAATTGTCCCCCTCCTTTCCGGGTATTTTATGATAAAAATCTGAAATATAGCTTAATTCATATGAATTGTAAAGCCTCGCAGAGTTTGCCGCCTGCAGGCGGAAAAAAAATTAAGATCATTTTTCGCCGCGACCTGTGCGTGGGGAAAAATACCGCTCAGGCTGCCAGTGTGGAATTTCGGCGTTATACGCCGAAATTATGCGCGCAGCAGCCTGTAAAACTCTTTGGCAGAAAATTCCACAGGAATTTTCGCCAGGTTAATTAAACCGGTTCATGGCCTTGTCCATGCCCTGGGTGATCACCGCCGGAATGGCCTGGGCTGCCCGATCCAGGGCGTCCAGCAGAGTCTTCTGCTCCTCGCCCACAGGCATGCCGATGACCCAATCCACCACCTCGTAGCCCGCCTGCTTCGGCGAGCCAACCCCCACCTTGATGCGGGGGAAGCGGTCACTGCCCAGATGCTGAATGATATTCTTCAGCCCGTTGTGCCCCCCGGCGGAGCCGAAGGCACGCAGCCGGAGCTTGCCCACCGGCAGGTCGATGTCATCGGATACCACGAGGATATGCTCCGGAGGGATCTTATAGAAGCGGGCGGCGGCGCCTACGGCCTCCCCGGAGAGATTCATGTAGGTCTGGGGCTTCATCACCAGCACCTTATTCTCTCCCAGCTTCCATTCCGCCGTCCAGGCCTTGAAGCGCAGCTTGTTAAAGCGCAGCTTTTCCCGCTCCGCCAGCCGGTCAACGGCTAAAAAGCCCATGTTGTGCCGGGTGCTTTCGTACCGTGCACCGGGATTGCCAAGGCCCACAACCAGCCAAGTAAAGCCGCTCTGCTTGAAAAACATACGCTCACGCTCCTGTAAAAATTTTGGTCGGGCGATATTCTCGCCCGACCAGTATAGCACAAAATGATTGGATTGAACAGTTGATTTCTTCCGCTCCCGGCATCAGCTGAAGAGCTTGGCAATGGAGATCTCCTGGTAAATGCGCTCGATGGCCTCGGCGAACATGGGGGCCACGGACAGATACTTGATTTTATCGCAGCCGGCGCCCATCTCCTCAGGCAGAGTGTTCAGCAGGGCCACCTCCTTGATGACACTGCCGGAAAGGCGCTCCAGCGCGGGGCCGGAGAGCACACCGTGGCTGGCACAGGCGTACACGTTGTTAGCGCCGCCCACCTCCACAATGGCCTTGGCGGCGTTGCAGATGGAGCCGGCGGTATCGATCATGTCGTCAAAGAGGATGCAATCTTTTCCGGCCACGTCGCCAATGACGTTCATCACCTCGCACTGGTTGGCCTTTTGACGGCGCTTATCCACGATGGCGAGGTTCATGTGCAGCTTCTGGGCAAAGGTGCGGGCCCGGGCCACGCTGCCCACATCCGGGGACACCACTACCATATCCTCAGCCCGCTCGCCAAACTTCTTGGCATAGTAATCAACAAAGACGGGGTTACCCAGCAGGTTATCCACGGGGATGTCAAAGAAGCCCTGAATTTGGGCGGCGTGCAGGTCCATGGTCAGCACCCGGTCGGCGCCGGCGGCGGTGAGCATATTAGCCACCAGCTTGGCAGAGATGGGATCGCGGCTCTTGGCCTTGCGGTCCTGGCGAGCATAGCCAAAGTAGGGGATCACGGCAGTCACGCGGCCGGCGGAGGCGCGCTTGCAGGCGTCGATCATGATGAGCAGTTCCATCAGGCTATCGTTCACGGGCTTGCAGGTGGAGTTGATGAGGAACACATCACTGCCGCGGACGGTCTCATACAGAGAGACGCTGGCCTCGCCATCGGCAAAGTGCTTGACCTCCGCCTCACCCAGCTTGGTGCCGATAAGCTTACAGATGTCCTTTGCCAGGGCGGGATTGGAGTTGCCGGTGAAGATCTTGATGTCCTTGCCATGAGAAATCATTTTGTTACACACTCACTTTCTTTCGGTTTTTGCTAAAAATTTCTCTCTCAGGATGTATATGGAGGGCAATATGGGGCGGATACTCCATATATAAAAAAATCGCTGAACGCTTTATAAGGCCGCCGCTCTCCGGATTCTACCGGCAGAGGTGGCGAGCCGCAGCGTCAGCGGTTTGAAGAAGGCACGCCCGCAGGCGGCGGACCATACAATTCGACATCCCATGGGAGCACACTTCCTTTCCGTCCGTTTCTAATTCTCATTATAACAGTTTTTCTTGCAAAATCCAGTGGTTTTCCTAAAAAACTAAAAATATTTTTCCTGTGCAAAAAAACGTCTGCGTCCGCTCACAAATAGGAAAAACCGCACCCGTAGCCCGGATAAAACCGATGAATACAGAATTTTTCCGCAAAAAATACCATTTTGCGGTTGAATTTACGGCAGCTATGCATTACAATAAGCGGAGCATTCCAAAATGGGGGAGATGGTACGCCGTGCTGAATATCGTGCTGGTGGAGCCGGAGATCCCGCAGAACTGCGGCAATATTGCCCGGACCTGCGCTGCCACCGGCAGCCGACTGCACCTGATCCGCCCCCTTGGCTTTGATATTTCCGACCGGGCCGTGAAGCGTGCGGGCCTGGATTACTGGCATCTGGTGCACGTTGCGGACTATGAGGACCTGGATTCGTTTTTTGCCCAGCACCCGGAGGCCAAGGATGACCTCTGGCTGGCCACCACCAAGGCTCCTCGGGACTATACCCAGGCGCGGTTTTCGCCGGATTGCTGGCTGTTCTTCGGAAAAGAGACCGCAGGCCTGCCGGAGGCGTTCCGCCTGGCCCACTATGACCGGTGTCTCCGCCTGCCCATGCGGGAGGAGGCCCGGAGCCTGAACCTCAGCAATTCTGTGGCCATCCTGACCTACGAGGCCCTGCGGCAGAACGGCTTTCCCGGCCTGTGCGGCACGAGGGAGATGAAAAATCTGTAAATCACTCTGAAAAGGAGAGTATCTATATGAATTATAACAAAAAAACCGTTGCAGATGTAGACGTTGCCGGCAAGAAGGTGCTCCTGCGCTGCGATTTCAATGTCCCTCAGGACAAGAAGACAGGAGCCATCACCAGCGACAAGCGCATTGTGGCGGCCCTGCCCACCATTCAATACCTGCTGGAGCACGGCGCGGCGGTTATTGCTTGCTCCCATCTGGGCAAGCCCGAGCCTGTGTTTGACAAGTGGGTGAAAAAGCAGCTTGAAAAGGGCAAGGATCCTGCCGAGCTGACGCAGGAGGCATGGGAAAAGTCTCTGCGGAAGCTGACCCTGGCCCCTGTGGCCCAGCGCCTGTCCCAGCTGCTGGGCCGGGAGGTGCTCTTTGCCCATGATGTGGTGGGTGAGGATGCCGCCGCCAAGGCCGCCGCTCTGCAGCCGGGCCAGATCCTGCTGCTGGAGAACACCCGCTTTGAAAAGGGCGAGACCAAGAACGACCCCGAGTTTGCCAAAAAGCTGGCCTCCTTTGCGGATATCTATGTGTCCGACGCTTTCGGCGCCGTGCACCGGGCCCATGCCTCCACCGCCGGCGTGGCAGCTTACCTGCCTGCTGTGTCGGGATTCCTGATCGAAAAGGAGCTGCGGGTCATGGGCGGCGCGCTGGAAAATCCCAAGCGGCCCCTGGTAGCTATCCTGGGCGGCAGCAAAGTCTCCTCCAAGATCGGCGTCATCAACAACCTGCTGGAGATTGCCGACACCATTATTATCGGCGGCGGCATGGCCTATACCTTCTCCGCCGCTCAGGGCGGCAAAATCGGCAATTCTCTGCTGGAGAGCGAGTGGATGGACTACGCCAATGAAATGGTAAAAAAGGCGGCGGACAAGGGCGTGAAGCTGCTGCTGCCTGTGGACACCGTCATCGCCGACCGCTTTGCCCCGGATGCTGACACCGCTGTTGTGAAGGCCGGGCAGATCCCCGTCGGATGGGAGGGCCTGGACATCGGGCCGGAGACTGTGAAGCTCTACTGCGCTGCCGTTGCAGATGCCGGCACGGTTATCTGGAACGGGCCTATGGGCGTGTTTGAGTTTGATAAGTTTGCCGTGGGTACCCGGGCCGTGGCCGAGGCGCTGAGCAAGACGGACGCCATTACCATTGTGGGTGGCGGCGACAGCGCGGCGGCTGTAGAGCAGCTGGGCTATGCCGACAAGATGACACATATCTCCACCGGCGGCGGCGCTTCCCTGGAGTTTTTGGAGGGTAAGGAGCTGCCGGGCGTTGCGTGCCTGCTGGATAAATAAGTAAGCCGCCGGTTCCGACCCTGTTGCGGTGCCCAAAATTTCTGCGCTGCCTTATGGCGGCCGCTGGAAATTTTGACCGCGGTCACTCGTTTCGGCCCACCGTCGTGCCAGCCGATTCCCGGACACTATCGTGGCCGCCAATCGGGGCACTTCCTCGAAATCGGCTCGCTTGTTCCGCCACTGGCGGCGCTTCACCGATTTCCCCACCGGCGGCGGTGCTTCCCTGGAGTTTTTGGAAGGTAAGGAGCTGCCGGGCGTTGCGTGCCTGCTGGATAAATAAATTCAAAAAGATCTAAAATATATCAATAATATGTAGGAGTTAAATGAGAAAATTATGAATCGCAGATATCGTAAGACCATCATCGCCGGCAACTGGAAGATGAATAAGACCGCCTCCGAGACCAAGAGGTTTGCCGAAGAACTCAAGCGCCTGCTGCCTCGCACTAAGTGGTGCGACGTGGTGGTGTGCGTACCCGCCGTGAATATTCCCGCCGCCATGAAGGCCTTTAAGGATCTGCGGGTGTCCGTGGGCGCACAAAATGTTTTCTATGAAAAGAGCGGTGCCTACACCGGCGAGGTGTCGGCGGATATGTTGAAGGATCTGGGCGTAAAATATGTTATCATCGGCCACTCCGAGCGCCGGCAGTATTTCGGGGAGACCGACTTCACCGTGAACAAAAAGGTCATTGCGGCGCTGGAGGCGGGCCTGCACCCCATCATCTGTGTGGGCGAGACCCTGGACCAGCGGGAGCTGGGCGTGACTATGGAGCTTATCGCTTTGCAGCTCAAGTCCGCTTTGGCCGGCGTGCCGGCGGAGAAGGCCCGCAAGTGCGTCATCGCCTATGAGCCCGTGTGGGCCATCGGCACCGGCAAGACCGCCACTGCCCAGCAGGCGGCAGAGGTCTGCACCTTCATTCGCAGCACCATCCGCCATCTGTACGGCGCGCGCATTGCCCGATCCGTCACGGTGCAGTACGGCGGCTCCATGAAGCCTGCCAACGCCGCTGAGCTGCTGGCGCAGCCGGACATCGACGGCGGCCTCATCGGCGGCGCGGCGCTGGATGCGGGCCAATTTGTTGACATCATCAACGCAGCCAATCAGGATTAAGCGCTGAAATAAAGTGAGGAATTGCTATGAAGAATAAAACACCCACTGTGCTGGTGATTATGGACGGCTTTGGCATGGGTGCCCCCGGCCCCGGCAACGCCGTGACCCTGGCCAATACTCCGGTGCTGGACCGTCTGTTTGCCGAAAATGCCAATACCACACTCTCTGCCTCCGGATTGGATGTGGGCTTGCCCGCCGGGCAGATGGGCAACAGCGAGGTGGGCCACACCAACATCGGCGGCGGCCGGGTGGTGTTCCAGGACCTGCCCCGGATCAGCCGCGCCATTGAAACCGGCGAATTTTTCAAGAACCCCGCCTATAACAAGGCCATGGACGATTGCCTGGAAAAGGGCAGCAGCCTGCACCTGTACGGCCTGCTCTCGAGCGGCGGCGTACACTCCACGGTAGAGCACCTTTGGGCCCTGCTGCAGATGGCCAAGGACAAGGGCCTGGAGAGGGTCTATATCCACGCCTTTCTGGACGGCCGTGATGTGTCCCCCACCAGCGGCAAGGACTTTGTAGCCCAGTGCGTGGAAAAGTGCCGCAAGATCGGCGTGGGCAAGATCGCCACCGTCATGGGCCGCTACTACGCCATGGACCGCGACAAACGCTGGGAGCGGCTGCAGATGGCCTACGACGCCATGGTCTACGGTGAGGGTGTGCAGAATACCGACCCCGTGGATGCCGTGGCCAAGAGCTATGAAAACGGCATAACGGACGAGTTTGTGGAGCCTGTGGTCTGTGACGGCGAGGGCACTATTTCCGACAACGACAGCATCATTTTCTTCAACTACCGGCCCGACCGGGCCCGGGAGATTACCCGGGCCATTGTGGACCCGGAGTTTGACGGGTTCCAGCGGGAGTATTTCCCCACCACCTATGTCTGCAATACGGAGTATGACGCATCCATGCCCAATGTGCTGGTGGCCTGGCCCCGGATCGCTGTGAAAAACGGCTTGGGCGAATATCTCAGCTCTCTGGGCATGACCCAGCTGCGCATTGCCGAGACGGAGAAGTATGCCCATGTGACCTTCTTCTTCAACGGCGGCGTGGAGAAGCAGTATCCCGGGGAGGATCGGGTGCTGGTGGCATCTCCTAAGGTGGCCACCTATGACCTGCAGCCGGAGATGAGCGCCTACGAGGTGTGCGACAAGTGTGTGGAGCGCATTAAGAGCGGCGAATATGACGTGGTGATCCTGAATTTTGCCAACTGCGACATGGTGGGCCACACCGGTGTGCTTCCCGCTGCCATCAAGGCTGTGGAGACCGTGGACACCTGCGTGGGCCGGGTGGTGGACGCTACCCTGGAGATGGGCGGCATTGCCATGATCACCGCTGACCACGGCAATGCCGAGGTCATGCTCCAGCCCGACGGCAGCCCCATGACGGCCCATACCACCAACCGGGTGCCCTTCATCCTCTGCGGGGCCGGCAGCGAGCTGCGGCCCGGCCGCCTGGCGGACATTGCACCCACCATTTTGGATGTGATGGGATTGGCCTGTCCGGAGGAGATGGACGGGAAAACACTCATCCTGCGCTGAACGAATAAAATGTTTAAAAAGCTCACTGCCTGCGCATACTGCAGGCAGTGAGCTTTTTTTGCTTAATTCGGCGGCCGCAGGCCGGATATACTGCGGTGTGCGGCCCATGGCCGCAGGAAAGGTGTTTTTGTTATGGGTCGGATGAATCACGATAAATCCAGGAGCTTTTTCGGCGGCCGGGGCTTTTACATAGCCCTTGTGCTATGCCTGGCGGCCATCGGTGTGGCCGGCTATTTCGTCCTGGTGCAGCAGGCAAAGGTGGCGGAGGAGGGCAAGGATAAGCCCGTTGTGCGCCAGGAGGAGGTGGAAAACGTGCAGCGGGCCCAAATGCCGGAGGCGGACCCGGAGCCCGTGCAGGAGACCCTGGAGCCGGAGGAGCTGCTGCCACAGGTCTGCTCCCCGCTGGACGGCACCACGGTGACGGTGTTCAGTATGACAGAGCTGATGTATGATGAGACCATGGCCGATTGGCGCACCCACGACGGCGTAGACATTCGGGCCGAGGAGGGCGATGCGGTAAAGACCGCCGCCGCCGGCACGGTGAAGGAGGTGCGCTATGACGACCTTATGGGCGTCACGGTGGTCATCTCCCACGCAGATGGCTACGAGACGCAGTACAGCAGCCTGCAGCAGGAGCCGCCGGTGGAGCAGGGCAAGGCCGTCGAGGCCGGGGACATCATCGGCCTGGTAGGCTCCACCGCCGCCGCAGAGGGCGATGTGGGCCCACATCTGCATTTTTCCGTCAGCAAGGACGGAAGGGTGGTGGACCCGCAGGAGTATGTGAAGTAAAGAGCCTGCAGAGCCGCAAGCACCCTGCTTTATCCTTGGCATATTTATCGCTTTTAGGACACTTTGCCCGCAGAGATGAAAATCAACTCTGCGGGCAAGTATTTTTTTTAAGGAAACGCCGCTCAATACTGGAAGCAGCTGCCGCCAACAAACTCCCGGACAATGGAGTTCAGGGGTACATAGGGGGTGTGCAGGGGCGGCACACTCTCCACCGCCTTCATTAGGTCCGTGAGGCCGTACTGGCTGATAAATTCCGGGGTCAGCTCCTCCCGGAACCGGGGGATCTCCTCCAGATACTTGGCCAGGATGCAGGGCTCATAGTCGTGGAAGGTATCAATATGGATGGCGGCATTTTGCTTGTTGGGCTGGATGTAGTTTACCTCGCCCCGATCTACGCTCTGCGCCTTGCGGACAGTATCCTGCAGGGAGTGGCCCCGGGTCTTGTAGTCCCGGATCATGCGGCGCACCACCCGCAGCTGCTCGGGCCGGACGATCTTGTCATCATTGGTGATGATACGGGTCCGGGGGGCCACATAGATGCCGTTGGCCTCACTGCGCAGGCGGTCAAAGATCAGGGGGTTGAGCATGTGGATGCCCTCGGCAATGATGATGGCGTCCTTGTCGCCCTGCATTTTGCGCCAGCCGCCGGTGTTGCCGGTGACGAAGTCGTACCAGGGCACATCCACCTCCTGGCCGTCCGCCAGGCGATGGATGCAATCCACCAGCAGATCCCGGTTTACGCAGTAGGGGCTCTCCCAATCGGTGGCCTCCGGCGGGCGCTGGTCCAGGGGCAGGAAGAAATTGTCCATGCTCAGCATGCACACCTTCACGCCCAGGTTCTCCAGATACTGCTGCAGACGCATGGCTGTGGTGGTCTTGCCGGAGCCGGAGGGACCGGTGAGAGCCACGATGGGCTTTTTATCCTTGCTGGCCAGAATGGTGGCGGCGGCGGAGCTGATCTTATCGTGAAAGACCTCCTCGCACCGGAGGACGAATTGCTCCTCGTTGCGCATGGCGAGATTAATATTATCCAGGTCAATGACGCGCATAAAACAGGAACTCCTTTCAAAAAACTGGCGGAAAACCTTCAATATATAAAATGCATTATAGCAGAAAGGCGGCGCGGGTGCAACCTCAGGCTTTCGGAAGCGGAATTATCGGTAAAAACGATAACAATGAGGGTTATATGCAGTAAATCTATTTTACATTCCTAAGATTTGTGCTATTCTTACGGTAGAACAACGATAGGAGACGATACCATGGAACAGAGCAAGCTCTTTTGCAAGGGCGGCGGCTGCACCGCCAAGCTGGGGGCCGGGGTGCTGAGCCGTGTGCTGGAACGCCTGCCGAAATTCCCGGTGGACCCAAACCTGCTCATCGGCTTTGACAGCAAGGACGACGCCGCCGTGTATAAGCTTACAGACGATATAGCGGTGGTGCAAACCCTGGACTTTTTTCCGCCCATGGTGGATGACCCTTACACCTTCGGGCAGATCGCGGCCACCAACGCCCTCAGCGACGTGTGGGCCATGGGCGGCCAGGTAAAAACAGCATTAAACATTGTGTGCTTTCCGGAAAAGTCGGACCTGAATATCCTGGGCGAGATGATGCGCGGCGGCGCGGATAAGGTGGCTGAGGCCGGGGGCACCCTGGTGGGCGGCCACTCCATTGCCGACAGTGATGTGAAATACGGCTTGTCCGTCATGGGTACGGTGCATCCGGACCGTATTTATGCCAACAACACGCCCCAAAAGGGGGATAAGCTGGTGCTGACCAAGCGGCTGGGCGTTGGCATCCTCTGCACGGCGAGCCGGGTGGGGGAGGCCAGCTCCGAGGCCATGCAGGCCGCCGTTGCCTCCATGACCACCCTGAATAAATACGCCGCCGAATGCTGCCGGAAATACGATGTGCACGCCTGCACGGACGTAACGGGCTTCAGCTTTCTGGGCCACCTGCATGAGATGCTGGATGGGGCCCACAGCTGCCGCATTGAGGCTGGGGCGGTGCCGGTATTTTCCGAGGCCCTGCGCCATGCAGATGAATTCCTGCTGACAGCGGCAGGGCAGCGCAACCGCAACCATACAGGCCCCTTTGTGCGCTTTGAGAATGTGTCCTTCTCTATGGAGGAGGTGCTGTTTGACCCCCAGACCTCCGGCGGATTGCTGGTGGCCCTGTCGGGCGAACAGGCGGAGGCGCTGATGGAGGACCTGCGGCGCATCGGCGCCCCGGCGGCTATAGTGGGCGAAGTGACGGACAGCGAAGATATTGAGATTCGTGTTGTTGGATAACAATAACCGGGGTAAATTGCCTTGCAGAATTTGTTGCCCGCAGCATACCGAAAATCTTTTGTCAAAAAATTCCAAAGGAATTTTTGGCAGTAAATATTATGGAGGATAAAATCATGCTGAAAGTGAACGCAATGGGGGACACCTGCCCCATTCCCGTGGTAAAGACTAAGGAGGCCATCCGTCAGCTGGGTGCAGACGGCGGCGTTGTGGAGACCCTGGTGGATAACGACATCGCCGTGCAGAATCTGACCAAGATGGCAAATCAGAAGGGCTACGGCGCGGAGAGTGAGAAGCTGGGGGAGAATGAATACCGGGTGACCATGACCGTGGGCGCCGGGGCGGACCTGCCCGCAGAGAGTGAGGAGACCGTGTGCATGGTTCCCGCCGGGCAAAAGAACACTGTTGTGGTGGTGGCTGCTGACCACATGGGCGAGGGCGAAGGCGAGCTGGGCAAAAACCTGCTGAAGGCGTTTCTCTACGCCCTGAGCCAGCAGGAAAGCCTGCCTAAGACCATCCTGTTTTATAATGGCGGCGCATCTCTCACTTGCCGGGACTCTCTGTCCCTGGAGGATCTGAAATCCATGGCGGAGCGGGGGGTGGAGATCCTCACCTGCGGCACCTGCCTGAATTTCTACGGTCTCACCGAGAAGCTGGCTGTGGGCGGGGTGACCAATATGTATGACATTGTGGAAAAGCAGATGGCCGCAGACCTCATTGTGAGGCCCTGATATGCTGCAGAAGAAACTGTGCCTGGTGGTGACCTTTGACGCCACCGCCGCAGCTATGGCGGCGGAAAAATACTGTTTGGAAAGAGGCGTTCCGGGGCGGCTGATTCCGGTGCCCCGGGAGATCACCGCCGGATGTGGCCTGGCTTGGAAGGCGGAGGCGGAGCAGGAGAAGGCTGTCACCGCCGCTTTGGAAGAGGCGGGCATCAAGTACAGCGGGGTGTATCGTATTGAAATTTGAAAAAAGGTCCCGGATCGAAGAGGCTGGCTGATAATGAAGTATTAAACAAAACAATTTATCAGGCGTGGCAAAGGCAAATAAAAGCACCGCAAAGCGTTTTACGCCAACTTGCTGACAAGTGGAAAATTGAACAGCTATCTTGTGGATATTGACCGGTAGGCTGAGGAGATGTTTGAGCGGCTGGTAAAGCAAATGACAAAAGTGGAGAGCATCAGCGAGTAACTGAAAGCCGCCGACCAAATGGCTTGGATGGGCAAAATGAACAACATACGAAATCGGGCAACTGAAATCGTAAACAGTGAGATAATATTTATTTGATAGCCGCAACGGAGGCAAGGGCTAATTCTCGCCTCCGTTGCGGCTATCTTCTATAAATGCAAATTTTACATAAAAGTAAATATATCTGCCGATTAAATCATCTGCTTCCCTGCATGTACTTGGTTTGTGCCGATAGATACATTCTGTTTTCAGAATAGAAAAGAAATCTTCTGCCATTGCGTTGTTGTAAGGATTTACTTTTCTTGACATCGACGGCGTTATGCCGTAAGATTGCGATAGCTTAAAATATCCGTGCGATGTATATTGAAAGCTCTGGTCGCTGTGGAGCTGCAGCTCCACAACGACTCGCTTTTCTCCTTCTTCATCTACCCCCTGACGTAGTTATTATCCTACATCAGGGGGCTTTTTGTCTATTGTCCAGTTTTACTGGGGCAGTTCACCACCCGGCTTCGGTGCTTTTGACATGCATATGGCTGTAGAAATTTTGGCACAATTCACCCCCCCACTATGATTTTTCCGGCATAGAGGGGCTCTGTGTCACGCAGGCGATGAGGCGGAAAACCTGTTCCGCCGTCCGGGCTATATTTTCCGCCGCACAGGCGGGCTCCATAGCCTGCTCCAGCGACATAGCCGCCGGGAGAATGGGAAAGAAGGCATTGATGCCGCAGGCGTTGCACGCCCGGGCCTCCGGCTTGACTGCGCCCGCCAGGGCAATAACAGGGACACCAAAGCATTTGGCCAGGGCAGCCACGCCCACAGGGGCCTTCCCCATGGCTGTCTGTCCGTCCAGGCATCCCTCCCCCGTCAGAACAAAGGCAGCATCCCGGAGGCTTTCCTCCAGCCGCAAGGCATGCAGGACCACTTCAATGCCGGGCCGCAGCCTGGCATGCAGGCAGCTCAAAAATGCAAATCCCAGACCGCCTGCGGCCCCGGCACCGGGGATCTGGCAGGCCTGCGCGTGCAGCTCCGCCTCCAGCACGGACGCGAAATGAGACACCGCGCGGTCCAGGGGCTCCCGCTGCTCCGCGGTGACGCCTTTTTGAGGGCCGAAGACATAAGTTGCACCCTGAGTGCCGCAAAGAGGATTGGTCACGTCGCAGGCCACAGAGAAGCGGCACTCCTTCAGTTCCTGTGTAACGCCCGCCGCGGAAACGGACGCCACCTCCGATAATGACTCCGCAAAAATCCCGCAGCGGTCTCCTCTTTTGTCCCGGAAAATAAAGCCCAAGGCGCTCAGCATGCCCAGGCCGGCATCGTTGGTGGCGCTCCCTCCCAAACCAACGATGAAGTTGCGGCAGCCACGGGACACCGCGTCCAGGATCAGCTCGCCGACACCGTAGCTGGTAGCGCGAAGCGGATCCCGGCGGTCCGATAGGGTGAGGCCTGCCGCGGACGCCACCTCCAAAACGGCCAGGTTCCGGCTCTCAATATATCCGTAGGCGGCATCCACCGACTCCCCGTAAGGGCCGGTAACGCGCTTGTGGATATACTGGCCGCCGTAGGCCTCTACCAGCGCCTCCGTGGTGCCCTCTCCGCCGTCGGCAACGGTATGCACCGTCACGACGGCATCCGGGATCGCCCGGAGGATACCTTCCCGGGCGGCATTGCCCGCCTCCCGGGAGGTGAGGCTGCCTTTCATGGAATCCATTGCGACCATGACTTTCATATGCTCATTTCTCCTATGCTGTCAAACTTTCGATGGAGCGGTGCTTCCGTTAAAGCAGCGGGTCAGCAGAACTGCCCCCGCACCTGCCAGCAGTGCCCCGAAGAGCATGGTCTTCCCCACGCTCAAATGTTCCAGCAGCATACCCCCAGCGTAGTTGCCCAGCACTGCGCCGACTGTCGAGGCCCCGGAACACAGGGCCTGGCCCTTTGCCTGATTGGCGGGATCAACGACGTCCGTCACATAGTATACGGACATGCCCGTGAACAGGCTGTATGCCGCCAGCTGCAGAAGGCTGGCCAAATACACCCAGGTCATGGACACGGCTGCCGCCAGGCACAGGAGCTTGACCGCAAAGGATACTGCAGAAAACAACAGAATTTGCTTAGCGGAAAAACGCCTGCGGATACGTTGCAAAAGTGCCATAGCCGGAAACTCCGCCGCCGCGCCTACCGCTACCGCCAGACCCAGCTCCGCCTCCGTTCCCCCGGCCCGGCCCACGATGGCATCCATATACGTGATGGCCATCATATGGGCGGCATAGAGCAGGACGCTGGATGCAAGAAACCAGCAGAATTGCGGATTTCGGCGCAGCAACGCCGCACCGCTTAGGGGCTCACCCGGCTGTCGGACGGAAACGGTTCTCCCTGCCCCGGCGGAAAAGGCTGCCAAGGCCAGGAGCACGGCTAGGCTCAGAAATATATAGGTCGCCACCAATCCTGAGCCGCCGAAGCGGCCTAATATCACGCCTGCTAAGGCGGAAAAAGCTGCGTAGCTCACCGACCCAATCCCCCGTGCCAGGCCGTAATTTAACGCAAGTCCTTGCTGCACCTGCTCCATGGCGGCGGCATTCAAAAAGGGCTGCACGCCGATGATCGCAACGCCAATCAAGCAGAAGCAGACGCCCGCCAAAGCCTTGCCGCCAAAGCCAGCCAGCAAAAACAGCAGCGCCGCCGTCGCGCCCAGACTCACCAGGCCGGCGGCCGCCTTTGCGCTGGAGTCGACAGCTGCCCGGTCCGCCCAGGCGGACAGCCCCTGCTGGGCAAATACCGCCAGAATATTTGCCAGTGAGATCACAAGGCCGGCCTGGCTGTAGCTCAGACCACTGCCCCGGAGCAGCACCACCGCATAGACCCAAATGGCGGCAAATGCCGACCAGTTCAATCCCTGCAGCAGCATGTAGCGGCCGGTAAGCGGGCTATTGCGCTCCGTATGGCCCCGCTTTGGGAAAACTCCCCCTTGACCGTGGGTATTCACGTAGGGGCCCTCAGTTCAAAATGACCACGGCCTTGGTTTGACTCATCTTCTCAATGGCGTAGCGGGGGCCTTCCTTGCCGAAGCCGCTGTCCTTTACGCCGCCGTAGGGCATATTGCCGATACGGAACCCGCAGGTGCCGCCGACGATCACACTGCCGCTCTGCAGCACGCGGGTCGCCTCCATGGCAACGGCGATGTTGTTGGTCAAAATGCCCGTGTTCAAGCCATAGCGGGAGTCATTGACCATGTCATAGGCCTCCTGCATAGTGTCAAAGGGCATAACACAGACCACCGGGCCGAAAACCTCCTCCTGCACCACACGCATATCCCGGGTAGTACCCGTCAGGACCGTGGGCCAGAACAGCGCCTTCTCTCGCCGGTTTCCGCAGTGGACCTCCGCGCCGCCGGCAACTGCCTCCGCCACCCAGCGCTCCACCCGGAGCGCCTCTTTTTCCGCAATCATGGGGCCGATGTCAGTGGCAGAGGCCATGGGGTCGCCCACCACCTTGGCCTTTGCGGCCTCGGTCAGGCGAGCCACAAACTCTTCGTATATGGGCCGCTGTACATAGATCCGCTGCAAATGGATGCAGACCTGTCCCGCATTGCAGAAGGCGGCATCGGCGCAGCTTGCCACGGCAGATGCAAGGTCGTAATCCTCACAGACGATGGTGGCCGCGTTGGAGCCCAGCTCCATAGCGCACTGGCGCAGACCGATGGCAGACTTGATGCTCTTGCCCACATCCACGCTGCCGGTGAAGCTATAAAAGGCGATCTTCTCGTTGGCCGTCAGCAGCGGGCCGATGGCCGAGCCGCTGCCGGTGAGGCAGCTGACATAGCCCTTGGGCGCTCCGGCATCCATCAGCAGGCGGCAGATTTTCAGGCCGATGACGGAGGTGACCTCCGCCGGCTTCAGCAGCACCGGGTTGCCCGCCGCTAGGGCCGGGGCAATCTTGTGGATCACCAGGTTCAGCGGGAAGTTGAACGGCGCAATGGCCGCTACGGGGCCGATGGGCTCCTTGCGAGTATAGCAGGTGCGGCTGTCCATCCAGCCGTCCCCCCAAAAGCCAAAGCAGGTGCCGTGCAGCCGCCGAGCTTCCTCGGCGGACTCCGTCAGCAGGTCCACGGACCAGAGCACCTCATTTTTGGCGTCCTGGAGGGTCTTGCCCGCCTCGGCCACCATGGTCATTGCCAGGTCATCCGCCCGCTCTGACAGAAGCTGAGACGCCTTCATCAGCACATTGTACCGGGCCAGAGCATCAAAGGGCACGGAACGGAAGGCTTCATACGCAGCGGAGGCAGCGGCCTCCACCTGCTCCGGCCCGGCCAGGCTGATCTGCGCATAGGGCTCGCCCGTATACTTGTTATAGACGATATGGGTATCCTCGGTGAAAACCTCTTCGTTGCCGATAATCAGCGGATACTTTTTCATATGTTTCATCCTTTCAACCACGAATACCGATGCTTTCCTTGGTAAACGGCACCTTGTTTTCCTCAATAAAGCCCTCTCGGAAGGCAAAACCCAAGCCGGGGCGATCGGGGACGGTGATATAGCCGTCCTCGATCTGCAGCCCCTCCTGGAACACCTGGTCATACATCTCCATGGTGTAGGCTGGGGGCTCGAAGGGCAGCTCGAACCACGGGCAGTTGGGCAGAGAGGCCGCCACCTGCATATTGGCCATCAGCCCGCAGGGGTTGGACCAGGTGTGGGGGATGAACAGCTTGTTATGGGCCTCCGCCAGGGCAGCCGCCTTGCGCATCTGAAACATGCCCTCGCAGAAGGTGCTGTCGCCCTGCAGAATGTGGTAGCCCGTCCGCTCCGCCAGGTCCTTGAATTCATTGAGCCCGGTATTTTTCTCACCGCCGGCCAGGGGAATGTCCACCTTCCGGGCGATCAGCTCCAGGCCCTCGTAGTTGAACCGCGCCAAGGGTTCCTCCAGCCAGAGAATGTTCAGCTTCTCCAGCTCCCGGGCCACGTGGAGGGCCGTATAGGTGTCCCAGGCGCAGTTGATGTCCACCGCACCAGGCAGATGATCCGCCTGGTTGGCGTCCACCATGAAGGAGATCTGCCGACCAAACTTGGCGACAATGGCCCGGATATCCTCCAGATCCTCCTCGGGATCCTCACTGTGCATCCGTAGCTTTACGGCGCGGAAGCCTTTGTCGATGCAGCTCTGTACATATGTCATCCGCTCCTCCCGGCTGCGGATTTCACCGGTGCTGGCATAGAGCTTCATTTTATTGGTATAGCCGCCCCACATCTTGTATACGGGCAGGCCGCAGTACTTTCCGGCCAGGTCCCACAGGGCCGCCTCCACCATCCAGGGCCAGCCCATGCGCAGCTTTGCGTTGCTGATAATGGGGCGAAGCTGCTCGATCATCAGGGGATCCTTTCCGATCAGCTGGCTGCGGATAAAGGTGTTCACACCCACCACATTTTCCCAGCCGTTGGCTGTGCCCGCAGATATGCCCACGAGGCCTTCGTCCGTGACGATCCGGACCAAGGTCATGCCCACATGGTGCTGCGCCAGGCCACTGCCCCAGGTGGGGTGAAATTCGCCCGGCAGGGGACACTTTATATAATCCACAAGTACATCTGTGATTTTCATGAGAGTATTCCTTTCCTTCGATTGTTATTCCGTACTCAGGCCTTTCCGCTGCCGCCAAAAAGGCGGATCTTGTGCCGAACTAACTCCGTGACCGCCTGATAGGGCGCGTCCGTCAGCTGGTTGGCGTATTTTACCTTCTCCAGGCTGCGGGTGTGTTCCAGTGTGGCGCGGATCATAGTGTCGCTGACCTCTGTGGCCACATTGATCTTGCTGATGCCGTGGCGCACCGCCTCTGCCAGCTGGTCATCCGGCGTGTAGGAGGAGCCGTGTAGCACCAGAGGGGCGCTGATGCGGGCGGCCAGGGCCTTCAGAAGGTCAATATTCAGCCGGGGCGCGTCCTCATATACGCCGTGGAAGGTGCCGATGGACACCGCCACAAAGTCCACGCCGCTGTCCTTCCAAAAGGCCACAGCCTCATCTGGATCCGTGTAGACGATCTCGTCCCGGGTGCCGCCGTCCTCCGAGCCGCCCACATGGCCAATCTCACCCTCCACCGGGATGCCCAGGCCCCGGCAGAATTCCACTACGTTGCGGGTCAGGGCAATGTTCTCCTCCAGCGGAAGGGCCGATCCATCCAGCATGACGGAGGTGAAGCCCGCCGCCACGGACTGCCCTACCTGGGACAATGTGGCGCCGTGGTCCAAATGCACCGCCACCGGCACCCGGGCCCGCTTTGCCTCACAGACTGCAATGGCACCCAGCACATCCAGGCCGATGAAATCCGCAAAGCCGCTCCAGATCTGCAGCATGACCGGGGCATTCTCTGCCTCAGCCGCTGCTATGATGGCCTTGGCGCTCTCCAAGTTGAAAATATTGAAGGATCCTACCGCATAGCCCTCCTCCCGGGCCTTGCAAAGCATTTCTTTTGATGATACTAACATTCCTTTGACGCTCCTTTCCGGTATACGGCTGTGTCCCCTTCCCACGCAAACAGCGCGGGTGAGCCGTTTATCAACAGCTTTTGCATATTGGGCGCATGGATGCGCAGGCACAGGCCGTAAGGCTCATGGCCGGTGACGGTCACCCGGGCCTCCCTAGAATCATCCAAAGCAAAGTCCAGGCGGACGGGGTCATGCTCAGCCCGATAGGTATACCCTGCCCGGCCTTCAAAGGGGCAGACCTCCCACGTCAGCTCCTGGGGTGGGGTCTGGGACACACATTGCCCCGGCGTGATGCGCGGGGTGGCCGTTCCGCCCCGGTAGAAAATAGGCATGACGTCGATGGGGGCCTTGACGCGGACGCACTGACCGCCCCGATGCCATCGGCCGGTATGCAGGTACATCCAGTCTGTTCCCGCCGGGAGATACACTGCCCGCTCCGGCTCATCGGAAAACACCGGCGCCACCAGGAGGTTTCGCCCCAGCAGGTACGAATCGTCGATGTTTTTTACCATGGGATCCTCCGGGAAGTCCAGAACCAGGGCCCGCAGCATAGGCGTACCGTCCTCCGCACAGCGCCGGGCCTCGCTGTAAAGGTACTCGATCAGGGAATAACGCAGGGCCGCGTATTGCCGGTAAAGCTCCACGGCCTTCTCCCCGAATGCCCAAGGCTCTCGGGCCGAGGTGCCGTGGAACCGCACCAGGGGCGAGAGCATGCCGAACTGCATCCAGCGGATGTACACATTCGGCTCCGGCGTGCAAAAGTATCCCCCAACGTCGTGGCTCCAGAACGGGAAGCCCGACAGGCCCAGGGACAGGCCGCCCCGGAGGGAATGATACATGCCGTTATAGTCAGAATCCGAGTCGCCGCCCCAGTAGACCGGGTATCGCTGGCAGCCCGCGTAAGCCGAGCGGCCCCAAACAAGGCTGTCTCCCGGATGGACCTGCTGGCAAACCTCGTAGGCCGCCCGGTTATACAAAAGGGGATAGAGGTTGTGCATATCCCGACCATCACAGCCGGCATATCGGTAACAGTCCTGGGCGTTTTCACCGAAGTCCGTTTTGATGACCCGGATGCCCTGCTCCAGCAGGCCCCGTAGCAGGTCCTGATACCAGGCCACTGCCTGGGGGTTGCTGAAATCAATGACTGCCTCCCCATCCTGGGTATCCGCCGGAGAGCCGTCCGCTTCCCGGGCCAGGTACCCATGCTCAGCGGCATACCGGTAGGTGTCCGCCGTCTTTTTGATATAGGGAATCTGCCAAACCGACAGACGGATTCCCATTTGTAGCAGCTTTTCGGACATGGCAGCCACATCCGGAAAGCGACGCTTGTCAAAGGCAAAATCGTAGTCATAGGTCTTGCAGTAGGCCCAGTCTATGTGCATAACATCGCAGGGCAGCTGCCTCTCACGCAGCTGAGCGGCAACAGTCTCTACCTCCTCCTGGTTCATGTAGCAGTTCCTACTCATCCAAACGCCGAAGGCCCACTTGGGCGGCAGGGCACTGTGGCCGGTGAGGTCCGCATAAGCTGAGAGCACCTGTTTTTGGTCGCCCACGAAAAGGAACAAGTCCAGCCCGTCGCTCCCCACCTGGCACTCATAGGCCTTATAATAGTAATTGCACATGGAAAAGCGGATCTTACGCGGGGTATTATAGTAAACGCCGTAGCCCCTGCTACTGAAAAAGAAGGGGACGCACTTATAGGCTTTATTATTGGAGACGCCCACGGGATTGATGACCCAGTTCAGCAGCTCCTGACCGTTTTTATTCAAGGGCGAAAACCGCTCGCCAAAGCCGTAAAACGTCTCGCCGGGCTCCACGCACACGCTCTCGGTAAAGCAGTGCGCCCCCGTATCCGGGTCCGTCACGCAGCCGAAGGGGTAGGTCTCGAACCCCGGGAAGGATAGGGCGGGATCCTGGGCGGGGTCATCCCCCTCCCCTTCCTGATGGCCCCGGCGCCGGTCGTTGGTCACGTTGTGCCGGTCGTCGTTATACTGCCGGTACAAGAGCTTCCCGTTCGCATCCGCCAACTCCAGGCGATAGGGATCCTTCCAGACGGTGGCCTGCCACGACTCTGTGAAAAAGCGATAGCAGTCCTCCGTTTCCACCATGGCCATAGGCGCCGGTTCCGGCTGGGAGAGCACCATGGGCTGGGGGTTGGGCGGGAGGCCCTCTCCGTCCGCCAGGCGCAGGCGCAGCGTCCGGGGCGGGAGGAACTCCAGTGATGCCGTCATAGGTGCCCACTGCCCGGTAAAACGGAAGGTACGCCCCTGCATCAGCGCGCTGATCACAACGGGCTCCTTCCGGCAGACCATGGCCTGCAGATGAAGCAGAATGCGGCTGCCGTCCCGGGTAATGCCGGTCACACGGCGGGGGAACTGCACTATGAGCCCTTCCCGGGTAAAGGCCGGCTTTGAAAATTCCTGATATTCCTGCAGATCAATATACATATCGTTCCCTCATCAGCCCTTCACCGCGCCGGCGGACAGGCCGCCTACCAGGTTCTTCTGCGCAACAACAAAGAAGATGATGATGGGTACCATGGCAATCACTGTAGCCGCCATCAGGCTGCCCCAATCCGTGCTGTACTCTCCGATGAAGGACTGAATGCCCAGGGAGATGGTCTTCTTCGAGGTGGAGGAAATGAACAGGTTCGCGTACATATACTCATCCCAGCAGGTCATGAAAGAAAACAAGCCCGTTGCGATGATGCCCGGTCTTGCCATGGGCAGGATCACCCGGAACAGCGCCGTTGTACGGCTGGCGCCATCGATGCAGGCCGCCTCCTCCAGCTCCCAGGGGAGCTGACGGAAAAACGTCTGCATATTCCAGATGGTAAACGGCAGGGTGAAGGAGCAATAGATCAGGATAAGTCCCAGCAGAGAATCGCCCAAATCCAGGTTCCGCATGATGACATAGTAAGGCAGGGCCAGCAGCACGGAGGGGAACATCCGGGTATACAGAATGCCCATTTTCAGCTTTTGGCTGCCCCGGACCCGATAGCGGGTCATGCCGTAGCCGGCGCAGATGGACAGGACCATGCACACAACCGTGGTGCAGACCGCAACAATGACACTATTGCGGAAATAGGTCAGAAATTTGGCTTTATACAGAACGTTGATATAGTTCTCCAGCGTGAAAGACGTGGGCACGATCTGATTGACATCATAGATCTGGCCGGAGGTCTTCAGCGAAGTCAGTAGTACATACAAAAGCGGCACGATGGCGGAGAGGGAGACCAATGTGACAAACACATAGATCACCACATTCATGGCCTTTCTTTTTACTTTCATCCCATCAATCCTCCTCTTCTCCGATCAGCTTGGTATAGACAAACGTGCACAGGGCAATGATGATGAACATTATGACGGAGATCGCAGCAGCTTGGCCGAAGTTGTGGGCGGAAAACGCCCGTCTGTACGCGTAGGTGAACATGATCTCCGTGCTCCCCAGGGGGCCGCCCTGGGTCATCAGCCAAACGGCGTTGAAGTTATTGATCGTACCGATGGTGGTCAGGATCGTGGCGATGCCCAGGGTCTCCTTAATCATGGGCAGGGTGATCTTAAAGAAGGTCTTGACTCCGCCGGCACCATCCACCCGGGCGCTCTCATACATCTCATGGGGTACGGATTGCAGCGCAGCCAGTACAAAGATCATGACAAAGGGTGTGCCCTTCCAGATACTCTCGATGACCACGGCCCACCGTGCCGTTTCCAGGTTTCCCAGCCAGGAGATCCCATCGGCCAGGATGCCCAGCTTTTTCAGCACCGCGTTGATGATGCCCACATTGGCATCATACAGAAAACGGAAGGTCAGCGCCGCGATGACCGATGGGACCGCCCACGGAATCAGGGCAGTGGTGCGAAAAAAGCCGCGGCCCTTAATTTTCCGGTTCAGCGCCAGGGCAATCAGCACCGCCAGCACCACCTGCACGATGACATTGGTCAGCGTCCAGAACAGCGTGTTCTGACACGCCTGGATATACTCGCTCTGCTTGAAGATCTCTATAAAATTCTTCAGACCCGCAAACGTGCGGAAATCATCCGAGTTGGCCTTTGTCAGAGTGTAGTTTTGAAATGCGAGGCTGATGCCGTAGAGCATGGGATAGATGGACACCAGAAAAATGGCAATGCAGGCAGGCACCACCAGCAGATACCCTCTCCAATTTCGTTTCAAGCTGTAATCAGAAGGTTTCATGGGTAATTTCTCCTTAGATGTGGAAAGGAGACAAGGAGGAATCCTTGTCTCCTTTCTGAGTTTCATTCGGATTAGCTATACAGTCCATGCAGAAAGGTGGAGACCTTTGCGTCCAGATCTGCCAGAGCCGTGTCGGCATCCTTGGTACCCAGGAACACTTCCTTGTAAGCGTTGGAGACCATCTCGTCCAACTCAGACTGGTTGATGATGGAGGGACGGGACATGGTGCTCTCGCGCTGGGCGATGAAGGTGGCCTCGTGAGGATAGTTCTTCACCAATTCCGTAGTATCAGTATCGATACGGGCGCTGATGCGGCCATAGCTCTCCAGCACGTTGCTCTGCTCCGCCGCGGTCAGCCACTGGATGTAGGCCCAGGCAGCGTCGTAGTTCTTCGTGTTGCTGTTGATGGACAGGGTGTAGCCGCCCAGGAGAGTGGCAGCCTCCTTGCCGGCGGGCATGGGCGCGATGCCGTAATCCACTTCGGAGTTGAACTCAACGGACCAGTAGGCCCAGTCGCCGCAGAACAGGAACGCAACCTCACCCTGCATGAAGGGGGCATAGGTGGAATCCCAGGAGGTAGCGTCCTTAATGCTCTCGGGATAGGCATCATAGGTGGTGGCCAGGTCGCAAAGATACTTCCAGGCGGCCTTGCCTTCGTCGGTCATCAAAGCGGAAACGGGTTTTGCGCCGGTGGTATCCACGATGGGGCAGCCTGCCTGATAGAAGAAGGGATACATGTAATAGGAGGGGAAGAAGTAAGGCATGGTGATGCCTTCATAGCCGGCCGCCTTGACCTTTGCAATGGCATCCACCAGCTCATCCCAGGTGGCGGGAGGATTCTCCACACCGGCTGCCGCCAGAATCGTCTTGTTGTAGTACAGGCCCTCGTTGTTCATATACCAGGGCACGGAATAGCAGCTGCCGTTGTAGATGCCGGAACTCAGGGGGCCTTCAAAGAACTGGTCTGCAATGGGCTTGAGTTCGTTATCCAGGGGCTTGAGCAAACCGGCTGCCGCCGCGTCCACCGCCCAGCCGGCAGAGTCCAGAGCGATCACGTCAGGGCCGGAGCCGGCCAAAGCAGCCGTGGTGAACTTTTCCTGGATGCTGGTGGAGGCCACATACTCAATGGTCACATGCACATTGGGATTCGCCTTCATGAAGGCATCTGTGGCTGCCTGGAGTGCGTTGTCATCGGAATTGAAGGAATCAATCACCATAAAGGTGACATCGCCGGAGAGGCCCTCTCCGTTGGGTTTGTCGTTATTGCCGCCGTTTTTCTTGCCGCACGCAGTCAGTGCCAGCAGCATAACGGCCGCCATGATGAACGCCAAAAGTTTTTTCATTGTTTGTCCTCCTCTTTTATTTTTTTGACAGGGCCGCATACATCAATCTTCAATTTGCATGTAGTCCTTTTCCTCCAGCTGAGTGAACTGGCAGTCATTGCTGTAGGTTCTCTCCGGAAGGAGTATCAAAACATTGACAGGGTCCCCCGTCACGGAAATGGGGGCGCCGTGGATCACTCCGGGCTTCAGCTTGACCATGGTTCCTTTGGGCACCCGGAACAGACGGGTCTGGTCCAGCTGCATGTACCAGAACGGCGGGGCGGCATAGAGATAAATGTCACCGTCCAGGGGAAGAACTCCCTCGCAGCAGTCGGAATGGATCTCGCAGCTGGTGATGGTCCGGTTTTTGCCGCAGACCTTGGTGACGGACACGGAGGTATCCTTTCCGTTGCTGCTCAGCCGCAGCACATCCGGGAAAAAGCCCTCCTCCGTCTTTTTGCCGGAGTAGGTATCGCTGGTGGTCAGCAGATCTTCAAAATCGCCGAGCTTTCTGAATGAGGAACGGTCCAGCTCCTCTGGATGCAGGATCATGTGGTTCATCGCCTCCTTTGTCTGCATTGTACCGAAAATGGCCGCCGGTTGGAAGAAAGAAAATGTGGGTAAGTCTGCACAAATTTATACAGTTTTTCCTGGTTATGGCTGTCCGAAATATGAATAGGAAACATTTTTTTGATTTTATGGTGCGTTTTTTTGCATCTTTGTACGGGCCATTGACTATCCCCCGTCTTCTGCTTATCATTTATATACCCTATTGGTTTATTGGAGGAAGACATATGTATAAGAACCGAAAGCTAATCCTTGGCGTGGCGCCAACTAGACGAGATTATTTTACCAATGAGACCGTGGAGGCCAACCGGGACCGCATTCTCTCCGTCACCCGGGAGCTGTGTGCACAGTATGATGTGCAGATGGTGGGCATCGAGGGATTGAGCCCAGACGGCATGATGTCGGACATCCATACGGCAGACAGAATCATCCAGCGGTTCCGGGAGCAGGGAGTCAATGCCCTGTTTATCCCCCACTGCAACTTTGGCCAGGAGGAGACTGTCCTGCGGCTGGGCCGGGCCATGCAGGTGCCCCTGCTGCTGTGGGGCGAGCGGGACGAAGCCCCCAACGGCTTTGCCTGGCGCACAACGGACACCCAATGTGGCCTCTTTGCCAGCGGCAAGGCTCTCTACCGCGGCGGCGTCCCCTTTACTTATATTGAAAACTGCATGATGGACGACGCAGCGTTCCGGGATGGATTCCGGGATTTCCTCACCGCCGCGCGCATCGTCGCCAATCTGCGGGGTACCCGCATCGCCCAGATCAGCGTCCGGCCCCAGCCCTTCCTCAGTGTAATGATCAACGAAAGCGAGCTGCTGGAACGCTTCGGCTTTGAGGTCATCCCCGTACCGGCCACCCAAATCCTCTCCTCCGCCAAGGCGCTGGCGGATACCCCCGAGGCAAAGGCCGTCCTGGAAGGCTATACCGCTGCTGGTGTGGATACCTCCCGGATGGATCAGCAGTCCCTGCGCAACATGGCTGGCCTGGAGCTGGCTATCGAGCAATTCGCGGCAGAAAACGGCTGCAGTTCCGTGGTCAGTGAATGCTGGAACATCTTCGGCGAATCTTTGGGGATCCGGCCTTGCGCCGTATTCGGCAATCTCATTGACAAGGGGCTGCCTGTGGCCTGCGAAAACGATGTACACGGCGCTATCAGCATGCTCATTGCCCAGGCCTGCAACAACGGTGCCGAGCCTGTTTTCCTGGCCGATCTGACCCAGCGCCATCCTACCAACGACAACGCAGAGTTGCTGTGGCACTGCGGCCCCTTCCCCAAGGGCCTGAAAAAGAGCGGCGGCCACGCCTTCCTCTCTGAATCCATGGGGCAGTGGGAACTGAAGGACGGATCACTGACGCTGGTGCGCTTTGACGGCTGCCGCGGCACTTACCAGCTGCTGGCCGGGCCTGCGCACACTTGTCAGGGGCCCCTGACCAATGGCAACTATGTTTGGGCCGAAGTGGACGACTGGCCTCGCTGGGAGCGCAAGCTGGTCTGCGGGCCGTACATCCACCATGTGGCCGGCGTATACGGAGACCATACCCGGGCGGTGGAGGAGGCCTGCAAGTACCTGCCGGTGTCCTTTGACCGGCCCTGAACGGCGGATAGTCTCCGCACATCCAACGGATAGGAGTATTTTTATGAATCACGCAGAGATCGTGGGTATCGACATCCTTTGGTATGACCAACTGGTCACGCTGCCCGAAATGCCCGCAGAAAACGGCTCCGCCTTTGTGGAAGGCAGTAGCTTCCAGGGGGGCGGCAAGGTATGCTCCGCCCTGGCGGCCGCCGGGCGGCAGGGAATCCCCTGCAAGCTGCTGGCGGTGTGCGGCGACAGCCGGCGCAGCCGCTTTTTGGTGGAGGATCTGCAGCGGCACGGAGTGGACACCGCCGCCATCCGCCAGATCCCCGGCTATGAGGAGGGCTGGTCCATCGTTCTGTCCGACACCGCCTCCGGCGGACGGCGGATCCTGTGGCATCACGACACCCGGCAGCCGGGACTAACTGCGGCAGACGTGGACGGCTTTGCCGAGGACATCGCCCGGGCGAAGTACCTGCATCTGTGCCGGATGGACGAAACCGACCGCCGCGCTGCCCGGATCGCCCGGTCCGCCGGCACCCAGGTCTGCCTGGACGCCGACTACTATTCCCGGGAGATCCGGAAGGCCCTGCCGATGGTGGATATTCTCATCGGCTCCGAGGAATTTTACCGAGATATGTTCCCTGGGGGCGGGGCGTTTGCCGATCATGTCCGCTCCATTTTGCGCCTGGGCCTGTCCACCGTCATCTTCACCTTTGGCAGCCGCGGCTGCCGCGGCTATGCGGATGGAGCGTTCTTTGAGGTCCCGGCGTTTCAAAAGAACATCCGCGTAGTAGATACCGTCGGCGCAGGAGACGATTTCCATGGTGGGTATCTGGCTGCCCTGTGCATGGGCCGCACCGGCCTGGGGGCCGCTCGCTATGCCAGCGCCGTCTCCGCCATCAAATGCACCGCCATCGGCGGCCGGGCTGGGATTCCCACCCGCCCCATGGTGGAGCAGTACCTGCGCGAGGGGACGTTCCCTACGGAGGAGATTCTGCGCCGCACGGCGTATTACAGCACAGAGCACTGAAAAACCATCAAGGAGGGCTGCTGCTTGAAAACCGCGATCATCAACGGCAACGCCGCCATTCAGCTGACGGAAAAGAATGTGGTGGCCGAGGTGTTCTGGAGAAAGAATCCCAAGGACATCAAGAAGGTTTATGTCAACGGCAACCTCATCTGCCAGGACTTCTCCGAGTGTGTTCGCGAGTTCTGGAAGGGCCAGCCCTATTGAGATTGACCGCACCAGACAAACGGAATCTATCCACCAGCCATCGGCCACAGCCGCTTCAGCGGCTGCGCCTGAATACGAATAGCCATAGAAAGCACACAGGAATGCCGGGAAGGAGAGCTAAATGGCCCTCCTTCCCGGCATTTTTTTGTCTTATGGTTTGGGTGGCTTGGCCGCCTCCCGGGCCTCCTTTTTGTACTCGTTGGGCGTACAGCCGGTGTAGCGGCGGAACAGCTTGGCAAAATAGTTGGCGTTTTCATAGCCTATCTTGTCACAGACTTCGTAGATGAGCATGTTGCTCTGCAGCATCTCCTTGGCCTGGTTGACCTTGTAGCGGTGCACGAAGGAATTATAATTTTCCCCAGTCTCCCGCTTGAACAGCTGGCTCAAGTAGGATTCCGACACGTTGATCCGCTGGGCGGCCTCCGCCAAGGAGACAATATGCCCGGGGTCATCCAGCACACACATTATTGCCTTGGACACAATGGACGAATACTTCTGGGAATGGAAGCCATTTTCCTTGAAATACTGCGCGGCAAATGCTTCCAGCGCGCCCTTGGCATTGAGCCAGGTGACGGAGGCAACGATCTGCTGCTGAGCGGTGAAGAACTTCTTTTCCATCCCCTTGGCGGGAAATAGCGCGAGGATGGAGAGCATGTAGTGTACAAAGTAGTCCTTCGTCAGATCCTCCCGCTCCTGCAGGGCAGCAGCCAGAACGTCGATCTGATGCAGCGTACTGTACAGATCCCTGAGCCAGATGTAGTTCTGGATCATCTTGGACGCCGAGCTCACCAGTGCGGAGCAATCCGCCTTCGGCGCCAGGCGGCCATCATAGGACCGGATGCCCCCGGCGGAGCCCCAGTAAGTCAGTTCCTCGATCTGCCGGGCAAAGGTGTATTTTTCGTAAATCTCTCCGGGATTGCAGTAAAGATCGCTGCAGCCCACGGCACACATGGTATCCAGCGTTACGTGCAGTTGCCGGTAGAGCGTGGCCGTGCAGGACATGGGATCCTGCCCGGCAGGAATCAGCAGGACCACCATGCCGCCCGCCCCATATTGGGCGATGAAGTCGATGTTATTATTCTTCAGCTGTTGGCACGACATGCTGGCCAGCAGCGAGGAGGACACCGTTGTCCCGTCCGGACGGGGCGCCACAAAGATGCAGAGTACATAGCCGGAAGGAAACAGACACTCGAGTTCCTCCTGCCTGCACGTCTCCCCGGCAAGCAGCTTTTGAAACACCGCATCCGGAGAGACACCCGCCGGCTGCTGCTCATCCCTGGGCGGCTTGGCCGTAGGGAGAGAGGGAACCTTATTGAGGGCGCGCAAAAGCTCCGAGGATGTGACAGTCAGTTTATTGATATAATCCAGGACCCCATATTGCAGGGCCGTCCGCACACTGTCAAAGTCGTCACAGCCACTTAAAATGATCACATGGACATCGATGTTCTCCTCTCTGAGCTTTGCAAGGAGCGCAAAGCCGTCCATCCGGGGCATCTTAATATCCAGCAGCAGAATATCCGGCCGGTGGCGAAGTATTTTCTGATAGGCGTCCTCCCCGTTGACTGCGTCATCCAGCAGAATAAAACCGTGGCGTTCCCAATCGAGGCAGGTCCGTAAACCCACCCGTACCAGGTATTCGTCCTCAGCAATCAAGACTATGGCCATGACCTATCCCTCCTTATATGCTGCACATGATCCATTGTTATAATCCCAAAGTGCGGAAAAAGCCAGCACCTCCGCCCCTCCACGCAGATGTCCCTTTTTTCGATTGCACCGCCGGTTCTTACATAAGCCCATTCTGCATGGGCAGACGGATGGTGACGGTGCAGCCCTGGCCCGGCCGAGACTGAATCTCCAGCCCAAACCGGGGGCCATAGAGCAGCTGGATCCGCTGCTGCACATTCCATACGCCAAGTCCCGTGGATGTGGCTGACTCCCCCTGACCCTGCAGGAGGGCCTGGGCCTTCTCCGGCTCCATCCCGGCCCCGTTATCCTGAACCCGGAACACCAGGGTATCGTTTTCCTGGGCGGCGCTCAGGATGATCTCGCCCTCCGACATCCCCTCAAAGCCGTGGGACATGGCATTTTCAATAAACGGCTGGATACAGAACCGGGGAATCGGCTCATACAGCAGTTCTTGGGGAATGTCCGTCAGAAAGATGATGCCGCTGCCAAAGCGCATCTGCAGCAGGGCAAAGTAGTCCTTCAGGAAGGCCAGTTCCTTTTCCACCGTGATATAGGTGGATTTATGGTCGAAGGAATAGCGCAGGTTGTTGCCCAGCTTTATCAGCATATCAGCTACCGCGGAGTTGCCGTTGATGACCGCCATCCACTTGATGCCGTTGAGCGTATTATACAGGAAATGCGGGTTGATCTGCGCCATTAGGGTCTCGTAATAGATCTGCTCCTTCTGCTTAGCTTCCTGGGCGGCCTTTTCTACCAGTCCATCGATCCGCAGGGCCAGTTCGTTGAGATTTTCGGACAGCGAGTGGATCTCCTGATAGCTGTCCAGCACGGGGCTCAGGCTGGTATCTCCCTTCTGCAGGCGGCACATCTGCGAATCAATCTGCTCAATGGGGTGGGAGATCCGCCGGGCGACCCGGATAATGATGATAAACAGCAGCGCCAGCAGCAGCAGGAAAAACAGCAGAAACAGCAGCACCTGACGCACCAGGTCGCTTTCCACAATGGCGGTGGGCATGGTGGCTACAAACGTCATATTCCAGTTTCGCAGGAACGTGGAGTAATCCATTGGGTCAGCGTATTCTGCGCTGTTGTCAAACTCCTTGACGCAAATGGTGTTGCCCTGATACCGGAGCTCCAAATGATGCTGCAGAAGGGCATGGTTGGCCAGGTTATCCCACAGAGCGTGCTCTGGGATGGATATGCGCAGCAGGGCGGCGATCTCCCCCCGGGTACGGATGGTCCAATAGCTGACCAGGTCCGCCGTTACGGCATCCGACTGGGGCTCGTGCCACACGGAAAAGCTATCATCGAAAACCGGCAGTGCAAAAAGCTCGTCTACGTCTTCCTGGTCAAGGTAATGGATGTAGTCTACCCCCACCACTATGCCGTTGGTCGTGATAATGGAAACGTCCGGATTGTAGGCATACAGGGCGATATTGCCGAGGCTGCGCACGCACTTAATCAGATACTCCCGGGCCCACATGGCATCGGCGGAGGTAGGATCGGCTTCTATGGTCTGCACTTTTTCCAGCACATCGCTGCTGCCGATGATATAGGAGGCGGTATAGCTGATGCCGGAGATGAGGTTATCCACCTGGACGGCGCTGGTCTCCACCGCCTGCTCAGCGGCCTCGTGGGCGTTTTTGCGCAGAGTATGGTTCATGACCAGCGTAAAGCACATGCCGAACAGGCACACCGGCAGCACGATGCCCATAAACAGATAGAAAATCAGCGCGTTGCTGATAGTCAGTTTGGAATCCCTCCGCCTCATACGCCCCTCCTTACTCCCCCGCCTTTACCGGATGTAAATGGCCTTTTTATTGCACATTCCAAAGCACAGGCCGCACACGCGGCATTGATTTGCATCCACATGCATATTCCCCTGCTCGTCAAAGGAGCGGGCCCGGTAAGCCAAGGCGGTTACGCACCGGTTGCAG
>DPPB01000029.1:0-65052 GCA_003539495.1 Oscillibacter sp. | reverse complement strand
GGTCACGCCGCCCAGGCCGATGAGATCCTTGTTGGTTTTTGCGGCGATATCATGCACATAGCGCAGGGCAATGGGCAGGATGGGCGCACCGGTCATGTAGCCATAGCCATGTCCACCGATCAGGGGGCGGCCAGTGGTGATGTCCACCCGGTAGGTGGGGCCGATGGAATCAATGGCGGTAATCGCATCTGCACCGGCCTCGTCACAGGCCCGGGCGATGGTCTCCGTATCCTCGTCATCCGTGTGGGCCAGATTCTCCCGAGAGAGGCCCATGCCGACGGTCTTGATGCCGGCCTCACCGGCGTAGTGGCTGCCGTTGGTGCGGAAGCTGTACTGAGTGACCTCCGGTGTTTGGCCCGCAGCTCCGCCAGGTTCGTCTCCACATTGGTATGGCAGATTTATTTAGGAAATGGGAAATAGGCGGCTCCAGATCTTCCGGCTGATAACCCGCCTCCGCGATCAGTTTGGCCGGCAGATAATCCACGCAGAAGATCGCCGACTTCCCGTCGGCACAGAGCGGCCGGGAGACCCGCAAAACCTCGTTCCCCTCCTGTATTTAAAATTTCCTTCCAAATAGGCTCCACCTTTTAAAGCTATCATTCCCCCTAGAGTTTGTCAATAGGTAAGGTGAGAATATGGAAAACAGAAACGATGGAATCATCTTTAATCCGAATCTGATATGGCTGCCTACACCGCCACGAATGGAAAGCGCCGAGGATTTTGCGTATGTTGATGCGTTCCTTCCTGACAGCACCGGAGAGCGTATCGAGGACGGAAAATTACAGCGTTACGGCATCGGCAATTACACAATGAAAATCGGCGGCACGGTCTATGAGATATCCACCCATTTCAGTACCGACGGTAAGCAAAGCGTGCTGCAGCAGTTCCGTGACCTGCTGCTTTCGCAAAAGCTGCTATAACCGCATAATCGAAAAAGGCAACCGGGCATAGTAAAATACACTTGCCTTTGCTATGCCCCGTTGTCGGAAAGGAGCATTTTACTATGGCAACAGCAAACAAAACCAAAGGGCAAAAGGAAGAACTCATTATATCTCCATCCGTCTATATTTCGGCGCAAATGCAATACTGTTCTGAATCACAAACAGGGGTAGTATTTTGCTCTATGTAACCGGCTGTCCGAAAGAAGCCGGTGTAATCTTCTCTGGAACAGCCCTTGATAAAGATATGGCAAAAACGCTCATCAATTTGTCTCTATCAGAGTCCGTAATGAATTACCCACTTGTTATTGCTTAATGCCTTTTCTAACAGCTTTTTCAGTTCGGATAGTTCAGAATTATCTGCAACGACATCAATAAATGCCTTAAGCGAACATGGTGGAACAAGTGTAACACCACAGTATGCAAGCCCTTTGCCTTTGACGGAAAGTGTATGCCAATAGAAGTCAATGGATGTAAGCCTTTCGACAACGCCTTCCAAATAGGCGTCATCAACAGAAATACAGGCATATTTTCACGGCTCATACTCGTCATATCGCTTGCCCTGCTGAGGAGCATCCATCATAATTCCAAACTCGTGTTTTGCCATGTAGATCACCTCCACAAATTCCGATTTGTCTGCCCCTTAAAGTCCAAGTCCTTCAACCCACGCCGCAAGCTCCTGATGCCCGACACTGCCCTTGAAGACCTTGCCGTCCATCAGTTTTGCGCCTTTGCAGCTCGGCGCAAGGCGCTCGTTCGTCTTGCCCATATCGCTCCCGCCAGAGGTTGCAAACGGGATAATCGTCTTGCCGGTCAGATCATAGCTCTCAAGAAATGTATTGATAATCGTCGGCGCAACGTACCACCAGATCGGGAAGCCCACAAAGATTGTGTCGTAGTCCTTCATGTTGTCCCGTTTCACGGCAATTTCCGGTCGTGAGGCGGGATGGTTCATCTCAATCGTGCTGCGGGCTTTCTTGTCCACCCAGTTCAAATCCGCCTCCGTGTAAGGCACCTTCGGCTCGATCTCAAAGATGTCCGCGCCGATTGCTTCTGCCAGCGTCTCGGCAACCTTCGCGGTCACACCGGACGCAGAAAAATACGCTACAAGTTTCTTGCTCATGGTGTTTTATCCTTTCAATATCTTCGTAAGCTGCTGTGCAGACACACCCGGCAGGACGGAGGAAAGATGCTGCATCATGCGCTCTCTGGATTCCTGCGGGTCTCGCTGATAGGCGGAGGTGATAAAGTCGTACCCGAAAAGCTCTTCCGGCGTTGCATACTCCGCAACAGCCCAGCCATATCCACCATCAGCGGGTCGGCAAGATAGACGGTCTTGCGGTCTTTGTGTCCCAAAAGCTCGTGAAGACTTCATTTGCTTCTTCGATTGCCTGAATGACCTGTTTTAATGGGATCGTCATTTTCCGCAGCACCTCTTGTATTTCTTGCCGCTGCCGCAGGGACAGGGATCATTGCGCCCGACCTTCTTCTGTTTCTCCGCCCGGGGAGTGGAAGTCTCGATGTCTGCAAGCTGTTTCAGAAGGTCAAAGCGCATTGCCTCGCTGGGCAATTCCATCGTGAGAATCTGCTTGCGGAAGTCTTCAATGTCCATTTCGCCGGTTTGGAGGGACTTTCGGATGTTCGGACCAAGAGAGAGCGACTTGAAGCGTTCCTCCGGTGGCGTCATCTGCACCATCTCATCCGGCGTATAGCCACGGTTGCAAGGCATCCGCGTCGTATTATGAAATGCACTGTACAATGCGGTGAAACGCTCTACATCCCGTCGAGACCTGAGCTGAACACCCAACTTCTCCAAATGGTTGAGAACATCGACTGGTTGAACAGCAACCGAACGGACAACATATACGAGATCTTCAAAAACAGCGTTTTCGCGCTCGTCATTCAGGTTGCAACGTTCTTTCAGGAATGCCCGCAGCTTTTGCTTTTCCGGAGTGTCCTCGCAGTAGAAGGGATCATCGTATTCCAGCAGATGCTTTTTGTCCGGCACATAGTAAGGCTTTTCCTGCTGGCTTCGCCTCGTCTCCATGAAAAGGTCGATGGGCTCCCCAATCAGGGTAACGTCAATGATCTCGCGGTCAAGGGGTTTTGTATGCTTGACATCCGTGTAAAGTTCATCTCCACCCAGAATGTAGTAGTCCTCGCACTCATGACGGGCGATCTCAGCAAAGGCAAGAAATTCGTCTTCCGTTACCAGCTTCGGGCTGAGGGAGAAGATAATCTCCTTCGCCTTGTGCAGCGGGATGATGCCGTAGAGGTTTGCCATCGCGTTGAAATACTTGCGCAGAAGGCGTGAGGTCGTATCTTTTAATGGGATTTCCCGATACCGGGCGTTCAGCTCCCGGCGTGTGTATTCCTCCGGAAACTCGATGTATTGCTCCTTGCTCATGTTTTTCTCCTCCCGCATCATTAGTTTTGGCTCTTGAGTTCTATCATCAATAACCGCATAGTATGGCAGTTTTTACACCTGTTTTCTCGCCTCGGCAATTTCAGCATTGATCTCATCCAATGTCATATCGGCGATGTCATTTTCTTCAGCTGCACGACCGGCAGATTTCATTGTCCTAACAGCTTTGTTATCCGACAGGTCATCAAGCTTCATAGAAAACGGAATGCCGTTTTCCTGAATCAGCCTTGAAATGCACATGCGCATATATGTCTGAAGGTCAATACCGAGCCTTTCACAGATCGCCATCGCCTTGATTCGGGATGCCTCTTCAGTGCGGAACTGAATTAAAGAATTTGCCATAGTAAGTCGCCCCTTTCTTATTTATAGCATATGCTGCTTTGTCATCAAACGCAAGCATATGTTTGCAATATTTTTGTTCGGAGGCGAAAAAAAGCGGTCACAATCGTCATAATATTGTCTTTTCATATTTTATTATATATCACCAGCCCGTAAAATACAATTTTCCTTGCTCCAAAGCAAGAAGAGCGACGAAAATGTTTCTTCGCCGCTCCCCATTATTTTGATTGCTTTTTCCGGAAAAGATACTCCCAGATATAATCGTCAAGCCCTTTGTAAGCCGGATCCCACAGATAGGTGCCATGGCGGAAACCCATATCGCTGAGCAGCTGCAGAAGATTACAGCACGGTTCGGCGTGATCCCATAAGAATGTGCAGGTCGCCCCGGAGGTGAATCTCGGCCTTGTGCGGCTGACAAATGGCGGCGAAACAGCGCAGCTTCTCTGGGGCTTCACCGACGGCAGCAAATTCACCTCCGAGTTCCCGGCCCACATGATGAGCCACGCCGAGCGTTTGAAGGTCGATCTGACTTAATTTCAAGAAGGTGTAACAGCGCAGAAAAATGTGTCGCCTAAAAGGGAAACCAATGCGCCCGCTAAAATCGGGAACTACACCCCCTCTGCACCGAATTGAACCCCCTTAACGGGTTTCTATCATAATTATTACGGTTCTTTGCCAAAAAAGCTCTCGGTAACACCGGGGGCTTTTTTTGCAGCCGGTCGTGCTTTCTGCGCGCCCATTTCCTCCATAAATCCGGCAAGCGCGAAATAAGGAGAAAAATAGCACTTAAATTGTGAATATTTTATGAACGAGCGTAAAAATGTGCGCACATCGCTTGCGCCCCCGGAAAATCAATGATATAATTTCTATAAATATTATAATGTATATAAATGCGTAGAATAATATGGTTTCTGCCGGGGTTCGCTTGTCCGGGACATCGCGGAAACAGGGGAAAGGCGGCACGACAGTGACAGAGAAAGAACTGAGAAAATTAAACCGCGCAGAGCTATTGGAAATGCTTATTGCGCAGAGCAAGAGGCTCAACCGCGTGGAGGAGGATCTGTCGGCCGCCCAAAAAGAACTGGAACGGCGTAAGATTGCCATCACCACCTCCGGCTCACTGGCAGAGGCGGCCCTGAAGCTAAACGGCATCTTTGAGGCAGCCGACCAGGCAGCCGCGCAGTATCTGGATAGCCTCCGGGAGCAGGAGAGCAACGCCGAGCGCATTATTGCCGAGGCCGAGGCCCAGGCTCACGAGATCATCAATGCCGCCGAGGTGCAGCGGCAGGCTATTCTCGCCGATGCGGACAAGGAAGCCAAGCGGCGCATTGAACTCTTTGACCAGCAGTTCAAGGAGTTTTTGAACACGCACACCTGATTGAGGAGAAAGGGCCGTATGAAACCAGAAAACAAAGCAACCGATACGGCTGTGCCCTCCGTGGACGAGCTCACCGGCGAACTCAACCGAGAAAAATATCACAGCCGATACAAAAAGCTGCTGCGCAGCACCATCTATACGCTGGTGATCGTGGCCGCGATCAGTGTGCTGGTGGCTACGCTGCTGCTGCCGGTTTTGCAGATATACGGCACCTCCATGAACCCGAATCTGCAGGAGGGGGAGATCGTGGTGTCGGTGAAGTCCCCACAGTTCAAAACCGGTGACATAATCGCCTTTTACTATAACAACCGCGTTCTTGTCAAGCGCATTATCGGCTGCCCCGGCGACAGCGTTGTCATCACCGACAGCGGCGACGTATATGTGAACAATACCATGCTGGATGAGCCGTACCTAACTGAAAAATCCTATGGCACCGCCGACATTGAATATCCGTACGCCGTACCTCAGAATTCCTTTTTCGTCCTGGGCGACCACCGGGAAAGCAGTGTTGACTCCCGGTCGTCCCTGGTGGGCTGCGTGGAAAAAGAAGAAATCATAGGCAAAATCGTTTTCAGAGTGTGGCCGATCAAGCGGATCGGTTCCGTGGACTAACATCGCCTGGAAATACGGGGAGAAATTTGCATGAACAGGGACATTCATTCGCAGGCTGAACAGCTGAACAAGAAGCACCGCCGGAAGCGCACCTGGTACAAGATCTTATCTGTGCCCATATGCCTTGTGGTCTTTGTGACGACGTATGCGCTCATTCTGCCGGCTATCACCATGGAATCCACGCCGGATACCTACTGCGGCATTGCCGAGCACGTCCACACGGACGATTGCTACGAGCTTCCCGGTACGCCGGCCCACAAGGAGATCCAATGCACCGCCGGGGCCGATCTGGGCCAGGGCGAGTACATCATCCACAAGCACGACAGCTTCTGCTTTGATGATAGCGGTGAGTTGCTGTGTGCGCTGGCCGAGCAGGACGAGCACGTCCATACAGACGCATGCTATGACGGTGACAACCTAATCTGCGGTCTGGTTACGGGGATCGTACACCAGCACACGGCGGATTGCGTCGTATCCGTTCCCGCCACCGAGCCCCAGGGTTTGGTGTGTACCGTGGAGGAGCATAAGCATACGGAAGCATGCTTCATGAATCCGGAGGGCGAGGCGCCAAGCGGCGAGACCGGCGGTGATGTCCCCGCTGACAAAACACCAGCCAGCGATGCGCCCACCGGGGACGATCCCTCCAATGAGACACCCAGGGGAGATGTCCCCACCGATGCAGCCCAAGGCGGCAATGTGCCGGGGGATGCAGTTCGGAGCACCGGTGCAGCAAACGGCGATACGCCCGAGGACGACGCGGCGGTCAACAGCACCCCGGCCCGGGCGCCTGCCGCCAGCGGCCTTATCACAGATGTGACCCTTACCATCAATGACAATGTTTCCGCTTCCGGCTGCTATGAGGCAGCCGTCACCGGCGGTGCTGCGGCGCTGGAGGGAAAAACCGTCCGGTATCTGTGGTATAAGAGTACCGACGGCGGAGCGACCTATACGGCCGTAAAGGCGAAAAACTTTACTGTTGGCGGCAACACCGTGTCCAACATCAGCGGGGCCCGTGGCGAAAAGCTGTTCCTGGCTCTGGACGGCGGAACCGTCAGCGACACGCTAACCTCCGTGACATACAAGGCCGTACTGAAGGTGGACGGCACCGAATATAACAGCGTGTCGGCTGTCCGCACCAACACCACCTATCAGGCCTCCGTTCTGAACGGCAGCTTTGAGGCACCGGATCTGACCAACTACGAATTCCAGGAATTTGTGCCCGAGGGGACTACAGGCCTGTTTTGGAAAACCACCGCGTCAAATGAGGAAGGCGCTCAGCCTACATACCCGACTGGTTCGACGCAGCAAAATGACGGTAAGCACTACATTGAGATCATTGATACAGGCACCTCTGATCACAAGAATCAAGCAGCCCAATATCACAATCAGGGCACCGCAACGAACGGAACGCAGTATGCCGAGATCAACGCCGGCGCCGTGGGCGCACTGTACCAAACCATAGCTACCATCCCGGGAACCACCATGTATTGGTCCGTGGACCACAGCGGCCGGAACGGAACGGATACCATGGCCGTGGTCATGATGCCGGAAAGCAGAGCAAAGAGCATTACCACGCAGGCGCAGCTGCAGCAGGTGCTGAATAATCCGAGCAATTATGGTGCCACGGTTGAAAGTAATCTATCCGCCCAAAAAGGCGTGTGGACCACCCATTCCGGACAGTACACCATCCCGGAAGGGCAGTATGAGACCCGATTCTTCTTCATGGCCGTAAGCACATACAATAACGAAAACTACATCGGCAACCACATTGACAACGTGTGGTTCAGCCAGCAGATCCCGCCGGTTTCCTCAGAAAAGCCCTATTTCACGCTGACAAAGCATGTGGTAGGTCCCCTGACGGAGGATGACCTGCAGCTGCTATCCGGAAAGCTGACCTTTACGGTTCAAAAGTCCACTAACAGCAGCTTTACCAATCCCGAAACCGTCAAGACGTACACCGCCACAAATTTGGGCAGCTGGACGCCCAACGAAGATGGCTCCTGGACACTGTCCGCCCGTATCTCCATGAAGGATCAGGAGCTCGGTGATTACTACAGGATTGCAGAGAGCGGCGCAGAGCTGGATGGGTTTAACCTGACTGTGACGGATACGAACGCCGCTGTGCCGCTGCAGGGCAACACAGACACGGGCTTCACCTTCACCAACACCTATGCGGATGCCGGGCGAGCCCTGACGCTAAAGAAAATCGTGAGAGCTCCCGACACCACAGGCAGCTTTACCTTTACCGTTTCCTATGCGGATGCCGGCGGCAAGCCGAAGACAGAAAGCGTTACTCTGAAAAACGGCGAGTCGACCACCATTACGGGCATCCCCAAGGGTGTTCAGGTCACCGTGACGGAAACCACCACAGACGGCTACACCGTTATTATGAAGGATCCCAGCACCGGCACCGTCCTCGCCGGAAGCAGCAGCTATACCTTTACTATGAGCGATGACACGGCCATGGATATCTACAATACATCCATCGTTGCACTGCCGGAAACCGGCGGCATCGGCCGGGGAATCTTTCTGTATGCCGGAATCGGTCTGATGCTCACTGCCGTAATTGCAGGATGTCTTCTGAGGCGCAAGTACGGAAAGGAGGGTGATTAACGCTTTTGTTTCCTCTCCTGCCCACGCAAAATATACCTGTACCCGCGCCGTAGGAACTATCCGTTTCCATTAAACTACTTTAAATCAGAAAGGATACGCACGATGAAAACGATGAGAAAGCTTTTCACGGTTTTGCTGGCCCTGGCCATGACGCTGGCTCTGGCTGTGCCCGCCTTTGCAGCAGGCACCGGCAGCATCACCATTACCAATCCCCAGGGGGATCACACCTACACCGCCTACAAGATCTTTGACGTGACCTACTCTGGCGACAACTACTCCTACACCATCAGCGATACCGACGCCGCCTTTTCTGCCGTCAAGGCATACGCCGATGTGGCCGCCAACGGCCTCAACCTAACAGCCGTTGCTAACACGAACAAGTATAATGTGAGCATCGGTGCCGGCTTCTCCGCCGCCTCCTTTGCCCAGCATCTGAAAACGAATGTGGGTTCTCTCGGCACCGGCACCGCCTTTACCAAGGCTGGTGACACCATGAAGGCCTCCGGCCTTGCCCTGGGCTACTACTTTGTATCCGGCACCAGCGGCACTGTCTGCGAGCTGGCTACTGCCAAGGATATTCAGATTCGCGACAAGAACGAAGTGCCGCAGATCGAAAAGGTTGTGAATGACGACAACCTCACTGTGGAAATCGGTCAAGTGCTCACCTACACCATCACCGGCAAGGTTCCCTCCACCAAGGGCTACACCGAGTTTACCTATCAGGTGACAGATACCATGACCGAGGGGCTGACCTTCAACAATGACGTCAAGGTCACCATCGGCGGCGTGGATGTGACTGGCGCTGCGACTATCACCAACAATGAGAACGGCTTTGTGGCCAGCGTCAATATGATAAACTATCAGGATCAGATCGACGCACCTGTAGTCATCACCTACACTGCCACCGTCAATGAGAAAGCTATCCAGCGCGAAAAGGAGACCAACACCGCTACGCTCAAGTACAGCAACAACCCCGCTGACAATACCTCCTTTGAGGAGTCCACCGTGGTGGTGGATGTGTTCTCCTTCAATATTGTCATCAACAAGTACGCAGCCAACAATGCAGATACCAAGCTGGAGGGCGCTAAGTTCGTGCTGAAAAACAACGAGGGCAAGTACTATAAGTGTGACGCCGCCACCAAGGCCGTTACTTGGGTCGATGACAAGAGCGCTGCCACTGAGGTCAGCACCGACGCTAACGGCGCTGCGCGCTTTGACGGTCTGCAGGCCGGTACTTACAGCCTGGAGGAGACCGTCGCCCCCGCCGGCTACAACCAGCTTACCAAGGACATCACCATCGTGCTGGACAAGAACGGCTCTGCGACCATCGACGGCGCTGCCTCCGCTCCCGGAGCTGCCCATTCCCTGACTACGGGCGTTGCCAACTCCACCGGCACCGTGCTGCCCGAAACCGGCGGCACCGGCACCGTGATCTTTGTGGCCCTGGGCGCTCTGGCTGTCATCTGCGCAGGCGTATTCCTGGTGACCAACAAGAGAATGAGCAAGGAATCCTTCTGATCCTGCATCCCTGACACACTGCACCGCCATGGGAGGCGGAGGTTCGCCTCCGCCCTCCCGATGGCATATCCTTTTCCAAGGCGGACGCATCCGAATACACCCGACACCGCCTATTGCAGGCGGCCGGACAGCCGTGTGTTCGGCTTCGTGCGCCCTGGAACGCAACAGGAGATGAACCCGTGAGAAAGCGAAAAGTAATCACCTTAATACTGCTGGGCGTTTTCCTGGCGGGCCTCTCTCTCCTGCTGTATCCGTCCGTCAGCAGCTACTGGAACTCCATCACACAATCCAGGGCCATCGTGGACTATGACACCATTGTCAAGAGTCTGTCGCCTAAGGACTATACCGCCTATTTTGAGCGGGCGGAGGAATACAATAGCGAGCTGAAGGCGCTGCCATTCCCGCTGACGGAATACCAGCAGATCAGCGGATACGATGATTGCCTCAATGCCGCCGGCGACGGCGTCATCGGCTATATCGATATCGACAAGATTCAGGTGAAGCTGCCCATCTATCACGGCACGGACCCCTCTATGCTGAACCACGCCTGCGGACACATTCAAGGCAGCAGCTTTCCTATTGCAGGAAAGGGTACCCATGCGGCTATCTCGGCACACCGGGGCCTGCCCAGCGCAAAGCTGTTCTCGGATCTGGACAAGCTGGAGGTGGGCGACACCTTCCGGATCACGGTGCTGGACAAGACCTTTATTTATGAGGTGGATCAAATTAAAACCGTGCTGCCGGACGATGTGAGCGACCTGCTCATCGACGAGGAGAAGGAACTCTGCACCCTGGTCACCTGCACGCCCTATGGCATCAATTCCCATCGGCTGCTGGTGCGCGGACACAGGATCGAATCTGAGGATATGCGCTCCTTTGGGGCTATATCGGATGCGTTTATCATCGATCGGCTGATCGTTACACCGGTGGTGGCAATGCCCATCATCCTGCTGCTCATTCTATACGTCTGCTTTAAGCCTGCGAAGCGGAAGCTTCCCATCAATGACGAGGGAGAACTGATATGAAAAGAATAAGCTACCGGATCGCAAACTTTATACTGATTGCTGCACTGCTCCTGTCGGGAGCAGTGACCGCCCACGCCGCCTCCACCACGGAGGCCAGTGAAAAGGTGCATCTGCGCAGTGATTGCACCCTGGGCGTGACCTATTCCTCCGAGGGAATGGTCTTTGCCGGGCAAGACATCAAGCTCTGGCACATTGCGGATATTACCGAGGATGCGCAGTATGCTTTGGCCGGGAGCTTCCGGTCATACCCCATCCAGGTCACCGGCACCTCCTCCCAGAGCGAGTGGGATGAAATGACCATCACTCTGAACTCCTATATTCTTGCCGATGGCATCGCGGCTGACCAAACTGCCAAAACCGATGCGAGGGGCAAGGTCGTCTTTGATAATCTTACTGCGGGCATATACCTGGTTTCCTCCGTGCGCACAGAGCAGGATGGCAAATACTATGTGTTTGAATCCTTTCTGGCGGCCGTGCCGGGGGTGGACAGTGAGGGGCAGTGGGTGTATTCCGTCTCCGCAAGGCCAAAAATGAGTGTACACACACCAGCCAAGGGCGAGGTCACCTATAAAGCGGTGAAGGCCTGGAGGGATGGCGGCCAGGATCGCCCGGTTAGCGTCTCTGTGGAGGTTCGCAGGGACGGACAGCTGCAGCAGACCGTGACTCTCAGCGCTGAAAATAACTGGATGTACACATGGAAGGCTGTTGATGATGGCAGCGTATGGACCGTGAACGAAGTGAATGTGCCAGAGGGTTATACGGTGGGCATTCAGCGCAGCGGCGACACCTTCAGCATTACCAACACCAAGCCGGAGACGCCTGCAGGAAATCATCCGCAGACCGGCGACACAACCAATATGACCCTGTATGTGCTCTTGATGGCTGCATCGGGGCTGGCGCTGCTGGTGGTGGGCATCGTGTTGAGGAAGAAGTCCCGTGCGAAGTAAAGGGCTTTCCATCCTTCTTGTTACGCTGGGCGTTTTGCTGCTGGGCGCTGCGGCGATATTATTCGTCGTGCGACAGGCGCAGGATAAGCAAAGGGCAGCTGACATTCCCTCTCTGATTGAAAAAATCGAAGCAGCTCTGCCGGAGCGCTCAGCGGGTGTTATCGAAAATCGCGCTGACAGCGCCATGGCTGCCGTGGAGATCGACGGAATTGATGTAATCGGCCTGCTGGAGCTCCCGGGCCGAGGCATTAAGCTGCCAGTAAGCGCAGAATGGGACAGCTCCGAGCAGAGCTTTCGTCCAGCCAGGTTTATGGGCAGCGTGTATGACGGTACGCTGATCGTGGGAGGACGCAGTGAGGATGGCAATTTCGATTTTATCGATCAGCTGGACGCCGGGGAGGAGCTTACCTTCACCGACATGACCGGAAGGGTATTCCGGTATACGGTGCATAAAATTCGCCACGCTGATAATGCCAAAGCCGAAACCTTGGCTGACTCAGAGAGCGCGCTTACCCTGTTTGTGAAAAAAAATGGAGCTTTTCTCATCGTCCGATGTGCAGCGGCATAGTATTCTCCTTAATAGGAGGTGCAGAACAGCCCCTGTAGGCAATGGCAAGCTGCGTCGTCCCATGCGGTACCGCTATGATTCATTATTTAACTTTTTGTTTATAACCTATGATGGGCCGCCGCTGCAGATAGCTGCCCCACCCGGAGGTCGATGGCCAGGTGCAGCGCACCTGATACCCGGCAAAACAAAGCTGAAATATCTTCCCTCTGTATCCCCTGCTGAAAAAGCAGCCAACGCCATAGGCGTTGGCTGCTTAATGCTTTATGAGCCTTATGGGCTTTATCAAAGGCGGCCATAGATGCGGGTCATCTCGTGGATGCTGCTGGCAAGGCTTTGGCTCGCCTCCCCGGGCAGCATACGCCACTTCCAGTTGCCGCAGCTGGTACCGGGGACGTTCATGCGGTGGCCCGGCCCGAGGTCCAGCCAATCCTGCATCTGTGCAACAAACAGCTTCGCAACCGAGCCCATGCCGCCACGGATGATGCCGCGGTTAAAGCCCTCCCGCTCATTCAGGCCCAGATACTGTGCGGCAAAGGCGACATCCTCCCGATCCGCCTCCGTGCGCCAAAGGGCCAGGGGAGCGTTATCATGAGTGCCGGTATAGCAGACGCAGTTTTCGCCGTAGCTATGGGGCAGATAGCTGCTGGTGTCCCGGGAGTCAAAGGCAAATTCCAGCACCTTCATGCCCGGCAACCGGGAATCGGCCAGCAGCTGCGTAACCTCCGGCGTGGGAAAGCCCAGGTCCTCGGCAATGAACTCAATATCGTGGAACCAACCGGTCAGCACCCCCACCAGGGACATGCCGGGGCCCTTGACCCAGTGGCCGTCCTTCGCAGTGATCTTGCCAAAGGGCACCGACCAATAGCTCTCAAAGCCGCGAAAATGGTCGATACGAATAACATCGTAGAGCTTCGTGGCACCGCCGATGCGGCGGATCCACCACTCAAAGCCGTTTTTACGCATGGCCTCATAGTCGTACAAGGGATTGCCCCAGAGCTGGCCGTCTGCGCTGAAATAGTCCGGCGGGACACCGGAAACCTCTGTGGGCTTTTTGTTCTCGTCCAACTGGAAATTCTCCGGCTCGCTCCAAACATCCGAGGAGTCCATAGCCACATAGATGGGGATATCGCCGATGATGCGAATACCCAGGCCGTTGATATAGTGCTTGAGGGCGCTCCACTGGCGGAAGAACAGGAACTGAATATAGGTGAACAGCTCCACATCCTCCCGCAGCTCCATGCGGTAGCGCGCAACAGCTTCCGGAGTGTGCAGCCGGGCGCCCTCATCGGGCCACTCCGTCCAGGACTTCATGCCAAAGCGGCGTTTGAGCGCCATGAACAGGGCATAATCCGGCAGCCAGCGGGCATTTTCCGCCTCGAAGGCCGCCACCGCCTCCCGGTCACGGCTCCAGCCCCGGGCCTTGGCCTTTTCCAGCAGGGCGAATCGACTCTCATATATCTTGCCGTAGTCCACATAGCGCGGCTCCGTCCCCCAAGCGCAGGCGTCCACCTCCGTTTGGGTCAGGAGGTCATCTGCGATGAGGGTGTCCAGGTCGATGAAGTAGGGGTTGCCTGCAAAGGTAGAAAAGGCTTGGTAGGGGGAATCCCCATAGCTGGTAGGGCCAAGGGGCAGAAGCTGCCAGTATTTCTGCCCTGCCTCGTGAAGAAAATCCGCAAAGCGATACGCCGCTTTGCCAAAGGTCCCGATGCCGTATGGCGAAGGGAGGGAGGAAATTGGCATCAGAATGCCAGCGGAACGATCCATATGAGTCAGCCTTTCACGGCGCCGGCAGCGACGCCCTTAATGATATATTTCTGGCAGCAAAGATAGAAAATAATGACAGGGAGAATGCTCAGGAAAATGAGCGCCATGGTCGCGCCCAGGTCTACCGTGCCGTAGCTGCCCTTGAGGTACTGGATGTGGATGGGAATGGTAAAATACTTGGTGCTGTCCAACACGAGGTAGGGCAGCAGATAGTCGTTCCAGACCCACATAATCTCCAAAATGCCCACGGAGATCATGGTAGGCCGCAGCATGGGGAACACCACGGAAAAATAGGTGCGCAGCGGACCGCAGCCGTCTATGGAGGCGGCCTCCTCAATCTCCAGGGGGATAGACTTTACAAAGCCAACAAACATGAAGATGGCAAGGCCCGCGCCGAAGCCAAGATAGATGATGGGAATGGTCCAGGGGGTATTGAGGGCCACCTTGTCAAAGGCCATGTCAGCAAAGTTGAAGAACGGGATCTTGACCCGGTCGGCCGTCTTAGATAGGGTAAACATGACCATCTGGAATGGGACGACCATGGAAAAGACACACAGGTAATAGATGATGCGGCAGAGCTTGCTGTCCACCCGGGCGATATACCAGGCCGCCATAGAGGTACACAGCAAAATCAGCGCCGAGGAGACCACGGTGATGAACAAGCTGTAAAATGCGGATTTCCAGAAGGGATAGTTACCGAAGGTCATGCCCTTGATATAGTTGGCCCAGCCGGCAAAGCTCTCCCCATTGGGAAAGGCAAAGGTATCGGTCTTGACGTAGGTATTGAGCTTGAAGGAGTTGAGCACCACCATGAAGATGGGCAACACATAGATGATGCAGATAACCGCCAGCACAATGGACAAAACCAATTTGCGGCGTCGTTCGGCGGTAAGGGTACCTTTCATTACTGCTGCACCTCCTTTTTGCGGGTGGCATGGAGCTGAATGAGGCCGATGGCGGCAACCAGCAGGAAGAAGATCACAGCCTTGGCCTGGGCGGTGCCGCGGGCATAGACATTCTGCCCGTAGAATGTGTTATAGATATTTAGCGCCAGCATCTCTGTAGTCTTGATGGCGGAGCCGTCGGATTGAATCAGGAAGGGCTGGCCGCCGGTAAGGGCCAGGTTCTGATCGAAGAGCTTGAAGCTATTGGTAAGGGTGAGGAAGGTGCAGATGGTGATGGAGGGCATCACGTTAGGGATGGTGACCCGCCAAAGGGTCTGCCAGCGGCTGGCGCCATCGATCTTGGCCGCCTCCAGCATATCATCCGGGACAGCCTGCAGGCCGGCGATATAAATAATCATCATATAGCCGATCTGCTGCCAGCACATGAGGATCACAAGGCCCCAGAAGCCGTACTTCGTCTCCAGAAGAATGGAGGTATTATAACGGGTGAGAATACCGTCAAAGATCATGGACCACACATAGCCCAGCACGATGCCGCCGATGAGGTTGGGCATGAAGAACACCGTGCGGAACAGGCTGCTGCCCTTAATGCCCTGGGTGAGGGCATAGGCTGCGGCGAAGGCCAGTACATTGATGAAAACCAGCGTCACCAGCGCGAACAGGCCCGTATACCAGAAGGAATGCATAAAGCTGGCATCCTGCAGTGCCTTGACATAGTTCCCCAGGCCGATGAACTCCGCGTCCGAAGTCGTTTTAAACTTACAGAAGGACAGATATACGCCTTTACAGAACGGATAGACAAATCCGATAATAAAAGCGCAGACCACGGGCCCCATAAAAAGTGGGAACCAGCGCCGAAGCGGGCGGCGGATCAGCGCCCGGCTGACCGGTGCAGAGCCTTTCTTGCGCTTCAAATCGATCACTCCCATCAAAAAATAGATTGTTGCACAGCGCAGACCTCCTGCGGTCTCTGCCGTGATAGAACGGGAGAGGCGGGCGAAAGCCCGCCCCTCCTTGCTTGCTTTAGGGTATCCGGTTTTGATCCAAATTAGCCGTTGGCAGCGGCATACTGGGTAGCCCAGCCATCCACGAAGGCCGTCTTGACCAGCTCCCAGTTGGCGTCGGTACGATCGGCGTCATACTTGTTCATAGCGGAGACAATACCGTCACGATAAGCGTCCACATTGGGCTGGAAGTTGGTGACCCAAGGCATGACGTAGTTGCCGGCAGCGGTGTAGGCGTCAGCATCGCCCAGGAAGCCGTTAGCGGTCTTGGCAGCCTGCTTATAGGGCAGGATACCCAGCTCGCTCACCAGCATCTGAGAGGCCTCGGCATCGGTGACCAGCCAGTACATGAAGTCCAGCGTGGCCTGGATGTCCGCCTCGGAAGCCTTGGCGTTCACGGCCCAGCAGTTCTCGGTACCGCAATTCAGGCCAGCCTTCTCCTCGCCGGCAACACCGCAGTAGAAGGGGATCATGGAGAGGTTGTCCAGGCCATACTGATTAGCCTCAGTGCCGGTCAGAGCAGCCCACTCCCAGGAACCGTTCTGATAGAACACAGCCTGCTCCTTGCCGAACTCGGCCTCAGCGTCATAGCCGCCGGCAGCCAGGGCGGAGGGATCCACAGCGCTGTTGCTGATGTACAGATCCCACAGGTTCTTGTAGTTCTGCATATAGGTGCCCTTGATGCTGGCGGGGCAGGTCTTCCAAGCAGCGGGATCATCCACAGACTCATAGTAATACTCGAGATTGGCCAGGTGGCCGGTGAAGCGCCAGCTGGAATCACTGCTCATAGAGGAGGAGGTGAAGGCATCAAAGCCCAGCTCCGCAGCGCGGCTGTGGATATCCTCGGCAATAGCCTTGAGAGTCTCAAAATTCTTGATGTCGGATAGCTCATAGCCGGCCTTCTGCAGCAGATCCTTATTGACGATGATGCCGTAGCACTCATAGCAATAGCCAATGGAGCAGAGCTTGCCGCTGTCGTCATACAGGTTATAGGCATCGGTGCTCAGCTCACCGGCGACCTTGGTATCCTTCAGATCATAGCAGTAGTCGCCCCAGGTGCCCACAGCGGCCTGGTTGCCCACAACGAACAGCGTGGGAGGAGCCTCCTTATCCATGGCGGAGGTCAGGGTCTCATTGTACGTGCCGGAGGCAGCTGTCTGGACGGTGACAGGAACGCCGGTCTTCTCGGTATACATGGCGGCGACCTTCTGGAGGGTGGTGTCAGCTTCGGGCTTGAAATTCAGCCAGAACACACGGCCGGATCCGCCCTGCTTCTGGCCACAGGCGACCAGAGCAAAAGCCATGACGAGCGCGAGAATAAGCGATAGGAACTTCTTCATTTTCATCTTCATCATTCTCCTTGTTTCTTATTTATTTTCACGCGTTTACGCGGGAAAATCACTGGGTCAGGTCGCGCACAGACTGGCCGGCGCGCAGCGTGGTGGGCAGGATCTGGTGCCGATGGGTACCGCCGTGAATGACACTCATCAGAATCTCCACGCTTTTGGCGCCCATTTCATCGGTGGGCTGGCAAAGCGTGGTCAGCATAGGATAAATATACTCAGAAACCGTCAGGCCATCAATGGCAATGATGGAGCAATCCTCAGGAATGGAGCGTCCGCTCTCCCGCAGGGCCCGCATGGCGCCAATGGCCATATCATCCGAGATGGCAAAGATGGCTGTAAAGTCTGCCGGGCGTTTGAGCCGCTCGGTCACTGCGCGGTAAGCGGATTCAATGGCGAAATCGTCCGCGCGGATAATCTCCCCGTCCTCGAGGCTCAGACCCAGATCGTGCAGGGCGCGGGCATAGCCGGAGCAGCGCAGCTGGGCAATGGACCAATCCCGGGGATCCGTGGACAGAGCCGCAATGCGGCGATGGCCCTTTTGTGCCAGATCCATCACGGCGCGGTAGGCCTCCTGCTCATCAGCAATGGAGACGGAGGAGTATTTTGTGGGATCCAGGGTCCCATAGGTATTGGTATAGGAGCAGCAGACAAAGGGAACATTGAGCAGGGCCGTATCCGCCGGGCTGTAATCCGACCGGCCGCCGAGAAAAATGATGCCCTGCAGGCGCTTTTCCCGCTCCATCATGGCGCCGCACTTGATCTCGTCCTCGCAGGAGCCAATCTGCCGCATGACCATGGTACAATCCGCCGCATCCAAATCCCGCTCAATGGCACGGATAATGCCGGTATAAAAGGGGTTCTGCACACCGCGCACCACCAGGCCGACGGCATCTGACTTCGTGCGCACAAGGCTTCGAGCGGAATTGTTGGGCAGGTAGTTGTATTCGGCAATGACCTGCAGCACGCGGCGGCGGCTCTCCTCGCTCACATCGGGGCGGTCGTTGAGAACGCGGGACACCGTGCTCACGCCAACGCCGCTGAGTCTGGCAATATCTTTAATGGTCATGGGGCAGCCTCCCGGTGCAGAATATAAAAACTCGGTTCCGGTAACCTTTCCGGTATCGTTTCCACTTTTTCTTTATTCTACCAGCTTTCGTGATAAATGTCAAAGCCATTCCTCAGGGATAAGTTACCAAAATATTTCACATTTTTCTGTCGAAATGCACAATCACATAGCAAAAAATATGCCAAGCCATGGGCAACAAATACACGAAGGCTGATACTGAGCCGGTTTTACCCGGCCGATCTGTCAGCATTGCCTTCTCATCTTGCCCTGCTTCAGGGTCATGCGGCCGACAATCTCCGGCACGCGGTGGTTCAGATCCGGCGTCACCGCATCCTTGGTAGAAAACAGGTTCTGAAGGCTGCTCCGGCGGCCCTTGCCTCCTCCGCGATCTGCGTGATGGCGGTCTCTCTGCCGAACGGGAGCGTTATAGTGTCCCATCTGCGTAATCCGCAATGACGTGCAGAAAAGCATCTGCGTACTATGGCGTTTATAAAGGAAGGATAAATCGTCTGCGTACAACCTCCGGAAGGGATGCGTTATGGGAAGCGCCCCTTCCGATTCAGGTGTCATTTAAAAACGCAGGATGGAGAGCGTTTCACTCCCCACCCTGCGTTTTTTACGATCAGCGGTCACATATTGAAAGATTGGATACTCGCCCCCTTTTCTGTCGGGGCGCTAAGGATCATTCCCTGTCCTTTGCCTGCTTGATGCTCAGGCCGATACGATTTTTCTTTTCATCCACATCCAATACAACAACCTTTACCACATCGCCCACGGTCAGCACCTCCGAGGGGTGCTTGATGAATTTACTTGAGATCTGCGAGATATGCACCAGGCCGTCCTGGTGGACACCGATGTCCACAAAGGCGCCGAAATCAATGACATTGCGGACGGTGCCGGTGAGGATCATGCCGGGCTTGAGGTCCTTCATCTCCATGACGTCGGTGCGCAGGATGGGCTGGGGCAGCTCATCCCGGACATCCCGGCCGGGCTTCAGCAGCTCGGCGGTGATATCCCGCAGAGTGGGGACGCCTGTACCCACGGCAGCGGCGGCCTTCGCCTCACCATAGGCCTTGAGCCGGGCAGGAAGGTCCGACAGCTTCTCCGCCTTCACATCGGTCAAGGTGTAGCCCATCAGCTCCAGCAGCGCCTTGGCGGCGTCGTAGCTCTCCGGGTGGACGGCGGTGTTATCCAGGACGCTCTTGCTCTCCGGCACACGCAAAAAGCCCGCACACTGCTGGAAGGCCTTGGGGCCCAGCTTGGGCACCTTCTTGATTTGGGCGCGGGAGGTAAAGGGGCCGTTTTCCTCCCGGTAGGCCACCACATTTTTCGCGGTAGTGCCGTTGAGCCCGGCCACTCGCTGCAGCAGGGACGGGGAGGCGGTGTTGATGTCCACACCTACGGCATTGACGCAATCCTCCACCACGCCGCCCAGAGCCTCGTCCAACTGCTTGGGAGGCATATCGTGCTGATACTGGCCCACGCCGATGGCCTTGGGGTCGATCTTTACCAGCTCGGCCAGAGGATCCTGCAGCCGGCGGGCAATGGACACCGCCGAGCGCAGATTCACATCAAACTGGGGGAACTCCTCGGCGGCCAGCTTGCTGGCGGAATACACAGAGGCTCCGGCCTCAGAAACGATCATATAGCTGACATGGGCGCCGGCTTCGTTTACCTGACGGATGAGCTTTACAGCCATTTGCTCCGTCTCCCGGCTGGCTGTACCGTTGCCGATGGCAATATTTTCCACGCCGTGCTTAGTGATGAGCCCTGCCAGGACGGCGATGGCCTCCCGTTCCTGCCGCTCTCCATAGGTGGGATATACCACCGCAGTGTCCAACACCTTGCCCGTCCCGTCCACCACGGCCACCTTGCAGCCCATGCGGTAGCCCGGATCCAAGCCCATGGTGACCTTGCCCTTGACAGGCGGCTGCATAAGCAGCGGCTTCAGGTTCAAAGCGAACTGCCCGATGGCCCCCTCGTTTGCCTGTTCAGTCAGCAGGCTGCGGGCTTCCCGCTCCAGGGAGGGGAAGATCAGTCGGTCGTAGGCGTCCTCGGCGGCGGACTTGATAAATTCCATCGCCGGAGAGCCGGGCTTCACCACCGCCCGGCGCAGCAGGGGCAGCGACCGGTCTCGATCCAGGGTGACGGAAACCTTCAGCACGCCCTCCTTCTCGCCCCGGTTGATGGCCAAAATCTGGTGTCCCTGGAGCCTGGAAAGAGCCTGCTCAAAATCATAATACAGGCGGTACACGCTGTCCTCCTCCGTGGCCGCACAGCAGGCAAGCCGGCCCTGCCGGCTCAGCAGGCCGCGCAGCGCCTTGCGGATATCAGCATCATCGGAGATTTGCTCGGCAATGATGTCCGACGCGCCCTGAAGAGCGTCGGTCACGGTGTCCACACTCTTTTCCGGGGCGAGAAATTCCCGAGCGGCATCCTCCGGCCGGGGGCAATCCCGCTCCTGGGCAAACAGCAAGGCTGCCAAGGGCTCCAGTCCTTTTTCCCGTGCCACGGTGGCCCGGGTGCGGCGCTTTTGCTTATAGGGGCGGTAGAGATCCTCCACCTCCGCCAGGGTCTTGGCGCTGTCGATGGCGGCAGCCAGCTCCTCCGTCAGCTTGCCCTGGTCGACGATAGACTTTTTTACCGCCGCGCGGCGCTCCTCCAGATTGCGCAGATACTGCAGCCGCTCCTCCAGAGTGCGCAGGATGGTGTCGTCCATGGCGCCGTGGAGCTCCTTGCGGTAGCGGGCAATGAAGGGAATGGTGTTCCCCTCATCCAACAGCTGCACCACATTTTCCACATATTTTTCATTTACGTTCAGTTCTTGCGCAAGGGCATAAATGATATCCATTACCGTTTCTTTCCTCTCGTCTTACAAAAATGATCCCCCTCATTATACAGGGCAAAGCCCTTTTGCGCAATAGTCCGGAGCGGTGCTTTTGACGCAGAAAAACGCCCCATTTATCAGGCCGCATGCCGCGTGGGCCGATAAATGGGGCGTCATTCGGTTGGTGTGCTGAGGGATTTTGCTCGCTTTACGGCTGGGCCTGCTCCAGCTCCATCACCGCGTCAATGAGCATCTGCTGGGTGACGGGATAGGGCCACACCCGTACATCAATGCCGGCCAGAGCCTTCTCCGTGACGGCAGGCAGATCCTCGGGCCTTGCGTGGATATCCGCCAGACAGGTGGGCAGGCCGATGGATTTATTAAAGCGCAGAAGCCGATCCCGTTCCTCGTACTGCTTGTCCGCCGTCAGCATCACCAGGATGCCGTAGGACACCACCTCGCCGTGGAGGTGATGGTTCTCCTCCGTGGAGGGCAGGATGGTGAAGCCGTTATACATAGCGTGAGCCATGCCGGTGGTGTAGTCCACCTGAACGAAGTTGGAGACAAAGCCGGTGGAGATGATGATGGCCTCGATGATCTCCGTCAGCTCCGGGGTGATGCGGTGCCGGCGGCAATCCTCCATGGCCTGCCAGCCCCAGCGGACGATGGGCTCGGCGCACATGCTGCTCAGGGCGATGCCCATGGCATCGGAGTGGGCAGGGATGTCATTGCGGGAGGAGATGGTACACTCGTAGTGCTTGGCCATGGTGTCGCCCATGCCGGCCCACAGGTAGCGCACCGGGGCATTGGCAATAATCTCCGTGTTGATGAAAATGTGGTTGGGCGGGATCTTGGAGAAGGAGTACTCCCGCAGGCTGCCGTCCGGATGATAGACAATGCCAAGGCTGGTGCAGGCGGCGCAGGTGGAGGCGATGGTGGGGAAGGTGAAGAAGGGGCGGTTCGTTTCGTGGGAGAGGACCTTGCAGGTATCGATGGCCTTGCCGCCGCCGACGGCGAAGATCATGTCTGCCTCCGCCACCTGGGGCCGGAGCATGTCCATGTTCTCCCGGGAGGCTTCGCCGCCATACCAGAAGGTGCCGATGATCTCGATGCCGGAGCCCTCCACCGCCTGGCGGATCTTATCCTCGGCGGCGGCCAGGGCGTTCTTGCCGCCGATGATGGCGGCCCTTTTGCCGTAGGCGGGGCAGATGTTCACAATGTCCTCGTAGGCGTCAGGGCCTACGGTATAACCGGGAAAAAGAGCTTTTTGCATAAGATACACCTCATTATAATGTAGTATGATTTGGAAATACCGGTTTTAATTTGCGGCCACGGTATCGGGGCGGATCTCCGCCCGGGGCGCCTGCGCAGTCTCCTCCCCGGCGTCGGCAAAGGCGTGCTCGCGGCAGTATTTGCGGTTTTTGTAAACGCCCACAGTGAGGAAGGGAATCACCACCACGGCGATGCCCAGGTAGCCGCAGTAGCCGTAGCCGTACTTGATAATATTGGTGAGGCCGGCCATGGAGATGGTCATGGAGAGGACGATGATGAAGGCGGAGACGATGGCGCTGCGGACGGGGGCGGACTTGATGCCCCGGAAGATGCGGAGCTTTTCAAACCGGGCCACGAAGCCGAAGATAGTGGTCACGCCTGTGGAGATGAGGCAGAGGAGCAGGCAGGTGCCGTACACGGCCACCATTGCGGGCATGCCGATGACCTTGCACACGGTGAGGGTGGGAATGGTGGCGCCGCCCTCCACAGAGGTATAAACGCCCTGCCAGCTGAGAAGCATAAACACGGAGAGGACCAAAGCCACAGCATTCATAACGAAGGATATCCGCATAGCCTTGGCGCAGCCGTTTTTGCTCCTCATGGTGGTGCCGCAGGCCACCATGGTGGGCAGGGTCACGCACTGGAAGCCCGCGTAGGTGAAGGCGTTGAGAACGGCCTTGGGGATATTGGCAAAGCCGGTAGTCCGGAAGTCGGCGGCCAGAACGGAGAAGATGCTGCTGTCGCTCTTGAAAATGCCGATAACGTAGATGCTGATGGCGGTGACCAGGATGGCCAGGCCCATGTAGGTGGAGGCGGCCCGGACGATGCCTGCGCCGAAGATGGTGAGGGCCAGTACGATGAGGCCCACCACCACTACACCGACGTAGTAGTCTAAGGTGAAGTAATTGTTCAGGGCGGAGGCGGCGCCGGAGATGGCGGCGGCCACGGCCATGAGGACCATAATGTAGAAGAATATCTCAAAGGCCCACTCAAACTTGTCAAAGGGGTGATAGAGGGTCTCAAAAAGCTGCTTATAGGTTTTCAGGCCCCGGGAGTTATACATGATCATGGCCTCCCGCATGGTCAGCGTCAGCAGCAGCATGGCCACAATGGCCGAGAGAACGCCGGTCCAGCCCAGGCCCACATAGTAGGTGTTGGCTTGGTTGCCGGTGGCGAAGCCACCGCCTGCGTGGGCCGAAAACAGCACGGCGCCTACGGAGAAGGCGGCTATAAACGGGGTCTTGGGGATTTTGGGGGTGCTTGCTTTCATTGTTTTGTTCCTCCTGCAAAAATGATCGGGTGTTTGGCAGAAAAACAAAAAACCTTTCGTCTTTCCTGCCCCTTGGCAGAAGAGACGAAAGGCTGAAAACCCTCCGCGGTACCACTCTTCTTTGCTTCGCATTGCGCGAAACACACTCAACGGAATACCATCATATTCCTGCACTGTAACGGGAGCGCCCGTCTGCGTTTACTGGGGGTTCAACGCAGCCGCTGTACAGCCAGTTCGGCAGTTGGATCGCACTGTGCCTCGCACCACCCGGCACTTCTCTGAGAGCATCGCCCTGCTTACTACTCTGTGTCATCGCGTTTGTGATGCTGTGAGGATAACAGCCGAAGCGGGAAATGTCAACAGGTATTTTGTAAAATGGGATTTTTTTGTAAAAAGTGCCGCTTGTCGGCAGGGAGAAGACCGGGAAATTTTATAGAAAAAAACAACACGTCTTTCCCCATCACGAAGGCAGCTCCCCGGATCAAAGCTCGTTTGGACATCTTTTCCCCCTCGCGCATCGACGCACAAAATAAATGCGTCGCGCAGGCGCCGTATAATCTACCTAATCCGGCAAATACTACTTTTGCAATAATAAGAAATAAAGGGAGTTTTTTATATGAAAGCAACCGGAATCGTGCGACGCATTGACGACCTGGGGCGAGTGGTAATTCCCAAGGAGATACGCCGCACCATGCGTATCCGCGAGGGCGACCCGCTGGAGATCTTCACCACTCGGGACGGAGAAGTTATTTTTAAGAAATATTCCCTCATCGGTGGGCTGGAGGACTTTGCCGCCCAGTTCTGCGACACCCTGGCCCACTCCTCCGACTTTACTGCCGCCATCACCGACCGAGATAGCGTCATTGCCACCGCAGGGCCCGGAAAACGGGAGCTCATCGGCCACAACCTCTCCCGGGAGATGGAACAGCTTATGGAGGGCCGCAGCGTCTACCAGCGGACCAAAGAGGACGATGCCCTGCCCGTATGTGAGGGCAGCGCCCACCTTATTGCCGCCACCGCTGCTCCCATCCTCTGTCAGGGGGATGTGCTGGGCCTGGTGCTGTTCGCCGCCGGAGAGGGGGAGCTTCCCGGCGAGAGCGAATATAAGCTGGCGCAGATTGTGGCGGCCTTTCTGGGGCGGCACATGGAGGCATGAAGCAAAACAGCAGAGAGACGCTCAATGCGTCCCTCTGCTGTTTTTTTTGAGGCTGCCAAGGAGTTTTACAGCCTGCTATGCGCGCACCTTTGGTGCCGCAGGTGCAATAAGAACACCCTATGTTTGAGAGCGGCCCCCATCACCACCAAAGTCAGTTGCTTTGCTATAAACTATTAAAACGCAGAAAACACTCCTCCCATGTTTGGCGATTCTGCGCCTCGGCTGTTTTTCTCCCGGCATAACCGCCCAAATCCGGAACGCCCCATAGCCGGTGCGAAGGGCGTCCGGCATCTGCTGGCAGCCAAGGTATAAGGGCCGCCGGATGCTTTCTGCAGTTTTACGCAAAATAGAGGGAAAATACGACAGTATTATACCATTCTGCTTTTCGGCATGGTATAATGCAGGTAACGCTGGTAACGAGTCCCCCACATCTATTGCTGCAAGGAGGAGCATCATGCGGTTTTTCAAGGATATGAAGTTCTGGAAAAAGGTCACGCTGATCTGCGGCATTCCCCTGCTGCTTATCAGCATGCTCATCGGCGCCATGTCCTATACCCGCGCCAAGGATACCGCCCGCAGCAGCAGTAAGCTGAGCCTATACGATGCGGTGAACCGCATGGATATCAGCCTCACCACCCGATCCCGGCAGATTATCTCCTCGGTGGAAGCCATCGCCGAAGGCCTGCTCTCGGCAGATGCGCTGGAGCTGCCGGCCTCCCATCTGCGGGACATCTGTCTGGGGCTGGTGGCGCCGTTTCAGGAGGTACAGGCCGTCACCGTGATTTGGGAGGGCCAGCCCGTGTATCGCTCAGACCCCTCCCTGCCCCTGTCCGACCAAGTCATAAATCCCCTCGTTGCCCAGGCCCAGGCCCACCCGGGCAAGGTGGTGTGGTCAGACGTTCTGGCCTTTCCCGAAAGCGGAGATGCCATCCTCCTGGCCCGGGAGCTGCAGGCCGCCGATGGCCGGGGCCGGGGCACGCTTCTGCTGCGCATAGACCCCTATGCCATGGGCAACATGCTCCTGAGTAAGCAAAAAAACCTGAGCCGGCAGGTCTCTGTCCATCTGGATCGTTCCTTCCGCCCCATGTATCAGACCGGCTCCGCTTCCCCGGAGCTGCTGGAGCAGATCGTGGCCCAGTATCGGGCCGGTAACCGGTCCTTTTCCTTTAGTCTGGACGGTCTGTCTTACTACTGCAGCACCCAGTATAACGGCCTGGTGGGCTGGTACACCTGCTCCTTTGTAGAGGAGAGCAATCTATTCCCCGGTGCGGCCGCTCTCCGGGACTACATCATTTTGCTGGTGATCCTGTGCGCTGTGGCTGCCTATATCCTGCTTTGGTTCCTGTCCCGCTCCATCACAAGGCCACTGGACCAGCTGAACAGCGCCATGAAAACCGTGCAGTACAAGCACCTGAATGTAAGCTTGGATGTAAAAAGCCGGGATGAGATCGGGGAGCTGACAGAATCCTTTAACTACATGATGGGCCGCATCCACACCCTGGTGAACCGGGTCTACGAGGAGAAGCTGGCTCAGAAAAACGCTGAGATCGAGGCTCTGCAGGCGCAGATCAACCCGCATTTCCTATACAACACCCTGGACTCCATCAACTGGATGCTCATTGACCGGGACGAATTGGACATCAGCTCCGTGGTGGTATCCCTGGGCAAGCTCATGCAGTACAGCATGGACACCAGCTCCGCCTTGGTACCGCTGCACATGGAATACCGCAACGCGCTGGACTATCTGAATATCCAGAAAAATCGGCTGGAGGACCGCCTGCTCTACGAGCTGGACCTGCCATCGGACCTGGAGGACTTTCTCATTCCCCGGCTGATCCTGCAGCCGCTCATCGAAAATGCCATCATTCACGGCATCCTCCCCTCCGGCCGCAGCGGGCGGATCACCGTGCGCACCCGGCAGGAGGGCAGCCGCCTGGTGCTGTCGGTGCAGGATAACGGCGACGGCATGGAGCCAATGCAGCTGCAGCAGCTGCGCCAGCTGCTATCCGGCAGCCAGGAGAGCGGCAGCATCGGCATGCGTAACGTGGCCCGGCGGCTGCAGCTCCACTTTGACGGCCAGTGCCGTTTCTCCGTGGACAGCGGCCCCGGCCGGGGCACCACTGTGCGTTTATTGCTGCCCATGCAGGGAAGGAGGAGGAATTTTTGAAAATACTGATTGTTGATGACGAGCCCAAAATCCGCAAGGGCCTGTGCAAGATCGTGGAAATGCACCCGGGCTGGTATGTGCCTCAATCCTTTGCCGATGCCGAAAGCGCCATTGCTTTTCTGCGGGACAATGGGGCGGATGTGGTCATTACCGACATCCACATGCCGGGTCTGACGGGGCTGGACATGATCGAGCAGATGCGCAGCGCCTGCCCCAAGGTGGTGTTCATCATCCTCACCGGCTATGGGAAATTTGAATACGCCCAGCGGGCCATTGACCTGGGCGTGAAGAAATATCTTATGAAGCCCACCTCCCCGAACGAGATTACCGCCGCCCTGGAGCAGATTGAGGCGGATACCCCCCGAAAAAAGCACGCAGCCGCCTTTCAAAAGCCCACCAACAACCTCATCATTCTTCGGGCCATGGAGTATGTATATCTGCATTACCGGGATCGGTTCACCCTGCGGGACATGGCCGCCGCCCTCTACATCTCTCCCAACTATCTGTCGGATCTGTTCAAAAAGAACACTGGGATGCGCCTGTCGGACTACATCACCGAGGTGCGCCTGGAAAAAGCCCGGGAATACCTCATGGATGTCCACTATAAGGTCCGGGACGTATCGACCCTGGTGGGCATTTCCGACCCTCGGTACTTCTCCAGCGTTTTCCGGAAAAAGTATGGTATGACCCCCATGGAGTTCCGCAACGAATACGCCTCCCGCCAGTTTGAGGAGCCGGATCCGGAGGAGAATTGACGGCATAACGCAGACGGTCTTCAACGCAAAGCAAAATCAGTCCTGCACCAATATGGTGCAGGACTGATTTTATGTATCGCTTTATTTTTGGAAAATCTGGGCGTAGACCACGTCCGCCGCCCGGAAAAAGCTCAGGGCCGCCCGGTCATAGTCATTCTTGTAATAGTCCGTTTCCACAGCGTTCTTCAGCTTATTGAGCTGTGTGTCGGTGGCAGTGCTATTCACGCTGTCCCCCAGGAGAACATAATAGTGATCCCCCTTCACCATGAGCAGCAGCATGTCGCTTGGTCCCAGGCCCCAGGCCTTTCCCAACTGGGCAGCATACTTCTCCACGCTGCGGCCATGGGTGCTGTCCACGGTGGCCACGGCCACCACAGCGGTATACTTATTATTCCACTGGTCGTTGTATTCCTCCAGCGTTTGCCGGGTCTCCTGGGTCAGCAGGCCCGCATCGTCGGCAATCCACTGATGATACTCCACCGCAATAGGCTTGCGGCTGAGGCCGTACACGGACCCGGCCACGATCACCAGCACCAGCACCGCCAAGGCAAAGCCCCGGTTCTTGAATACCTTCATGTTTCCGCTCCTTTCACGGAGGATCTTACTTGTGCAGCTCCATGAGCTTCTGCTTCAGCTCGCCCTCGATACGGCCCAGCTCAGCCTCGGCGGCCTTGCGCTTAGCAGCACCCTCCTGCTGAATGGCCAGCACCTCATCCAAGGTGGAAATGAGCTGCTGATTGGTGTGCTGCAGGGTCTCAATATCCACAATGGAACGCTCGGACTCTTTTGCGGTAGCGATGGTACCCATCTTCAGCGCATCGGCGTTCTTCTTGAGCAGGTCGTTGGTCATCTCGGTGACGGCGTTCTGAGCGGCTGTAGCCTGGCGGCCGTGCTCCATACCCAGGGCCAGCACCATCTGGCTCTTCCACAGGGGGATGGTGTTCACCAGGGAGGATTGGATCTTCTCCACCATCTGGGTGTCGTTATTCTGCAGCAGACGGGTCTGGGGGCCCATCTGCACGGAGATCATCCTCGTCAGCTCCAGGTCGTGGAGCTTCTTTTCAAAGCGGTTGCACAGGTTCACCATGTCGTTGTAGGCCTGGGCATCCTCGGCAAGGCCGGTCTTTTCCGCCTTGATGCGCAGCTCCTCCAGCTCGCCGGCGCGCACCTCCTCCAGCCGTTTCTTGCCGGCCAGGATATACATGGTCAGTTCCTTGTAGTACTTCAGGTTCAGCTCATACATCTGATCGAACATGGCAATGTCCTTCATCAGCGTGATCTGATGCTTTTCCAGAGACTGGGCAATGCGGTCCACATTGGCCTCCACCTTGCCGTACTGGGCCTTCATGCTCTCGATCTTGTTGCCGGCCTTGCGGAACAAACCCGCCAGCCCCTTCTTCTCCTCGCCGGAGCCAAAGCCCTTCAGCTGCACCACCAGCTCGCTGAGGTCAGCGCCCACCTCGCCCAGATCCTTGCTGCGCACATTGCTCAGGGCGTTCTCGGAGAAGCCCGCCACGCTCTTCTGGGCGGCGGCACCGTACTGCAGGACCATGTTGGTGTCGGTAATGTCGATCTTCTTGGAGAACTCCTCCACAGCCTTCTTCTCCTGCTCGGTCAGAAGCTTATCGTCCAGCTGCACCGGCTCCACGGGCTTTTCCTGCGGGGCCTCGGCCACAGCCGTGGGATCCAGGGTCAGCTCGGGAACGGCGGCCTCGGTCTCCGTGGGGTTCAGGGTCAGTTCGGGGGTCATATTCTCGCTCATAGTGTGTTCCTCTCTTTCTTATAATTCCAATTGGATACCGCCGTCGGACGGCTCCGTTTTGTCTTCTTTTTCTTCATTTACAGTGCGGTGAACGGCGTCCTCCGCCAGCCCCTCCCTGGCCATCATATTCTCCAGCACAGTGATGTCCGTGGAAATATCCAGTGCCTCTGCGCCGAATAGGGCGTCCAGCTGCTTTTCAAAGGCGGTAACGATGGTGCCCATGATATTCTCCACCCGCTCCATGGTGGCGCCGATGTTGCCGCCGGAAACGCCCTGAGCGCCCATGCGGTCATAGGTATTGAGCAGCTTCAGGGTGGTGGGCAGGTAGTAATTCATAAACTTGCGGATCTGAGGCAGCTTTTCAGGTGTTTGCTTCACCTGGTCGAAGATCTTGCCGCTTAGCTCCTCCAGCTTGCGAATCTGGCCGCTGATGATATCGTCCTTTATATTGTCGTCCAGCCGGCGCATCTCCTGCATAGCCAGCTGACCCTGGGCGATCATCTCATCCAGCGCCTGGTTGCCGGTGCGGATAGGCTCCGGCTCCACCTCGATCTCCTCCTTCACATCCTTGAAGAAGCAGTGGCCGACAAAATACGCCGCCAAGGACACCGCCGCCGCAATGACAAAATGCCCCACCCGATATAGCGGAAACACCAAAGCATAAATTCCCCAGGCCGCCGCTGCGATGTAAATGGGTGCGGCAGACTTATGCACGATCACTTTTTTCATGGCTTTGCCTCCCCCGTTTGGGCTGATTGCCTATATTATACAGTATTCCCCCGGCGGGGTCAAGATAAAACGGGCGGCCTTTAGCCGCCCGAAAGAGTCATGGGGCAAATTCCGCAATTTAATTTCCCGGCTTCTGTCAGCCGATGCCCCTCATCCCCGTCAGGGGATCGACAAACACCGCCAGATCCGGCGCCCGGAAGGTGAACAGCAGGAACAGTGCCCACACCCCCAGCAGCACCAGCAGGCCCAGCACCGTCCAGCCCGCGCCGCTGAGCCGCCGCCGTTTCTGCAGGGACCAGCTCACCCAAAAGCTCAGCAGCACCGACACCTGAAAAATGAGGATGTCCACGATCATATTCCCTTGTCCCACAACGCCCTTGTAGCCGTAAAACAGAAGCGGGATCGCCGCCAGGCCCACCAGCAGGCCCACCGCCCGGGGCCCGGCGATGCCGCCGGAGCGCAGGACAATGTATTCCACCAGGGAAAACAAAATCCACGGCACCGCCAGCAGCTTCATGTGCTCCCAGGTGGACTCATTCACCGCCGAAAACAGCGCAGCAGCCACGCTGCTTCCCGTCCAATCATATACAAAATGCAGCAGGTTCCCCGCCGCCAGTGTCCAAAATAGGCCGATAATCTCCCAGGTGCGCCAGCGCGTATCCTTCATTCCTATGCCTCCTTTGTCATTTTGTATAATTTTACGCATAAAACTCCGGTTTCATACCCCATGTTTTCCGTTGCATTTTGCCGCCGGCGGCGTTACAATAGGCCATATCAACGGTGAAGGAGCGATACAATGGATTACAATGAAATTCTGCAAGCGGCCCGCACCTGCATGGGTCCCTACTGCAAGGCCTGCCCCGTGTGCAACGGCCGGGCCTGCGGCAACACCGTCCCCGGACCCGGTTCAAAAGGCCTGGGCGTGACCTTCCAGCGCAACTACCAGAAGTGGCAGGAGATCTGCGTGCAGATGGACACTATCTGCGAAAACCGCCCTGCCGACACCACCTTTGACTTTTTCGGTGCCAAGCTGCGTCTGCCGGTGCTGGCCGCTCCCGTGGGCGCCATGAAGCTGCACTACGGTGACAAATACGATGACGCCACCTACAACGATCTGCTGGTGTCCGCCTGTCGGGATGCCGGCATCCTGGCCTGCACCGGAGATGGCATCGACGCCGGCGTGATGGCAGGTGCTCTCCAGGCTATCAACCACGCGGGCGGTCTGGGCGTGCCCACGGTGAAGCCCTGGGATAGGGACACCGTATTTGAAAAGCTGGAGGCCGTGCGCAAGGCCGATCCCGTGGCCGTGGCCATGGACATCGACGGGGCGGGTCTGCCCTTCCTGCAAAACCGCATGCCCCCCGCCGGCAGCAAGACCGTCGCCGAGCTGCGGGAGATTATCGAGTTTGCCAAAAAGCCCTTTATCCTCAAGGGCATCATGACCCCCAATGGGGCTCGCAAGGCCATGGAGGCCGGTGCTGCCGGCATCGTGGTGTCCAACCACGGCGGCCGGGTGCTGGATCAGTGCCCCGCCACGGCAGAGGTTCTGCCGGGCATCGCTGATGCCGTGGGCGGTCGGATGAAAATCTTTGTAGACGGCGGAATTCGCACAGGCCTGGATGTGTTCAAGGCTCTGGCCCTGGGTGCGGATGGTGTGCTCATCGGCCGCCCCTTCGTCACCATGGTCTATGGCGGCGGTGCCGAGGGCGTGCAGGTTTATGTGAACAAGCTGCAGAGTGAACTGAAGGACGCTATGCAGATGTGTGGCGTGCACAGCCTGGATGAGATCGGACGCGATCAGATTTTCCGCCCGTAAAGTAAGGGAAAACATAGAAAAACAGCAAAAGGGGAAGCGGCTTCCATTGGAAAACCGCTTCCTCTTTTAGTTTGAGTTAACGCAAGCATGCATCCACCCGCCCCGTGCGGGGCGGGACTAACCGAGCTGTATAACGGCTACCAAAAGCAAGAGATTTCAATCCACCCGCCCCATGCGGGGCGGGACTGGCGGATTACCTGGACATGACCAACCATGTGCAATTTCAATCCACCCGCCCCGTGCGGGGCGGGACGACGGGCTTATATCTGACATGACATATGCGCAGTGATTTCAATCCACCCGCCCCGTGCGGGGCGGGACGCGTTTTGCGTAGCTTACTCAAAAATCTACATTATTTCAATCCACCCGCCCCGTGCGGGGCGGGACGATTGCCCAGATATACTGTGCGTACACGCTGTCACATTTCAATCCACCCGCCCCGTGCGGGGCGGGACGGAGGTCGAGGCACCGGTAAAACCTATGGTGCATTATTTCAATCCACCCGCCCCGTGCGGGGCGGGACATGCCTGCACCTCCTGCCGGGCGGCCCGGATCGCAATTTCAATCCACCCGCCCCGTGCGGGGCGGGACCCGTCCTCAGTAACGCTATAATGCATAAGATTAAATTTCAATCCACCCGCCCCGTGCGGGGCGGGACACCGAGCTTTTAGCTACTATGACAGACCAGCAAGATTTCAATCCACCCGCCCCGTGCGGGGCGGGACGGGCGGCGCAAAAAAATATATGCGCCGCCCATAAAATTTCAATCCACCCGCCCCGTGCGGGGCGGGACTATCAATATACGGATATGTATTGTTCCGTTTATATTTCAATCCACCCGCCCCGTGCGGGGCGGGACCTCTGCCGGGTCAGTCAAAGCGCAGATTGACTGGCTATTTCAATCCACCCGCCCCGTGCGGGGCGGGACTGGAGAGCGGCGGGGAGGTGGCGAGGATGATTGATATTTCAATCCACCCGCCCCGTGCGGGGCGGGACTGGCTCGGGCACAACAATTATGGCAGCGGAGCAATTTCAATCCACCCGCCCCGTGCGGGGCGGGACCTACATACTGGACAGCGAAAGCGGCACGAGTTTATTTCAATCCACCCGCCCCGTGCGGGGCGGGACCGGCCAAAGATGCCGATACAGCCACCGATCAGCAGATTTCAATCCACCCGCCCCGTGCGGGGCGGGACGGCCTAAAATCGTAAACGGTCCGCAAAAATTGATTTCAATCCACCCGCCCCGTGCGGGGCGGGACATGCACGAAACGCAGCGCCTTTGGAACGACCACAGCATTTCAATCCACCCGCCCCGTGCGGGGCGGGACATGCATAGCGCCTCCACTACCGAGCTGCAAACGGATTTCAATCCACCCGCCCCGTGCGGGGCGGGACTCCTATGTTTTTGCGGCATCAAACAAGGCGGGTGCAATTTCAATCCACCCGCCCCGTGCGGGGCGGGACATCACTTTGCGGCATTTGGCCCGGGACAAATACGGATTTCAATCCACCCGCCCCGTGCGGGGCGGGACAATTTCCTACTGTGTGATCTTGCCACGCAAAATATTTCAATCCACCCGCCCCGTGCGGGGCGGGACCCCGCTCCCCAGCAGGAGCCCGAACCCGCTCCCGCATTTCAATCCACCCGCCCCGTGCGGGGCGGGACGTCAACCGCAGACCCCCGTTCGGAGATATAAGCCTATTTCAATCCACCCGCCCCGTGCGGGGCGGGACCGCACTGCGCAAATACCCGGAGGACGCAGCACCGATTTCAATCCACCCGCCCCGTGCGGGGCGGGACTTTGTGGAGCGCTCCGATGATATCGGGGAGCTACTAATTTCAATCCACCCGCCCCGTGCGGGGCGGGACCTCTTGACATTGTAGGCGCTCCAATCTGCCTGTATTTCAATCCACCCGCCCCGTGCGGGGCGGGACCTCCGCATTATCCGCAGTACCAACGAGGAAACCATTTCAATCCACCCGCCCCGTGCGGGGCGGGACATCTCTCAACGTTGAACCAACGATTTCCGGAAACGATTTCAATCCACCCGCCCCGTGCGGGGCGGGACAATTATCCAACCGTGGATGTTTGGCGATGCAGCAATTTCAATCCACCCGCCCCGTGCGGGGCGGGACCCGGTGGCACTGTTACGGGGCAAAAAGAGATACGTAAATTTCAATCCACCCGCCCCGTGCGGGGCGGGACACTTGTGCAGGCTGGGTGGGATTTAATAAGGGTTGATTTCAATCCACCCGCCCCGTGCGGGGCGGGACCACCAGGCCAAACTTGCGCTCGTAGGGTCTCACACTATTTCAATCCACCCGCCCCGTGCGGGGCGGGACTAACTGGACACGGATGCAAAGAGCAATGACCGAGATTTCAATCCACCCGCCCCGTGCGGGGCGGGACCTGCACATCGTTTAGGATTTTAGCCACCTGGTTATTTCAATCCACCCGCCCCGTGCGGGGCGGGACCCCCGTCGCGCGTTGTCCTCGTCCACGACGGGGAATTTCAATCCACCCGCCCCGTGCGGGGCGGGACCGAGGACATTTTTGGGGAAGTGTCCACCACCCAAATTTCAATCCACCCGCCCCGTGCGGGGCGGGACATCCGTCATCACATCCAAACAGCAGACAGAAGGGATTTCAATCCACCCGCCCCGTGCGGGGCGGGACGATACCTACGCAGAACTCACAAAAAACTAACATATTTCAATCCACCCGCCCCGTGCGGGGCGGGACACGTCCTCTATTGCTGGGGCGTGGCGGCAATCATCATTTCAATCCACCCGCCCCGTGCGGGGCGGGACGGAAGTATGATTCCCTTCAGGCGTTGCTTGACGATTTCAATCCACCCGCCCCGTGCGGGGCGGGACATCCTTTGCCGTTTGCCCTAACAAGCCGCCTGACATATTTCAATCCACCCGCCCCGTGCGGGGCGGGACGATGAACGCTACACAATTGCTTGCATTATTGCTGGCATTTCAATCCACCCGCCCCGTGCGGGGCGGGACAGCAATCATGCACAAAATTTACCCCATGCATTCTTGCACAATACACAATACAACGTGCAGCCAAACTACTATTCGCATACCAACAAGCGTATTTTTGCTAATTATACGTTCACCTTCCGCCTGTTCGCCTGTTTTCCGGTGCGAACCTATGGGATCTCTCTTGAGAGCTTCCACTTCGCACGGTCAGATCATCAGGACCTCCTCGGGCTTATAGCCGGCCTTTACGCCGAAGTGCTCGATCTTCGTCTCATAGTGATTGCCCAAATAGTAGAACCGCAGGCTGTCCTTCTCCTTGTCCATGATAGAGCACAGCTTATGCTGCAGCTGCTTACACTGGGCGGCATCCAGCAGACATTCAAACACCGAGTTCTGCACACGCTGGCCGTAATTCACGCACTGCTTTGCAATTTGTCGAAGGCGCTTTCGCCCCGCCGCATCCTCTGTACTCACATCGTAAGAAATTAATACCAGCACGCTCTCGCCTCACTTCCACAAAAACGGTGGGTAAGCATCCAGGTCCGCCCGCAGGTGCCGTGCCAGCAGCAGTGCCTGCATATATGGAACCAGCCCCCAGGGCAGCTTTTCCTGCAGATACGGGTGCGTGATCACCTCCTGCTTGCGCTCCTGCCAGCTTCTGAGAAGCTTTCTGCGCCCATCGTCCGTCATGGTCACCGCTCCGCTCTCAGCCGTCTCAAAATCATCGGGGCCCATGACCTTATTATTGATAAGGGTCAGGACGAATCGATCCGCCATACATGGCCGCAGCTCTTCCATTATATCCAGGGCAAGGGATGTTCTGCCCGGGCGATCCCGATGCATAAAGCCCACATAGGCATCCAGCCCGACGCTCTCCAGCGCCGAGGCGCAATCCCCCGCCAGCAGGCTGTAGGCAAAAGAGAGCATGGCATTGACAGGGTCCGTGGGGGGCCGCCGGTTCCTCCCGCGGAAATAGAAGCTCTCCTTGTTCCGCAGGATCATATCGTCAAAAACATCGAAGTACAGCGTGGCGGCTGCGCCCTCAAGGCCCCGGAGGGAATCCAGCGACTCCGCCTGCATGACCTGCGGCATCAGGTCATAGATCGCCGACGATACATTCCGGAATTTCTCCTCGTCGACGCGCAGCTTGTGGTCCCGTTTCGTTCGCTCGATGCTCCACCGGCCATTAAAAAGCTTGCCCCAGATCATATATTTCGCGATCCGGCAGCTGGCAGCCAAATCATCCGCCAGGCGATACTGCTCCCGGCGCAGCAGCACATTGCCATTGGTGATCCCCGCCGCCCGGGCCAAAAATCGCCCACCCGGTGTGCAGAAGCTCAAGGCGATGCTCCGCTTGACGCAGGCCCCCATCAGCGCCGGGGAGGCCCCCGCATAAGAAAAGCACAGGATCCCCTCCAAATTGTGCAAAGGAAATCGGCCCAGCTCTTCCCGGTCCCGGCGGACCACAACGTTTTCCCCGTCCAGTGCCAAATACGCATCTTCAGAGGTTACAAACAGCGTATTGAGTAAACGTCTCATACCGTCTCCTCCATATATCGCTCCAAGTAGCTTTTCACCGAGCCGCTGCGCAGCAGCTTAGGCAGGCACAATTCCTTTAATGAGCAGGCATTGCAGGCCTTGGTCGGCTTCACCTTGGGCGTGTATCCCCGCTTATACAGCTGATGCATCTGTAACAGGGTCTCCGTGACCTCCCGACGGAGCTCCGGGGTGAATGCCACCTCCACCCGCCGCCGCGTCTCGCCAAAATACAGGGCGCCCTTGGGTATGTCGCAGCAGAGCATCTCCTCCAGGCACAGGGCTTGGCCGCAGAGCTGCAGTTCATTGGCACGGTCCTCCCGAGGTGAGCCGCGCTTATATTCCACGGGATAGGGCTGAAAAAGGCCCTCCTCATTCCGCAGCGATACCCCCGCCGCACAGCGCCTGAACTCCACCACATCGCACGCCCCGGATACGCCCAGAGTGCGGGAGGAAACGGCCATGCCCCGCACGACGATCAGGCCCGGCCGCTTTTCCCGCAGCCCGGGATCATGGGCGCGCTCATGCAGGATCTGCCCATCCACCGTCCGGAGATTTTCCGCCCACAGGTTCTCAATATGGATCAGCGCCCACTGTCTGCGGCAGAAGCGAAAGTGCTGGAGCCCGGAAAGCTGGAGATACTCCTCTTCCTTATAGTCCATCTATGATCTCCGGTGTCAGCCCCGGCAGCTCATCCAGGGTGATCTCATAGTCGTCCACGCACTGGGGCAGGCCCTCCGCGTTTTTGGGCGTGACATGGACGCTGCGGTGTACCTTGGCCGAGGAATACTGCCCGTCCTTGCAGTTATGCTCCCACCAATAGAGCTTCACCACCTCCATAGAGCCCTCCGGCCGGGCAGAAGACGCATCGTTTACGAACAGCGTCCGCAGACATTCTTTTATGACCGCGGCATCCTCCCGGGTAAAGCCGGTCTTTTCCGCCAGCTGCACATTGATGGCGCCCTTGATCTCGTACAGGCCGAAGCGGACGAAATGCTTCATTCCCATGGTATCGGAGGCGCGCTTTTCCCCGGTTTCCCCGTTGACGCTCTTGGTGATCTGCATCTCTTCAATCTCCACCGGAGAAATGCTTACTGCCTGGTGGATAGAAACAGGGCCCCGCACGCCGACGGAAACGCCGTTTTTATCTGTGCTCTTAAAGGCAAACACCTGTCCAAAGCTTCGCACATCCATCCATTTTTCGCACGCGGTCTGCGCGTAAATGCTTCTATCCTTGATTCCCTTGGTGGCCGCCGCAGCCCGGTCGCTCAGGCTTTTGCATCCGTCATCGCAGCGGTCATCGGATTGCACAAAAATCGCATATCCCATATCCTGCATACGGTTGCGGAGCTTTCTCTTGATGCACACATCCGAGATCTCCCCCATGCCGTTATAGTCGGTCCTGGGGCGGTTTCCGTTCAGCGGGTCGCCGTTACAGTTGGCGTTGGTCACAGAGATCAGCGCTACAAAGTCGATTTTGTTTTCCAAAGCTGCCATAATTATTCCTCCTCCGTATTGTCGTCCGTATCGTTTTTGGTAAAGAATGCGTTCCGCTGCAGTTCATAGCCCATCAGGTAAATATCATCCAGGGGCCGGTTCAGCTCCTCCTCCGGGAATTCACGCAGGATGCCGACGATCTCGCCCACAAGCCGCTTATAGCGGGCGGCCTGCCACGGCTCCACACGGCCCAGATAGGCCAGCTGCAGGTGCTGATTGACTCTCTCAAACACCGTAAACGGTCTCCGTTTAAATTCGCTCATGTACTTGATCGCGTTTGTCTGCCTGCCCTCCTGGGTTTTGGAGTAGTAGTCCTCCTCCAGCCGCTCCATAGCCGCCAGGAGCCTGCCGTATTGGAAGCTGCGGTTCTTTTTATCCAGTGCCCAAGCCATTTCGTTCCCTCCCTGTTTTGTGTCACATCTGTATTTCTGCAGCGCCGCGCAGGCCGTCCGCAAAATCCTTCTCCAATTTGCCTTTTCATAGCCCAACGGCGATGAGGCCCGCTGTGTCAGCGCCCGCAGAATGTCCAGCGGGAATATCCCCCCGTCCATCTTGCAGTGCAGCAAGCGCTGTAAATGCTGCCCACGGATTCCTTCGTCCGTCTCCAGGAAATTTTTTCGCTCCACGCCAAAGGCGCAATCCACAATGTCCAGCAGACTCATCGCCTGGATGCCAAGTTTCCCCGCATACCAGCAGCAGTGTCCGTCCCAATCCTCCATGCGCCGCAAAAAGGTCCCCAGGCCTATCTCGTTGTAGTAGGTCACCGCCAGCCGCCCGGTGGTGGCTGCGTCAAGGCTTACCAAAACGGCCCTGTCCGTGTCCTTCAGCTGATGATCCTTTCGGAAGCTCAAAAGTGTGCCTTGCAGCTGCTTTTTATACTCGCTGGGCTTTCGCACCGGCTCAGCCTCTGCACTGCGCACCCTGCGCATGGGTCTGGGGATCGTTTTTCCCTCCGGGTTCCAGCACAGGAAAATTCGTTTTCCTGAAAACTCCCGCACGCCCTGTTCCGATGCCAGCCAGCGCAGCGCATTGTGTGCCTTCTGTGAGGCTATGTAGCCCACGGTGGCCGCCTGTCTTTCATCCAAAAACCGCCCCCGGTAGGTAAAGCCGCTCCCATCGTTGGCCGAGATCAGCTTGGCATTTCCGTTTATCGGGATGATCCCCTTGGGGTGCTGCAAGGCAGCCGGTTCTTCCTTTCCCTCGACCATGCACAAGACTTCCTCCCGCGCCGCCAGCAGGCCGCCATAGTACGTCTCAAATGCTGCAAACAGGTTCCTGTTTTTCCAGCACGCAGGCTCCTCCCCGTCGATGCCCAATATACGCCAGCACATCAGCAGCTTCTCGTTGTACTCTCCCTTCTCCGTCAGATCGAGTACACCGCCTTTTGTGAGATCGCTTAAAAGCGTCCCCTTCATCACATAGGTGAAAATCGCCGGTAAAAACGGATGCCCATGCGGCGATTCCATCCATGCCCGCAGCGCCGCCAGATAGCTTTCGTGCGCCTGCACATTGGTGCAGGCCACATACTTTAGCTGTTCGCACAGCGGATGCGCTGCAATCCCGCTGGTCCGTCCGCCGGATTCCTCCGTCACCGGGATCAAAATCTTCGGCTCGTTTTTCTCCACCTTTCGTGCCGTCTCAAATCCGCCCTGCGCGTTCAGCGTAATTTCTATATTGGCGCTGGTCAGGACGTGTCCGATAGGTGCCAGCGGCTCATGCCCCTCCCGGTACACCCCCGCCAGGGCGGCGCTGGCGTCGTATGTCTCAATGGCGCGCTGTAAAAGTCCCATTATGTAACCTCCCCAAATTCCCGCAGGCCGGAGAAATTGTCCAGCTCGCCTCCAAAGGGTTTTATCTCCATATCCCGGATGGTCTTCTGCACCGGGCACTGCTCCGGCGGCACAAATTCGATCACGCCCTTCTTCATCACCGGGCACCAAAGCCGCACCGTCATCTTCCCCCGGGTGTCCGCCGAATACGCCTCGTCTGCGTAGGTGATGCCGTGGTACATGAGCCCGAAGGCCAGCTGTTCCGTGTCGTCGTAGGCACTTACCCCCTCGCCGAATACGCACGGCTCCACATAGCCCTGGCACTCCCGCGCGCCCAGGAAAATGTCCCGCCGGCCGCCCTTGCGGATCATCTTTTTGGCGATCTCATGGTGCTTGTTCTCGTTGCGGTCGGCAGCCAGCTCCGGGCGGTTCTCATTCCACTCAAAGTGGGCCCGGACCTGGTAGCAGCAGTCCTTCAGATAGGTATAGTAGCTCAGGTCGTTTCCGCCGCTGTATTTGATCGGGCGGATCCCCTTGGTCTCCATCTGAATGGGCTTCATCACCCGCACCGCGTCTATGACCCAAAGGATGGTGGGCTTCCAGTACACGGAGTGCAATATCCCCTTGAGGGCCTCATAGGTGGGCACCTGGTACGTGCACTTTTCCCCACCCACGCGCATAATGGGGTCGGAAAACAGGGCGTAGTCCCCCGTCACCTGAAACTCCACAATGTTGTCATACTTGGTGTTTTTCACTCTCGCACCTCCCAAAATTCATGTTTCTCCGTCTCTGTCACCAGGCCCACCGTGTCATCATAAAATCCCTCTGCCAGAGCCCGGGCGCAATCATCGCACACGGAGTGCAGCGCCCCTTTCTCCTCCAGCTGCTTTTTTTGATACGGATAGATCCCCACACAGTAGGCGGCTGCCTCCTGCAGCACCGCAGCCCGGTGCTCCGCGTCATGCCGGCATCGCTCCCCGCACAGCTCCGCAATGAGCTCCTTTCCCTTGCCGTAGGGCACCAAAACGTCCGTGGTGTCCTCCTGAAATACGGAAAAATACCGTCCTGCCGTCTTAAATGCCTGCCGCAGGCAGAACATCTCTGCCCCGGCGCACCCCTCATCGGCATACCGCCGGTTGTCCGCCATCAGGTCAAACAGGCTGGTCCCTTGCTCCTTGATATAATAGTCCTGCTCCCCCTCCGCCATATCCCGGTACACCGCCCGGTAATAGTAGCGGATGGCTTCCTCCGAAAACAGATTGCCGCCAAGCTTCTCCGGCATTCTTTGAAACGCCTCCATCAGCGATAGGGTGGCGTCCTTTCCCCGCCGGATGTCCCGCAGCATACCCAGCTTTTCATCTGCGCAGTTCACCGTGTACACAGGCCGGGGCACTCGGGATTCCCCGCCGCGGTTGCACCGCCCCGCCGCCTGGACGACGCTGTCCATGCCCGCCGTCAGCCGTACCACCGCGTCAAAGGAGATGTCCACCCCCGCCTCGATCACCTGGGTGGCGATGCATAGCACCTTTTCCCGCCGGGCCAGCGCCGTCCGCAAAGCCTCCAGCACATCCCGCCGATTCTGCATGCACATCCCCGCCGACAGGTGAAAGCTCCCATACTCCTCCGATTTTGTCTTTTCCAGCAGATAGGCCGCCTCGCTTTTTTTGTTGCACACCACCAGGAGGCTTTCCGTCGTCTCCATCTGTTCGGCTATCCACTCCGGCAGCTCCTCCAAGCGCCGGTCCGGAAGCCGGATGAGCTCCGTCCGGTGAAAGGCCGCCCAAAGTGTCTCATCCCGGGGCACCATTTCCTCCGGCTTCTCCCGCAGCGGGTGGGCGGCGCACTCCAGCTCCGGCTGGGTGGCCGAGCACAGCACCACCGTTGCAGCGCACTGTTCGCTTAAAAACTGGACAGCCAGGTTAAACAGCGTCAGCATCTTCGCCGGCACCGTCTGCACCTCGTCTATGACAATGACGCTGCCGCACAGGGCCTGGAAACGCCGTACCGCCGTGGTTTTCCCGGCAAACAGAGTGTCCAGCAGCTGTACCAGTGTGGTGATGATAATGGGTGCCTCCCAGCTCTGCACCAGCAGCTCCCGCTCGTCCAGCTCCTCCCGGGAAAGTCCCGTCTGCACCACATTGGAGTGATGCTCCAAAATCAGCCCATCGTCCCCCACATATTCATGGATGACCCTGGCATTCTGCTCCAGGATCGACAGCAGCGGCGAAACGAAAATCAGCCGGTTTTTATGGTATATCCTGCCGTGAGCCAGGGCGTATCGCAGGGAGCTGAGGGTCTTGCCGCCCCCGGTGGGGACGTTTAGCCGGAAAATGCCCGGCTCCCGGGACGCAAAGGCCCGGCATCGCTCTGAGATGGCATGCCGCGCTTTCTCTACCGGCGTTTCCTGTGGAAACTGCGCCAGCTTTCCCTCCAAATATGCCAGTCTCCCCTCCCAGACCGGGCCCATGTCCTCCGGCCAGGTCCGCAGATGTGGCCCGCTCATAAAGGCCCCCGTGTCATGGCGATCCCCTTCAATCACAGCGGATAGGATCAGCCGCGCCAAAAGGCCTGTTTCAAATGCGTAGTCCCGGTCGTCTCCATAGGCTTCATCCAGCCGACCCATGATCCCGTCGACTTCCGCCGCCGCCTTTTTAAACCGCGCCCGGATCTCCCGCTCCGGTATCTCGCTCAAAAGGGCCGCTGCAGCGGCTTCATAGGATATGTCCTTCTTTTCACATCTATATGAAAACCCCAGCCGCTGTGCCGGATCTACACAATCAAATAGCCCGTGGTGGGCCCCTATGGCAAAGGCAATCAGCTCGGCGCACACAATCTCCGGAAACGTCGCCCCCTCTCCATGAAAGATCTCCATCATATACCGGCATCCCTGAAAGGTGTGGATCACGCTGCCCCGTCGTCCGGGATCACCTGCCTCCAGATACTGCTGAAATTCCTCGGTGTACTTTCCCATATCGTGCAGCAGACCTGCCAGGTACCCCGTATTCTCCAATCCCACGCTCCGCAGGCACTGCCCGGCCCGCTGCGCCGTCCCTATAAGGTGCGCATACACCGTCTGTCGGCTCATCTCTCCGTCAGGCTCCACCCGTTTGTGGGCATAAAACGCCATATGTCTCCCCCCCCGCCTCTCTTTTTTTGCAATGGCCCGCCTTAGCCATTTTCCGTTCCGACTTTCACGCTGTGCGCTGTGTAATTCGGCTTTCTATTTTACTATACCTTATTTTTCTCGTTATTTCAACAGTATTTCGCAGTTTATTCCCATTCATTGGAATACATGGTCAATAATTTACATTTTTATCAGAAGGACATGTCTTGTTTTTTACTTTTTCCACATCATTTTGCAGCCGGCGAGCCTCGAAAGGGGCTTTAGGTCGGGCGTGTAAAGTGAAAGGGCCTGCCGTCTGTAATTCACAGACAGCAGGCCCTTTCGGTCGCTTGAATAAAAGATGGATGGTTTTCTTTCCCTTGTTATCTTATGGCGGCTTATTCTTCCTCGAACTTCACAGCCTTGTCAAACAGCTCCTCCACATCCTTGCCGGGCTTCTTGCTCAGCAGGGAGGCTACGATGGCGGCGATCATGCTGGCGGCAAAAGCGGGGATAATCTCATAGATACCCGTACCGGACAGGAACGCCAGCCACAGGCCGTCCACAGCCGCACCCACAATGATGCTGACCACGGCGCCGGCAAAGGTAAACCGCTTCCAAAACAGGCTCAGTATAATAGCCGGGCCGAAGGCCGCGCCAAACACGCCCCAGGCGTTGGACACCAGAGACATGATGGTGCCGGAATTGGGATTGGATGCAATAATCAGTGCCACCACGGAAATGATGAGCACCACGATACGGCCGGCCCACATCATCTCCTTATCGCTGGCCTTGCCCTTGCGGAATACAGGCTTATACACATCGCTGGCAAAGGCGCTGGCAGCCATGAGCAGCTGGGAATCCGCCGTGGACATGGATGCCGCCAGCACCGCTGACAGCAGCAGGCCGGAAATCACGCCCGGGAAGATCTTGCGCACCATGGTGATAAACACCAGGGAGTGGCCGTTAATAGCTTCGTCATAGCCCAGGAACAGGCGGCCAATGATACCCACCGCAGCGGCAAAGATGACGATGAGCACCGTCCAGGTAATGCCGATCTTGGCGGACTTCTTCAAGCTCTTCTGAGACTCCAGGGACATAAAGCGAATAATGATATGCGGCATGCCGAAGTAACCCAAACCCCAGCCCAAGCCGGAGACAATGTCCTTCCAGCTGCTGAAGGCGTTGAAGTAATCAGGCGTATCCACAGCATGGACGCCCATGCCCTGAAGCATAAACAGCGCAAAGATTGGGGCAATGAGCAGTGCGCCCAGCATCAGCATACCCTGGAAAAAGTCCGTCCAGCACACGGCAGAAAAACCGCCCAGGAAGGTATAGCCGATGATGATGATGGAGGCAAGATACATCGCCGCCGTCTCGTCCATACCGGTCACAGTGTTAAAGAGGGTGCCGCATGCCTTCACACTGGAGGCGGCGTACACGGTGTAAGCCACCAGGAAGATCACCGCGCAGATGATCTGCAGGGCCTTAGATTTGGACAGGAACCGGTTGGTCAGGTACTGGGGGATGGTGATGGAGTCATTGGCTACAATGGAGAACCGCCGCAGCCGGGGTGCCTCCACGAGCCAGCTGATGGTGTAGCCAATGGCCAGACCTACAGAGATCCACACCTGCCCCACGCCCAGGGCGTAGATAGAGGTAGGCAGACCCATGAGTACCCACGCGCTCATGTCGGAGGCGCCTGCGGACAGAGCCGTGACCCAGGGGCCCATCTGACGGCCGCCCAGGAAATATGTCTTCTCGCCGCCGGAGCGATTCTTAAAGAAGAAATACACCCCGATGGACAGCATAAAGACCAGATAAATCACAAACACAATAACTTCGCTGATTTTCATAGTTTTCACTCCTAACGCATTCTTAGCTTAACGCAGGCAAGTATAACACAAACATAACAAGAACGAAATACAGAACCATGTATAGAATGAATTCTATACATGGTTCTCATATAATCCAGTTATTTCTTGATTTTATTCTTTTTTCATATAGACCACATGCAATACCAAAATAAGCTCTCAAACTCATTTTCGGGAGCTTATTCTGCCGTCCGGAAGCCCTGTAAAAACATCGGCATCATCAGGGCGCTGTACCGGCTCAGGGCGTATTCGCCACCACTGAGGCACCAATCATACATCAGCCCCCTCTCAAACATGGCGTAGGCCTTCACGATCTCATTGGCGGTCATGTCTGTGCGCAGCTGGCCCCGGCCTTGGCCGGTGCGGATGATTTGATAGAGCAGCTTAAAATAGGTGCGGCTGCGGTCTAACAGATGCTTTTCACCTCGGGTCACCAGCTGAGAGGATAGCAGCCTTGCCAGCAGCTCCATAGACACACTGTTATCGATCATGCCGAATACCTCTCGGTTCAGGAATGCCAGTGTGTCCACCGCATCCGCCTCCGGGTCCAGCTGTGGCCGCAGCTCCTCGTACTTTTCGTCAAACAGTACCGACAGGGACTCCAACAGCGCATCCTTGCCGTCAAAGTAGTGGTAAAACGATCCCTTGGAGGTCTCGGATTCAAACACGATGTCCTCCACGGTGGTATCCTCATAGCCCTGCTCGTAAAACAGCTTCCACGCCGCCGCCACGATCCGTGCCTTCGTGTTCCGTCCTGCCTTCCTCGCCATCACAAATCCTCCTTACAGTATGGCCCCCGGGCCCGCTTTTCCGCCTCGTAGACGGGCAGCTGTCACGCCTGCGCATCCTCCTGCCCCTCGTCCGGCTGCTGCAGCTCTGTCTCCCGAGTTGTACCAAAGTCCAGCTGAATCACCGCCTGGCGCACATTCACGGCGCAGCTCACCTGCAGTCCCTTCTTGCCGGTCTCCTCCGCAGCCCTCGCCAGAATCTCATTTAGAATCTCCCGGTTTAATCCGCCGCCACGCCAGTGGAACACGAACTGCGTCTGTTTTTTTCGCAGCGCCTGGCGCACCCGGTTTGCCACATCCTCCGTTTTTGTCAGGGATACGGAGCGGTAATAATACCCCTTGTCCTCCGTGCATTCCGGCACCGGCAGCACCAGTTTCTCATGATCCGAGAAAATATGCTTATCATCCAGGTTGAAGTAATCATACCGATGGGTACCCCGCTGCAGGGAGTTGTCGAAGGTAGCATCCATATGGTATCTTTTTCCGTCTATTGTAAGTACATTCCAGGTGTGACGGTAGCGCACTCCCTTTTCCGGGTTTGCCTCGCTGAGGGCGATGATGCACTCTACTCCCGCCGCATCACACAGTGCCTTCACCGTTTTAGCGATGCCCTCGCACACACCCACCCCTTGGGTCAGCGGGCCGATGATCTCGTGGGAATAAGATTTTTTCAGCTTATCATAGCGAACGCTGTCCAATATGAAATCGTGAATGGCAATTTCCTTTTCCAGCTGGCTCTTTCCCCGCAGGGGCCGGGTAAGCCGCTCTATGCGGGCCGCTATTGCCTGCTGGTGGGTGCGAATCTTTCCCTTGTCAAACAGGTATTCCGGCAGCAGCTCCACATGCTCTGCCCCGGGATAAAACCGATAGCTATACCCCGTCACATGAAACAGCAGCGGTGTATCCAGCTTTAACCGCAGGTAAACCTCCGCCAGTCTTGCCGGCTCCAGCCGCGTTATCCGTATCGTGGGCGCAAGGCTCTTAAATCCCGCCAGCATCTGCTCGTAGGCGGATTTTTCCTCTCGGTTCAGCCCTTTGTAGTAAAATCCGTCCATATAATGTTCCTTTCATAGTTCTGCTCCTATTGTAGCAAAAACCGCCCCCCTGTCAAGCCCCTGTCCTTCACCCTCTAGCTCCATTTCGCAAAAAGCACCCCCTTCCCAAAGGCGGAAGGGGGCGCTTTCCTTATATGATCAAATTGGCTCCATATGTGCCAAACAGCTTCTTCAGCTGCTTTTTCTGCATGGCCGTCATCCGGCTGCCATACCGCTGTGCCAGGGCTGCCGCCTCCTGCTTCTTTCCGCCCTTGAGATAGTTCCCCATGGCCCGCCGCAGGCTCTCCATGGCCGTGGAGCTAAGCGTCGTTTTCTTTTCTGTTTTTGCCGCGGCGCCTGAATTGGCTCGGCCATCGCCGGAAGCCTTCTGCTCTGCGTTTGCCTTGCTCGTGTAGTGCTGCAGCATCAGCTTGTAGTCGGCATACTCCTGCTCCCGCAGGGCGTCTGCCTCCTTGCCCGCCCGGTCATAGCTCTCCTGCCAGGCATCCTGTTCCTGCCTGTAGCGCTTATAATCCGCCTGCTCCTGCTCGCTCACCTGCTCGTATCTCTGGGTCAGCCAGTTACGCTGGTCCTGATCCCGCTGCCGGGCGCTGCTTTCCAGCTCCGGCATCAGCTCTGCCAGCTCCTGCATATAGCGGTCATAGGCCTGCTGGGACGCCGTCTGTGCGTAGCTGGATGCGTAGCCCCCCGTCAGCCCGGCAGCAGTGCCCATGGTGTCCTCCATGGCGTCCCGTCCCCTCCGGGCATACTGATACGCATAATTTTTATACTGCGCATCTGTCTGCGGGTCATAGGCAAACGGTTTTCGCTGAGCGATCTGTTCGTAGAGCTGGGACAGCTCGTCCTCAAAGGAAGACTTGTACTTCTCCGGCTGCAGCGCCTCTATACTTCTGCGTATCTCCTGCGCCGTCTCCACCTCGTCCGATGGCACATACCCCTGCTCCAGCTTGTGCAGCTTGTTGTACGTCTCGTCCGACACGCCCTTCATCACATCCTTACCCGTAGTGGGCTTCGTGGGTACGGCAGCCTGCTGCACCTTGTTCAGGCTCCCCCAGGTCTCGTCGCCCACCACGCCGTCCACCAGCAGCTTGTTCTTCTTTTGGTAATCCACCACAGCCCTGTATGTATTGCTGCCGAACACACCATCCTCGTCCAGGTGATATCCGTTTTGATTCAGCTTCTGCTGCAGCTCCCGCACGGAGCTGCCTGTATTGCCCCTCCAAAGCTTTCTCGCCATAATTCAGCCTCCTTTTATTTCGTTCTCATCAGCTTGCGATCCATATCCCGGCGATGTAGATGTCGTACCCTGCGGGTATGTCCTCCTTGGGCCGGATCTGTATGGTGCCGGCCGAGCCCAGCCGCGCATCCAGGTCTTTCTGACAGTACACGCTTAGGGCATAGGTGGAGGTGGGGATATGTGCGCCGATAGTGGCAATGTCGTATGTCGTATCCGCCGTTAGCGCAACGTTGGTTTCTCCCGACACCCTCAGGATGCCGAGCCCCAACATAGCGGAGTGCCTGGCCGTGCCGCTGAAGTTCTTTAAATTCGACCCGAACGCGCCAATCGTCAGATTGGTAGGCCCCAGGCCCAGCAGCGTCAGCGTTCCTGCCACATCATCGTAGCGGATCACGCTGCGTTTGTTCTGTGCATCGTACACGCCCCAGGCCGCAGCGGATTCCCCGTTTCCGCCGTAAATAGCCGTGTTGTGCGGATTTGCGGCTCCCTCCATCGTCTGAAAATATATGTCCTTCTCCGCATTTGTCGCCTTGCTGCCGCCCATGTATATAAATCGCCCTGCATGCAGATTCCAATCCGCTGCCAGCTCCAGCGCCTTGCTTTTCTCCGCCGCCTTGCCAAAGGCGGCGCCGTCTCCCCCCTCCTTCAGGTGGAAGGCCACCTTCTCCGTGGGGATGGTCGCCTCATAGGTGGCGGTGTTCCCCAGGCTGTCGGTGGCGATGACCTTCGCCGTATAGCTTTTCTCCGTGCTCAGCTCCGTGCTGCCGCTGATGACCTTCGTCGTCCCGGCCTGCATGGCTACGCCGTTTCCATAGCTGCCGCCCACGCTCTTCCAGTAACCCTTAATGGTCACACGGTTCTTCCCACCCAGGGAGGAATACTTTGCCGTGGCGACACCTGCAATGTGCGTGCCGCTGTCCGCCGCCTTGCCCTCCGCGTCCGAGCGGTACAGCTTCACTCCGTTCAGCGCCGGCTTAGCGTAAGCCAGCAACGTGATGGAGAAGTCCTCATAGGCCGTGAGGCCCCGGCTGTCCGTCACCGTGCAGCGTACCTTGGCGGAGGTGGCCGTAATGGTCCCCGTCCGGTATGGGCTGGCCGACACGGTCTTTCCCAGGTAGGTGATGGAGTACTTCTTCACCGTAGCTCCCTGCTTACAGGTGATCTTACTGCTGTTGAAGGTGGCCTTGGCCTTGGAGTAGCCCTGCACCCACGCGGCAATGGCGCCGGCCTTGGTGCCGCTGTTGTCGTAGCTCACCGCAGCCCAGCCCGCACTCAGGGCGGGCTTCATGCTGCCCGGCACCGCCGCTGTGAAGGATACCGACTTTGTGCCGATGAGGCTGCCGCCCTTGTAGGTCTTGCAGGTGAGAGTTCCGGTGCCGCTGAGCTTGCTTTTGATCTGCGCCGCCAGGCTCTCCGGCACGGTCCAGGTATAGCTGCTCCCCGCCTTGGTGGCAATGGTCCCCGACGCGCTGCCGAAGCTGTAGCTCAGCGTATGGGTAAAGGCCGTGGATGCCCGGGGCAGGCTGATGGTCGCCTTGCCGCCGATGGTCACCGGCCCGATAGAGGGCGTGGTAGCCCGGGGTATGGTAGGCAGGGTGAAGCTCTTGGCTGCGGCAGTGTAGTCGCCGTTGCCATACAGCCACCCGGAAAAGGCTGCCACGGTAAAGCTCTTGGTTCCGTCTGCGTTGTGGCTCAGCTCCAGCGTGCCCGAGGCGAAAGTGCGGTCCTTGTAGTCCGTTATGTTGGAGTAGGTGCCGCCGTCGTACACCTTCACCCCGGCGATGCTTACCGCCGACATCTTGATGGCATTGTCATAATACTGCTCCCCCGGGGTCAGGCCGCAGGACCAGGCGATGGTAGTCTTGTTGTCAGAGATGCTTTGGCTGCCAGAGATTTCCCATTTTACCCAAAAGCATGAGCCGTATTTTGTGTTTGTGCTGATAACGCCGCTGGTGGCCATTTCCTCATCCTCCGATCCATTTGAATTTCACGCCGCTGGTAAAGCTCACGTCCCATTCCCCCGCGCCGGTGATGCGGTCCGCGGCGATCTGGGCCACAGTAAGCTTGCCGTTGGAGAAATACGCCGTCTCCTGCCCGCCGATGTAGAATGACAGCTTCTCCGTGGTCCACACGGACATATTGCTGCTCTTGTCGATGACGTCGTACACACCCTGCTCCGTCTCCACCCCGGTCTGGCTGGTGCGGATGTCCTGGCCAATGGCGATGCCGATAATGGGCACGGTGCCGTCATAGCCCACAATGCCCTGGCGGATATATCCCTCCACATCGGTCTTGTAGGAGGCAAAGTCCACCTCCACCCGGTCCACATCCGCCCGGATGTCCGAGGCAAATTTAAAATACTGGCTCAGCTGGCTGGGATCCGCCTCGATCCGCTGGCTGATTCTCTCCAAATAGTCGCCGAATTCCGATTGTGCCACATAGCTCCCCTTCAGCTCCGTGGCCAGCCGGTCCATCTCCTGGCGCACCACGTCCGCCGACTTGATGATGAGGCTCTTGAGCGTTGCCGCCTGGTGTGCCCGTTCCTCCCGGGCTTCTCGGCTGCTGACCGTTGTCCGCTGCGCCTGCGCTGCTTGAGCGCCGGCGGTGCACTCCACCTGCTCCATAGCTCGGTTCAGCGTCTGCGCCAGCCGAAATAAGTAGGTGTATTGCTGCTGCACCTGCTGCGCCAGCGTTCCCGCAGGAGCGGCAGGCATTTCCATCACGCTCACAGCCGGTCACTTCCTCTCCCATACAGAGCCGTGGCGGCAAAAATAGCGCACTGGCCGTTGCCGGTCAGCCTCAGCCGCATAGCCCGGCACTGCCTGGGCCGTATGGCCACCAGCTGTTCCCGTATGCCGCCGCTGCCGGTGATCTGTCCCTGCTTTTGCCAGGTGGCTCCCTGGTCATAGCTGACCCACGCCGCCACCGTTGTCCCCTGCTCGGGCCGCATTGCCAGCAGCAGCCGTGTCAGCCTCTTGCGCTCCGGGGTCTGCAGCCCCAGCTCTCCGGTCTCCGCCAGCCAGGTAAAGCCCGTTTCCTTTTCGCCGCTCTCGCCGTGCATGCTCAGCAGCTTCCCCTCTGCGCTCAGGCAGTAAAGCTCCCCGCCCTTGCAGGCAAAGCCCTCCGCCCGCAGCTCGTCCTCCCGGTGCCACAGCTTTCTCTCGCTGTCATATACCAACAGAGAGGCTGCTCCATCCTCATCCAGCGCCGAGAGATAGTACTTCTCTCGCCACGCGCCGCCCACTCCCGCGCTGTATCTTCTCTCGCCCAGGGCCTGGGATACCATCACCGGCAGGCTTCCGTCAAAGGCCTGCACGCCTTCATCGGATAGATAGTACAGCACGCCGCCCACCACCTGCAGGCTTTTTGCGCTGCCCTTTTGCACGCCGCTGCACTCCGTGGTCACGATCTGATGAGCCCCCTGACTCCCGGCGTACACCCGCTCCATGCAGCGTTCCTTGAAGAATATTGGGTTCCCCAGATAGCTCACCGCTCCGGTGAATGCCCCGTCGGAGCCTCTGGCTGCGGCATAGCTGTCCGTGGACAAGCCTTCAAAGCATCTCCAGTTCCTAAAATCCCCCAGCTTGCTGGCGTAGATCTCATTCACGGCCTCACCGTCCGTCATACCGTACCTGCAGCCCCACAATCGGTTGCCGCTCTCCACCACAAAATCCATCTCCGGCACAGTGCGGCTAATGGTCACCGCCGCCTCTTGGGATGCGTTCCCTGTCACGATCCCGGGGAAGACCACCCAGTTCTCCCCTGCCGCCTGCAGGACCTTCTCCCCATTGAGTCTTGCCGCAGCGCAGCCGGAGACCGTCACACCGTCCCCGGCGGCGAATCCCTTCCCCAGCAGGGTCGCCTGCAGCTTTACGCACACATTCTGCAGGGCCGTCCAGCACTCCTGGCCGTATTGCCGCAGCACCGGCTCTGCTCCGGATACATCCATCCACAGCGTCCCCTCCTCCGGATCCTCCGGTGCCCCGACGCTCTGAACCACGCCGCTGTAGGCCTTGCCCTCCGCATCACACAGGCTGATGGCCACTCCCGCCGATGCGGTTCTTTCGCATTCCAGGCTGCCGTAGTCCGTCAGATCCTTGGTATTGAGATACACCTTGTCGGGAAAAACGATCAGATATGCGCCCATGCTGATCAGATCCTTTTCCCCCTCTGTCAGCACCGGCCCCGCCGCCTCACCGTTTACGCAGATCCGCGTGCCGTCCACCCAGATCAGGGCATCCTTCGCCGTCAGGCCGCCGGGCTTGGTCACTGTGGCAGTCAGGCCCCTTGCCTGCCGCGTCCGCAGGGTAGGGTATCCCTCCCCGCACAGGTTCCGCATCTCACGGAATCCCCCGATTCTGGCTGTTTCCCTGCGGTCAAGGCCCGGGAAATCCGTCACCGTCATCTTTTCCAATCCAATTTTCTTTAGCATCGGAAAGAACATGCCCTCGCCTCCCTTCAGCAAAGACGCAGGCAGTTTGCCGTCTGCATTTTGCCCATTTTCCGCAGTGTTTCCGCCTGCAGAGCCTCCACGCCCCGATTCCACAGGGCCATAGCGTTGTTCCAGTGCGCCATGTCGCCGTCAGCGTAGTGGATCTGCGCCTGTACATACAGATCGTAAAGCCCGTCATAGGGCGTCCCGGCCACCAGCACGGTGCTTTCCTCCAGTTTTTCCGGCACGGATGTCTCCCGGTCCACCGGCCGCAGTACCTCCCGGATGAGGGTGCCCTCCGCCTGCAGCAGCCACCGGAGCTTTTCCTCCCGGGTGTATGCGTTGGGCAGGAGGCTGTCTACCTGAGCCAGCACCTGCCCCGCCGTCATTTTGCCCATAGTGTCCTCCTTTTCAGTTGGCCATGGTGTCCACATACCGCCGGGCAGTGTCAGCCATCATGCGGCTGTTTTCCAGCACCTCCGCCACATACGCAGGCACCTCCACCTCCACGCCCTTCATGATCTTGTAGCTACGCCCGTTCACGGACACGATCACGAAATTTTCCTCATTCTTTCTGCCTCTGGGCAGATAAACCTTGCGCATTTCCTCTTTCATGCAAAAATCTCCTTTCTTATATGGCCCACCGTCAGCTTATCCCTGTCTTCCCGCCATCCGCAGAGCGGGGTACCCTCACCCCACCGCAGCGCACATGCACCCCGCCCCGCAAAACATCTCGTAGGGAACGATGCCCCCATCGTCCCGCCGTACCAAACTACTTGATACTCCGTAGGGGCGACCCTCCTGGTCCCCGTCCCACCGCACCTCTTGTTATATTCCGCAGGGGACGGCATCCCCGACGGCCCGAACCGACCCCGCACAGCATTTCTTGCAATGTGTCATTGCGAACCAGTGACCGCCGTCACTGGTGTGGCAATCCGCATCTCTCTGCGCCACGTTCCTTGTCTCGCGCGGGGGCGGGGCTCACGCCCCGCCCCCGCCGGCCCATCAGTTGGCCTTGTCCTCCTTAGAGTAGGAGGAGCCGCATTCCACACGCACCATGTACTCGTCGTACAGGATAGCGGCGGCGTGAATACCCTTCCAGCCCACGCTGGAGCGCTGATCCAGGGGATCGGCGGTGCCGGAGGAGCCGCGAGGCTTTACAATAACCTCCGTCCCCTCACTGAGGTCCACCACGCCGTAAGCGCCCTTGCCCACAAATAGGCAGCCGTATACGGCGCAGCCCTCTGCACCGCCCTCACCGGGATAAATGACGGCGTTGTCAGCGGCAGTAATGGCCTCCTCCAGTGTCATGGCGCTGTCGGTGTTGCTGAGCACCTTATAGCGCTTACCGCCGATAAGCACATAGCGGCCCGCAAGGCTGCCGGCGTCCACGGAGCCGCCGTCAAAGCTCACCGTAGCCTTAGCTGCCACCGCGCCGTTCACCGCCAGATTGCGGGCATTTTTGGCCAGGTCGGCGCCACAGAAGATCTTGGCCTCTGTGGTCTCCACAAAGCGCACGCCGTGCAGCTCGCCAATTTCGCCCGAGAACAGCTCCGTGGCGGCGGCATACTGGTGGGCGGCGATCCATGCCTCATCCTGGCGCAGGTCAAATGCCACAGAGGGATGGATGATGCACACATACTTGCCGTCAAAGGTCGGCGCATTCATCTTCTTCAGCTGGGTAGCTGCCTTGGCCACCAGCTCGCTGGTCATCTTGCAGGCCGGGGTCAGGGCCACACGGCTGGTCACGGCGGTCTGCTTGCCGCCCTCGCCCAGCACAGGAGCATAGATCACCTGATTGCCCTGCTGGATCTCGTTGCGGGTCACAGTGTCCAGGGTCAGGCCCATGTTGTTGCCGTGGCGGTCGGTGATCTCCAGCACTACGTCGTCGATGGCCGTCAGGTCCAACATATCGGACACGGTGGTGTAGTCGCCGTACTGAGCCAGCTCCTTGGTGATATAGCTGACAGAGATACCGCTGCCGTCAGGGGTCACACCCTCGGTCAGAGGTGTCAGTGCCTTGTCAAAGGCGCCGAACTTACGCCATTCTACGGTCTTGCCGCCGCCCACAGGCAGGGGCTTGGTAGCAGCAAACTGGTTGTGTACCAGCTGGGGCTTAGCGTTCTCCAGCAGCTCCATGCCGTAATAGGTCTTCATCTCGGCGGACAGGCCGCCGGTAGTCTGTGTGTTTACATCGGCAAACATCTGATAGTTTAGCTCCATAGTCATCTTTCCTTTCTTCTAACAAAAGCTTTTCAGTTTCTTCCGCGCTCCGAAGATTCCGTCCCTCGTAAAGTCTGTCATTGCGGGGCCACACCCCCCGTCAGCCGCCGCACCTCTTGCAATGCTTCCGTAGGGGTGGGGTTCTACCCTGCCAGCGGGAGGGGCAGAGCCCCTCCCTTACACATTCCTTGCAGCGCATCCGTAGAGGCTGACGCCTCTGTCCGTCCGCCGGGTCTGTACCGCAACTCTTGTGATTGCGTAGGGCAGTTCTGTTGCGGTGCCCAAAATTTCTGCGCGGCCTTACGGCGGACGCTTGAAATTTTGACCGCGGCCACTCGCTCATCTCGCTTCTTCTGCCATCGGCAGCGCTCGATTCGTTCCTCTCACCCCACCGCCGGACCTCCACCGCACCCCTTGCAAAAACTCTGTCATTGCGAACCAGTGACCGATGTCACTGGTGTGGCAATCCGTACTCCCCTCGCTCAGCATTCCTTGTAAGCGGCGTCATCGCGAGGACGCCCCGCGCCTGTCCTCAAAGGTCAAAATCTCCCCCAGCGCTCTTCCTCAGAATCGAATCTTCTCTCCGTCCAGCACACGCCTGCGAATATCCGCCAGATCCTCGCTGGTGAGCCCCCGAGGATCGCTGGCTGTCACGGCAATGCTCCTGCCGCCGTTTTCCGCCACCCGGCTCATCCCGCTGGCCAGGCTCCCGGCCACCTGTCTGCGAGTGCGTCCTGCAGCGTAGTGCATGGCCTTTTCCATCAGTTCCCGGCCATGCACCGTCTCATAGGCCGTTCGGGGCTCCACCCCGGCCAAAATCAGCCGCCCGAAGCGCTCGCTTCGCATCTCCTTCTGCCAGTCAAAGTCCGGATACAGCCGTCTCAGCTCTCCCTCCTGCCTGCGCAGCCGATCAATGCGCTCCGCCGCCTCCGCCTTGCGTACCCCCTCCAGCTTCTCCTTCTGCTCCTTCAGCCGCTGATTCTCCTGCCGCATACCCCGCAGCCGTCCGTCCAGAATTTTCCGTACCTTGGCGTCAAACTCCTCCTTGTACCTGCCCCGGATCAAAGATTCGAAGTCCTCCTGCTCCCCGGCGTCGGGAGCCGTATCGCCCGATGCTTCACAAAGCTGTGCCTGGTTTTCTTCCATTTCCATGGTCTCATCCTTTCCCGTGGTAGGCCACGACCCGTATCATCACTCCCCCGCCGGGAGAAATGGCCCTGTTTGAACCTGTCGGAAAATTTCTTTGGAATTTTCCGGCAAATGGATTATAGTCCGCTCCGTACCGCCAAACTCTGCGAGACTTTTTGATACGCAGCCTATTTTTCAATTACCTCCACGCACTGGGGGAACCGTCTCTCCAGCTGCCGCAGCCCGCATTTCACTAATTCCGCCTCCCTGTCTGCGCCACGCATGGCAATGCGCACATACCCCGGCCGCATAATGAGCTCTCTCACCAGGTTCTTCTCCTGCAGCCGCTCCGCCAGGGCCAGCACCAAGGCTGATACCGCCGCGCATACAATGTCCTTCCCTGTCGGAGCATATCCCGCATGTCCCTCCAGGGTCAGCTGCCCCGGCTCTGCCGTCACCCGGATCATCTGGGCCGCACCGCCTCCCGGGTGCTGCGCCTGGTGCGCTCCACGGAGCTGAGCTTTCCGGCCTGCCAGGCGTCGCCCTTGGCGTTTTTCTGTGCCGCGGCATACTCCTGGGCCAGCTGCTGGGCCAGATGCGTCCCTTTCACCTGGTCCACCACAGCCGCCGCCTGCATCAGCCTCTGACGCAGCTGCTGGATTTCCATCTGCTGGGTCTGCCCGTTCCGGATCATAGTCATCACTAAGTCCTTGTTCTTAAAGTCCATCAGCTCCAGGCACCGCAAGGCCTGCGGAGCCATGTCCTCCCGGAAGAACCCCATCTGGAACAGCTGCAGGGCAAGCTGATTGTACTCCATGGTCTTATATGGGTTTTCCTGCTGGGCGGAAATCTCCAGGTCAAACACCGGCACCCGGTAGGAGGTCTCCACACCGTCGCTCATGGCCACCGGCTGTAACCCTGCATTGTCGTAGCTGGCAAATTCGCCCCCCAGCAGCCTAAACTGTCTGGGCAGCCCATAAAACTGCCGGATCAGCTCGATGCACAGCGTCACCACGTCGGAAAACGCCTCGTACCCGTCATCGATCATATTCCGGGAAAGCTTTCCGCCGGCCTCCTGCAATGCCGCAATGGCTGTAGCCGCCGTTACGCCGGAGGCTGTGCCGCCGTTGGCCACATCCCGGTTGCCCGCCGTCTCCTTCATTTCGGCGATCTTGCTCTGCAGGATGGCCACATACACGCTGTCCAGCCCCGCCGTGTGGATGGGTGCGATGGAGTCGCTTCCAAGATTTCCGTTGGTGTGAACAAAGGGCTTAGTCCAATCGGCGTACTCGCTTTCATTCACCGCGCCGTCTGCCCGGATGAAAAACCTCGGTGTCGCCGCCGCCAGGGTGTTCTTGAGAATGGCCTGACTCATGAGGTCTATCTGCTTTTGAGGTGACTTGCACAGATCGATATATCCGTACCCGCAGGGTGTCCCCTCCTCAGGAAACAGCACATCAAATACAAATGGATATTTCCCGTGGTCATACCAGCCCCTCCTGCACATAGGCAGGCCCACCGGCACCTCCTCCAGGATTGGCTCACCATTCTCGTCCACACCGATCTCTCTCTGCTCCACAGGTGTCTGCCAATCGTTTTCCGTAGCGTAGAGCACCGTCTCCCCCACGAATTTACAGTACTGCAGCACCTTTCTTCCTCCGTCCATGGTGTGGTAGTACCAATCCACTACCAGAGACTTGTCAGAGGTATCCACCGTGTCATCATAGAGGAATCGGCTCACCGTGAAGCTTCCGCCGCCCAGCTTTCCCTCCAGCTGCGGATAGCTGCGCAAAAGCTGTGCATTGCTGACAAGCTCCGTGGAAAAGAAATTTTCCGAGTCCTGGATGTCCCGGACCCCCGGCTCCCAAAACAGGTTCAGCAGGTCCATTCTGCAGATGGAAATATCCCCCAATCCCCCCAGCTTTCCCGCATCCCAGAAAACGCCATAGGCGGCGCACCCGCTTTTCAGCTTGTACCACCAGGCATCTGAATAGGTCCGTTTGAACTGATTCTGCTTCAGTACCACCGGCAGAATTTTCGTCAGCTTGGAGGCCTCCGCCCGGTCTCCCTCCTCTCGGGGCAGCACCGTGGGCTCCGGATAGCAATCCATGGCGTCCGCGTGCTTGGACAGGATGCAGTTCACCAGCCATGCGCTGGCCGGCTGCGGATCGCCGGGATTGCCCCCCTGCCCGTTTTTCTCCATCTGCTGCCAGTGCCGCATTTTCCAAAACTGCTCGTTGTCGATGATGCGGCTCTCCAGGTGTGCCTTTCCCTGCTTGTATTTCTTCAGGATCTGCGCCGCCCGGCGCACCTCCTCCGCACCGATCTTCGGTTTCTGCAAAGTCATAGGCTCCATGCCGTAACCCTCCTTATCGTTCTCACCTGTGTCCTCCCGCCTCCGCTCCGTTGCCCTCCCTGTTGCCCTTCTCCATGCAACAATGCCAAAAATAAAAAAATTTTGCGTCTCGCCTGTTGCGGCATCCCTCCAATATGGGTAGGGCGGGCTGCCCTCAGCCCGCCGCCAATTCTCCGCCCCCTGTAACCTGTCATTGTGAGGTCAGCGCGCACGCTGGCCATGGCAATCCGCGCCCCGTCCCAAAGCTCTCATTTCTTCCTCATATTCAGCGGATCATCCCCCAGCGCCAGCTCCTCACCCCGGCGCACCGGCCGAATGGGCCGCGACATGCAGAAATACCGGCTCTCGTCCGCTGCGTGATCCTCCTGCCGGGTATCCAGGTCCTCCGGCTCTGTGTCCGAAAATCGCAGCTCCGGTATTGTCCGGATAAACGCCCTGCAGCTCTTGAATACATACATCTGCGGATATCCCTCCTGGTCAAAGGTCATCCGGTAGTGCATCTGCATCCATCCCGGGATGCGTCGGTTATCGCCCCTTGTGAAGTAGATCCTGTGCCGCAGGGCCGTCTCATAGATGCTTTCTCCCCGGCTGGTATCCCAAATTGCCGGATCGGCCACTCCGTCAATGGTCCGCCCCTTCAGCCACGGGTGGGTCTGTTCGATCTCCCGTATCTTGGCAAATTGCTTCTCCGGGGCCCACCGCACCCCTTCATCGGGGTTCTCCGTGCAGCCGTACAGCTCTAAAATCCGGTAAATACATCCGTCAAAATCCACCGCCCACCAGCCGCAGGAGAAGGGCTTGGCGTAACCGAAATCGTAGCTGCGATAGATCTTCCATTCTCTGGGGATGTCAAACGGTTCGATAACATGGGTAAACCTCCTGTCGCGATAATGCTCCGGGTCGTCTGTAAACTCCTGGAAAAACTGTCCCTGAAAGATGTCCCACTTTCCCTCCAGCCAGGCCGCCCGGAGCTTGTCCGGCAGTGCCTGCAGCTGCTGCAGATACTCCGGCTGTTTTTTCAGCAGCGCCCGGTTGTCCGTCACTCGGGCGGGAATAAACTCATAGTCCTCCGGATTTTCCCCCGGCAGATAGCGTTTGTCGATAAACAGTCTCTTAATGTATCCGTGTCCCGGCCCACCGGGGTTACAGGTGTAGTAAATCCGCTTGGGAAAGTCGTTCACCCCTCGCACGCACGCCGCAAATTGCCGCATCCACTCCTCCCGCAGCTGGGTGGCCTCGTCTAAAAAGACCACGTCATACTCCGCCCCCTGGTATCGGTCCAGATCCCCGTCGCAGGCGCAGTAGCCAAAATCCAGCACGCTGCCGTTGGCAAATACAAACTGTCTGGCCGTAGCCCTGTAGCCGGCGATCCCCGCCAGCTCCCGCCGTAGGAATCGGATGTGGTTGTTTTCCAGCTCCTGATAGGTTCGCCGCACCAGCAGCATCCGTATCCCCGGATAGCGCAGAGCCATAAGCTTCGCCTTGGTGCGCACAGCCCAGCTTTTTCCGCCGCCCCGTGCGCCGCCGAAGGCAATGTATTTTTTCCTGCACTGCAAAAACAGCTTCTGCTTCTCATTGGGCGGCGACAGGTGCAACATCTCTACTCGCTCCACTGCTCCGTGTCCTCCTCCCACTGCACCCGCACGGTGCTCTCCCCGTTTTCCTCGGCGGCGCTTTTCATCAGCTGGTTCAGCTCCTTCAACAGTGCCGTCAGCTCCCGGATAGTCTTCACATCGGCCTCGCCCTCCTCCAGCCGTCCAATCTCCCGCATGGCTGCCCGGGAAAGCTTTCCCGTCATCTCCTGCAGATCCGTACTCTCCTGTTTTTTTCTGTTCCAGCCCTCGATCCTGCCGTGGCTCGCCATGGCCCCCCGACTCACGCCAAATCGATCCGCCAGGGTCTGATAGCTGCCCTCTCCGTTTTCATAGGCCCGGCGCACCTCCTGCCAAAAGCTCTCTCCCTTTCCCTTCATAGCTCCTCCCCGGCGATTAGCCGAAAGGGCGCAAACCAGTGTCCTGCAAACTCCTCCAGGCACTCTCTGCATACGCACTCGCCGTTGATTTGATAGTATTCCGTGCCCTCATAGATTTCTCCGTCGCAGCGGCCGCAGCGCACCCATTCCTTTTCCTCCATGTGAAAAAACCTCCTTTTGTTTTTCTATCTCTCCCCGTTTCTCCGGCAAACCTTGCCTTTTTGTTGCCCATTTCTCCGCAACCGTCCCATTTCCCTGTATGCAAAGATCCCCCTCCGTCTAAGCGGAAGGGGATCCATCGTGTCAGAAAAGCCTCGCAGAGTTCGCGTCCACAGACGCGAAAAATTGAGATCATTTTCTCTCGCGACCTGTGCGTGAGAGAAAATACCGCACAGGCTGCCAGTGCGGAATTTCGGCGCTTTGCGCCGAAATTATGCTCGCAGCAGACTTGGGGCCATTTGTCGGAAAATTCCCAAGGAATTTTCGACAGCCTCAATCCCCCCTCCGCCAAAGCGGAAGGGGATTGTCTGCGTTTGTTTACCAGTTGTAGTTGTCTGCCCGGGTGATTCCTCCCAGCATGGCATTCGGAAGGGGGATGTCGTTGAAGATGATTGCGGTTTCGCTTCTATTCTCCCCGGTAAGCTTGGCCAACTCATCGGTTAACTCGCCCATAATGGCCTTTTTGGCCTCATTGGTGCGATCCGGTATCATGGTCCAATTTATGAGCGCCGTGGGAGCCGTCTTTCGCACGTTTTCCGGCTCCATTTCATGGAAATACACATAGATGTTCTTTGGCAGCGTGTTGGTGTGGCTGCAGATGCTGTTGGCGGCAAACTCCATAAAGTCCCGCTTTTTCTGGGTGTCCTGCTTTCCTGTTTCGCTCACATGAATGATAGGCATATTCTGATCCTCCTTATATCTATTGACATCCCGCTTGTGCGGGCATGTCATACAAGAAAAGAAAGCGACCTCGCCGAATCCGGCGAAGCCGCTTTTGCGCTTTCCGCACCGCCTGTGCTTCAGGCCACTCCATTCTTTTCTATACATATTGCGCACCACATTGTTGTTTTTGCGTTTCTTGTGTGAAAAATAGCGCATACGCGAAATGAATTTCGTGTATGCGCTTTATGTTCCGTGTATCTGTTTTCTCTTTTTCGGTGTTTATAGTTTCTTCTCCAGCATCACCAGTTCAACTCCAGCAAGTCCGTTGAACACGCAGGGCACGATCCCCGCCTCTCGGTATCCCAAGTGCCTATACAGCCGCCGGGCTCCCTCATTTCGGGCGTTGGTGTCCATGCGCAGGCAGGTACAGCCGCTCCGGGACGCATACTCCTCGTAAAACGCCACAAATTCCCGTCCGTATCCTTTTCCCTTTTCGTCCGGGTCAATGACCAGCGTGTGCAGCACCATCACCTGCTCATCCAATGCCGGATACAGCCATTTGACCTCCGCATATGCGTCCACCTGCACCCGATTGATAATGGCTGTGCCTACGATACGTCCCTCTGCCTCCTCCACAAACAAATCGTCCCGCACCAGGGCGTCCTCCGCCGTCCGCCGGGTAGGATAGACCTCCCGTTCCCATCCGATGCAGGCCCGCCCTGCTTCTTCCTCTGTATGGATGGCGTCATAGATCCTCTCTACAGCCGCCAGATCCTTCTCCTGTGCCCTTCGGATGGTTCCCTTCATTGTTTCCTCTCCATGCTTCTGTTTTTTGTCATAAAAGGGAGCTGCAGCCCCCGCTGCACCTCCTCATTCTTTTTTCACAGCCGAATTACATAGTCATAGATCTCAAATCCACCCACCACCAGGTTTAGCAGGCCAAAGGCCAGCACCAGAATGGCAGCCACCCGCCGGGAGGTATTCTTCTTTTTTCCCGTGCCCTTGAGCATGTCCGATCCTTCCGCACACATGGCTACGCACAGGGTCAGTGCCGTCAATCCCGGCACATAGAATACCCCCGTTTTGTGCAGGATTCCCGTGACCACGGCAATCAGCAAGAACACCACAGCAATCTTCTGCAATTTACTCATATGCATTCTCCTCCCGGCCTTCCACCGTCATTTTCTTCAGTGTATCGGAAAACCTCATAAAGTGCAAGTCTTTTCTTGCAGGAGCCTGGCCTTCAGCACAGCCGTCACGGTCTTTCCGTCCCGTATCTCCCCACTCATGCACTTTTCCACCGCTTCCGCAAATGGGAAAAATCGCACCTCTAAAAACTCATCCTCATCCAGGTGCTGTCGGGAGAAGGTCAGCCCCTCCGCCATGTATAGGTACAGCACCTCGGCGTAGCAGCCGGGGGAGGCGATGATGCTCCCCAACTCCGTCCATCGGGCCGCTGCGGCGCCCACCTCCTCGTTCAGCTCTCTCTGCGCCGTCACAAAGGGATTTTCTCCCTTCTCCCGCTTTCCCGCAGGGATCTCCCACAGGTGCTGGCCCACAGCATAGCGGAACTGCCGCACCAGGGCCACCCGGCCCTGATCGTCAAAGGCCAAAATTCCCACGCCGCCGGGGTGATCCACCACCTCCCGCCATCCATGCTCACCGTTTGGCAGTAGCACCTCATCGTTGCGCACCCGGATGATGCGTCCTCTATAAACCTCGTGGCTTTGCAGGGTTTTTTCCGTCAGATCCAGCATGATACATCCCTCCATTTTTTCGCAGTATAGCATATTTTCTTTCCTTTATCAATTTTTATGGACATTTTTCCCGGGTATGCTATAATGATTGCAAGATAACCGGGGGCGCCGTCCCTCCGCTTTTTACCGTTCACTTTTTTCTCATCATTTCAATAGGGGGTACTGCTATGAAATATCTGTTCAAAAACGGCACCGTAGTCTCCGGCAGGGGCACCCGCCGGGCCGACGTGCTGGTGGAAAATGAGAAAATTCTCCGGGTGGGCCGCAATCTCTCCGACCCTCTGGCCCGGGCCATTGATGTCACCGGCAAGCTGCTCATGCCCGGGTTTATCGATGCCCACACCCACTTTGATCTGGACGTGTGCAACACCACCACCGCTGATGACTTTGACAGCGGCACCAAGTCTGCCATCCGGGGCGGCACCACCACCATTGTGGATTTTGCCTGCCCCAACAAGGGCGAATCTCTCCACCACGGCCTGGATCTGTGGCACAGGAAGGCCGACGGCAAGTGCTGGTGCGACTACGGCTTCCATATGACCATTGACGATTGGAACGCGGAGATTGAAAAGGAGATCGACGACATGTACGCCGCCGGCATCTCCTCCTTCAAGATGTACATGACCTACCCGGCCATGATGATCGGGGACGAGGCCATGTACAAGGCCCTGAAAAAGCTGAAGGAAAAGGGTGGCATCTGCGGCGTCCACTGCGAAAACAGCGGCGTCATCAACGCCCTCATCGAGGAGAAAAAGGCCGCCGGGGAGATGGGCGTTTCCTCCCATCCGGAGACCCGGCCCGACTTTCTGGAGGCCGAGGCCGTGAGCCGCCTTCTGCGCATCGCTCAGGCAGTGGACATTCCCGTGGTCATCGTCCACCTGACCAATGCCGCCACCTTGGCGGAGGTCACCGCCGCCCGGCGCCGGGGGCAGAAGGTGTATGTGGAAACCTGCCCCCAGTACCTGGTGCTGGATGACAGCGTATATTATAATGAGGACTTTTCCCAGGCCGCCCGCTATGTCTGCGCGCCCCCCCTCCGCAAGCCGGAGGATTGCCGGGCCCTGTGGGCCGGCCTGCGTAAGGGCGACATCCAGACCATCTCCACGGACCACTGTGCCTTTACCCTGGCGCAGAAGGACGCCGGCCGGGGCGACTTTACCAATATCCCCGGGGGCCTGCCCGGGGTGGAGGCCCGGGGTGAGCTGGTGTACTCCTTCGGCGTAACTACCCGGAAAATCTCCCTGGCCACCATGTGTAAGGTCCTGTCGGAAAATCCTGCCAAGCTCTATGGTATGTTCCCCCGGAAGGGCGTCATCGCCCCCGGCGCAGATGCGGACATCGTGGTCTATGATCCTCAGGCCGATCACATTCTCCGCGCTGAGGACATGGTCAGCCGTGCCGGCTATACCCCCTATGAGGGCTTCGTGACCCACGGCTCCGTGAGTCAGGTGTGGCTGCGGGGCAAGCTCATGGTGGAAAACGGCCATGTCATCGGTGAGCAGGAGGGCCAGTACATCGTCCGGGGCAAGAGCGCCCTGTGAGAATAGGAGCGTCATATGAATCACACTTTCGGATACATTCTGTGCTGCCAATCTCCGGCGCTGTTTCTGCTGGCTATTGCCTTGGTGATCCGATTCTTTATCTGCAAGGGTAGGGCCAAGTTTCGGGCTGTATTGTCTCTCATCGGCGGCCTGGTCTGCATCGCTTTGGGCGTGGTGCTGTACTACCAGGGTCTGGTGCGTGAGCACTTCGCTGTGCGTGACTTTTGGCACATCCGCATTCCCGGCTGGATCGGGCTGGCCTTGATGGCCGCGCTGCTGATTTATCTGAGCCTCCGGGCATTCCTTCGGTTCTCCGCCCGCCGCTCGGAGCAAAAGGAAGCCATCCGGGCCGAAAATGCCCGCCGTCAGGAGATGGAAAAGGCCAAAGCCGATGCCTATGAAGCCGGACGGGCAGAAGCCATGTCCACTCTGGTTTCCGCCACTGCAGGAGAAATGCACGCAGCGGCAGAGCCCGCTGCCCCGATAGAGAACGCTTCTCCCGATGCAGCCCACACCAATGCGCCTCCGGCGGAGGCCATCTCCCCCTCCCAGCAGCCCCCTGCCTCCTGACAAATCAAGGAAACAGGCGCACTCTGCCGTTTATCGATAGGACAGTATTTTTGAAAGCCATAAAGTCAGCATCTGTCAACCAGATTTAGACAGTAAAGCAGGCGGCTCCCAGCTTTGAAGTGACCCCTAAAAGTTA
>DPPB01000039.1 GCA_003539495.1 Oscillibacter sp. | reverse complement strand
GGGTCGTCCGGGAGGCCGACCCCCTACGGAATAATAACGGAAAACGCGGCGATAAAAGCAAAACAGGCGGCTGACCCATGATGGGCCAGCCGCCTGTTTTTTAGAAAGAGGAGAGAAAAACACTTTGTACGAGAATACCTTACAGGCTGCGGCGGAAAATGTCAACGGGTGGGGCGCAGGATTCATAATTTGTTTACAAGAATGGGGCAAAATTCCTATTGCATATTTAAAAAATGCGTGGTAATATTTAGTCTGCTAAAAGTTAGTATGCTAAATTTTAAAAAAGGAGGGATGCGGCATGAAGCGCTGTGACGCGCAGCAGGAGCATTTCGGCCCGCTGCTGGGATACTGCGACCACCAGATGATGAAGCTGATGGTGCGCAAGCTGCGGGGATATGATGTGTCGCCTATGCAGTGCCGTACACTGACCTTTCTCTATGAGCAGCAAGGGGATGTGACCCAGAAAAACCTGCAGGAATTTCTGCGGGTGAAGCCGCCCACGGTGAACGGCATCGTGGAGCGGCTGGAGGAAAAGCATCTGCTGACCCGGAGCGTTTCTCCCGGGGACGGGCGGTGCAAGCTGCTGCATTTGACCGAGGAGGGCCGGTGCTTTTACCAAGAGTTCATCGCCATTACGGAGGAGGTCCACCGGCAGGCGGAGCAGGGCTTTACAAGGGAAGAAGTGAAGCTGCTGCAGAGCCTCCTGATGCGGGTGGCCGAGAATTTGTCCCGGGAAACGGAGGAAACACACACATGAAGAAAAAAAGACTAATGGACTATACCGCCGGGTACCGGGTGCTCATTGTACTGGGCATCCTGTGCTCGGCGGGAGAGGCCGTGCTGGAGCTGCTGCTGCCCCAGATCATGAGTGACATTGTGGACATCGGCATCAAAAATGCGGACAGGGGCTATATCCTCATGGCGGGGCTGAAGATGGTTATAATGGCCCTGGTGTCTTTGGCGCTGGGCGTGGGGGCGGCGGTGCTTGCCTCCAAGGCCGGCATGGGCTTCGGCGCCAATCTCCGGGCCGCCGAGTATCGGCAGGTGCAGAGGTTTTCCTTTGCCAACATTGAGCATTTTTCCACGGCCTCTCTGATCACCCGGCTGACCAACGATGTGAGCAGCCTGCAGATGACCCTGATGATGGGTATGCGGATGCTGGTGCGGGCCCCGGTGATGCTGGTGACGGCCCTGGTGATGGCCCTTATCATCAGCACACGGTTGAGCCAGGTGTTCCTGGTGGTGATCCCGCTGTTGGTGCTGGGTGTGGTGCTGGTGCTGCGGAGGGTGGGGCCGTTCTTCACCTCCCTGCAGGGGGCCACTGACGACCTGAACCTGGTGGTGCAGGAGGATCTGAACGCCATCCGGGTAGTGAAATCCTTCGTGCGGGAGGATGTGGAAAAGGAAAAGTTCGCCGGGCGCAATGAAAAGCTCAAGGCCATGGCGGAAAAGGCCTTCGGCTTTGTGGTGATGTTCATGCCGCTGATCTTTCTGCTCATGGGCGGCACCATTGTAGCCGTGCTGTGGATCGGCGGAAACTATGTGTTTGAGGGGAGCCTGCTCTCCGGCGACCTCATTGCGTTTTTCACCTATGTGTCGGAAATCCTCATGTCGCTGATGATGGTATCCATGGTGATGATGCTGCTCACACGGTCCATCGCCTGCGGCAGGCGCGTGATGGCGGTGCTCAACGAGGAGCCGCAGATCACCGATGAAAAGGCCCGGGAGGGGCTGACCGTGGCCTGCGGGTCTATCGACTTTGACCATGTGTATTTCCGTTATAATGAAAACGGCCAGACCTGGAACCTGGAGGACATCGACCTGCACATCCCTTCCGGGGCCACGGTGGGCATCCTGGGCGGTACCGGCAGCGCCAAGACCACCCTGGTGAGCCTGATCCCGAGGCTCTACGAGGCCACCGAGGGCAGCGTGCGCGTGGGCGGACACGATGTGCGGGAATACTCCATGAAGCAGCTGCGAGACGCCTGTGCCATGGTCCTGCAGAAGAACACCCTGTTCTCCGGCACCATCAAGGATAACCTCCGCTGGGGCGATGCCAATGCCACAGACGAGGAGATGCGCAGCGCCTGCCGCATTGCCTGCGCGGAGGAGTTCATTGAGAAAATGCCGGAGGGCTACGACACCTACATTGAGCAGGGAGGCACCAATGTGTCCGGCGGGCAAAAGCAGCGGCTGTGCATCGCCCGGGCCATTCTCAGGCGGCCCAAGGTGCTGATCCTGGACGACTCCACCTCGGCGGTGGACACGGCCACGGACGCAGCCATTCGCCAGGGGCTGCGCTCCACCCTGCCGGGGACCACGAAGGTCATTATCGCCCAGCGCATCTCCTCCGTGCAGGACGCGGACATCATCGTGGTGCTGGACGACGGCAAAATATCCGGTGTGGGCAGCCATGCAGAGCTGCTGAAAACCAACGAAATTTACAGGGAAGTGTATGAATCCCAGCAGGGAGGAGGTGCCATCGATGGCTGAAGCAAAACGCAGACCCGGGCCCCACGGCCCCGGCGGCGGTCAGCGCCATGGGTATCAGAAGCCCAAGGACATGAAGGGCACCGTGAAAAAGCTGCTGAAATACATGGGCCGGTATAAGGGCGCTTTGGTGCTGGTGGCACTGTGCCTGCTGGTGAGCAGCGGAGGGTCCATCCTCTCCAGCTACCTGCTCAAGCCCATTATCAACGACTATATTCTGCCGGGGGATTTCCCGGGACTGATCAAAATGCTGTGCCTGCTGGGCGGGGCCTTCGCCCTGTCGGGCCTGTGCTCCTACGCCTATGCGCGGATCATGGTCCACATTGCCCAGAACACCGTAGCGGCCATAAGGCGGGATCTGTTTAACAAGATGCAATCCCTGCCCCTGCGGTACTTTGACACCCACCAATCCGGTGACCTTATGAGCCGGTTTACCAACGACATCGACACCATTTCGGAGATGATCAACTCCAGCTTTGCAAACCTCATCTCCTGCATCCTGACCTTCTTGGGGACCATCGGGATGATGCTGTACCTGAACTGGGTGCTGACGCTTATCACCTTTGCTTTCCTGGCACTGATGCTCCTGACGGTAAAGACCATCGGCGGGCGCAGCCGGGTGAGCTTTCAGCGGCAGCAGGCAGCCCTGGGCGCGGTGAACGGCTATGTGGAGGAGATGATCGAGGGCCAGAAGGTCATTAAGGTCTTTAACCACGAGCAAAAGACTATCGACCAGTTTGACACCCTCAACGAGAGCTATCGCCAGGCGGCCACCGCCGCCCAGGCCTACGCCAGCTCCATGATGCCCGCCATGGGCAACCTCTCCCGCATTGACTACGCCGTGACCTGCTGCGTGGGCGGCCTGCTGGCCATCGGCGGCGTGGGGGACATTGGCTCCCTGGCGGCGTACCTTTTGTATGTAAAGCAGGTGTCCCAGCCCATTGCCCAGATGAGCCAGCAGGTGAATACCATCCTGGCCGCCGTGGCCGGCGCAGAGCGCGTATTCGCCGTGATGGAGGAGCAGCCCGAGACGGACGAGGGCAAGACTGTGCTGGTCCGGGCGGAGAAGAAGGACGGGACGCTCCGGGAGGTGCCCTACCGCACCGGCTGCTGGGCCTGGAAGGCCCCGGACGGCACCATGACGGAGCTGCGGGGCGATGTGCGGTTTGACCATGTGGACTTCGGCTACACCAAGGAAAAGGCCGTGCTGCACGATGTGAGCCTGTATGCCAAGCCCGGGCAGAAGATCGCCTTTGTGGGCTCCACCGGCGCAGGAAAAACCACCGTTACGAACCTCATCAATCGCTTTTATGACATTGATGCGGGGGCCATCACCTATGACGGCATTGATGTGCGGAGCATTGAGAAAAATTCTCTGCGCCGGTCCCTGGGCATGGTGCTGCAGGATACGCACCTGTTTACCGGCACCGTGGCCGAGAACATCCGCTACGGACGGCCCGACGCCACCGACGAACAGATCGTGGCGGCGGCTAAGCTGGCCAACGCCGACGGCTTTATCCGCCACCTGCCCCAGGGATATGACACCCCTATCACCGGTGACGGCGGCAGCCTGAGCCAGGGCGAGCGGCAGCTGCTGGCCATCGCCCGGGCGGCGGTATCCGATCCGCCGGTGCTGATCCTGGACGAGGCTACCTCCTCCATCGATACCCGGACGGAAAAGCTCATTGAAAAGGGCATGGATTCCCTCATGGCCGGGCGGACGGTGTTTGTTATCGCCCACCGGCTCTCCACGGTGCGCAACGCCCAGGCCATCCTGGTGCTGGAGCAGGGACGGATCATCGAGCGGGGGGACCACGAGGAACTGCTGGAGCAGAAGGGGCGGTATTATCAGCTGTATACGGGACAGAGCGAGCTGTCCTGACCCGGCGAAAAAGCCCGGGTCTGCTGTGGTAAGAATGATTGGATAATTTTTATATCTGTGGGCGCAAATTCTGCGGGGCTGTGTTATAATACAGCTGAGCGGAACGGAAAAATATTGAAGGAGGACAAGAGCATGACAGAACAGGATCTGATGCGTCTGGCCGTGGAGATGCTGGACAAGGCCTACGTGCCCTACTCCCACTTTCCCGTGGGCGCGGCCCTGGAGTGCGGGGACGGGACGGTGTATACCGGGTGCAACATCGAAAACGCCGCCTTCCCCTGTACCATCTGCGCCGAGCGGACGGCCATGTTCAAGGCCATCAGCGAGGGGCACAGAAGCTTCCACCGTATCGTGATCGCCGGAAAAAGCGAGGACTTCTGCGTGCCCTGCGGCTCCTGCCGCCAGGTGATGCGGGAGTTTGCCCCGGAGCTGGAGGTCATCTGCCTCAACGGCAAGGGCGAGGCCAAGCACTACACCCTGCGCCAGCTGCTGCCGGAGAGCTTCGGGCCGGAGTACCTGTAACGCCCGGGCCGGGCCGGACATAGAATGAGATAGTCCGTGACGGAGGAGGGCGTTACCCATGGAGAGCGATCTTTCCTGCCTGGGCAGCGGGCAGAGGGGCCTCATCACCGCCCTGCGCTTTTCCGGCGGGAAAAGGCGGCGGCTTATGGAGCTGGGGTTTATCCCCGGGGCCATGGTGACGGCCCTGCAGAGGGCGCCCTTCGGCGGGGCCGTGTCCTATGAGATTATGGGGACGGTCATCGCCCTGCGGAGCGCCGATGCCCGGCGGATCGGGATCAAAATAATCCAATAGCAAGCCGGTATGTCTGTGAGTGAATTGCTAAAATAATGGCAGGCACGAAAGTGCCTGCCATTATTTTATCTCTTCATCCGCACAGACCGGTCTTATGCTTTTTATTTCATGCGATTTTTGAAAAACGGCATTTTCGGCAGGCGCCACAGCAGCAGCGAGCCCAGGCCGTAGCAGGCGATCAGCTCGCCCAGGGCCACGGAGGCGGCGTTGAGGGCGAAGGTCACGCCGAAGGCGCCGGTAAAGCCCACCTGCTCCCAGGCCAGCATCCCGCCCACCAGGATCCCATTGCACACCACCGGAGGCAGCGGGGCCAGCCACCGGTTTTTGCACCGGGAGGTGAGAAAGGCCGCCAGGAGAGTGGTCAGGGAGCCCATGACGATGTCCAGCAGGCCGTAGGGGCTGAGAAGGTTGGTGATGAGGCAGCCCACAAACAGGCCCCACACCGTTTCCGGAAAGAAAAAGGGCAGCACGCACAGGGCCTCGGCAAAGCGGCACTGCACCGTGCCGAAGGTCACGCCGAAAACGGACCCGAAAATGGACAGCACCGCGTAGACGGCGCCTACGGCGGCGGCGGTGGCAAGGTGTTGAACGGTGAATTTTTTCATGGTGATATCCTCCCATTTTTTGTTTAGAGAACGGCCGGGGCCGAACGAACGCCGCACGCGGCGCTTGGACAGGGTGTGGAAACCTGTCGGATGGTAGTATAGCACAAACGAGAGAGAATGCAAGGGGAAAAAGAGGGGCGGGGCGGCAAAAAATCGGGGAATGAGAGGCACCCTTTGCAAAAAATATAGGAGTTTTCGGTAAATGGGCCTTGACTTTTGACAAAAATCAGGTAAAATAATAAGGCTTGCATTATGCGGGCAAATCCTTGCTCTCACCGAATGTGAGGGCCATAAGACCAGAAGGAGGTGCAAAAGTATGGCTAAAATTTCTGCCAACTATGAGGTCGTTTACATCATCGACCCGGCACAGGGTGAGGAGGCTATTGCCGCTACCGTGGCAAAGTTCCAGACTCTGGCTGAGCAGAACGGTTCCGATGTGGTCGTGGACGAGTGGGGCAAGCGCCGTCTTGCTTACGCCATCGACTACAAGACCGAGGGTTACTATGTGCTGATGAGCTTCACCAGCGCGCCCGAGTTCCCCAAGGAGCTGGATCGTATCCTGGGCATTACCGAGGGCATTATGCGTTCCATGATCGTCTGCAAGGACGAGTAAGGGAGGCACACAAATGCTGAACAAGATTTTTATCATGGGACGTTTGACCCGCGATCCGGAGCTGCGCAGAACTGCCAACTCCACCCCCGTAACCAGCTTCTCGCTGGCGGTGGATCGGGATTTCAAGTCCCAAAGCGGCGAAAAGAGCACGGATTTCATCGATGTGGTCGCCTGGCGCAGCACCGCTGAGTTCGTGGCCAAATACTTCACCAAGGGCCGCATGGCCATTGTGGAGGGCCGTTTGCAGATCCGGGACTGGAAGGACAAGGACGGCAACAACCGCCGCAGCGCGGAGGTGGTGGCCGACAATGTGTATTTCGGCGATTCCAAGCGCGACGGTGCCACCGGCGGCGACTATGCTGCCCCCGCGGGCGGATACGCCGCACCCGTGAACACAACCTCCAGCTTTTCCGAGATCGACGACGAGGACGGCGACCTGCCGTTCTGATCCGTACCCCCGGGGTACACCAATTCTATAAAGGAGGAATTTTTCCATGGCTATGGAACGCGAAAATAGAGCGCCCCGCGGCAACAGCCGCAAGCGCCGCAAGGTCTGCCAGTTCTGCGTGGACAAGTGCGAGCACATCGATTACAAGGACGCCGCCAAGCTGCGCCGCTTCATCAGCGAGCGCTCCAAGATCCTGCCCCGCCGCACCACCGGCACCTGCGCTATGCATCAGCGTCAGCTGACGATGGCCATCAAGCGGGCCCGGCAGATCGCCCTGCTGCCCTTCGTCACCGAATAAGGCAGAGATACAACCGAAATGAAACCAGGCGCAGCCCTTGGCTGCACCTGGTTTTTTACATAAACAGGTCAATCGATTGGATTATACAGGATTTTCCGGAAAAATCAAACTATTTGGGAAAACTGTTGCACGAAGCGGGACAGCAAAACCTCTTTTGACGGGATAAGTGAGTAGAAATGTTTCTACAAATCTGATAGGATAAAGGAGGCTGCAATGGAAAGCAGGAATTACAAGATCTGGCTATCTGTCATCGATGAACGGCGGTGCGGTAATTGTGAGCGGAAGCAAGGAAAGCTGATCCCTGTAAATGCAGCAGATGTTGAGCTGCCGCCGATTCACCTGCACTGTCGGTGCAGAGTCAGGTGGGCTGAAGCCAAATTCATCGGAACTGCAACGAAAAATGGGAGACAGGGGGCTGATTGGTGGTTAAGGACATACAAAAAGCTGCCGCCGAATTATATCAGCGAGGAAGAAGCTAAAAAAATGGGCTGGAAGAGCTCTTTGGGCAATTTGGATAAGGCTGCTCCCGGGAGAATGATGGGAGGTAAGATATTTATGAATAGACGTGAAGCACTTCCGGCAGAGCCGGGGAGAATCTGGTATGAAGCAGATATAAACTACTCGGGTGGATTTAGGGGGACAGAAAGAATACTGTATTCCAATGATGGCTTGCTTTTTGCCAGTTATGACCATTATGAGACTTTCGTTGAATTGATTTAAGGGGGAGAATGTGATGCGGGACAGGAATGCGTTTCGGTATATTGCTGAGAACCCCATTGTACTGGATCTGACAGGGTGCAGATATGGCGGAGAGGTACACGAGCGGATCAAGGAGGCCTTCGGCTTTCCGGATTATTATGGAAAGAACTGGGATGCCATGTGGGACTGTATAGATTTCCTTTTCGATCAGCGGGAGATCGTGATCCGGGGATTTCAGACGATGCCCAAGGATGTGCGGGAATACTGCCGGCCTATGCTGGAAATTTTTGAAGATTTGCATGAGAAGAATCCGAAAATCACTTGCCGGATGGAGTAAAAACCAGGCGCAGCCGCCCATGAACTGCGCCC
>DPPB01000042.1:67233-91774 GCA_003539495.1 Oscillibacter sp. | reverse complement strand
TTTAGCTCAGTTGGTTAGAGCAGACGGCTCATAACCGTCCGGTCCCGGGTTCGAGTCCCCGAAGGCCCACCATACAGGGGTATAGCTCAGCTGGTAGAGCAGCGGTCTCCAAAACCGCGTGTCGAGAGTTCGAATCTTTCTGCCCCTGCCATTTTATTATTGACAACTTGAGTTGTTTTTGCTATACTTAGTAAGCTCGATTGCGACAATAAAGCGCAGTATATGGCCAAGTAGTTCAGTTGGTTAGAACGCCAGCCTGTCACGCTGGAGGTCGTGGGTTCGAGCCCCATCTTGGTCGCCATATGCTGCTGTAGCTCAGTAGGTAGAGCGCATCCTTGGTAAGGATGAGGTCGGCGGTTCGAATCCGCCCAGCAGCTCCAAAAAGCATCGAAAACCTCGGTTTTCGGTGCTTTTTTGTTGGAAAAACGCACTTTTATGTGTGGGTCAAAATGTGGGTCAACCGCCTGACCCACACCGTGACCCACACGGGGAAATGCTCGGAAAGGGCAAAAGATGAGCGGACGGAAAAGCCGTTATTCTGAAAGGCATTTTCTTTGTTTCGCCGCGTTCTTGTATTTTGCGGCAGGATATGCTACAGTACCTGCCGTTGATTCTTTCTGCCTTTTACGAGGCTGTGCGAGGTATTTATGAAGCTGTTACGATGGTGTAAGGCCAACGCCATGCCGGTGATTGCGGTGCTGGCCGCGGCGGTGACGGCGGTGTTCGTGCCGCCTGACGCGGCCTATCTTGGCTACTACGATGTGAAAACGCTATCCTGCCTGCTGTGCGTGCTGGCGGTGGTGGGTGCGCTGCGCCGCGTGGGACTGTTTCCTCTGCTGGCGCAGAGGCTGGTGCAGGTGTTCCACACCACCCGCGGCGCGGTGACGGCGCTGGTAGGTATCACGCTGGTGGGCTCCATGCTGCTGACCAACGACACAGCACTGCTGACGTTCCTGCCCCTCAGCTGGTTTGTGCTGGAGCGCACCGGCCAGACGAAATGGACGGCGCTGACGTTCATTCTGCAGAACTGCGCCGCCAACCTGGGCGGTATGCTGACGCCCTTCGGCAATCCCCAGAACCTGTATCTGTTCAACCACTACAACATCCCTAACGGGGAATTCCTGTCCATTATGCTGCCGCCGTTCCTGCTGTCCACGGCGCTGATCCTGCTGTGCTGTCTGTTTCTGCCCCGTGAAGGGCTGACTGTCCCCCGGCAGGAGACACTGCCGGACAAGCGTCGTACTGCGGTATACGGCGTACTGTTCTGCGTGGCGGTGGCTATGGTGCTGCGGGGAATCCCCTACTGGCTGGGACTGCTCGTTATCGTGATGGCTCTGCTGGTGCTGGATCGCCGTGCGCTGCTGGGCGTGGACTGGGGACTGCTGGTGACGTTTGCGGCGTTTTTCACCTTTTCGGGCAACATGGCGCGGATTGAGCCGGTACATGAGCTGTTCCGGAAGCTGCTCACCCACGGGGCCATGCCGGTGGCGGCACTGACTAGTCAGGTCATCAGCAACGTACCGGCAGCCATCCTGCTGAGCCGGTTCACCGACGACTATCGAGGATTGCTGGTGGGCGTGAATATCGGCGGCGCGGGGACGCTGGTGGCGTCACTGGCCAGCCTGATCACTTTCCGGGAATACACAAAGCACGTCAAGGGGCAGACGGGGCGGTTCATGGTGCTGTTTTCCGCCATCAGCTTCGGTTTTCTAGGCGTCCTGATGGTAGCCATGACACTCTGGATGCGGTGAAATGAGTAAATTAGAGCTCCTGCCCCATGGGCAGGAGCTCCAGTTTGTTATTGTGGTGCAGTTTGATCAGATCACATCACCTGTGCCATGAAGCTGCCCATGGTCTGTGCGGCTTCGTCCTGCTTTTGACGGGTGGCGTGGGTGTAGGTGCGGAGAGTGAACCCCGCATCGTAGTGCCCCAGCATACTGCTGACAGTTTTCACGTCCACGCCGTTTTGTAAAGCCAGCGTGGCAAATGTGTGTCTGAGATCGTGAAAGCGTATATGCGGCAGTCCAGCGTCTTTCAGAATTTTCTTATGCAGGTTCACAATGGAATCGGGGTAATACATCTCCCCTGTGACGGGCGATGGGAACATATATGGGTTGTCGGGATGATTCTTGTGTTCGGCAACCAGCAGGTCAACAGCCTCCTGTGGAATACTGACCTTTCTGACCGATGTCTCCGTTTTGGGGCGCGAGAGTGTCAACTCCCCATTGGGGTTCTTGATGTACTGCTTGCTGACGGAGATGGTTTTGTCCGTGATGTCGAGGTCACTCCACAGGAGGGCAGTCAGCTCACCCTTGCGCAGTCCGCTGACCAGTTCCAGATAAAACATGGGCAGCAGTCCCCTCTTATCCGCAGCATCCAGATAATCCTTAATATGCTCCGGTGGAAGAATCTGCATCTCGAATTTCTGCACCTTCGGCGCGATGCAGTCCTCGGTGGGGTTGCGGAGGATCAGGCGTTCTTTTACGGCGCGGTTCTTGGCCATTAAATCAGCTCCTTTCTTGGCAGCAAACACAAATACCACAACTTTGCGCGGAAAGCTACCGTTTTTGAAATGATCTTTTTATTGTTTCCAGCAGCGCAAAATATGTGCCAATTTGCGTTGCCGCTTGGTGTTTGCCGGATTAATAGAACGTCATTGTGCAATCTGTGTTGGCCGGCGGCCACAGATGTGTTCGTGGCCTGACTGTCATTGTTCTGGTACTTTGGTTTCTGGATCGGCACGCATTGAAGACCGTAGATTGGGGACTGCTGGCTACCTTCGCCGCTTTCTTCACCTTTTCCGGCAATCTTGCCCGGATGGAATCGGTCCGGGTGCTGTTCGCCCGCCTTTTGTCCCACGGAACGATGCTGATCTCCGCGCTCACCTGTCAGATCATCAGCAATGTCCCTGCCGCCATTCTGCTCAGCCGCTTCACGCAGGATGCCCGCGCTTTTCTGGTTGGCGTCAATGTGGGCGGTGCAGGGACACTGGTGGCTTCTCTTGCAAGCCTCATTACGTTTCGGGAATATACGCGCCGTGTTCCCAATGGCGGAAAGAGTTTTCTTCTCCTGTTTTCCGGGATCAGCTTTGCATTTCTGGCGATTCTTTTGACTGTCATGTCCGTTCTGATGTAATAAGTCGTTTCCAACAGAATGCGCTTTGGGAAAAGCCATATTAACTTCTGCGGTGCAGAGCATACACAGGGTTGTCTGACGTCGAGCATTGAAAGAACGATGAAATTTTGTTATATTAAAATATAAAGGTAAATCTGTGAAAACCCATTGCTGCCAAAAGCCCCGGATAGATGGCATCTATTCCTGCATTCCTTATAATTTAAAACACTTTTATCCATTGCACTGCAGACTTCTTTGTTCCGCTGGATGATATCTGCTTGTTTCCCTTGCCAGAAAGGTCTGGCGATTGACCTGAAAGTTATTCAAGGAGTCTGCCGAAGCCGACATCATTGCCTGACAGTGTGTTGCTGCGTTTTTCTGCAGCACCGCAATAATTCATTTGGCAATGCCAAAATATTCCCACTATAGACGGCATGATTGTTCCCGGAGTTGTTCAGTGGCTTTTTCTGCGTCACATCAGCCCATTTCTGGAAGAAATCCGTCTCCACCGTCTCTGCCCAATCAGCGGCGCTCCTCGTTGCTGCTATGGGCGTACAGATCTGTTATCATACAGGATTACGCGTGGCTGGTATCCTCCTGCACCACGGGGTGCGGATGCTATCTTACCGTTCTCAGAGATGGGGTACGCCGCCGCCAACACCAGGAAATACACCGATATGTTCCGAGCGGGGGAGATAGACCCTTCCGCCCTCGGGCAAGCTTTTTGCTTGGGGGCATATAAAGAATCCGAGATGTTTTATTTGAGTTTAATAAACCGTTTAGATCAAAAAAGAGGAAAAATTTTTTTATAAACACCTTTGGGAACGGGAATACTTTACAATAAATTTACATTCAGGCTATTTTTATAGCTGGAAAAGGAGGCGCATCCAATGAAAAAAGAAACTATCAACGATTTGACAACAGAAAAAACAGAACTCAAGCGGGAAATAGGTGCCTTTGGTGGTGTTAGCATTATTGCTGGTATCATGATCGGCTCCGGTATCTTCTACCTGGGCGCCTATGTGCTGCAGCGCGTGGGTATGAACAGCGGTCTGGCTCTGCTGTGCTGGATCATCGGCGGTGTCATTTCCCTGTTTGGCGGTCTGGCCTATGCGGAAATGGGCGCGGCCATGCCCCAGTCCGGTGGCCGTGTGGTCTACCTGAATGAGGCCTTTCATCCCATCGTGGGCTTCATGAACGGCTTTGTGGATTGGCTCATCGGCGGCCCCGGCTCCGTGGCTGCTCTGGCCCTGGCTCTGATGGGCGTGTTCCAGCCCATTTTCCACCTCAGCGACTTTGGCTGCAAGATTGCCGCCGTTGTACTCATCTTCGGTATCACCGCCTATAACATGGTGGGCGTTAAGCTGGCCTCCGTGGTGCAGAATGTCTCCATGGTCGCCAAGATGGTGCCCGTTGCCATCATTCTGCTGGCCGCCCTGTTTGTCGGCCGTGTTACCCCCGACCTGTCCTTTGGCTCTGCCAGCGTCTATGCCGCCGAGAACAACACCAGCGTTTTCAGCATGATCGCTCTGGCCGTGGTGGCCTCCCTCTGGGCCTATGAGGGCTGGACCAACCTGAACACCGTGGCCGAGGAAATGAAGAACCCCCGCAAGAATCTGCCCCTGGCCCTTATCATCGGCATCGGCGGCGTTACGATTCTCTACACCCTCTTCAACTTCGCCATCATGAAGGTTCTGCCCCACGAGGAGATCGCCTCCATGATCGACGCCGGTGACCTGTATCTGGGTACGGCGGTTGCCAAGAAGCTGCTGGGCAGCGCAGGTGCCGTGGTGGTTACCGTGGGCATGGTTCTGGCCATGTTCGGCAGCATGAACGGCCTCATCCTGGCCCAGCCCAGAATGTACTACGCCATGGCCAAGGAGGGCCACTTCTTCAAGAGCTTCACCAAGCTGAATAAGCAGAAGATCCCCTATGTGCCCGTCATTGTCCAGGCTGTCATCTCCAGCGCCCTGGTGCTGCTGCGTAACCTGAGCGAGCTGACCGACATGGTGGTGCTGAGCAACCTGCTCTTCAATGTCTTGATCGTTATGGCTGTGCCCATCTTGCGCAAGAAGTTCCCCAATATCGAGCGTCCCTACAAGGTGTGGCTCTATCCCGTGTCCATCATCTTCACCGCCATCGTGTTCGTGGCCCTGTTCGTCAACTCCGCCATTGAGAATCCCATCCTGGGCTCCATCGGCTTCACCGTGCCCGCCCTCGGTGCCATTGTTTATTGGATCTTTGACCGCAAGCTGAAGAAGGAAGCGGGGGAGAATAAGGAGGCTAATGATGGCTGAGCTGTATTATAATGCCAAGGTCTATGTGGAAAAGGGGCATTATGAGCAGGCAGTTTTGGTTGAGGACGGCATCATCCGCCGCATAGGCAGCAGCGATGCCCTGCTGGCCGATGCCCCGGCTGACGCCACCCGGGTGGATTGCGGCGGCCGGACCCTGATCCCCGGTCTCAATGATTCTCATATGCACTTTGCCCAGTTCAGCGAGACGCTGAACCAGGCCCATATCGCCGATGTAAAGTCCATTGCGGAGCTGATCGAGGTGTGCCGCAAGTTTGCCCAGGAGCATCCCCAGCGTGTGAAAAACGGTCTCCACGCCCTCGGCTGGAACCAGGACTATTTCACCGACGGCAGTCGCCTGCCCGACCGGCATGACCTGGACAAGATCAGTACCGACTATCCCATCGTGCTGGAGCGCGTCTGCGGACACATCGTCTCCGTCAACAGCAAGCTCCTGGAGATCCTGCAAAGCACCGGCGAGATAGACAAGTGCAAGGGCAAGGATTGCCTCACTGATGAAAATGGCGTGCCCAACGGCATCTTCACCGGCAACGGCTGCAATATCGCCAAGCGTCTCATCCCGGAGTTTACTCTGGAGGAGCGCCATGAGTTCATGAAGGATGCCATGGACTATGCGGTTTCCCACGGTCTCACCAGCGTCCAGAGCAACGATGTGGGCACCACCTTCCTGGATACCCCCGCTGCCTTCCGCCTGCTGCACGAGATGTACGACAATGGAGAGGGCAAGGTTCGCTATCGCCACCAGGTCTGCTTCAACAACCTGGAGGATTTCGAGGAATACCTGACCCGGGGCGAGTACGCCGTGGGCGAGTATAAGAAGGGTTCCTGGCTTACCCTGGGCCCCCTGAAGCTGTTTAAGGACGGCAGCCTGGGCGCCCGCACGGGTCTTATGTCCCACGGCTACGTGAGCGATCCGGAAAACCACGGCCTGGAGTGGATCAACGTGGAGGATATGGACCGCTACTGCCAGCTGGCAAAGGAGCATAATCTGCAGGTGATTACCCACTGCATCGGTGACGAGGCCGTGCGCCGCACTGTGGAGTGCTATGAGCGGGCCTTCGTGGATGGCAAGAACAAGCTCCGCCACGCAGTTGTTCACTGCCAGATTACCGACCGTGCCCTGCTGGAGCGCATCGCCAAGGACGATATTCTGGTGTTTGCCCAGCCCATTTTCCTGGATTACGATATGAATATCGTGGAAAAGCTGTGCGGCAAGGAGCTGGCCTCCACCTCCTACGCCTTCGGCACCCTACTGCGTATGGGCGTGCATCTGTCCTACGGCACCGATTGCCCTGTGGAGGATTGCAACCCCTTCCCCAATATCTACATAGCTGTTACCCGCAAGGATAGACAGGGCCGTCCCGCCGGCGGCTTCTATCCCAGCGAGTGCGTGGATGTGGAAACGGCTATTGACGCCTACACCAAGGAGAGCGCCTACGCGGAGTTCCAGGAGGATGTCAAGGGCCGCCTGAAGCCCGGCTATTATGCAGATATGGTCCTGCTGGATCGGGATATCTTCACTGTGGATCCCATGGAGATCAAGGACATCCTGCCCGTAATGACCGTTGTGGGCGGCAAGGTAGTCTATCAGCGTTAAAGCGCGAAGCATAACATATAGGCTGCTCGTTTCAGCACGTCTGATTAGGCGAGCTGAGCGGGCGGCCTTTTTTCACAAAAATACCGACCGGAGTGCAGCTGCTCCGGACGAATAGGGAGGAATTTAATTATGGGTGTAGAGAGCAGATACGGTCTGAAGTTTGGTTATATGGACCATGGTCCCCGCAACCTGATTACGGATGTGCCGGGTGTTCGTGTGGGCCAGGTGACCCTCCACGACGGCGAGGTACATACCGGCGTCACCGCCATCATTCCCCACACAGGGGATGTGTTCCACGAGAAGTGCCTGGCCGGGGCTCATGTTATCAACGGCTTCGGCAAGAGCATCGGCCTGGTCCAGGTGCAGGAGCTGGGCACCCTGGAGACCCCCATTTTGCTGACCAATACCCTGTCCGTGGGCACCGTGTCCACGGCGCTGGTGGAGTATATGCTGGAGCGAAACGACGACATCGGCCTGGATGCAGGCACGGTCAATTCCCTGGTCATGGAGTGCAACGATGCCCGTCTCAGCGACATCCGCGGCCTGCATGTCACCAAGGAGCACGCCCGTGCGGCTCTGGCGGCAGCATCGGAGACCTTTGCCGAGGGCGATGTGGGCGCCGGCGCCGGCATGGTGTGCTATTCCCTCAAGGGCGGCATCGGTTCCGCCTCCCGGCTTTGCCATCTCTATGGCGAGACCTACACCGTGGGCGCCTTGGTCATGACCAACTTCGGCACCCTGCGTGACCTGCGTGTGGCAGGGGACCCGGTAGGTGAGCGGCTGTTCTGGCAGGAGCAGTCGGAGCTGAAGGATAAGGGCAGCATTATCGTCATCATCGCCACGGATGTTCCCCTTTCAGCCCGGCAGCTGGAGCGGGTGGCAAAGCGCGCCCAATCCGGCATTGCCCGTACCGGCGGCATTTCCGGCAACGGCAGCGGCGAGATTGCCCTGGCCTTCACCACCGGAAACAAGCTGGCCCATTACAGCAGCGATCGGCTGGAATCCATCCGCCTGGTGTACGAGGAGGATATTGACGAGGTGTTCCGGGCGGCTATCGAGAGCGTGGACGAGGCTATCATCAGCTCCATGCTCCACGCCAAAGCCGTAACAGGCCGGGCGGGCAACCATTATAAGAGCCTGGCAGACCTCTATATGCCCGAGAAAAAATCCGAAAAGTAAGAAGGGGATTGGCTGTGAAAAAGATTATCGGCATTATCGGCGGCATGGGCCCTCTGGCCACGGCAGATCTGTTTGAAAAAATCATCCGCGCTACCGACGCCGCCCGGGACCAGGACTTTCCCCATGTGATCGTGGACTGCAACACGGATATTCCCGACCGCACCGCGGCCATCCTCATGGGCGGCGAGGATCCGGTACCCCAGCTGGTGCGCTCGGCTAACACCCTGGCGGCCGCCGGGGCCGACGTCCTGATCATGCCCTGCAACACTGCCCACTGGTTCTACGATGACCTCTGCCTCCGGACCCACCTGCCGGTGCTGCACATGCTGCGCCTGACGGCGGACCACCTGGAGCGGACGGGCGTGAACGCCGTGGGCCTTTTGGCCACCGACGGAACCATTCAAACCGGCATTTATGAAAACCTCCTCTCCGGTCGTGGCATACGGGTCATCAAGCCCGATGCTCCCGGTCAGCGCCGGGTCATGTCCGCCATCTACGATGGCGTCAAGGCCGGAAACTTAGACGCCATTGACGTGGCAGCCCTGCGCTGCACCCTGGATGCCATGATAGCCCAGGGGGCGGAGTGCTTTGTCCTGGGCTGCACGGAGCTTCCCATTGTGTTTGCCCAATGCGAGCTGCCCTATCCCGTGGCGGATCCCACGCAGATCCTGGCCGAGGCTGCTGTTTCCTTCGCAGGCTATCCCGTGAAAAAAATATAAGGGGGACTCTATGCATATTGTAACGGAAAAAGCGAAGCATTTCTGCGGGGATCCGGAGCTTTTGGCCCACCGGATGACCTGCCGGGGTGTACCGGGGTGCAGCGTGGCCCTGCTGCAGGGGGGACAGGTGACCCATTCCACTGTCAGCGGCGCTGCCGGCGCCGCTCCGGTGACGGAGGGTACCCTCTTTGAGTGCGCGTCCCTGACAAAGCCCCTGTTTGCCGTGCTGGCCCTGCAATTAGCTGATGAGGGGCTGCTGGCCCTGGATGAGTCGGTGCCTGCCCGGCTGGGAGGCGAGCCCTGGTCCCAGGACCCGGATTTTGCAAAGATCACCCTCCGCCACATCCTCAGCCACAGCTCCGGCTTGCCGGATTGGCACAGCCGCCCTATGCCCATGCTCTTTGCCCCGGGTACGGCCTATAGCTATTCCGGCCAGGGCTATTATCTGCTGCAGCACTTGGCGGAAAAAATTACGGGACAATCTCTCCCGGAGCTGTTTGCGGGCCATGCTTTCACGCCCTTTCAAATGCACCGCTCCGCCGTGCTTTGGACGCCGGGGGTGGGCAGCGCCATTTCTCCGGGCTTTGATGCGGAGGGCAATCCTTGCCGCGTGCGGGATTGTGTGGATCTAACCGGCAACGCCCCGGAGCCCAATGCTGCCTGGTCCCTGTATTCCAACGCTGCGGATTACGCCCGGTTTATTTCCGGCCTGCTCTGCAGCCGGGGTGGGCTGCGGGAGGACACTTATCACCAGATGGGCTCCGTGCAGAGCATCGCCGATGATGACATTGCCTGGGGCCTGGGTGTGGGCCTCATACGAAAGGAACCCTCCGTTCGGTGGCACTGGGGCGATAACGATGGCTTCAAGTCTCTGGCCCTGTGGGATCAGCAGACGGGGGATGGCCTTGTGGTCACCACCAACAGCGACAATGGTCTCTCCCTGTGCTATGACCTGGCGGCAGAGCTGACGGACGCGGATTTCCTGGCAGCCATGGCCGCCTTCATAGAAACAGCGGAATAGAGGCTTCCCTTTTCGGGCGGAGTCTGCTATACTTCTTTCTGTAAAGAACACTGTAGGATGGGAGCAAATGCCATGGATCAACGAGACCTGCTCATCAAAAACGGGAAGATCCTCTGTATGGATGGAGATGTGCGCGCCGATTGGCTTTTGACCCAGGGCGGCAAGATTGCCCACCTGGGCGTGGGAAAGTGCGACCCGGAGTATATCTCCGGCACCGTGCAGATCATTGATGCCGGGGGCCGGACGGTATTGCCGGGGTTTATTGATAACCACTTTCAGGTGGTGCGTACCGGCTTGGAGTGCGGGTATGTAGATCTGTCCCATGTGCGCAATTATGACGAGATCGGTCAGATTATCCGGCGTGAGGCGGCCAGCCGCAGCGTTGTCACTGCCTGCCGGCTGGACAGCAGCCGCCTGGAGGAAAAGGCCCTTCCGGACCGCAAGGTCCTGGACCATTACTGCGCCGATAAGCCGGTTCTGATCTTCTCCTTAGACCATCACACCATTATTCTCAATACCGTGGGCATCCTGTATAATAAGATTCCCTTTACCCTGCCGGGCATCCATATGGATGACAGCGGCATTCCCACAGGTATCTTCAGCAATCAGGCGGAAAACCGGCTGGAGAGCAACGTGCTGGACGCCTATTCCTATGATGAATTTGATTCCGCTGCCGCCCGCACGGTGGGCATAGCCTTTTCCCATGGCCTTACCACCGTGGCCGCCATGGAGTGCCGGGGCGCCAAGGCAGAGCAGAGCCCTCTGCGCACCAGTGAGTTCTTGGTGCACTATAAGGACCGCTATCCTCTGAGCATAGAGATTTTCTATCAGACCACCGAGTATAAGCGTGCCCTGCAGCACGGCCTCAAGCATATCGGCGGCGCCCTGTATATCGATGGCACCATGGGCGGCCGGACAGCGGCCCTTTCCTTTGACTATGCCGATGCGCCCCATCGGAAGGGGTGGATCTATATGACCCAGGATGCGCTGACACATTTTACCATGGAGTGCTGCCAGAACAATCTGCAGATTGGCTTTGACGCCATTGGCGACGCCGCCATCGAGACCGTGCTCCAGGCGCTGGAGGCCGCCGCGAAACACTATGACGTGCGCTCCATGCGCCACCGCATTGAGCATGCGGAGCTTATAACACCCTCCCAGATGCAGCGGGCTGCCCGCCTGGGCGTCATTTTGTGCATGCAGCCCGCCTATGAGGGGCTGTGGGGCTATCCTGGCGGTATGTATCAGCAGCGCCTGGGCGATCGTTACGGCACTACCAACCAATTTCGCCGGATTATCGACAGCGGCATTACCATCTGCGGCGGCTCGGATCCACCCATCACCAACCCCAATCCCTTCCAGGGCATCCACTACGCCGTCAACCATCCCGTTGCCGCCAATAGCGTAACGCTGCAGGAGGCACTGGAGATGTATACAAGCCTTGGGGCCTATGCCCTCTTTTTGGAAAAGAAAAAGGGGAGCCTCCGGGAGGGGAAGGACGCCGATATTGTGATCCTGGACCGGGATATAACGCAGATGGATCTGCAGCAGCTGAAGGACGTTCAAGTGGATATGACCATCAAAGACGGGCGGGTCGTATTTGACCGGAATGTATGAGTATGTTGTATATTACGTTTATGGGCGGGCCCCGATTTTTGCTGGACGGTACGGATGTCAGCGATCAGATCAGCAGCAAGGCTGCCGCTATCATCGCCCTGGTCCTGATGAGGGCGACCCGGCAAATGCGCCGCAGCGACATCATCAGCTATCTTTGGAGCGAAAGCAGCGATGATGCCGCCAAATACAACCTGCGCTTCAACCTTTGGCAGATCAAAAAGGCCCTCGTGCAGGCGGATGGTGAGTCGCTTCTGCTGGTGTCCAAGGATGATATCAAAGTCAATCCCAACTTTAGCTTCCTGTGCGATATATCTGAGATCGAGCAGGCCGCTCTCGAGGATATCAACTCCATCGCAGAGCTGAAGCATCTGCTATCCCTGTTCCGGGGCGACTTTTTTGAAAACTGCAGCCTGCACAATTGCGAGAACTTTTTGGAGTATATCATCCAGCGCCGGTATTATTTGGAAAACCGAAAGCTGGTGGTCTATCACCGCTTGATCCGGCTGACCTATGAAAACGCACTGGATGATGATTGCCTGCAGTTTATGTCCGCCTGCGAGGAGATCGACCCCTATAACGAGGATATTGCAAAAATCCGTTTGGAGATACTGATCCGGCGGAGCGCCTGGCGGGATGCCGTGCAGTACTATCAGATGTTCTATAGCCGGCTGCTGCGGGATGTGGGGGCCGAGCCCTCTCCGGAGCTGCAGGAGCTGAGCAAGCAGTTCCGCTTGCAGAAAACCAGGGATGTGGAGGAAAATGTGCTGCATTTGGAGGTCTGCACCATTCCGTCCCTCCCCGGCGGCTGGATGTCCCAGGTGCTGAAGGCGCTTTGCCAAAGCAATCAGATCACCTGGAGCGACCATCTGACACAGCGCCAGCTCTCGGACCTGGCCTATTTGCAGCCTATCCTGCCTGCGCAGACGCCGACATGCGTACCCATGGTGCGCGTAGCGGAGGCTTTTATAGACCTGATAACCGGCCTCTGCACGGGAAAACAGGCCTGCAGGCTGGAGATTCGCTCCCTGAACGGCGCCCCCTTGGATGCGCTAAGCCGGGATGTGGCAGAGGTTCTGCAGAAGAAATGCAGCCACAAGCTGGTGATCCTGTAATAGAAATTCTGTGTAGGCCATGTGGATTTGCCGCAAAATAAGATAAAAGCTCCGCTCCTTCGCCGCCAGGCGAAGGAGCGGAGCTTTTATATCTAATCGGCATGGACACATGGGGGCAATGCCCGCTTACTGGCTGTCCGCCTGGCGCAGGTAGGTGTCATTTTCCCCGCCCCACCAGAGGAGATCCTTTTCAGCGGTGGTGTGCATATCATAGGTGACGTCATCAAAGGCGCTGGAGCGGGCGTAATACTGGTCCGCGTCGTCCGGATCCTGCTCCAGCTGGCCGCGGTCCACGGTGACAAAGTCCTCCCCGGCCTGAGTGCGCTCCCCCAGGCCCCACTGGCCATCGGACAGGATGACGATGCAGCTGAGGCCGTCCTTCTCACCATCCAGGTACCACACATCGGCGATGTCGGCGAAGGCTTCGTCTGCGCCGTTGCTGCCGGAGCCGCTTATGGCGTAGGTACCCAAGGATTCGATGGCCAGCTCGGCGGCGCCGCCCCGGGCCAAATAGGCGCAGCCATCGTGCTCATTAAAAAAGTACAGCTGGTCGTATTCCTCAATGACCTGGGCGCAGCCGCTGGCCATGATCTCGCCGTCCTTGTAGAAGGTGAAGTACATGCCGCCATCTGTGGCGCTGACCGCAAGGGTATCACACTTGGCGCCGCTCGAACCCTCCCAAAGGCCGTAATACTCGCCATAGGGGGAGGCATCAGCGGCGCTGTCATAGGCGGCGCCTTCAATGACGGGCGGGGGCGTTTGGATGGAATCATTGTTGTCGTTGCTGTCGCCGCCATTATCGCCGCCACAGGCGGTTAGTCCCAGGCACATGGCCAGAGCCAGCATGAACGCTGTCAAAATTTTACCGTATTTCATAACAATATCTCCTTACCTTCAGATTCCTGCCGCCCCATCGTGGGGGAAGGCGCGCCATATCTCTTAGCCGCGTCTTACCGTCCTCAAATGATGAGAAGGCTCTGCATTATAAGCATTGTACACCGGGAGGTTTCACCTTTCCATTCACCAGTGGTTAGTATTTGCCGTCCCTGCCGGCAGAGTGCGGCCTGCCATACAGCGGCATTATCGCCGCTCCGCAGCAGCGGGGGTGGCTGCCCGGAATGTGCCGCAGCCCCTGCGCTGCCCGCCTTCAGGGCAGCTTTTGCGGCATACACTATCCGAAAATGACAAAAAATGCGGCCTTGCGCGCAAAAAACATACAAATATACTGCAAATAGTGGAAAACTATTTCCTCTTTCCGCCGCCTGTGTTATACTGATTTACACAGGCGGTGATATTTTGTGATGCTTTATCTGCAGATGCTCCCATCCCCCTCGGAGAAGGACAAGTTTGAACAGATCTATACCCTCTATCGGGGACTCATGTTCTACATAGCCCAGCGCATTTTGCCCGGGGAGGCGGACGCAGAGGATGCGGTCCACCAGGCATTTGTGTCCATAATAGAAAATTTAAAAAAAATATCTGAAGTCAGGTGTCCAAAAACCCGCTCCTACGTCGTTATCATAACAGAGCGCAAAGCCATCGACATACTCCGCAGCCGTTCCCGGCTCAGTCCGGAGGCGTTTGAGGAGAGCACCCGGGGCGTGGAGCTGCCCCTCCCGGGGGATGGCGGCCTGTCGGATGCCATGTCCCGGCTGCCGGCGGCCTATCGGGAGGTGCTGCTCCTGCGGTATTATCACGGCTATACCGTCCGGGAGATCGCCCCCATGCTGGGCAGAAAGCCCGGCGCGGTGCAGAAGCTGCTCACCCGGGCCAAGGCGGCTCTGCGCAAAATTTTAGAACAGGAGGATGAGCCCCATGGGAAAGCAACCGTTTTTTGATGACGCGGCGCTGCAGGCCGCGGCGACGCAGACGGCGGAGTCTCTGCTCTCGTCCCTCCCCGCCCCGTCGGCCTGCCAACATGTGTTTTCGGAGCTGTTCCTGAAGAAAATAGAAAGGCTGCGCCGCAGATACAGCTGGAAAAAGGCCGGGCGCATCGCTGGGCGTTATGCCGCCGCCATCCTGCTCACCGCGTCCTTGACCCTTGGCGCGATCATGGCCGTCAGCCCCCAGGCGAGAGCCGGCATCATGCAGTGGGTGCGTGAAAAGCAGGAAAACAGGATAATTTATCGTTTTTATAAGGAGCAGACGCAAGCCCCTCTGCCCCTGTACCGGCCGACATGGATCCCGGAGGGGATGGAGCAAGAGAAGTACCGTTACGATAAATTTTCGTATTTCGCATTTTATTACAACAATGAAACGGAACAAGGCTTTTCAATTGATTATAGCTACATGGATGACAGTTCAATTCCAGTGGTGACGCCCGAGGAGGGCTGCACCATCATCCATACGGAGGTCAACGGCTGTCCTGCAGACTTCTACCAAATGCCCGATGACCGGGACGGCAATGTGCTGGTCATTCTGGATGAGGAGGCCAATATCATGTTTGGAATTGCGGGCAACATAGACAGAGACAGCATTTTCAACATAGCTGAGCATATTGTTTTGGACAAAACGACAAAAAACTAAAAATTTCATGGTAAGTGTCCAAATTAAGGCTCCTTTTCCGTTATATATGCAGACCCGCAAAAAAACGGAGAGAAAGGAGGTGGAAAGGATGAAAAGAAGATTTGCGGCGGCGCTTATGGCCTGTTTCATGGCCGTGGCGCTGGTGGTCCCAGCCAACGCGGTGCAGACCCGTGCGGCTCGGAATGTGCCAAAGCTGGACTTTGACGGAACAGAGGCGGTTTGCGAGTTCGGCTACACAAAAATGGGCGCGTCAATCAGCGCCACCATGGAGCTGTGGTGTGGAAACGCTCCGGAGGTGATTTGGACGGGAAGAGACAAAAACACGCTGAAAATGTCCAAGACCCACACCGTGCGGAGAGGACAGACCTACACGCTGAAGGTTTCCTGCACGGTCAACGGCGAGACCACAAAGCTTCCCCCCATCACCAAAACCTGCCCGTAAGCGTCCCCCCAGGAAGAAACACAGAAAAAATTTGAACAGAAAGGATAGACATTATGAAAAAACGTATGACCTCTTTGGTGCTGGCGCTTGCCATGTGGCTATCCCTGTGTACGACCGTGTTTGCCGCAGATACGGAAGCGGAAGATACCCCACTTATTTTGAGCGATGCAGATGACATTGCCACCTATGAATCCTATGATGTAGAAATGACAGACCAGGATGAATATGTTTTTGTGGATCCTGATTTGGTTACACCCATAACCCGTGCAGGCGGAGACACTTACCTCTATTCCTATTACAAATATGTTAGGCATGTAATCAAAAGATATGATATAACGCCAGCTCAAAACGGGGTATTTCTTGTTTCTGTTGCCCGCGGACAGACAAAATCCACAACAAAAACGGTAAAAAATACAGGAATAATTGGATTCAAAGCGGATGCCTCGGTGGATTTTAGAAAGGCAATATCATCAAAGCTCGGGGCAAATGCCCAATATGAATTGACGGTATCAGTAACAACAGAAGAAAAATTTACTTTCCCTGCGGGAGAGCCTGGCAATAGCGCTTCGTTCTATCTTGGAATTGGATATGACGAAGTGACGTATACCTATGATATCTATGATGTTTATTTGGGTTCTGGATCAGGCGGGGGAATGGGTACAGGCAATTATACAAAGAATAGAGCTACTGTCGGGACTACAATAGATTCACCCAAAAAGGTTGTATACAGCAGAACTGCCAGTTATTAACGAAGATTTCAAACGATCATGGTTTTGAAATAAATAATAGGGTGACGAGCCTTGCCGTCCTGTCACCCTAAATAAATATACACACCTATTGTTACATGAAAGGAGGTCCCTATGAGATTAGCCGACAAGCTGCTCCTCTGTGCCGCGGGTATTTATACGGCCTTGCAATGCGCCCGTATTCTGGATCATTTTTACGCCTGGTTTTTTATGGAATACTTTTTTATCGGCATTTTTCTCCTCCTGGCCGCCATCGAGTATTGCAAGCTGCTCCGAGCCTATTTTAAAAAGAAGCGCAAGAATAACGAAACCACTTCCTGACCTGTTATGCGCAGGGGCGGGACTCTGCCCCGCCCATTCCCAAGCCTTTGCCCCGGCAGGGCTCTCACCCCGCCGCTTAACCAAACACACAATGCAGAAAGGAGCTTTACCCATGAAAACACTGAAAAAGCATTGGAAATGGGCCCTTGTGGCCGCCATCGTGGTGCTGCTGGCAGCGATTTTCGCCACCTGGCGTCCCGTGAAGTACCCCGCCACCCAGGCGTATGTGGTCGGCAGCGGCAACTGCCGGGGCCAGGTGGACACGGCGCAGTTCCTGGAAAAGGGCGATGCCTTTGCCATCGCCGCGGATGAAAACGGCTGGGCCGTGTTCAAAAACCCCGCCAAGGCCCTCCGGGCCCTGCGCGCGCACTACGGCCAGGGCATCTGGCTCATTCAAAAGGAGCTGCATATGCTGCCCCTCACCCCCTATACCTATTCTCCCTACGCCATGAACGGCTGGGCGCCCACCAGCGGCACGGCCGAGGCCCAGGAGCAGGCGGAATTTGTCACACGCTTTATTGATATTTACGAAAACAGCTTCCAGCACTGACCCGGCTTTCCCTGCCCCAGCCCGACTGTATAGACTATGAGACTGCGAGAACCTGCCGGTTTTTAGGATTCGGCTAAAAATAGCACCACAAAAAATAGAACTGTATCCCCATATACCATGGATGAATCATTCAGAAGGAGACGATTTTATGAAAGCAAGACATGCGCTGTATTTGGGCCTCGTAATAGCGGGAGCATCTTTTTTACTTTACGGCAGCAGCACACTGGGACTGATTCTGGAGGGGCTGGGGCTTATTCCCCTGCTTATATCGGCGATTATAGAAATTGCAACGGAAAAGTAATGTGCATATCCACCTTCCATAGGTGAGAGGGGCTTTGCCCCGCCCATTCCCAAGCCTTTGCTCCGGCAGCGCCCCCACCCCGCCGATTAACCAAACACATAATACAGAAAGAAGGTACTGCCATGAAAGAGAGAATCCACGACCCATCCTGGCACAGAAAGCAGATTATTCTCGGCTGCGTGATGCTCTATCTTCTGATGGCCGTCTGCGGGTTTTACTGGGTAACGGACTATGAAATGCCGTTTAAGCTCCAGGCAATCATATTTGCCTTGGGAGTAGCTGTTCCCACGCGCATTCTAATGGACTTGAGCAGCTTCATAAAAAAGATGGGCTATGGCGAGACCAAAAATCCGAAGAAATAACGTGTTCCCCATGAAAAAGAAAGGAAACTGACCCTGTATCCCTTGTGCCCAAAGGGAGGTGAGCTGTGCAGCTGAGCAAGAAAGAGATGGTCACGGCGGCTTTCTGCGCCGAGGCCTATGCATTCCTGGCCGTCCTAATCCTTTGGGGCAGCCTGTGGAGCATCACCGTTTCCTGCGTGGGGATCGGTACATTCACCAACGCGGTCACGGCCCTGTATTTCGGCCGCTTTGCGGGAAGAAAGAGCGCCGTGCTTGCTGCGGCCTTTGCCTTGCTGATAAATACCGCCTTTTTGATTCTCCGCGTCCGGGGGCTCTACCTGCCCCGCGCCGATGATCCGTCCACGGCGGAGCAGGTGGGCGCGCTCCTCTTGATCGCCCTCAGCGGTGTGGGGCTGTATAGAAGCATCCGGCGATAAAAGCACTCGTAGCCGCGCACTTGCCCCTTGCCTAAAAGAGAAAACTAAGGAGGACCCCATATGAACGCTCGATTCAAGCCCTTGCTCATCCTGGCCGGCTCCCTGTGCGTCTGCCTGCTGGCCCTGGTGGCGTATGCCTGTATTTTGCAGTTCCACGGCTGGTATCACGGCGCCCCGGAGGAGGGCATCGCCCGGTACGCCGGCGTCCGGCAGGAGGATGTACGTATTTGCGTCACGCAGCAGGAGGAGGGCTACCTGTATGCCATTTGGGAAAATGCCGCCACCGGCGAGACCTCTATGACATTTTTGGAGCGGCAGAATGCGCTGGGCCGCAGCTATCTCCGTCCCATGGGTGCAACGCCCCTCAGCGCCAACGGCACTGTATTCAAGATCTATCAAACCGGTGAGGGTGACGGCAAGCCCCAAAAGAGCCTCGTCATCGTTGCCTGCGATAACCGCAGCGGCACCCTGGACCGCTGTGAGCTGACCTATACCCAGCGCGGCGCCAACGGCTCCCCCTATGACAGCACGGAGACCGTTTCCGTAACGGGCCCGTTCCTGCTGCGTGCCCAGTGGCTCCCGGGGGATGTGCATTGCGCCGGCGTGGCTGTTGACCGGCAGGGCGCCGTGGCCGCCCGTTACGGCACCTGGACGGAGTCCGCCCGCCTCTCCGGCTGAAGCAGGAGAAAATTTTACAAAAAAGATGTCGCCATTTCCGTTATAGCAGGACTTGTTCCGGGATATGGCGTGTATTACTATGCACTTACAATCGAATGATAAGGGCGGACACGGTTTGCCGCCGGACTGCGGAGAGCGTATTTGTTTGGAACCCGCTGGTATCCATTGCAGACCTGAAGGAGCCGGAAATGCTTTTTCAGAGCGTGCTGAATTTCGGCCTGTTTTGGCCCCTGGGCTGGTATTTTTTCAAAAGAATACCGGCAAAAAAGGCTCTTTTATGGGGGGCTGGGATCTCCCTGGCGTTAGAGCTATTGCAGTGGCTCCTGCGCCGGGGCTATTTTGACTCGTTGGATGCTCTGCTGTATTGGACCGGTATAGCTGTTGGCTATGGCCAGGCCAAGCTGATTGGCGGAGCGTTTTTTAATAGAAAACAGAAGCCTGGGTATACAGCGCAGCGGCAATCAAAAACAGCAATAGGAGTTCTCGCATCTGCGAGAACTCCTATTTGTTATTTTTGTGATGGATTTTAGGTGTTCCGGGCGGCCAGCCCTTATTACTGCGCCGTCGCAGCCGTCTGCACCGGGGTATTGAAGGGCGCCGTCAGCACCTCAGGCTTGCGGATAATCCGCCGAAAATCGTGGCAGAAGGCAGCATATTCATAGCCGGTGCAGATGCGCTCGTCCATGACGATGCCCAGAGGCATCATCTTCCGGCTCAGGTCCCCGGCCATGTAGTTGGGCACGGGCTTGCCCATGCACACGAACACGCTGGTGGTGCCGAATTCGTAGCAGTGGTGGTGGATGAAGCTGGTCTTGATGGAGGCCAGGTTGGTGATAAACAGGCTGGTGTGGAAGGGGGAGAGGTCGATGACCTTCCGGGGCAGCAGCCCGTGCCTGTCCAGGAAATAGGCCAGGCCCACCACAAACCGGGGCAGCCCCGGCACGGAGAACATGAACCGGGCAAAATGGTCGGTGCTGTTGCTCTGCTCTGTTTTTTCGTTGGCGGCAATAGCGCTCTTAATCTTCTCGTTCACGGTGAACACCGTATCCTCCGGCTCCAGATAGACCTTCAGCGTGGTTTCGCTGGGGGAGCCGTTCGCCAGCTTTTTCATGATGACGAATGACACGCAGAAGTGGTTGCGTTTGTAAATCTTGCGATTCATCACAAAGTAGTTCAGCTTGGGATTCTCCAGGGAGGCCTTGTAATAGGCGGAGATAATAACGCTCATGTGGTTGAGCCGCACCCCCTGGCGCCGCTGGTCGCGGATGAACTCCTTGATGACCTCCTCGTCAATGTTTTCTGTAATGGTGTTCCAGGCGTCATACCGCTTGGGCATGATGTAGGGAATGGCCGCCACCAGGGGCGGCAGGTTTTTCACGCGGGTACCGTCGGGACGCATAGATTGTTCCCCCTTCTTATGATTGCATACAGTATACAGGAAATTAATGGAAATAGCAACCGCCTTATCGGTTTTTTCCCACCGCCGCGGCAAATCGAAGCATATTTCCGGCGGTAAATGCCAGGTGCTCTCGGGTGTGCGCCATGGCCTCCGACAGAGGCATCAGCTGTGGGTGGATGGGGAAGATGCCGCTCACACCGGCCTCATAGACTGCGGCGGCGGGCAGCTCGCAGCTGCCTACCAGCGCTGCCACCGGTACGCCCAGCCTTTTGGCCCGGCGAGCAACGCCTATGACCACCTTGCCCCGGAGACTCTGGCTGTCCAGCCGTCCCTCTCCGGTGATGACCAGGTCCGCATCCGCCGCCAGCCGGTCAAAATCCACCAGCTCCAGCACCGTCTCAATACCCATTTGCAGCTTAGCTCCCAAAAAGGCGGCGCTTCCTGCGCCAAAGCCTCCGGCCGCACCGCCGCCGGGCAGGGCCAGCAGGTCGCCGCCCAGATCTCTTTCGATAACCTCCGCCAGGTGACGCAGGCCGTCATCCAGCAGACGGACAGCCTGCGCATCAGCGCCTTTTTGCGGGCCGAATACAGCCGCTGCGCCGTTTTCTCCACACAGGGGATTGTCAATGTCGCACATGGCGATGACCTCCGCCTCCCGCAGCCGGGGCATAAGTCCGTCTGTGCGGATGCGGGCGATGCGGTGCAGGGTCCCGCCCACGGGGACAAAGGCCCGGTCCGCCTCGTCCAGGAATTTAACACCCAGGGCCGCTGCCGCGCCGCAGCCGCCGTCGTTGGTGGCGCTGCCGCCCAAGCCCAGGACGATCTTCTTTGCGCCGCGCTCCAGGGCGTGGGCCATCAGTTGCCCGACGCCGTATGTGGTGGCGTCCGCCGCCCGACGGTCATCGCCTACCAGGGGTAGGCCCGCCGCCGCAGCCATTTCTACCACGGCGGTGCCGCCGTCCGGCAAAAGGCCGTAGCAGGCGGTGATGGCCCGGCCATAGGGATCCCGGCAGGAAACCGGGATCTTTTCTCCGCCCAGGGCAGCCAGGAAGGCGTCCACCGTGCCCTCTCCACCGTCTGCCACGGGAATGGAGCAGATCTCCGCCTTCGGCTCCAGGGCCCGGATCTCTCGGCCCAGGATGCCGCATATCTCCCCCGAGGACAGGGAGCCCTTGAAGGAATCCGGGATCAAAATGTACTTACTCATAGTGTGCCCTCCTGGTGTTATTTACCGTTGAGCGCTGCATCTCTGCGCTTGTTGTAGAGGAACATTCCCACGCCCGCGCCGCAGATGAGTATATAGCCCACCATGCTCCAGCCATCCGGGATCTGCCGGAAGAATAGGTAGCCAAGGCCTGCGGCAAAGAGGATCTGGGAGTAGTCGTAGACGCTTATCTCCTTGGCCGGGGCCAGGAGATAGGCCTGGGTGATGCCAAACTGCCCCACGCAGGCGCTGCATCCACACAGCAGCAGCATCAGCAGCTGATGCCCTGTCAGCTGCACGGGGCTGACCAGGAAGAACGGCAGGGTCAAGAGGGTTGAAAACAGGGAGAAGTAGAACACGATCCGCAGGCTGTTTTCACCCCGGGCACCCAGCTTGCGGACAAAGGTGTAGGCCAAGCCTGCCGCCGCGCCGCTGATGAAGCCTGCCAAGGACGGCACAAAGGGCGCACCCTCAAAGCCCGGCTTGATGATAAGCACGCTGCCCAGCAGAGCCGTCAGCACGCCGCCGATCTGTACGGCGGTTGGCTTTTCCCGCAGCAGGAGCACAGAAAAGATGATGGCAAAAAAGGGCGAGAGCTTGTTGAGCATATTGGCGTCCGCCAGCACCAGGTGGTCCACGGCGTAAAAGTTCAGCAGCAGCCCGATGGTGCCGAACACCGCCCGGCCGGTGATGAACGGCCAGCTGCCCTTTTCCGGCTTCAGCGGCACCCGCTTCACCGCCAGCAGAACGCCCACCACGGCCAGGGCCACAATGTTGCGGAAGAAGGCCTTTTCCGCCGTAGGCACATCCCCGGCCAGCCGGATGAATACCGACATCATGGAAAAACCGAAGGCGGCAAACAGTATACACACGATCCCCTTGACCCGGGGGCTGATCTTTTTCATAGGTTTCCCACTCCTTTGTATTGAAAAAACAGGAAAGCACCCCGGGCGGGATGCTTTCCGAGCCATTCAGCGTATTGCCCTGCCCGGCAGGTAAGCGGGGTCATCCATGTACCGCTCCAGTACGGCAAAGACCAGCACCGTCAGCATCGCGCTGGGCAGGGGGCAGAACAGCCCCGGATTGGTCAAGGACGTCAGCTGCATGCCCAGATAGAACAGCCCGACTAAGTGGGCTGCCTCACCGCCGCGCAGCAGCAGGCGCACTCGCCCCCACAGCAGCGTGCCGTAGGCCGCCAATCCCATCAGGCCCATGCTGCCCAGAATCTGCAGCAGGGAGTTGTGGTAAAACACCATGCTGCCCGGTACACCGGTAAAGATGTCGTGGTTTTTCTGGTTGCCCAAACCAACGCCAAACACAGGGTGGTGCAGAAAGTCCTGTAGTCCTCGGGTCAGCAGAGCCCATCGGGACTCGTGGGGGTTAATGAAATCCATATCCCCCCGGCATCCGAAGAAAAGCTCATAGATCTGCTGGCCGAACAGCAGCACCGCCACAGCGGCGGTCACCAGCACGGCAAAGAAAATCCACAGCGGCAGTTTTTTCCACCGCACCAGGTACAGCATGCCCAGCAGCATCATCACCGAGCCGAATAGAAGTGCCGTGCGGCTGCCGGTGAAAAAGAGCGCCAGGGCCCACAGCAGCACACCCATCAGATGCAGCCGGCTGCGCCGTGCCATGTAGAAGGCCGACGGCAGAGTGGATACTAAAACGGTGGCCGCAAAGTTCCTGAAAAGAATAGGCGGGATCTCCCAGCTTTTGGCAAATTCCGCCCAGTGGCCCATGTAAAAGCAGCCGATGGCCAGCACCATGGCCAGGCCCAGAGTGTACAGCATCTGCATAAGCCGCTGCAGCAGGTCGTACAGCCTGGGCGCAGCCAAATCAGAGCGCAGCAGCACATAGGTTACCAGCAGCCCCAGGCCCAATCCCAGGGTGTAGTACAGCGACAGGGGGGAAAAGTACTCCTTGGCGGGGATGGTGCCCAGGCCGCCCAGCAGCGTGGCAATGGTCACCGCCGCCAGCCCCGGCCCGCTGCGCCCCACCGTGATGGGCGCCCGCCACCGGAGAAAATGCACCAGCAGCCCGCCGATGGGCAGCACCGCCAAAGGCGCACAGGGTAGGAAAACCGCCAGGGAATCATATTTCACCGTGGACAGCAGAAAGACCATCAGAAACGGCGTCGCCGCCGCCAGAATATCCCGGCAGAACATCAGCATCCACCCGCACAGGAGCGCCAGTGCCACCGTAGACGGCACCACATTCCCCGTGAGCATGGATATGGCTGTGACAGCCAGGGTCACAGGGAAGTAGTATGGGCTGTTCCAAAAGGCTTCAGTTGTATCAGTAATGCGGCCCACCAAGGGGCCGACAAAAAATCGTGCCATAAGACAAATAGGTCTCACTTTCTATCATTCATCCGGAAACCGGCGATATAACACGGTAGAGTACTTTTAAGCATAGCATTTTGCGCTGCATAAGTCAAATGTTTTCTGCATGTACCCATTTCGGGCGGGCGGCAGTATATCCTCCGAAAAAAACGCATTGACTTTTCTGCAGAAAGCGGTATATAATCGGCATATACCGGAAAAGAGGGGGCGTATGCATGCCGAGGCCGTCAAGATGCCGCCGAATCTGTGACACACCCAGGGTCGATACATTCTGCCCCATAGAATGTAAGGATGCCGAGCCGATCCTGCTGACGCTGGACGAGTTCGAGGTGATTCGGCTGGTGGATTTGGGGTGTCAAACCCATGAGCAGTGTGCCGCGCAGATGGACATTTCCCGCTCTACCGTGCAGGAGATTTATGAAAGCGCACGGCGTAAGATCGCAGCTTGCCTTGTCCATGGGAAACCGCTGCACATCACCGGGGGGAACTACCGCATCTGCGGCGGACAGGAGGCGGCCTACTGTGGCCGCTGCTGCCGGGCGCAGAAAGCCGATACAGAAAAATCCAACAAAAAATG
>DPPB01000042.1:43182-66989 GCA_003539495.1 Oscillibacter sp. | reverse complement strand
ATTGCAGTTACCTATGAAAACGGGCAGGTTTTCCAGCATTTCGGCCACACCGAGCAGTTTAAGCTTTATGAAGCTGCGGACGGCAAGATCGTTCATACGGAAGTCGTTGATACCAACGGCAGCGGCCACGGTGCCTTGGCGGGCTTTCTGATGCAGCACGGCGTGGATGCGTTGATCTGCGGCGGCATCGGCGGCGGTGCGCAGGCAGCTCTGGCCGAAGCGGGTATCAAGCTCTACGGCGGTGTCAGCGGAGACGCTGACGCAGCGGTGAACGCATTGCTCAGCGGAAATCTGGGCTATAATCCCAATGTTCACTGCGACCACCACGACCATGAGCACGGCGAAGCTGGTCACACCTGCGGTGACCACGGCTGCGGTAAGCATGGCTGCCATTAAGAAACGCCCATTCGTTTAATAGCCACCCATAAACGTCCCATATCCTCCGCAAAGCTGTAAGCGGGTGCTTTTGCACCCGCTTATAAAAATTATAGTTACTTGCAGGCGTCACCATACCGCAGTATAATAAAAGAAAATGCAGGCGCCGCCGTCATATGACGGAAGTACCTGTGTGCCGGCCGCCTTAGGTACGCTGCGAAATAGAGAGCTGCGCCGAGAGATGGGCAACATCACCGATGCAGCTTGGGCCTCTACATGGAAGGGCTTCATCGCCGGCAGTATTGTGGAGCGCGGAGCCTACGATGAGATTCGCCCACGATTGAAATAATCCCTGACGGAAAAGGGCACGCCCATGGCGGCGATTTTGCAGAGCATCTGCCAGTGGGCGCGCTTTATAAGGACGAGGGCGAAATGCCCGTGATCCGGTGGCAAAAATGTGACCATCGCTGAAAAAAGGAGCTATTCATCATGCAAACCATCAAGAAAAATCTGCCGGGAATTGCCGTGTGTCTTTCCATTGCCATTCCGTCATGGCTGCTGGGCAAGCTGGTGCCGGTCATTGGCGGGCCGGTTTTCTCCATCCTCCTGGGAATGATCATTGCCTTACTGTGGAAACCGGGAACGGTCTGTAAGCCGGGCATCGGCTTCACCTCCAAGAAGATCCTGCAGGCTGCCGTGGTGCTGCTGGGCTTTGGGCTGAACCTGAACGTGGTGCTGCAAACCGGAAAACAGTCCCTGCCTATTATCATCTGCACCATCACCACGTCGCTGCTGGTGGCCTTTGTGATGCATAAGCTGCTGCACATCGACGGCGATATCAGCACGCTCATTGGCGTGGGCTCCTCCATCTGCGGTGGCAGCGCCATCGCCGCCACGGCGCCGGTGATCCATGCGGATGACGAGAAGGTAGCCCAGGCCATCTCGGTCATCTTCTTCTTCAATGTGCTGGCGGCGCTGCTGTTTCCCCTGCTGGGTCAGGCCGTCGGCTTTGATACCACCTCTGGCGAGGCCTTTGGCATCTTCGCCGGTACGGCGGTGAACGACACCTCCTCCGTTACGGCGGCGGCCTCCACCTGGGACAGCATGTGGGGCCTGGGCAGCCAGACGCTGGATAAAGCCGTGACCGTAAAGCTCACCCGCACCCTGGCCATCATCCCCATCACCCTGGTTCTGTCGCTGATGCAGGCGAAGAAGGCCGGAAATGCGAAGGGCGGTTTTCGCCTGAAAAATGCTTTTCCTATGTTCATCCTGTGGTTTGTCTGCGCATCGGTGGTCACCACGCTCTGCACCTCCTTTGTCGCACCTGCGGCGGTATTTAAGCCGCTGAAGGAGCTGAGTAAGTTTTTCATTGTCATGGCCATGGCGGCCATCGGACTAAACAGTAATCTCATCAAGCTGGTAAAAAACGGCGGCAAGCCCTTACTGCTGGGCCTGTGCTGCTGGCTGGGCATCACCGCCGTTAGTCTGCTGATGCAGCATGTGATGGGCCTCTGGTGATACAGTAAAAAAACGCCGCTTTCATCTCCAAAGCGAAAAGCCGAAGCCCGGCACCGCGCCACTGGCGCGCTGCCGGGCTTCGGCCGCATATTATTCCGAACTGACCTCAACCGTCAGTGGATTTGTTTCCCGTGACAAGAGGACCACCGTCTCAACATGTGCCGTGCCAGGGAACAGATCCACCGCTGCGGCCCGGACGGCCCGGTACCCTCGCTGGGCCAGCAGCTTCACATCCCGGCCCAGGGTGGCCGGGTCGCAGGAGACATAGACGATACGCTGCGGCCCCATCTGCACCATGGCATCGATGACCTCCGGGGCTAGGCCCTTCCGGGGCGGGTCCACGCAGATCACATCCGGATGCAGATCCTCCCCTGCCAGCTTTAATGCAATGTCTCCGGCGTCTCCGCAGAAAAACTCCACATTTTCCACGCCGTTGTCTGCAGCGTTCTCCCGGGCGTTTTCCACCGCTGCAGAGATGATCTCTGCGCCGATGACCTTTTTTGCCTTGTCCGCCATGGTCAGGGTGATGGTCCCGGCCCCACAGTACAGATCCAGTACCAGCTCTGTTCCCGTGAGAGCCGCATATTCCACCGCCTTGCGGTACAGCACCTCCGCCTGGTCCCGGTTTACCTGGTAAAAAGATGGAATGGACAGCCGGAAGCTGTGCCCGCACAGGGTGTCTGTCAGGGTATCCTCACCCCATAGCGTCCGGTATTGGTCACCCAGGATCACATTGCTGCGTCGGGTGTTGCTGTTCAGCACTACGCCCACGGCCTCCGGCACTGCCTGGCGCATGGCCTCCACCAGCGCATCCTCTCGGGGGAGCTTTTCGCCGTTTGCCACCACGCAAATGAGGGACTGCCCCTTGGCGTTGGTGCGCACATACAGGTGCCGCACCAGGCCGGTGCCGGTTTTCTCATCATAGCCCGGCACATGATACTTCGCCATATAAAGCCGCAGGGCCCCGGCGGCAGCGTCCGCCTGGGGCATTTGGATGAGGCATGCGTCCAGATTTGTCACCTGGTGGGTTCGGGCCCGATAAAAGCCTACCCTGCCGTCTGCGGACACCGGGTATTGGCTCTTATTGCGGTAGTGCAGCGGTTCCGCCGTACCCAGAACCTCCTCCACCGCCACGCTGCTCCCGCCCAGGCGGGTCAGGGCGTCCTGCACCCGCTGGCCTTTGGCCCGCAGCTCCTCGGTGTAATCCATGTGGCGGAAGGTACAGCCACCGCACTGGCGGTAGTAGGGGCAATCCGGCTCCCGGCGGTGGGGAGAGACGGCTTTCCATGCCACCACCTTGCCAAAGGCGGCTTTTTTCAGCACCTTCATCACCAGGATGTCGCACACCTCGCCCGCTATGGCATCGTGGACGAACACCACCTGCCCGCCGATACGGGCGATGCCCAGGCCCTCGCTGGAGTACCCCAAAATTTCAGCGGTGTAAACTTGATTTTTTACCGGGGATGTCATGGCGTTTATCCTTTCAGTAGGGAAGCCACGGAATCACCGTGGCTTCCAGCAATAAAATCAGAATTTGAACTTCTCCAGGATCTTGCGCAGGCTCTCGGCAAAATCGGCCAAGGTCTTGTTGTCCCGTCCCTGGCTGCGGCGGATAAGGGCCGCAAGCGCATCGCCCAGCTCCGCCAGGCGTTTGTAGGCGGAGGAGGCACGGGGCGCGCCCTCGAAGGCCTTTTTCTTGGGCTCGGGCAGGTAGCCCTGCTCCACGATGCGGTTTTCCAGCAGGTCATAGACCTCGGTGTATTGCGGCGCGTGGGCGGCAAAGCCCCGTTCGGCTACGTCGGCAGCGAAGGCGGGAGCTACCTCCCGGTCGCCGTGTACCACAAACACATGGGTGGGCTTGGCGGGGGTAAACTGGTCGATCCAGTTCAGCAGGTGATCCCGGTCGGCGTGGGAGCTGAGACCCTGGAAATTCACGATCTTGGCCCGCACGGCGATCTCCTCGCCGAACATTTTCACACTCTCGGCTCCATCCAGCAGATGGCGGCCCAGGGTGCCCGGAGATTGGAAGCCCACAAAGACCACGGCGCTCTCAGGACGCCACAGATTGTGCTTCAGATGGTGGCGGATGCGCCCTGCATCGCACATGCCCGAGGCGGAGATGATAACCTTGGGGGAGGGGTCCAGGTTCAGGTTCTTGGACTCATCCACCGTCTCCGTCAGGTGCAGGCCGGGGAAGCTGAACATGTGGGTGCCATCCTTTACCAGGGCCAGGGCATCCTCGTCCAGATACCCCCGCAGGTCGCCGCAGAAGATGGTGGTGGCGGCCTTGGACAGGGGGCTATCCACATAGACGCTGAAATTGGGCACGGACTTCACCAGGTTCTCGTCCTTGATCTGCCGGATGAAGTACAGCAGCTCCTGGGTGCGGCCCACGGCAAAGGAGGGGATGACCACATTGCCACCGTTCCCCAGGGTCTCGTCGATGATCTGGGCCAGCTCATCGGTATAGCTCCACACCTCCGTGTGGTTGCGGTTTCCGTAGGTGCTTTCCATGACCACAAAGTCGGCCTGGTGGAAGAATTGGGGATCCCGGATAATAGGCTGGTCCACGTTGCCGATGTCACCGGAAAAGACGATGGTGCGGGTTTCTCCGTTTTCCGTAACGGTCAACTTCATGCTGGCCGAGCCCAGCAGGTGGCCTGCGTCGATGCACTCCACCTGCACGCCCTCACACAGGTCCACCGTCTCGCCGTATTCGCAGGTGGTGATGAACTCCTTCACCTGCAGGGCATCCTCCACGGTGTAAAGAGGCTCCACCACCGGCCGGCCGGCCCGGAGGTTCTTGCGGTTTTTATACTCCGCATCGGACTCCTGGATATGGGCCGAGTCCTGGAGCATGATGTCCATAAGCTGGGCGGTGAGCCGGGTGGTGAGAATGCGGCCCCGGAAGCCCTGCTTCACCAGCAGGGGAATGCGGCCGGAGTGGTCGATGTGGGCGTGGGTCACCAGGACATAGTCGATATTGCCTGCATGGAAGGGCAGGCTGCTGTTATCCACCTCGTCCCGGCCCTGCTGCAGGCCGCAGTCGATGAGGATCCTCTTGCCGTTTACCTCCAAGCAATGGCAGCTGCCGGTAACGCACTGGTCGGCGCCAAAAAAATGCAGTTTCATAGTGGACGATCCTTTCTTGTGGGATGATACAAATGAATTTACCGTGATTATACCATTTTCGTTTCCAAAGGGCAACATAAATTCAAGTATCTAAAAGCTGAAAGCTTGAAATTTGCGAGACGGTGTCCAAAACGCCATTTTCACTCTCAGATTGCAATTTACACTCCGGAGGGGTATAATAGGGGAAAATTCCCGGGAGGATGAGAAAATGGAACTGCGCTACACGGTCATCGACCCCACAAAAAATATCACGCTCCTGGTTACCACCCCCGTGCCCAGGGATGTGCAGCCCCGGGTGGCGGCAGAGCTCCTGCGGCGGGAAAGGGACGCCGAGCAGGTGGGCTTTGCAGAGGGCCTGGCTGCCGGAAACCCGCGGCTGCAGATGATGGGCGGTGAATTCTGCGGGAATGCCACCATGTCCATGGCTGCCTGGCTGCACCGGGATCTGCCCATAGGGGAGAGCTGCGCCCTCACCTTGCCCGTCTCCGGGGTTTCAGAGCCCGTTTCCTGCCGGGTAACACACCTGGACGGCTGCTTCATCGGCACCGTGTCCATGCCTTTGCCGGAGCGCATGGAGACGCTGTCTCTCCCGGTGTGCGGGGTAAGACAGAGCCTGCCGGTGGTGTTCCTGCCGGGCATCTGCCATGTCATCGTCCCGGCGGATATGATAGGGCGGGATCGGGCGGAGGATACCCTCCGGGCCTGGGGCGACCTTCTTCCGGGGGAAGCAATGGGCCTTCTTCTGCTGGACGAGAGCCAGACGGCCTTTACGCCCCTGGTGTATGTGAAGCCTACGGACTCCTGCGTGTGGGAGCGGGGCTGCGGCAGCGGCTCGGCGGCCATCGGTGCGTGGCTCACATCCGTGCGGGGGACGGATCAGTGCGTGTCCCTGCGCCAGCCCGGCGGCGTCATCCAGGTGGTTACCCGGACGGAAGACGGCGCCCACCTAACCGCCCTTACCATCACCGGCACCGTGTGCCTGGGCAAAACCCAAAAAGCCACCGTGTGCCTATAACAGCCGGCGGGCCATCTCCTTTTTTAGGGGATCGGCCCGCTTTTCCCGTGAGATGCAAGATTTTTCTTTACCTTCTGGCGCAAATTTGCTATAATACTCTTCTATTATACTACCATAGTTTGCCTTGTCTGCCGTGTGAGGAGGTGAGCCGGGCATGAAATTTGAAAAATGGAACCTCCCTGCCTCTGCCCCCTCGGCAGCCGCGCTGGAGGAGGCCGGCTACCCGGCTCTGCTGTCGGCGGTGCTGGCCGCCCACGGCATTGCGGACGGTTCCGCCGCTGCGGATTTCCTGCGCATAGAGGATGCCCTCACTCTTTCCCCCTTCCTGATGAAGGACATGGACCGAGCCGTCGGCCGTATCCGCCGCGCCCTGGAGCGTGGCGAGCATATCGCCGTTTTCGGCGACTATGACGTGGATGGAATCACCGCCACCGCCATCTTGGTGGATTATCTGCGCTGCAGCGGCGCTCGGGTCAGTCACTATATCCCCCGCCGCATCGAGGATGGCTATGGCCTCTCCGTGGACGCCATGCGCGCCCTGCACGACCGGGGCATTGACCTGGTGGTCACTGTGGATTGCGGCATCACCGGCGTGGAGGAGGTGGATTTTGCCGCCTCCATCGGTATGGATGTGGTGGTGACGGACCATCATGAGTGTAAGGATGAGCTGCCCCGGGCTGCGGCGGTGGTGGATCCCCACCGACCGGATTGCCCCTATCCCTTCAAACATCTGGCCGGCTGCGGCGTAGCGCTGAAGCTGGTGCTGGCCCTGGGTGGTGAGAGCCGGGCGGAGGAGCTTTTGACCCGATATTGCCCCCTGGCTGCCGTGGGCACGGTGGCGGATGTCATGCGCATGGTGGGGGAGAACCGCACCATCGTGGCTCGTGGCCTTGCCCATATACTGGACGGTGATTTTATTGGCCTGCAGGCATTGCTGGAGGAGACCGGTCTGGATCAGAAGGAGGTCACCTCCGTGCAGATCGGCTATGTCCTGGCTCCCCGCATCAATGCCGCCGGGCGCATGGGGGAGGCAGACCGGGCTGCGGAGCTGATGCTCTGCAAGGATGCCGTCCAGGCCCGGGAGCTGGCCCGGGAGCTGTGCCAGCTAAACCGCCAGCGGCAGACCGTGGAGCATGAGATCTATGCCCAGGCCATTGCCATGATCGAGCAGATGCCGCCGGAGGAGAGGCACGCCCTGGTCCTGGCTGACCATGAGTGGCACCAGGGGGTGGTGGGCATCGTGGCCTCCCGCCTCAGCGAGAAATACGCCTGCCCCAGCTTTATGATCCATATTTCCGGCCACACGGGAAAGGGCTCCTGCCGCAGCTGGGGGGGCTTCAATCTCTTTGCAGCGCTGGAGGAATGCAGCGACCTGCTTTTGGGCTTTGGCGGCCACGAGCTGGCTGCGGGCTTCACCATTGAAGAAGAAAAAATTCCCGCCTTCCGGGCTCGGATGAACCAATGCGTTCTGCGCTTTTTAGATGGCCGCCCGGTGGTCTCCGCCCTGGATGTGGATGTAGTGCTGCGCCGGCCAGAGCTTGTGACGCTATGGGAGGTGGAGCAGCTGCGCCGGCTGGAGCCTTATGGCAGCGGCAACAGCCGTCCCCTGTTCTGCCTGTTGGGCGTCACGCTGGACCGGGTCCAGGGCGTGGGGCAAAACCGCCATCTCAAGCTGCGCTTTTCCAAGGGCACCGTGCAGCTGGAGGGCATCTTCTTTTCCGTTACCACCCAGCAGTGCCCCTGTCAGGCGGGGGAGCGGGTGGATGTGGCATTTTATCTGCAGGTCAATGAGTTCCGCGGCAGCCGCACGGTGCAGCTGCAGGTGGTGGATCTGCGTCCGTCCCTGCAAAGCTCCACCCGGGAGGAGGAGTCCTTACAGATCCTGCGCCGCCTGGAGGCGGGGGAGGAGCTTACGGCTAAGGAGGCGCTGCGCATCCTGCCCTCCCGGCAGCAGTGCGCAGCCGCCTGGCGCTGCCTGCGGCAGCAGGTGGCAGCGGCGGGAGCGCAGCGGCAGTATCTGCCGTTTCTGCGGCAGCTTTCCGCCGCCATTCCCGGTGCGGATCCCTTCCTGCGGGCCTGCTTCTGCCTGGATCTGTTTTGCGAGCGGGGGCTGCTGAGCCGGGAGATTCATGAGGAGAATGTCCGCCTGCGGCTGTGCGCCGTGGACGGTAAGGTGGACCTGGAGCAGTCACCCTACTGGGCGGCTCTGCAGGGATATATCAAAGGAAAGTGAGGCGAACAGCCGTGAATGTACAGGAGAAATACCAGCGGCTGGAGGACACCGTCCGCCAGTATAATCCCGGGGCCAATTTTGACCTGATTCATGCGGCCTTCGTCTATGCCGAGGCCCACCACCGGGGGCAGAACCGCAAGGACGGCTCCCCCTTCATCACCCATCCCCTGGCGGTGGCGCAGATCGTGGCGCAGGAGCTGCACCTGGATTCTGAGTCCATTGCCGCCGCCCTGCTCCATGACACCATCGAGGATACCGACGCCACCCATGAGGATATAGCCCGAACCTTTTCCCCCACCATTGCTGATATTGTGGAGGGGGTCAGCAAGCTGACCCGCGTTCAGGCCGCATCCAAGGCTGAGGAGCAGATGGAGAATCTGCGCAAGATGCTCCTGGCCATGAGCAAGGACATCCGGGTCATCCTCATCAAGATGGCCGACCGGCTCCATAATATGCGCACCATGGAGTATCAGACCCCGGAGAAGCAAAAGCAGAAATCTCTGGAGACCATGGAGATCTATGCCCCCATTGCCCACCGCCTGGGAATGCAGAAGTTGAAGTGGGAGCTGGAGGATCTGAGCCTGAAGTACCTGGACCCCATCGGCTACCAGGAGATCATCGAGGCCCTGGAGGAAAAGGCCTCGGAGTATGACGGCTTCATGGCTTCTATCCATGACCAGATCACAAAGCGGCTGGAGCAGGCGGGCATACAAGGGATCGTCTACGGCCGCATGAAGCACCCATACAGCATCTATCGCAAGATGTATACCCAGAATAAATCGCTGGACGATGTATTTGACCTGTTTGCCTTCCGGGTTATTGTGAACACCGTGTCGGAGTGCTATAACGTCCTGGGCATCATTCACGATTTGTATAAGCCGGTCCTGGGCCGGTTCAAGGACTATATCGGCACCCCCAAGCCCAATATGTACCAGTCCCTCCACACCACCGTGGTGGGGGATAACGGCATCCCCTTTGAGGTGCAGATCCGCACCCAGCAGATGCACGAGATTGCCGAATACGGCATCGCCGCCCACTGGAAGTATAAGCAGAACGGCCGGGGAGAGGGGGACGAGCACGACTACGAGTGGGTGCGCCGGCTGCTTGAAAATCAGGACGGGGCCGATGCCGAGGATTTCATCCATTCTCTCAAGGTGGATATGTTTGCCGACGAGGTATTTGTCTTTACCCCCCAGGGAGATGTCATCAACCTCCCCGCCGGAGCCACGCCCATTGACTTTGCCTACAGCATCCACTCCGCCATAGGCAACCATATGGTGGCCGCCAAGGTCAACGGCCACATCGCCCAGTTCGATTCCAAGCTGAAAAATGGCGACATCGTGGAGATTGTCACATCCAAATCCGCCCACGGCCCCAGCCGGGATTGGATGAAGATCGCCCGCTCCAGCGAGGCCCGGAGCAAGATCCGCCAGTGGTTCAAGCGGGAGTGCCGGGACGAGAACATCGCCCGGGGGCGCTCCTCCTTTGAAACAGAGCTCAAGCGCACCGGCGTGAGCCTCAAGGAGCTGATGGCGGAGGATAATCTGCCCAACATTCTCAAGCGCCTGGCCTATAAGAGCCTGGATGATATGTATGCCGCCATCGGCTACGGTGGCGTCACATCGCTGAAGCTTATCGGCCGCTTGCGGGAGGACATCCAGCGTATTCTGAAAATGCACCAGGAGGATCGGGCTGCGGAGGAGCCGCTGAAGGATGAGCCGGGGAAAACCCGCCCCGCCGTGCCCAAGCGCACCAAGAGCGAGCAGGGCATCGTGGTGGAGGGCTTGAGCAATTGCCTGGTAAAATTTGCCAAGTGCTGCACCCCTGTCCCCGGGGACGATATCGTGGGCTTTATTACCCGGGGCTATGGCGTCTCCGTCCACCGGACGGATTGCCCCAATGCTGACCCCGCCCGGCGCAAGCCCGAGGAGAAGGGCCGCTGGATCAAGGTATCCTGGGACGATAGCACCCGGGAGAATTACTCCACTACCCTGGAGGTGGTGGCCAAGGATCGGCTGAACCTCATTATGGATATTTCCACCGTCCTTTCCTCCACCAAGACCTGGGTCACCAATATGTCCGCCCGTACCACCAACGACGGCTTCGCCTTTATTACCATCGAGGTGGGCGTGTCCGACAGCACACAGCTGTCCACCGTCCGCCGTCGCCTGGAGCAGGTCTCCGGCGTCCTGCGCGTCACAAGACCCGCCGGAAGATAAACGCCGAAAGATCTTCGATTTTTCTGCCAACTGGTTTTGCAGCCCGCCCCACAAAATGATTCGTAGGGGCCGATGCCTGCATCGGCCCGCCCAAATTTGATTTAAATTCCTTGTGCCCTGTCATTGCGAACCGGTGACCGACGTCACCAGTGTGGCGATCCGTAATACCCATCCACCGCACTCCCTGTAACCTCCGTAGGGGCCGGCGTCCCCGACGGCCCGTTTCCACCGCGTCCCTTGTAAAAGAACCTGTCATCGCCAGGGCGCTTCGCGCCCGTGGCGATCCGTCCTCTCCAACGAGGACGTTCCCAATTCACATAAAATAAAAAGGAGAAATTTACCATGCGTGCTGTATTGACCCGCGTGAAAAGCGCCTCCGTCACCGTAGACGGAAAAGTTATCGGAAGGATCGGTCCGGGCTTTCTCATCCTCCTGGGCATCACCCACGAGGACACCGAGGCTCAGGCTGTGAAGCTGGCGGACAAGCTCATGGGTCTGCGTATTTTTGAAGATGAAAACGAGAAGATGAACCGCAGCCTGGAGGATGTAGGCGGCCAGGTTCTGGTGGTATCCCAGTTCACCCTGTATGGCAACTGCAAAAAGGGGCGCCGGCCGGAGTTCCTGGCTGCCGCCCGGCCCGAGCTGGCCGTGCCTCTCTATGAAAAGTTCGTTGCCCTCTGCCGGGACAAGGGCTTTCACGTGGAGACCGGCGAGTTTGGGGCTTCCATGGAGGTGGAGTCTGTTAACGACGGCCCCGTGACCCTCATCGTAGACACCGATCAGCTATAAGGAGAAATTGTCATGAAAATCGATTCCCTGGCCGTAGGGCCCATTGGCACCAACTGCTATATCCTTCAGGACGAGAAGGAGAAGGTCTGTGCCATTATCGATCCCGGCGACGAGGCAGAGCGCATCGAAAAAGCTGTTGAAAATACCGGCTGCACCCCCGTTATGATCCTGCTGACCCATGGCCATTTTGACCATTGCACCGCTGTGCGGGACCTGCTGGAGAGATGGCCGGACCTGCCGGTGTATATTCACGAAAGCGACGTTACCGACCGGGTTTCCGGCGGCTTTGACCTGCTGTTTCCCCGGCTCACAGAGAAAAACCAGCGGTACTACGGAGAGGGCGATTGCCTGAAGCTGGGCGGTCTGACCATCCGGGTGCTGGAGACACCGGGTCACTCTCGGGGCTCCGTGTGCTTGGTGGCGGGGGACGTGATTTTCTCCGGGGACACGCTGTTTTACGGCAGCTGTGGCCGCACAGACTTTGCCGGCGGCAGCTACGAGGACATTCTCCGCTCCCTAAAAAGGCTGGCGCAGCTGCCCGGACAGTACACGGTCTATCCCGGCCACGACCGGCCAACCGATCTGGACTTTGAGCGGCGGATGAATCCGTATATGAAGCAGGGATTGCGGGGATGAAGCTGATATTCAAGGGCCACGATGCCCGGTACGCCGTGGAGCAGAGTCTGTTGGCGTTTTTTCCCCAGGAGCGCCCGGTGTATGACCCGGCGGCCCGGGAGGAGAATTGGGCCGCCGTCTCCCTGTCCTGCGGCAGCCAATATACTACATCCGTAACACAGATATACTATAACGGAAGCAGGGGAAAGGGCATAGCCCGTGTTATTATCGACCCTGCTGCGGACGAGTATGAAAAGGAGCGCCTGCGCCAGCGGGCGGTGAAGCTGAGCTTTTTCAAGGCGGCCCAAAAGGTCACGGGAGTGACTCCTACCTGGGGCGCCCTTACGGGCATCCGCCCGGCCAAGCTGGCGGCGGGCTACCTGGAAAAAGGAATGACGCCCCGGCAGGTGGATCATCTGCTGCGGGACACCTATTCCGTTTCCGAGACCCGGCGAGAGCTGTGCATCGAGGCGGCCCAGGCGGGCCTGAAGGCCAAGGCGGACTTAAAGCCCGAGGACATTTCCCTCTACATCGGCATCCCCTTCTGCCCCACCCGATGCGCCTATTGCAGCTTTGTGTCCCAGGCAGTGGAAAAGAGCTTCGCTCTTATGGAGCCATATCTGGAGGTGCTGCTGGGGGAGATCACCCAAGCGGCACAGATGGTAAAGGATCTGGGGCTGAATGTGAAGAGCTTTTACATGGGCGGCGGTACGCCCACTACCCTCTCCGCCGGGCAGATGGATCGGCTCCTGACCCATCTGAATCAGAGCTTTGACCTGTCCTGCTGCGCGGAATACTGCATTGAGGCCGGGCGACCGGACACCATCGACCGGGAGAAGCTCCAGGTGCTTTTAGACCACGGCTGCGACCGCATCAGCGTGAATCCGCAATCCCTGGAGGACAGCGTCCTCCGGGCCATTGGCCGCCGGCATACGGCGGCGGACATTGAAATGACTATGGCCCTGGCTATGTCCATGGGCTTTCGGCATGTGAACATGGATCTCATCGCGGGCCTGCCCGCAGACACCCCTGAGGGCTTCCGGCGGACCCTGGATAAGTGCCTGTCCTTCGGGGCGGACAACATCACCGTGCACACCCTGTCCCTGAAAAAGGGCAGCCGCATCCTGCTGGAGGGGCAGAAGATCCCCACAGCGGAGGAGGTGGGGCAGATGCTGGACTATTCCATCTCTGCCCTGCGGGGGGCAAATTTTCACCCCTACTACCTCTACCGGCAGAAGTACATGTCCGGCAGCTTTGAAAACATCGGCTGGTGCATAAGCAGCGCGGAGGGACTGTATAATATCTATATCATGGAGGAGCTGCACAGCATCCTCTCCCTGGGGGCCGGGGGCTCCACTAAGATGGTGGACCCGGCGGCGGGGCGCATTGAGCGGGTGTTTCACGCCAAGTACCCCAATGAATACATTACCCGCCCGGAGAAGATACAGAAGAACCTGGAGGGCTTCGCCGCCTTTTATCGCGCAATAAGGAAATAATCCGCAAGGGCCGGGAGGAGGGATGGCTTTGCCCCGGCGAAAGCAAAACTTTATGGAGGGCGCTGCCGTCCTGACACTGGCGGTGGCCGCGACCAAGGTTATCGGGGCTGTGTATAAGATCCCCCTGGGAAACCTGCTGGATAAGGACGGCATGGCCCATTTCTATGTGGCTTACAACATATATAGCCTTCTGCTCATCGTGTCTACGGCAGGGCTGCCCCTGGCCCTTTCCCGCCTGGTGTCCCGGGCGGAGGCCATGGGCCGAGTGAACCAGAGAAAGCGCATCTTCCGGGTGACGGCAGGTGTGTTTTTCCTGCTGGGGGTGGTGTGCTGCGGTGTGATGCTGCTGTTTGCGGGGCCCCTGGCGGAGCTGCTGAACGACGGTCAGGCGGCTCCGGCCATCCGGGTGCTGGCTCCGGCGGTGCTTTGCGTGTGTATGCTCTCGGCCATCCGGGGCTATACCCAGGGGCGGGGAGATATGCGCCCCACGGCGGTGAGCCAGATCATTGAATCCACCGGCAAGCTGCTGGTGGGCCTTACGGCTGCCTGGCTGCTGACCCGGCGGGCGGCAGCGCCCAATATGTGCGCCGCCGGGGCTATCTCCGGCGTCACCGCCGGGGCGGCGGTGAGCCTGCTGGTGCTGGCGGTGTGGCTTCTGCGCTCCCATGGGGGGCAAAAGAGCGCGGACATCCCGGACAGCCGCCGGGAGATCCTGCGCCAGGTGCTGGAGATCGGCATCCCGGTGACCCTGGGCTCTGTGGGCATGAGCCTCATTACCCTCCTGGACCAGGCATTGGTGCTGGGGACGCTGCAAAGCTCTCTGGGCCTGTCAGAAGCCGCTGCCACGTCCCTCTACGGGGAATACACCTTCGGCATGACTCTGTTTGCCCTGCCGGCCTCCTTTATGTATCCCCTGAGCATCAGCCTGGTGCCATCCATCGGCGCGGCCATGGCCGCAGGCCGTGAGGAGGCGGCGGCCAAAAATGCCGCCTCCGCTCTGAAGCTGGCCATGGTGCTGGCGCTGCCGGTGGGGGTAGGCATGTCGGTGCTGGCGGGGCCCATCCTGCAGCTGCTGTACCCGGCGGTGCCCCAGACGGCGCAGGCAGCCGCCTTCCATCTGCGCATTCTGGGCCTGGCTTCCGTATTTGTGTGCCTGATGATCGCCACGGCGGGGATATTGCAGGCCTACGGCAAGGAGCGCATTCCGGTGGTGACGCTGCTCATAGGCGGGGGCGTGAAGATCGCCGCCAACTACCTGCTGGTGACAGACCCGGCCATCTCTATCCACGGGGCGCCCATTGGGACACTGCTGTGCTATGCGATTATCGCGGGGCTGAACCTGGCGGCCATTGCCGGGACCATACCCGGGCGGCTGCGCCTGGGGGGCGCGGCGGGAAAGCTGCTGGCATCCACCGGCGCCATGGCGGCTACCGCCTGGTGCGGATACGGCTTCCTGTCCCGGCACATGGGTGCAGGGGCGGCTACGCTGCTGGCTATTTTGGCGGCGGCGGTGGTATACATCGTGCTGGTGCTGGCGCTGGAGGTGCTGCGCCGGGAGGAGATCCTGCAGCTGCCAAAGGGCGAAAAACTGGCAAAATTTCTATATAAGTCATGAAAAATACGAATTCCTATTGCAATAAAGGGGAAACTATGGTAAATTTTACGAGGAAGCCGCGCTATGGCTACGAGGACCTGCTGGAGATCATCCGGCTGCTCCGCTCCCCGGAGGGATGCCCCTGGGACAAGGTGCAGACCCATGCGTCCATCCGCCGGGGCCTGCTGGAGGAGGCGTATGAGGCCGCCGAGGCCATCGACCTGGACGACGCCGGGCTGCTGCAGGAGGAGCTGGGCGATGTGATGATGCAGGTGGTATTCCACGCAGACATTGAAAAGGACCGGGGCCGGTTCACCATGGACGATGTGGTGGACGGCGTGGTAAAAAAGCTGCTGTACCGCCATCCCCATGTATTTGGGAGTGCCCACGAGGATAGCCCCGAATCCGTGCTGATAAGCTGGGATCAGCTGAAGCGGGCGGAAAAGGGACAGGCGACCACGGGCGAGGCTATGGAGGCCGTGGCCCGGAGTCTGCCGGGCCTGTGGCGGGCGGAAAAGCTGCAGAAAAAGGCGGCGGACGCGGGCTTTGATTGGCCGGACATCTCCGGAGCGCTTTCAAAGCTGGAGGAGGAAGTCCGGGAGCTGCGCCAGGCCGTGGAAACGGGCCGGGGCGTGGAGGAGGAGCTGGGCGACGTGCTGTTTGCCGCCGTGAAGGTGGGCCGCTTCGCCGGAATCGACCCGGAGGAGGCCGTGGCCGGCACCTGCGAAAAATTTATTCACCGGTTCCGAGCCGTGGAGGACGGCGCAAGGGAGCAGGGAAGGACTCTGGAGGATATGCCTCTGGAGGAAATGACCCAGCTGTGGAACCAGGCTAAATGATTCTGAAACGAGTCTTCGTTTGGAATATAGCATGAACAAAAAGGATAAAAATATGGGAGGAATTCAACATGAACAAAACTGAACTGATCGCTGCTGTTGCAGAGAAGAGCGGCCTGTCCAAGAAGGACAGTGAGGCTGCCGTTGCCGCTACCATCGCCGCCATCACCGAAGCCCTGAAGGCCGAGGACAAGGTGCAGATCGTGGGCTTCGGCTCCTTCGAGGTGAAGAAGAAGGCTGCTCACATGGGCCGCAATCCCCGCACCGGCGAGACCATGGAGATCGCTGCCAGCAAGAACCCCACCTTCAAGGCCGGCAAGGCTCTGAAGGACGCTGTGGCGGAGTAATTTCTGCATAGATCCCCGGTGCCGGTGCCTTTGCACCGGCACCGCTTTTTTTGGAGGAGTAGCGTATGCGATTGGATAAGTATTTGAAGGTGTCCCGGCTCATCAAGCGCCGCACCGTGGCCAACGAGGCCTGCGACAACGAGCGGGTATCGGTGAACGGGCGGGTGCAGCGGGCCAGCTACGACGTGAAGGTAGGCGACCGCATCTGCATCCGGCTGGGACAGCGGGAGCTGCAGGTGGAGGTGCTCAGCGTGCAGGAAAACGCCGGCAAGGCAGACGCCGCCGCCATGTACCGGGAGATCTCGCCGGACAAACCGTCATAATGGAGAGGGACTTTCCATACACTGAAAAAAACGGTGTATGGGAGGTCTGTTTTTATGGCATATGAACTCAAGCAGGCGGCAGAGCTGAGCCAGCGCATTGAGCTGACGGGGCGGGAACGCCTGACCGTGACCGGCGTGGAGGACGTGGAGCGGTTCGACGAGCTGAGCGTGGTGATGCACACTGCGGCGGGGGTGCTGGTGGTGAGCGGGGAGGACCTGCACATCGGGAAGCTGTCCCTGGACGGCGGGGAGCTGCTGGTGGAGGGACACATCGATGGGCTGAACTTTGAGGATGCGCCGGCGCGCAAGAGCTCCTTCTTTTCGCGGCTGCTGGGGTAACGGATGGAGCTTTATATCCGGCTGCAGGTGCAGACCATCGCGGCGGCCTTTGCCATGGGGTGTGCGGCGGCGCTGCTGTACGACCTGCTGCGCACCCTGCGCCTGGCCCGGCGGCGGCGGACGGTGACGCATTTGACGGATCTGGTGTATGTGCTGGCGGTGGGATGGGCGTTTCTACAGTTTGCACTGGCTATAGGTCAGGGGGAACTGCGGCTGTATGTGCTGCCCTGCGCTGCCCTGGGGGCAATTTTCTCCTGGCGGGTGCTGGTGCCGTTTTTTCGGCCTATCTGGCAGTTTTGGCTGGGCGCGGCAGTGTATATGGGGCGTCTCTTATGGCAGCCGGTGCGGATGCTCTTACATTTTTTCAAAAAAGTATGGATTTCAGCGGAAAAAGCCATTGCCTTTTTCAAAAAATACTGTAAAATAAAACTATACCAAAAAAAAGGCGCACTGCCGCAGGACGAGGAGGGAGAAGCTTGAAGCAGGTGAAGAGAAAGAAGCGCAGAACACCCATTACTCTGGTGGTGCTGCTGGTGCTGCTGGCGGTGGTATCCGTGGAGCTGATCCGGGTGTATGGGCAGTTGGACAGCGCTAAATCGCAGCGGGAGACCATGAGCCAGGAGCTGGAGCAGCAGAAGAAGGAGAACAGCGCTCTGGAGTCCGACCTGAGCAAGGCGGGCGACGAGGAGTTTATCAAGGGCCTGGCCAAGGATCAGCTGGGCCTGGCCGAGGACGGCGAGCGGATATTCTATGATGTCAATCACTAAGGCATATTTTTCGTAAAGGAGAAGACACACACATTTATGGAGTTGGCGGTTGGGAGCATCGTCACCGGGAAGGTGACCACCATCACAAAGTTCGGCGCATTTATTGCTCTGCCGGGAGGAAAGTCCGGGCTGGTACACATTTCGGAGGTAGCGCCTACCTTCGTCAATGACGTACACGATTTCCTGGCGGAGGGGCAGGAGGTCTCCGTGAAGATCCTGGCCATTACCCCGGAGGGGAAAATCAATCTATCCGTGAAGCAGGCATTGCCCAAGCCGGAACGTCCGGAGCGTCCGACACGCCGTGAATCGGCGCCGCGCCGGGCGGCACAGCCTGCCCCTGTTCCCGCCGAGCCGGCGGAGCAGACCTTCGAGGATAAGCTCAAGCAGTTTATGTCCGTGTCGGACAGCAAGCAATCCGAGCTCAACCGCTATATGGCCGGCAAGCGCGGCGGAAGCCGCCGCCGGAAGTGAATAGACTAAGCACCCTGCAGCGGCAAGTGCTGTGCCTGCCAAGTGAAAGCAGCCATGGAGAATAACTGCAGCAAGCCCGGTTCAGCCTTTTACTGAACCGGGCTTTTTCAGAGCTCAAGGTCGCAGCGGAGCACAGAATAAGCAGACCTAATCAGCGGGGGCTTCACGCAGCGTTTCCCTTACGCTATGCAATGAAAAAAGCTGACACTCATATTTTGTGAGTGTCAGCTTTCAATTTACAGGCGCCGCACAGCCTCGGCTATGCGGCGCCTGTTTTGATGTGCGATTCTGTTTGAAGGAAGCCGGTTGCGTAGGCTTCTCAAATGAAAGGCTTGTCGGCACATGCCCAACAGGCCCTTATTCTTATGCTGGCTCGTATTCTACATATTGAAACTTCAGGCCGTTTTCCTCCTGGATCTCACTGGCGGCGACTATCCGCCAATGGGGGTCATCATCCAGGCTCGGGAAGAAGGCATCCGCCGGAGCTTCGGATAACACCTTGGTGACATAGACCCGGGTGCAATGGGGCAGCAGCTGCTCGTATACCGCCTGACCACCGATGACAAAGGCATCGCTGCCGGCCAGTGCCAGCAGCTCCTCCAGGGAGTGGACGGCCTCTGCCCGGTCCGGAATAAACCTTTTCTGCCGGGTCAGCACCAAATTGCGGCGATTGGGCAGCCCTCGCCCCCCTGGGAGGGATTCCAACGTTTTGCGGCCCATGATAACCGTATGGCCGGTGGTAAGGGCCTTAAAGCGCTGCAGATCGGCGGAAATACGGAACAGCAGATGGCCGTCTTTGCCGATGCCCCAGCTTTGACTCACGGCTACGATAGCCTGCATAGACACCCCTCCTCAGATGGCCACGGGGATCTTGTCCTCAAAGGGCTGGGGATCATACCCCTCCAGTGAGAAGCTGTCCCGGGTGAACTGATAGAAATCCGTGACGGCAGGGTCCATGATGAACTTGGGCGCCGGACGGGGCTCCCTTTCCAGCATCTTTTCGATGATGGGCACATGGCGGTCGTAGATATGGGCATCGGCGATGACATGGACCAGCTCCCCGGCCTCCAGCCCCGATACCTGGGCCATCATATGGACCAGCACTGCGTACTGCACCACGTTCCAGTTGTTGGCGGCCAGCATATCCTGGCTGCGCTGATTCAAAATGGCGTTGAGGGTGCGGCCCGACACATTGAAGGTCATGGAGTAGGCGCAGGGGTAGAGGGCCATCTCGTGCAGATCCTGGAAATTGTAAATATTCGTAAGAATGCGGCGGCTGGCGGGGTTATGCTTCAGGTCATAGAGCACCCGGTCCACCTGATCCATGTCTCCCTCGGGATAGTGGTGCTTCACTGCCAGCTGGTAGCCGTAGGCTTTGCCGATGGAGCCGGTCTCATCAGCCCAGCTGTCCCAGATGTGGCCCCGGAGGTCGTGGATGTTGTTGGACTTTTGCTGCCAGATCCATAAAAGCTCATCGATACAGGTCTTGAAGTAGGTGCGGCGCAGGGTCAGGATGGGGAACTCCTCCTGCAAATTATAGCGGTTCACAAGGCCGAACTTTTTCACCGTGTGGGCGGGGGTACCGTCCTCCCAATGGGGACGCACCGCAAGGTCCGTGTCCCAAACGCCGCTATCCAGTATATCGCGGCAGTTGGCCTTGAAAATTTCGTCCGCGCGGCTCATAGGCGGGTCCTCCTTTTTATCTCTGTTTTTCCAGCTCCGCCAGGATACGCTTGGCGATGGCGGGGTCGGATTCGTAGTAGACGTATTCCCCGTTTACCCGCTGGGTATCCTCGGAGCCCTTGCCGCCCAGGACCACCACGGAGCCTACGGGGGCCTCCCGCAGGGCACGCTCCACGGCGATGGTGCGGTCCGGCTCGATGATAATTTCCGCCTTGCCGTCGGCGGCAGCGTGGGCCAGGCGGATGTCGATGTCCCGGGGATCCTCCAAGTCCGGATCGTCGGCGGAGAAGAACACCCGGTCGGCATATTTACCGCAGGCCTCACCCACGCCCTGGATCCGGGCAGGGGAGCGCTGGCCGGCTACACCGATGACCACAGTGACAAACTTGCCTGGATAGTCCTTCTTTAGGGCCTTCAGCACCGCCTGGCAGCTGATACCGTTGTGCATATAGTTAATGAACACCTTCAGGCCCGCTCCTTCCATCACATCCGCCCGGCCCGGCACCACCAGATGCTCCAGCGCAGCGGAGATGACAGAAGGGTCACCGCCCATATCACGGCCCACGGCGATGGCGGCCAGGGCGTTTTCAATGTTGAAAAGACCGTCCATTGCGATCTTATAGGTGTCATGGCGGCCGGTGGCCTTTTCCGTGACGGTGAAGGCATAGCCCCGGGGAAGCTTTTGAATGTTGGAGGCGGCATAGTCGCACTCGCCGTCCTCCGCCATGCCTACCACGATGGTGCGGTCGGCCTTTTTGGCGGCGGCAAGGACATGGTCAAAATAGTCCGTGCTGCGGACGATGATCGCTACATCGGAATTTTCCAGCAGAGCCTCCTTGCACCGGAGATAGTCCTCCATGGTGGGATGCTCGTGGGGGGAGATGTGGTCGGGGCCGATATCCAGAAAAATACCGTAGCGGAAGTGCTGACCGTAGGTCCGGTGGACCTGGTAGGCCTGGCTGCTGATCTCAGCGGTGACCACGGGCAGCTTGTGCTTCCGGGCCTCGGCAAAGAGCTGCTGCATTTCCAGAGACTCAGGCGTGGTCAGATGGGTGTAGGTCACCTGGCCGCCCATGTCATGCTCCATACCGGAGAGAAGGCCGGTTTTCGTGCCGGTCACGGCATCCATGACCGCGTGGGTCATATAGGTAGTGGTGGTTTTGCCCTTGGTGCCGGTGATGCCTACCAGAGTGAAGGCGTCAGAGGGACGGTCGTAGAACCACTGGGCTGCCAGGCTCTGGGCCTTTCGCACATCGCTGACGATGAGGGAGGGGAGGGGGCAATCCGCCTGCTGCTCCTCGGCCATATAGCACACGGCACCGGCCTCCCGGGCCTTGAGAAGGTACTCAGGTTTGAAGCCGTAGCCCTTGCAGATGAACAGGTCACCGGGGCTTACAGTGCGGGAGTCGTTGTTGAGGCCCAGGATCTCTATATCCCGACCGGTGCCGGAACGCAGCAGGCCGGCGGCGTGGAGAACAGACTCCAAAGAATTGGTGTGCTTCATAAAAGAAACCTCCTTTTTAATACGGGGTTGTCAGGCAAACCTGATCTTCCAGTCCGTGAGATTATAAAATGGGTCGGTGAGGGAGGGGGTCAGGCCCTGGATCACACCGGAGATGGTGAGAACGGAGCTGCGCTCAAAGCAGATGGGTGCGAAGGGCATCTGCGCCTGAAACGCCGCATACAGCTTGGCAGCTGCGGTGTCATGGGCAGCCCCCTGGGCCGTGCGCTCGGCCGCCAGAAGAGCGGTGAGGTCGGCGCCTGCGTAGCGGCCATAGTTGCACGAGCCGGTGAGAAGCTCCGTCAGGTCCCAATCGGCGGTCATTTTATACTCGCCGTAGTACAGGTCAAAATTCCCGCTTTTCAGCCGGGAGACAAACTCGCTCCAGGGTACGGCGGCAATGGAGACCTGCAGCGCCGAGGTGCTCAGGGCGGCGGCGATCTTGGCGGCAGCATCCCGCTTGTGGGCGCTCTCAGAGTTTACCAGCAGCGTTACGGACACGGGGGAGGCATCAGAGCCGTAGCCCGCGGTGGCAATGGCTGTATTGAAGTCATCGGGAGAGTAGGCCTGGGGCTGCTTGTCCGGATAGAGGGCGGAGGAGGGGTGGATGGGATACTCCGCCGCCGTGCCGTGGCCCATGAGGAAGGAGCTGACGCAGCCGGCACGGTCAATACCCTGGCTGACGGCCCGGCGCAGCTCGGCGCTATTAAAGGGCGCCCGGGAGGTGTTAAAGCCCAGATAGTGCAGCACGGTGGTGTCGGCGTCCGTAAAATCGCCGGAGGACACGGCCCCGGTGGAAGCGGTGTCGGACAAGTCACAGTGCAGCAGCTGCACCTCCCGGGCGTAGAAGGCATAGGAAACGGTGTCGCTATTCTTGCAGGTGTAGAGGTCGATGCGATCCATAGGGAGGGACTTCTGCTGCCACCAGCTCCGGTTGGCCGTGAGGTAGGCGCCCTCCGTCCCGGCGGCGGCTACATAGGCATAGCGGCCAGTGCCCAGGGGCACGAGATCGGTCTCCGTGCCCGATTTAACAATGGGGATGTCCAAAAGGGAGATGAAGGAGGAGTTGGGCCGGGTGAGACGGATGACGAGGGTCTGCGCCCCATCGGCACGGATGGAGGCCACCTGGCTGAGACGGCCGCTGTAGCGGGCGGAGGTCTGAGCCCGGCGCACAGTGGCAGCGGCGTCAGAGGCGGTGAAGGCGGAGCCATCGGTAAAGGTGACGCCGCTGCGCAGCTGGATGGTCCAGGTATAGCTGGCGGCATCGTAGCTCCACGATTGAGCCAGGACGGCCTGGGGCTGCATTTTCAGATCCAGCTGCACCAGCCCCTCATAGAGCAGGCAGCCGATATCCTGCTGGGTGCCGTCACCGCAGGTGACGGGATCCAGGGTCAGGCCCTGGAGATAGGGCAGGGCAAAGGAGCTGATGGAGACATCCTTGTCCTTGTTTTTCTGCTGATAGTAGTCAGCCAACTCGTCGTAGATCTGATTGGAGTCGGCATCGGCAGCGGTACCGCTGCAGCCCAGAAGGGACAGCAGCATCCCCAGGGCCAGAAGCAGGCAGAGCAGACGTTTTTTTCTCATGTGGGTTCCTCCAGTGCCAGTAGGGCAATCTGCGCGCCCCGGGCGTTTCCCACCTTACGGTGGGACCAGTACAGCTCCTGACGGCAGGCGGTGCAGTGGGGACAGACGTCAATGCTTGTGACGCCCAGGCTTTGCAGCCAATGGGCGTTGATCCCCTTGAGGTCGATGTGCCATTTTTTACCCCGGCGGGTCATGAAGGGATCGGCTTGGGCGCCCAGGGCGCCGTGCATGGCGGCGGGGACATCATCGTCCGTTTCAAAGCAGCAGGGGCCGATGGACGGACCCAGGGCGCAGAGCAGGTCTGCCGGCTCCGTGCCAAAGGCGTCGTGCATTTTCAGGGCGGTTTTGGCCGCGATGCCGGCAGCGGTGCCGCGCCAGCCTGCGTGGACGGCCCCAATGGCCCGATGCACCGGATCAAAGAGCAGGATGGTGCCGCAATCGGCGGAAAAGACCACCAGAGAAAGACCGGGGCAATCGGTGATGAGAGCGTCCACATCCGTATAGTCCCGGGGGTGGAGGAGGCCCTTGCCGGCGTCCTGGTCCGTGACCTGACGGATATTCTCCGAATGGGTCTGCTGAGTGAAAACGGTGCTCTCCGGCGCAACGCCCACAGCGGCGCAGAATCGGCGGTAGTTCTCCCACACATTTTCGTCACTGTCGCCCCGGCTGATGCCCAGGTTCAGGCTGTCCCAGGGGGCGGGGCTGACGCCGCCTAAGCGGGTGGAGAAGCCGTGACGCACCGGCTGGCCATCCAGCAGGGAGCTGGACAGCCACAGCAGGCCGTTATTTTGATGGGTGAGAAAGGACATGGCGGAAGCTCCTTTAAAGAGAGGGGGACGGGGATTACGGATTGCCGCATCGGTGACATCGGTCACTGGCTCGCAATGACATGGCATAGGCGAGATTGAATTTTTCAGGCGTTTCTGCCGCAGCAGTTCTTATACTTCTTGCCGCTGCCGCAGGGAAATCG
>DPPB01000042.1:1836-42830 GCA_003539495.1 Oscillibacter sp. | reverse complement strand
GCCCCGATTGGCCGGCACGACAGAGCCGGGGAATCGGCTGGCACGACGGTGTTACCCCGGCGGCCCAGTAGGATTTTTCGGGACAGGGAAAGGGTCAGGCGTTTCTGCCGCAGCAGTTCTTGTATTTTTTGCCGCTGCCGCAGGGGCAGGGGTCATTGCGGCCGATCTTCTGGACCCGGCGGGGCTGCTTTTTCACGGTGCCGTCGCCGCCGACGCTCTCACCGGTGGCCTTGGCCACCCGCTCACGCTTGATCTCCTGATCCTTCTTGATGCGCACGGAGTAGAGCCGCCGCACGGTTTCGGATTGGATAGCGGAGATCATCTCCTCGAACATATCCAGGGATTCCTTCTTGTAGGCGATGATGGGATCGGTCTGGGCATAGGCCCGGAGGCGGATGCCCTGGCGCAGGTCGGCCATGGCGTCGATGTGGTCCATCCAATATTCATCCACCACCCGCAGCAGCACCACACGCTCCACCTCGCGCATGACGGGGGAGGTGAACTCCTGTTCCTTCTGCTCGTAGTAGGCGGCGGCCGCGGCGGTGAAGGCCTCGGTAACATCGGCGGCGGTCTTTTCCTTCAGCTCCTCGTCGGTAAAGCGGACGGTGAACTTGGGGAAGTACAGGCCCTCCACCTGGCGCAGCAGCTCCCGGCAGGAGGCGGCATCCAGATGGTCGTTCTCGGCGAAATACTCCGCTACCAGGTGGGAGATGGAGGTGTTCATCATGTTCATGATGATGTTCTTCACATCCAAACCGTCCAGCACCTGCTTGCGCTGGTCATAGATGATCTCCCGCTGCTTGTTCATGACATCATCGTACTCCAGCACGGACTTACGGGCCTGGAAGTTCCGGGACTCCACGGTGGTCTGGGCCTGCTCAATGGCGCGGGTGAGGATCTTCTGCTCGATGGGGGTGTCCTCGTCAATATTCAGCCGCTCCATCATGTTGGTGACACGCTCACCGCCGAACAGGCGCATGAGGTCATCCTCCAGGGAGATGTAAAACCGGGTCTCGCCGGGGTCGCCCTGACGGCCTGCACGGCCACGGAGCTGATTGTCAATACGGCGGGAGTCGTGGCGCTCGGTGCCGATGATGAACAGGCCGCCGGCCTGACGCACCCGGTCGGCCTCACCGGCGATCTCCTCCTTGTGCTGGCGGAGCTTCTCGGCAAAGAGCTTCCGGGCGCTCAGAATCTCCTCGTCCTCGGTCTCGGCGTAGCCGGTGGCCTCGGCGATGAGCTCATCGGTCATGCCCGCCTTGCGCAGGTCGGTTTTAGCCAGGTACTCGGCGTTGCCGCCCAGCATAATATCCGTACCACGGCCTGCCATGTTGGTGGCCACGGTGACGGCGCCGAATTTGCCGGCCTGGGCCACGATCTCCGCTTCCTTCTCGTGGTTCTTGGCGTTGAGCAGATTGTGCTTGATGCCCTCCCGGGTCAAGAGCTTGCCCAGCAGCTCGTTTTTCTCGATGGAAACCGTACCCACCAGCACCGGCTGGCCCTTTTCGTGGCACTCCTTGATCTGCCGGATGACGGCCCGGTATTTGCCGTTTTCGGTCTTATACACCGCATCCTCATTGTCAATACGGATCACGGGGCGATTGGTGGGGATCTCCACGATGTCCAGCTTGTAGATGGTGGAGAATTCCTCCTCCTCTGTCAGTGCCGTACCGGTCATACCGGAGAGCTTACTATACAGACGGAAATAATTCTGGAAGGTGATGGTGGCCAGGGTCTTGCTCTCCCGCTGGACGGACACATGCTCCTTGGCCTCGATGGCCTGGTGCAGGCCCTCGGAGTAGCGGCGGCCGAACATCAGACGGCCCGTGAATTCGTCCACGATGATGATTTCCCCGTCTTTGACCACATAGTCCACATCCCGCTTCATGGTGCCGTGGGCCTTGATAGCCTGGTTGATGTGGTGGGCGATGGTGCTGTTTTCGGGGTCAGACAGATTCTCCAGGCTGAAGAACTCCTCAGCCTTGGCGATACCCCGGGCGGTGAGGGTGGCGGTTTTGGCCTTTTCATCCACCACATAGTCCGCGTCGATGGTGGGGTCCTCCTCGGCCTTGTCATCGGTTTCGGTAACTACATATTTTTTGAGGCGGGCGGCAAACTGCTCGGCCTGGTCATAAAGCTGAGTGGATTTTTCCCCCATGCCGGAAATGATAAGGGGAGTGCGGGCTTCATCGATAAGGATGGAGTCCACCTCGTCCACGATAGCGAAGTGGTGGCCCCGCTGGACCTGCTCGCTGGCATAGAGGGCCATGTTGTCGCGCAGGTAGTCAAAGCCCATCTCGTTGTTGGTGCCGTAGGTGATGTCGGCGGCGTAGGCGGCCTGGCGTTCGGCCTTGGACAGATCATGGATGATAAGGCCTACGGAAAGACCCAGGAAGCGGTGGACCTTGCCCATCCACTCCGAGTCGCGCTTGGCTAGATAGTCGTTGACGGTGACGATGTGGACGCCCTGGCCGGTGAGGGCGTTGAGGTAGGCGGGGAGGGTGGCCACCAGGGTTTTACCTTCACCGGTCTTCATCTCGGCGATGCGGCCCTGGTGCAGCACAATGCCGCCGATGAGCTGCACCCGGTAGGGACGCAGGCCCAGCACCCGGTCCGCTGCCTCCCGGACGGTGGCAAAGGCCTCGGGGAGAATATCGTCGGTAGTCTCGCCATTTTGCAGACGCTCCTTGAACTCGGCGGTTTTTGCCTGAAGCTGGGCGTCAGTGAGGGCTTTATACTCCTCCTCCAGCGCCTCGATCTTATCGGCGATGGGATAGATCTTTTTCAGCTCGTGGTCACTGTATGTACCGAAAATCTTGGTCAGCAGGCCCATATCTAAAAACTTCCTTTCCATGCAGTAAGTGTTTGCAGATTGATACTAAAGTATACCACACTTTTTTTGCATATGCAAATACTTCCGATGCGGGGAAGCGGTGCCGGCTTTCAGGCTGAATTCAGGCCCCCGTCACCCGGCGGAAGTGCTGCAAGCACCCTAACTTCGTCAACTTCGTCACCTCCTCCGGCTGCGATATTCCTCCGCTGAGCCCTAAAGAGCGATTCCTTATCCCTGCCTTACCAATAAAGCGCCGGGCGCACATCAAATATGCGATGTGCGCCCGGTGTGATTTTAACCTTCAGATCTTATTCGGCTTTAAAGGACATGCACTCCACATAGTTGTCCATGAAAACGGGGCTTGAGCTCAGGTCCACGGTCTCGGACATTTCCGCCAGAGCCGTGCCCTGGGCCTGGAATTCACCCCGCAGCAGCATCATGGACGCGCCCACCAGAGCGGCGTTGCCGATGGCACAGGCCCGGCCCTCCAGCTCCGCCGGGAACAGACCTATGCAGGCGGCGCTGTGCAGATTCAAAAAGCTGCCGAAGCCCCCGGCGATGATGAGCCGGTGGGGGCCTCCTGCGGCGATGCCCTCCGCTTCCAGCAGGGTCAGCATGCCCGCGCAGATGGCGCTCTTGGCCAGCTGCAGCATCCGGATGTCCTTTTGGGTCAGGGCTACCTCCGGCGTCAGGGGATATTCGGCCTCCTCGCCGGTAAAGGCGCCGGTCTCGTCGATGATCTTCTCTCGGCAGAACACCGCCGCCGCATCGATGATGCCGCTGCCGCAGATACCCGCAGCGGGGGCATCTGCGATGGTATGGCAGCAGAGCTTGCCGCTATCCCAGGTCACTCGGTCGATGGCTCCGGGGCTGGCCTGCATGCCCCGGGAGATGGCGGCGCCCTCAAAGACCGGGCCCGCTGCGGTGGAGCAGCACAGCAGGCGGCCCTCATGCCACAGAGCCAGCTCGCCATTGGTGCCGATGTCCGCCAGCAGGGCGCTCTCCGCCCGGGTACAGATCTGGCTGGCCACCAGGGCCGAGGTGATGTCAGCCCCTACAAAGGCTGACATGCATCGGGGGAGGTATAGTCTGGCCCCGGGCGCCGCCGAGAGCGTCAGCTCCTCCGGCTCCGCGTACCGGCCGAACAGCTCGTCTGCGAGAAAGGGCGCGTGGGATAGGCAGTCCACATCCCGGCCGGTGAGCAGGTACAGCATGGTGGTGTTGCCTGTGAGGACCACGGTGTCCACCACGGCGGCCTCTATCCCTACCTGGGTCTCCATCTGCCGCAGTAGGGCGTCCACCCCGTCCCGGATGCACCGGGCCAGGGCCTCCCGCCCCCCGGCCAGGGACTTTTCTATGCGGGAAATGACGTCCGCACCGTACACCCGTTGGGGGTTGGGGGCTGCCGCCTGGGCCAGGAGGGTGCCGCTCCGGTCATAGAGCCGGGCGGCCAGGGTGGTGGTGCCGATGTCCACCGCCGCGCCATATTTTTCAAAGATGGGTGCCGGGGTAAAGGCGGGCATGGCACCGTCGCCGCTGATGGCCTGCACGGCCCGGCTGGCGTCTAACACCACGGTGCAATCGCCCTCCACCGTGGCAAGACACGCCAGGCGGAAGCCCTCCTGCAGGGCCTTTGGACCCAGCAGCGCCGTCTCCTGAGGCCCGGCCGGAGATACCCGGCCCTGTACCGTTACCCGGCACTTGCCGCAGCGGCCGTGGCCGCCGCAGGGGGTCTCTACCCCGCCGCCCAGGGCGTGGAGCAGCAGGGCCCCCGCCGGGATCTCCCGGACGGACACCTTTCCATTTGGTGCGTAAATGGTTACCTTGGGCATGTCGTTCCTCCCCATAGCAAACGGGCAAAACCTCTGCCTTTACAGGGGTTTTGCCCGCATATAATTACGAGTGATCGCTCCGGCCGCCTTTCTGCCCAGCAGTGTGGGAGCAGCGCAGGACAGAGTGAACATATCCATCATTTGGCTTGCAGGCTTCATAGCAGTGGGCGGCTGAGGCATCAGCCTTTATAGACATTTTATGGCACATGCCCAACTGTGTATTGTAAGTAGTATAGCATAGGAAAACTATGTTTTAAATATAAAAATGGCTTTTTCTGCAGCTATGAGAAAAAGAAATATAGTGCGTGAGAGCTTGCATCATAACCGGCGCCGTTGAGGGCGATGCCGGCTATGCGCACAGCAGACTATAAACCCTTTGCAGGGATTGCTTCAGTAAAAAAAGGTGAGGCCCGCCGGGTCTCACCTTTTTTTACCATATGAACCGCCCGGCACAGCCTCAGCCTACGGCATACCGGGCGAAGGTGTTATTTACCAGGTCGTCAAAGGGCACCCACTGGCTATGCGCCAGTTCGCCGGCCTGCTCCATCACCGTCTCCAGCCGCTCCAAAGCTTGCTGCTCCATAATGGGCGTGGCGTTCCAGGCGTCGATCTGCCGATGTCGGGCGGTGACGGCCTCCAGCTCCTCCAGACTCGTGTCCGGAAACTGATCCACAATGGCCTCGGCCACCTCTCGGTCCGTGTGCTCGGCCACCCATTTTTGGGCCTTGGCAATGGCGTTTACGAACCGCTGGGCGGTGTCGGCATTATTTTCCAGCCAGCTGAGATTGGCAAAGTAGGCGGTGTAGGGAATCTCGCCGCTCTCCTGGCCGATGGAGGTGAGCACATAGCCCTGGCCGGCGGCCTCCACCTGAGTGGCAGTGGGCTCAAAGAGGGCCACATAGTCCCCCTGGCCGCCGGTGAAGGCCCCGGCCATCATGTTGAACTGCACGGAGGTATCTACCGTTACGTCCACTCCGGGGGTCAGGCCGTTCTGCCGCAGGACATATTCCAGGGTCATCTCCGGTACGCCGCCCTTGCGGCCGCCGATGATGGTCTTGCCCCGGAGATCCTCCCAGGAGAAGGGACTCTCTGTGCGGCCCACCAGGAACGAGCCGTCCCGTTTGGTCAGCTGGGCGATGATCTGGGTGTGGTCGGCCTTGCCCTGGTTATACACATAGATGCTGGCCTCAGGCCCCGCCAGGCCGATGTCCGATTGGCCGGAGACCACAGCAGTCATGACCTTATCGGCCCCGCCGCCGTTGGTAAGCTCCACCTGCAGGCCCTCGGCCGCAAAGAATCCCTGACTCATGGCCACATACTGGGGCGCATAAAACACCGAGTGGGTGACCTCGTTGAGCCGCACCACTGTGGCGTCCTGCTTTCCGCAGGCGCACAGCCCCGGCACGATCATCAGTGCGGCCAGCAAAAATGTCAGCAGTTTTTTCATAGTCCTTTCCCCCAAAAACGATTCAAAAATTTTTCCACCCACAGCACCAGCCGGTACATCACCACCGCCGCCGCTGCCAGGATCACCACGCTGGTCATGACCAGATCCATGTTGAACACCTGGGAGCCATAGACGATGAGATATCCCAATCCGGCCTGCGAGATTAGAAACTCCCCCATGATGACGCCCACCCAGGAAAGCCCCACATTCACCTTCAGGGTGGAAAAAAGGGTGGGCGCGTTGGCCGGGAATACCAGCAGCCAAAGGATCTGCCAGCGGCTGGCCCCCAGGGAGCGCATGAGGCGGATCTTCTCCCCGTCCGTGGAGAGAAATCCCTGATACATATTCAGAATGGTCACGATCAGCGAAATAGCCAGGGTCATGACGATGATGGCCCCCTGACCGGCCCCCATCCACACAATGAAAATGGGGCCCAGGGCCGTTTTCGGCAGGGCGTTGAGCACCACCAGGTAGGGGTCCAGGATCCGGGCCAGCTTCCCCGACCACCACATGCAGATGGCCACCACTGTGCCCATTGCGGTGCCGGAGAGGAAGCCGATGACCGTTTCGCCGCAGGATACGCCGATATGCCGCCACAGATCGCCGCTGCGGCAAAGGGATGCGAAGGTGGCGGCCATGCGGCTGGGGCAGCTGGTGAGGAAGCCATCGGACAGGCCCATCCGGCAGCTCAGCTCCCACAGGGCCAACAGACCCAACAGCAGAGCTATCTGCCACAGATGCACCTGCCGATTCTGCCGCCGGTTGGCCAGCAGATAGGCCTGCCGGGCCGGGGAAGGGGAGGCGCTATTCATGGTGATCCAGCTCCTTCCATATGGCTTGAAAATAGGTGTGAAAGGCCTCGGTGTCCCGGCGCTCCAGGGGCGACAGATTTTGCAGGGCCGTCAGGTCGTGGGTGCTTTTTACCACGGCGGGCCGGGCGCTGAGAACGAAAATGCGGTCGGAGAGGCTGATGGCCTCGGAGATGTCGTGAGTGACCAGAAGGGCGGTTTTTCCCTCCTGGCGGATGATGCGGCTGATGTCCGAGGACACCGACAGCCGGGTCTGAAAATCCAAAGCCGAAAATGGCTCATCCAGCAGCAGGATTTTCGGGTTTGTGGCCATGGTGCGGATGAGGGCGCATCGCTGACGCATGCCGCCGGAGAGCTGAGAGGGCCGCTTTCCGGCAAACTCCCACAGACCGTAGCGCTTGAGCAGCGCGTCGGCATAGGCCAGGGTCTCGGGGGTGCGCTTTTTGGTGACGGTAAGCCCCAGGGTCACGTTGTCCCGGATAGTGCGCCAGGGAAACAGCTGATCCCGCTGGGGCATGAACCCGACCTTCCCGGAGGGACCGCGGACGGGGGCGCCGTCCACCTCCACCGTGCCGGCGGTAAGAGGCTCCAGCCCGGAGACCACCGACAGCAGCGTGGATTTGCCGCAGCCGGAGGGGCCCACCACGCTGCAAAACTCCCCCGGGGCGATGTCTATGTCCACCCGCCGCAGGGCCTCCACCTCGCCGTCGGGCGCCTGATACACAAAGGACGCGCCGCGAAGATGAATCATTTGATCTGCCTCCTTTGCTGAGAGAATGACTCTCCGTGGTCATACTATGCCGCCGGGACGGAGGGGGTGCGGAGAGAAGCCTGCCGAAAACCCCTCCGGGTTTTTCCGACAAAAGGCTTGCAGGCTGCTGCGCGCAGAATTCCGGCGCAAAGCGCCGGAATTTCACTACTTATCGCCTGAGAGGTATTTTCTCTCACGCACATGCCGCGAGAGGAAATGATTGCATTTTTTCGCGTCTGCGGACGTGAACTCCGCGAAGAAAAAAGGAACCGCTGAGGCGGTTCCTTTTGAGGTATGTGGGGATATAGGACGTTATTGACAGGCGGACTCGTTAGGCGCAGCGGCGGAGGGAACGGCGTCCAACTCCTTCACCCAGCAGCGGCGGCGCTTATGCTGCTCCAGGGGGAAATTCTGCCACTGGGTCTGCACCTTCTCGTTTTCCTCCAGCATGGGGCCGGTTTCGGCGTAGCGGATGCCCATTTTTCGGCAGCCCTGCATCACCTTGCTGAGAATGATGGCGTTGACGCCCTTTCCCTGAAGGTCCGGCCGAACGGCAATGAGCAACAGGTCAATGGTGTCATTTTTCCGGAAGGCGTGGAGCACATGAACCCAGCCTGTGGGCAGCAGCCGGCCCCGGCTCTTTTTCAGCGCCTCGGCAATGCTGGGGGCGCTGACACCAAAGGCCACTAGCTCGTCCTGTTCATTGAGAACAAAGCAGGTAAGCTTGGGATTGATGAGGGGGGCGAACTTCATGCTGTACTTTTTGACCTGTGCCGGGGTCAGATCCACGGTGCCGTAAAGCGGGGCATACGCCTCGTTCACAAGCTGGAAAAAGGGCTTCAGCAGGGGGAAATAGCCCAGCCGGGTGCGGACCTCCAGGATGTGCAGCTTCTGCCGCCGCTGCACATAGGCCGAGAGCTTGGCCCAGCGGGCGATGGTTTTTTCATCTTCAGGAGCGGAAATGAGATTTTCCACCCAATCCACGTCTTTTACATAGCCAAGAGCTGCCATGTGCTGCATATAATAGGGGTGGTTGTAATATGTAAAGAAGCAGCTGCGGCGGTCAAAGCCCTCCACCAGCATGCCCTCCCGGTCCATGTCCGTGAAGCCCAGAGGACCGTGTACGGCGGAGCAGCCCAGCTCCCGGGCCCAGTTCTCCACTGTTCCAAACAGGGCGGAGGAGACCTCCATGTCGTCAATGAAATCCACCTGGGTGAAGCGCAGGCGGTTGGTGCCCCACTTTTCATTGGATTTATGGCTGAGTATGGCGCCGATGCGGCCGACGATCTCAGAGCCGCGCATGGCCAGCCAGCAGCGGGCATCGCAGTAGGAAAAGGCGGGGTTTTTCTTCCTGTTCCAATCCTCCATATCATCGCTGTAGGTGGCGGGGACGAACTGGGGCACATCTTTATATAATTGATTCGGAAAGTCCACAAACCGGCGCAGCTGGCGGTGAGTGGTTACTTCAACGATGGAAACCATGGGCAATATCCTCCTAATCTAAACCAAAGTCATTCTACCCTTGCCTGTGGAAAATAGCAAGGCTTTTTTTGCTAAGGAGACAGAAAGAATACAAAACGGAGAAAAAGAAAAAAATATAAAAAAGGTCTTTCACTGGGCAGAAATTTTTGGTATAATCCATCATAGATAATAATCTGTATTTTAGAATAGATCTGCGAAAGGTTCACAAGGAGGCGCTACTATGATTAAGATCGGTATCATTGGCTGCGGCAAGATCGCCCAGACCCGGCACCTGCCGGAGTACGCTACCAACCCCGATGCCAAGCTGGTGGGCTATTATGATAAAATCAGCTCCCGCGCCGTCCAAATGGCGGAGAAATATGGCGGAAAGGTGTATGATTCCTATTACGATCTGATAAACGACCCGGAGATCGATGCGGTGTCCGTGTGCGTGGAAAACCGCAACCATGCCGAGATCACCAACGCCGCCCTCTACGCCGGCAAGCATGTGCTGGTGGAAAAGCCCATGGCCGTGACTCTGGCGGAGTGCGAGTCCATGGTGGCCGCTGCCGAGTTTAACGGCAAGCACCTGATGGTGGGCCACAATATGCGCTTTGACCCTGTGCATCGCCGGGCCAAGGAGCTGCTGGAGGCGGGCGTCATCGGCGACATCATCACCTTCCGCACCACCATCGGCAACGCCGGACCTGAGGGCTGGTCCCCGGACCGGGACGCCTGGTTCTTCGATAAGGACAAGGCCGCTATGGGCGCCCTCAGCGATCTGGGCATCCACAAGCTGGACCTGCTGCAATACCTCACCGGACAGACGGTCATCGAAACCACTGCCAAGGTGATGACCTTGAATAAGCACGACGACCACGGACACTTCATCGGCGTGGACGACAACGCCCTGTGCATCCTGCGCATGAATGGCGGCGCCGTGGGCACCCTGGCCGCCAGCTGGACGGTGTATGGCAAGGAGTGCAACTCCACCTGCCTATACGGCACTAAGGGCATCATGCTCATCTACAGCGATCCCGGTGCCCCCATTGTGGTGCGGGATATGAGCAATACATCCACCGCTTACAGCTTTGAGCCCAGCACCCGCTCCGGCGTTATCGACGAGTTTGTGGACGCCCTGGAGCACAACCGGGAGCCGGAAATCGACGGCAAGAAGGCGCTGACCATCATGAGCACCGTCTTTGGCAGCATCAAGTCCTCTGAAATCAGCCGCACTGTGGCGGTGAACAGCACGTTCGTGTCCCATCTGTAAGGAATTGCTATAAATTATCATGCAAAAGGAGCGGCCTGAGCCGCTCCTTTTTGCATTTTCCTGGAAGGGGTTTCTTTTTTGATAAAAATCTGTTATAATCGTGTCGATTTGATAAATGAGGAGACAGTCCATGAAAAGATATATTGCGATCCTGGCGGTGGCACTGCTGCTGGCATGCACCGCCTGCGGCAAAAAGCAGGCACCGTCCGACACCTTGGACAGCGAAGGGCTGGTTACGGCCTCCACGCAGGAGATGATCTATAAAAACAGCAGCTACACCCTGCGCTTCACCAAAAACGAAGAGGGAAAATGGCAGTGGAAGGACGACACCACTTTGCCCCTGGACCAGACACTGATGCAGCAGCTGCTGGACCAGGTGAGCGCCCTGAACACGCTGACGCCCCTGGAAAACCCCGGCGACATCACCGCCTATGACCTGGACGGACCGGACCGCACATTGGAGGTCAAGAACGACGACGGCACAGGCCTGTCCCTGCAGATCGGCGCGGCGGCGGAGGGCGGCGGCTACTATATGTGCCGGGACAAAGATACCACCAAGATCTATGTGGCACCGGATGCGCTGGTGCAGCTTATGGACCGGAATATTTATGAGCTGGTGGAGATGCCCACCCTGCCGGCCCTGACGGCGGACAAGCTTACGCATATTCAGGCCCGGGGCGGCGGAATGGACGTCACCGTGGCGCGGGGCGAGGGAGACAGCTGGCTATGCAGCGGGGCGGACGTGTCTGACCGGATGACGGCGCTTACGGCCCTCTTGGCCGAGGGCATGAAGCTGGAGTCCTGCGTGGACTATAACCCCAGCTCCGGCGCACTGCCCATTTGCGGGCTGACGGACCCGGCGGCCACGGTCACCGTCAACTATCTGACCAGCACCGGCAGCACTGACAGCTTTACGGTCTACATTGGCCTGGCGTATGAGGACGGCTATTTTGCTATGTACAACGATGTACCCGCCATTTTTAAGGTGTCTGCAGCTACGGCTCAGGCACTGCTGGATCTGCTGACCCTGGGCGCATGACCCCAAAAGAGCATATAAAAACGAAAACCGGGAGGGCGGATGAGGCGCTCTCCCGGTTTTCGGGAAAATGGGGCGGCCAAAAATCGCTTTTTTTAATTTTCTTTAAAGCCTGGCCGCTTACCATACGGCTATACGCCGGGACTTGTTCCGGCGGGCTTTTCGGTATACAATAAAGAAAAAACGAATGGGAGGCAGGGAGATGCGGATCCTGGTGGTGGAGGACGAAAAAAGGCTGGCGCAGAATCTGCAGGAGCTGCTGCGCCGGGAGGGCTACACCGTGGACGTGAGCAACGACGGCGTCTCGGGCCTTGATAACGCTTTATCGGGGATCTACGATCTGCTGGTGCTGGACGTGATGCTGCCGGGGCTGGACGGCTTTGCCCTGCTGCAGCGGCTGCGGAGCACCGGCAGCCGCCTGCCGGTGCTGATGCTTACCGCCCGGGGCGAGCTGAGCGACCGGGTGCGGGGCCTGGACCAAGGGGCGGACTATTACCTGACCAAGCCTTTTCAGACGCCGGAGCTGCTGGCCTGCGTGCGCCTGCTGCTGCGGCGGAGCAACGGCGAGAGCGGCGGCGACGATCGCATCCATCGGGGCGACCTGGTGCTGGACCCGGGGACGTTTCAGGTGACCTGCGGCCAGCGCAGCGCCCGGCTCAGCCGCAAGGAATACGATTTACTGGAGATGCTCATGCGCAACGGCGGGCAGATCCTGTCCAAGGAGCAGCTGCTGCTCAAGGCCTGGGGCTATGAGTCCAATGCCGAGGACAACAATGTGGAGGTATACATCTCTTTCCTGCGGCGGAAGCTGGAGCTGGTACGCTCTAACATGCGCATCCGCACAGTGCGCCTGGTGGGCTATTGCCTGGAGGAAAAGGAATGATCCGAAAATTACGGCTGAAGATCGTGGGCATCAGTTTGGTGACGGTGGCGGCGGTGCTGCTGAGCGCCCTGGTGGTCCTGGCCCTGTCCACCCGCAGCCAAATGGTGCGCAGCAGTGAGGAGCATCTGGCTGCCGCATTGGAGGGAAATGCCGACAAGAACCAGCTGCCCGGCAGCAGCGGCCAGCCCTGTTTTGTGGCGGAGGTGTTTGCCGGCGGAACGATACGCCTCTCCGGCAGCAGCTACTACAACCTGGAAAATCAGGATCTGGTGCTGGACATCGTGCGCTCGGCCCTGGAGGAAAAAAACGACAGCGGTGTGCTGAAGGATTATTCCCTGCGGTATATGCGCCGGGTGGGGGTCGTGTCGGTGCGCATCGCCTTTACCGATTGCTCCATGGAGCGGGCCACCATGCGCAGCCTACTGCTGCGCGGCGGCTTGGTTACCCTGACGGCCTTGCTGGTGCTGACGGGCCTGAGCTATTGGCTGGCGGGCTTTGCGGTGCGGCCGGTGCGGCGGGCCTGGCAGGAGCAGAAGCAGTTTGTGTCAGATGCGTCCCATGAGCTGAAAACACCTCTGACGGTGATCCTTTCCTCTACGGAGCTGGCGGGAGGAGAGCAGGATCCGGAGAAGACCAAACAGTATGTGGAGGGGATTCGCGCCGAATCCCTGCGGATGAAGGCCCTGGTGGAGGATATGCTGACCCTGGCCCGGACGGAGAGCGGGGCAAAGCAGACCCTGGACGCTGTAAACCTGTCGGACACGGTGCTGGAGAGTGCCCTGGCCTTTGAGCCGGTGGCCTTTGAGAGCGGCCGGGAGCTTAGCTACGACATCCAGCCGGAGCTGACAGTGCGGGGCAGCGCCGTGCAGCTGCGCCGCCTGGCGGATATCCTGCTGGATAACGCCATGAAATATGCGGCGGCGGGGACGCCTGTGGGCCTGCTGCTGCGCCGGGAGGGGCGAGGCGCTCTCCTGCAGGTAGAAAACCAGGGGGAGACCATCCCGGCGGAAAAGCTGCCGCATTTGTTCGACCGGTTCTACCGGGTGGATGAGTCCCGCACCGGCGGGGAGGGCTTCGGACTGGGCCTGGCCATCGCCCAGAGTATTGTGCAGGCCCACGGCGGCAGCATCGGCTGCACCAGTGCAGAGGGCATAACGCGGTTTACTGTGACGCTGCCCCTGCTGAAAAATGATTCTGTGAAAAGAGGACAAGAGGGATGTTAGACCTGCTGATTCGGGGCGGTACCGTGGTGGACGGTACCGGCAGTGCCCCCTATGCCGCTGATGTGGCGGTGGAAAACGGAAGGATCGTGGAGGTGGGCACCCTGCCCGGCGCCCACGCCCGGCGGATCATCAGCGCCGATGGGAAGCTGGTGACCCCGGGCTTTATCGACATCCATCGCCATGCGGATCTGGCCGCCTGGCGGCCCGGCTTCGGCCAGCCGGAGCTGCGCCAGGGATTGACCACCATCGTAAACGGCAACTGCGGTCTGTCCGCTGCGCCCATGCGCCGGGCAAAACGGGCGGAGATTGCCGCCTACCTGCAGCCCATCTGCGGGGAGATGCCCAAGCAGGTGCCCACGGATTCCCTGGCGGACTATTTTGCCGGCCAGCCCGAGGCACCCATTCACACCGGCATGCTGGTGGGCGCGGGCGTGCTGCGCGCCTCTGCGGCGGGCTACGCTTTGGAGCATTTGGAGGACAAGCACTATAAGGCCATCCATCGGGCCATGGAGCAGGCCCTGGCCGACGGGGCCCTGGGCGTTTCCCTGGGCTTGGGATACGCCCCGGAGTGCTTTTACACCACACAGGAGCTGATCCGGGCGTTGGAGCCTCTGACGGGGCAGAGCATCCCCGTGACAGTGCATATGCGCCAGGAGGGCGGCGGCGTGCTGGAGGCTCTGGAGGAGATGCTCGCCGTGGCCCGGGCCCTGCGCATACCCGTTCACATCAGCCACCTGAAGGCCATGGGCCGGGACAACTGGGGCGTGAAGATCTCCCGGGCCCTGGCCATGCTGGAGCAGGCCCGGCAGGAGGGCCTGGAGGTGGGCTGCGATGTGTACCCCTACACTGCAGGCTCCACCCAGCTCATCCACATTCTGCCCCCAGATTTTCTCACCGGCGGCATAGAGGCGGTGGTGCAGCGGCTGCAGGACAAGGGGGCTCGGCGGGGGCTGGCGGAGCGCATCCGCCGGGGCGACGGCTTTGACGACATCGCCAAGCTGGCCGGGTGGGACGGCATCCGACTCACCAGCCTCCACTGCCCGGAGGACCATCCCTACCAAGGCAAGAGCATCGCGGAGATTGCCGCCCTGTGGGGGCAGAATCCCCTGGACTGCTGCTGCGACCTGCTGGTGCGGGAGCACTGCGAGATCACCATGGTGGACTTCATGGCCTCGGAGGAGGACATCGTGACCATTCTCCAAAGCCCCCTTTCCAACGTCATCTCCGACTCCACCTATCCCACGGACGGGATGCTGCATCCCCGGGTGTACGGCACCTTCGTGCATCTTTTGGAGCACTTTGTGAAGGAGCGGGGCGTGTTGACGGCGGAGCAGGCGGTGCATAAAATGACCCAAAAGCCCGCCCAGGTTCTGCGCCTTGCAGGAAAGGGCGTCCTGGCCCCGGGCATGGACGCGGACATCAACGTCTTTGCCCTGGAAAAGCTGCATCAGCCCGGCACCTACGAAAACCCCTGCGTACTGGCCCAGGGCATGGACTATGTACTGGTGGACGGCGCCGTGGCCGTGGAAAAGGGCAAATACACCGGCGTAAAGGCCGGGCGCATCCTCAAGCGGGCATAAATCAGTATGAGACCCGAAAAAATCGGCACAGCCAAGCAGCTGTGCCGATTTTACATTACACCGAGCTTATGCGTGTGTCAGGAGATTTTCGTGCCGCCCCATTCCACCACGGTAAAGCCCGTGCGTGCAGGCGCGGTAAGCGCCTGGGCGGGGAGCTTTACGAAGGAGTCCGAGCTCTGCCAGGCCATGAACACCCGGATCAGGGTATCCGGAGCCGGGTCAATGTGCAGCCCGGCCGCCTGGGTATAGGCATCCGTCTGGAAGGAAATGACGTTGTAGGGGTTCCGCTCCATAAGGGGCAGCCAGTAGACGATGAACTCATTAGCCTCCCGGCGGGTGAGGCCCAGCTGCGCCAGGGCCTGCTCCAAAAAGGCCGCCGTGTCCTCACCCTTTACGCAGAAGCCCCTTGTCATGTCCCACCGGGCATAGGTCTCGCCCTCCCAGTACAGGTAGTTGTAGGTCTGACCGCGCCTGTCTGTCAGGGTGCCGTCGGGGGCGGCGGTGACGGTCCAGCCGTTCTGATAGGCGGGATAGGTGCAGGTGAGGTCGCCGTCCAGGGCCAACTGTACGGACACCTGCGTCTCCTCCTCAGGGTAGAGGTAGATCACCGGCTTATAGTCCTCGATGGGGTCCATCTGCCAATCGCTGGGGGCCAGGCTGATGAAATCGGCCTCCATCCGCTGGTTATCCTGGTCGTAGAGGATGTTTTCGCAGGTGCAGGTCACCTGGTCGCCCACGCACCATTCCGGGGGCAGCTCGCCGTTGAACTTGATCTCGTAGGGCATGGGGACCACGGGACGGGCGAAGAAGCAGTTGGAATAGATCCGGGAGATGATGAGCGGATCGATCATCTCGTCCATAGGCTGGGCGGTTTCCGGATCCAGCCAGGAGTCGGTGTAGGCCCGGTGGCGCAGATCCGTGGCCATCTCCCACTTGGTGGGCCGGAGCTGCGCGGGGGCGGTCTCACGGATATTGCCGGTGTAGTAGATCTCCACATCGCTGCCTACTTGGGCGCCGATGTCCTCCAGAGCGGAGGTATCCACCGAGATCGCGCTGCCCACGCCGGCCTCCATCTCATCCTCCACCGGCTGCACCAGGGCGTGGCCGCTCTGCATTTCCAGAACGGTGGCCGTGAAGTGATGGGGTACGTATGCCTCCTCCCCGGCCCACAGCGAATCAATGGACTTGAAGTTATTCGGCAGCCAGTAGACCCTGGTGGCCTTGTAAACATCGGAACCGGTGTCCCGCTGCCATTTAACGATCCTATAGGTCAGGGCCGAGTAGGCCCGGGTGCCGCCGTCCTTGTACGTGCCGCTGGGAATGGGAACAAAGAGGATGGCCAGCAACACGACTCCTGCGATACAGATCCAGATTTTCTTTTTCATAGGGGAAACCTCCTTTTTATGGATTATCTGCGGCTTCCGGGGCCAGGAGAGCGGAGAGCGCCGCACTCTGCTCCCGGGTCAGGGCCATAGCGCTGCCGGTGGTTATGTTAGTCAGGGTGTCGTCGGTCAGGCGGTATACGGCCTGGGGGCCGTCTTCGGCAAACAGGGTGATGATGAGGCCCTCTGTCCCGGCGGACTCACTGCCGCCGGAGGACTCCGCCCCGGGGGCGCCGTTCAGCGCCGAAAGGGTGTCGGCAATGGCGCAGACGCGCCCCTCATCGGTAATGGATGTGACCTGGCCTGCCCCGCTGACATCAATGCGGCAAACCGCCGGGGGAGGGGATGCGGCGTTGCTCTTCGGCGGAGCTCCATCGGGGGAGGATGGTAGTCCGGGCCGCACAAGCAGGCTGAAGGCTGTGAGACACAAAACCAGCGGCACGCAGACCATGACCGCGCGGATGGCCCGCCGGCGGGTTCGGATCCTTTTTTCGCTGCGGCGGAACACCTCCGCCTGACATTCCTGCAGGGACCTCATAGCAGCTCCATCCCCTCCTCTCCCAAAATGCTCTGCAGCTCCCGTTTGGCCCGATACAGCAGGTTATCCACCTGCTTGCTTTTTTTGCCCATGACCCGGGCGGCCTCGGCATAGGTCATCTCCTCGAAATAGACCAGCCGCACCGCCGCGGCCATATCCCGGGGCAGCTGCTCCAGGGCGGCGGAGTCGTCCGCCAGGCCGTGGGCCTCGGAGAGCTCCGTGAAGCGGAGGATCCTGCGACGGCGGAGATAGTCCAGGGCGCGGCTCCGGCCTACCATGTAGAGATAAGTTTTCAGACTCACCCGGAAGTTGTAGCGGTGCCGGTGCACCACCAGGTCGGAAAAGGCATCGATGGCGATATCCTCCGCGGCGTGGGGATCATGCACAAAGCCGTTGATAAAGAAAACCAGCCCGCAAAACAGCTCCTGCATGATCTCCTCGAAGGCGCTCTCATCACCGTCCAGAAAACGGCGGTAGCTGTTGGCAGCGGCGTCCATGTGCTTTCCTCCTTTGGCAAAAAAGGCCCACGCGGAAGCCTTTCATTTATTATACGTTCGAGGGGGTCGCAGTTCCTTATTTTTTATAAAAATCGGCTGTGAAAAAGGGAGAAACCACTGGGGCTTCTCCCTTTCTGAATTTATTAATGCTTTTTGGGCAGGTTGGCCAGGGTCACAAAGACCAGAATGACCACTACACCTACCGCCTGCAGAGGCGTGAAGGGATCCTTCAGCAGCAGCACACCGGCCAGCACCGATACCACCGTGCCGATATTCCCGATGAGAGATGCCTCGGAATTGGTGAGGGTGGCGTTGGCGAAGTTCAGCAAGCCGTAGGCGCCCACGGAGGACACTGCACCCAAGAAAAACACACTGCCCCAGAAGGGAGCTGACTGTATAGCCGGAAGGAATAGCTCTGCCATCTGCCCGTGCCCCTGGATCAGTGCCGCCGGGACAAAGACTACCATGCCCATGAGGAACATGACAAAGGTGACCTCCAGGGGGCTGAACTGCCGGGAGGCCCGGCGGCTGAGCACATAGTATCCCACATCGCATACCAAGGTCATCAGCAGGCACACAAAGCCCAGCAGGCTGATGCGGGTTTCGCCGCCGGTCTCCACCAGGGCCACGCCGCCCACGCAGGCCACAGCACACAGGATCTGCAGCTTGGTGACGGATTCGTGGCTGATGAATACATCTGCCAGGATGCAGATTACCGGCACCACTGCCAGCACCGTGCCTGTGACAGCGGAGGAGGTATAGCGGATGCTGCTGTTTTCAAACACCAGGTATAAAACCGGCTGCACCAGGCCCAGCAGCAGCACACCGCCCAGGGGCTTGCCGCGGAGAGAAAAGGAAAACCACGCCTTGCCCCGGATGCGGCCCACCAGAGCGTTGGCCGCCACTACCAAAGACAGGGTGAGCACTGCCGCCGTGAATCGAAAGCACAGCAGCACCGTGGTGGGCGCGATGGACAGGGCAATGCTGGAGAACATAAAGCTGAAGCCGAAGATCACAAAGGCGACGCAGGCGGTGATCACAGCTACGGTATGCTTGCGGGAGGGAGACATATGGGCACAACCTTTCCGTGGGGTATTTATTGCCGGATGGCAGCAGCCATGCCGCTTCGGCTTTTTCACCCGATAGAGCCGTGATTGTATCTTACCATGAAAAAAATGGGGCCGCAAGGAATTTTTCTGTGGTCCGGCACATAGAATAACAGGTATATAATCGGAGGGGGGATATACCGTGGAGGAAAAAGAACAGCGGGATGTGGATGACATGATCTATGTGGACGAGTGGCGGGAGAGTGAACGATAGGATAAGGCAGACCGGCCCGGGCCGGTCTGCCTTTGTCAATCGATGATACAATTTATTATTCAATAGTGCCGCCGCCTAAAACCTGCTCCCCATCGTAGAGCACCACGGCCTGCCCGGCGGTGATGGCCCGCTGGGGCACATCAAACTCCACCCGGATGCGCCCATCCGGCAGGGGATGCACGGTGGCTGCCGCCTCCGTCTGACTATAGCGGGTTTTGGCGGTGACGCGGAGGGGAGAGGTGGGCGTTTCGCCGCTGATCCAGTTTACCCGGTCCGCCGTAAGGACGGAGGTGAACAGCTCCTCATTGTCTCCCAGAAGAATGGTGTTGTCCTGGGCATTTTTCCGCAGGACATAAACGTGCTTTCCGGCGGAAACGCCCAAGCCCTTGCGCTGGCCGGTGGTGTAGCAGGGCAGCCCCTTATGCCGGCCCAGCACATGACCCGCTCGGTCCACAAAATCACCGGGGATCATCTTTACGCCGCCGTACTCCTGCAAAAACCGCGTGTAATCTCCATCCGGCACAAAGCAGATGTCCTGACTGTCGGACTTGTCGGCGTTGATGAGGCCCGCCTGACGGGCGCTCCGGCGGATGGAGGGCTTGTCATATTCGCCCACGGGCAGCAGCAGGTGGGCCAGCTGGTGCTGGCCCAGCTGGTAGAGAACGTAGCTCTGATCCTTGCTCCGGTCCCGGCCCCGGAGAAGGCGGTATTTGCCGGAGGCTTCGTCAAGCTTCACCCGGGCGTAGTGGCCGGTGGCCAGATAATCATACCCCAGCAGCAGGGCTCGCTCCAGCAGGGCGCCGAATTTCAGACAGCGGTTGCAATCGATGCAGGGGTTGGGGGTGCGCCCGGCGCAGTATTCGGCCACGAAGCGATCCATTACATCCCGGGCAAACCGCTCTGTCTCATTGAAAACATAGAATTTCATGCCCAGGCCGTAGGCCACGCTCCGGGCGTCGGCGGCATCATCGGCGGAGCAGCAGGTACCCTCCACCTCGCCGTTATATAGGCGCAGCATGGCCCCATCGCAGCTGTAGCCCTGCTGACGCAGCAGCACAGCAGCGGCGGAGCTGTCTACCCCGCCGGACATGGCCACTAAAACTTTCTTTCCGTTCATCATGCGTATTAGTCCAAATATTTCTCCTTGTAGCCCTCATAGGGCAGGGCGTCTGAAAGCTCCATCATCACCGGCTGGAACCCGCCGGCATAGTGGAAGGGCACGTCCTGTACCCGGTGTACGCCGCAGCGCTCCGCCGGCAGGGACACGGTGACGGTGGTGCCCTTGCCTACCTCGGATTGCAGCAGCAGATTGCCCCCCTGGCGCGCGGCAAAGCACCGGCACAGGCTCAGCCCCAGGCCCAACCCGTGGGGCAGGGGATCCATGCGCTCTGTGTGCAGGATACGGTCATACACCGTGTCCTGCAGGTCCGGATGGATGCCGCAGCCGGTGTCCGCCACCTGCAGCAGCGCCCGGTTTCCCTGCTGGGTGAGCGTTACACGCACACTGCCGCCGGTGGGGGTGAATTTGGCGGCATTGGACAGCAGGTTCCAAAAGATTCGGGCGGTGTATTCCCGGTTGATGCCCACCGTCAGCTGCCGGGGACGCAGATCGGTCTCCAGGGTCACGCCGCAGACGGACAGAGGCTCCCGGGCCTGGCGGCACAGCTCGTCAAAAAAGACCGTCAGGTCTGTGTCCTGCCGGGGGAGGGGGGTATCCTCCGCCAGCATAACGGCGTCGGTGAGATTGGTAACGGTGCGCAGCAGACGGTAGTAGCTTTGACGCAAGATACAGGCATCCGGATCGTCCCCGGAGGATAGGGCAGCGTGCATATTGCCTAAGGTGGTGCGGAATTGGGCGGCGACATTGGGCAGCACCTGGGTCAGGAGCCGCGCCTCTTGAGGTGAATGATCCATGCGGAATCTCCTTTCACCGATAGAATTTGCTGTAAATGGGAATTTATCCCCACTGTTAACATCGACGAAAACAAAAATCCGGTACGCTATTATATCAGAAAGAAATCGAAAAGACAAGAAGAATGCTAAAAAATACTGGTTAATAGGCGAAAAAATTAGCGTCGAAAAAAAGCGAAAACTATTAAAAATGATATTGCATTATTCAAGAGAAAAGGGTATAATACAGAACATACCATATGTTTGATATATTCCATCTGGAAGGAGAACTTTTGAAATGAGTATTAAAGTTGCTATCAACGGTTTTGGCCGCATCGGCCGTATGGTGGTCCGCCGGGCCATTTACCACCCTGAAATCGAGATCGTGGGCATCAACGATCTGTGTCCGGCCGATTACCTGGCCTATATGCTGAAGTACGACACTATGCACGGCAAGTTTGACGGCGAGGTGAAGGCGGAGGGCAATAACATCATCATCAACGGCAAGAGCATCCCCGTCAGCGCCGAGCGCGATCCCCACAACCTGCCCTGGAAGGAGCTGGGCGCCGAGTACGTCATTGAGTCCACCGGCCTGTTCCTTACCAAGGAGAAGGCCCAGGGCCACATTGACGCCGGTGCCAAGCACGTGGTCATGTCCGCCCCGTCCAAGGATGACACCCCCATGTTTGTGGTGGGCGTGAACCAGGATAAGTACACCTCCGACATGAAGTTCGTTTCCAATGCCAGCTGCACCACCAACTGCCTGGCACCCATTGCCAAGGTTCTCAACGACAGCTTCGGCATTGCCGACGGTCTGATGACCACCGTCCACTCCACCACCGCCACGCAGAAGACTGTGGATGGCGTGTCTTTGAAGGATTGGCGGGGCGGCCGCGCTGCTTCCGGCAACATCATTCCCTCCTCCACCGGCGCTGCCAAGGCCGTGGGCAAGGTGATCCCGGAGCTGTCCGGCAAGCTTACCGGCATGAGCATGCGTGTGCCCACACTGGACGTGTCCGTGGTGGACCTCACCGTGAACCTGAAGAAGGCTGCCACCTATGAGGAGATTTGCCAGGCCATGAAGGCCGCCTCCGAGGGCGAGCTGAAGGGCGTTCTGGGCTATACCGAGGAGGCCGTGGTTTCCTCTGACTTCTTAGGGGACGCCCGCACTTCTATCTTTGATGCCAAGGCCGGCATCGCGCTGACGGATACCTTCGTCAAGGTTGTCAGCTGGTATGACAACGAGATGGGCTACTCCGATAAGCTCCTGTGCCTGATTGAGCACATGTATTCCGTGGATCATAAGTAAGACCTCTGGCGAAAAATCTTCGATTTTTCTGCCAAAGAGACCGCAGTCTGCCGCGCGCATAATTTTGAGTCGAAGACTCAAAATTCCACACTGGCAGCCTGAGAGGTATTTTTCCCCACGCACAGGTCGCGGTGAAAAATGATCCTACTTTTTCACGTCTGCGGACGTGAACTCTGCGAGGCTTTTTGACAAGCTGGAGGGCGGCTTGACCGCCCTCCCTTTCTATGATAGAATGACCTTTAACCAAGAGCAATAAGCGCAGGAAAGGATACCCCTATGCAGAACCATACCATTCTTGCCAGCCGCCTGAGCATGGACAGCGATATTCCGCTGTATACACAGCTGGTGGGCATCATCAAGCAGAATATTTCCTCCGGTGAGCTGAACGTGGGCGACCTGCTGCCATCGGAAGCCGAGCTGTGCCGGACCATGGGCATCAGCCGCAACACGGTGCGCCAGGCCATTGGCGAGCTGGAGGAGGAGGGGCTGGTGGTCCGCAAGCGGGGCAAGGGAACCTTTGTGGCCGATCCCAATGCCCGGGGCAAGTGCGTGCGCTACTCCTTCACTACGGAGATCTCCTCCATGGGCAAGGTGCCCTCATCCACCATGGTGGATTTCGGCATCATTGTGCCGCCCCCGGAGATCAGCCGCAAAATGCAGCTCCAGGAGGGCGTCACGGTGTACTGCTTCACCCGTGTGCGTAATGTTGATGGAGAACCGCTGATCCTGGAGACCAGCTACTACCCCCAGTACCTTTACCCCAACCTCACCCGGGAGCTGGTGCAGACCCATAGCATATACAGCCTTCTGTACCACGTGGGCATTGCTCCCGCCGCGGCGGAGGATACCTATGAGGCAGTGGTGCTGGACGAGGTACGGGCCAACCTGCTCCATGTGCCCCAGGGCAGCTGCGCATTTTATCACCAGCGCCGCACCAGGACGGAGGATGGCCGCATTTATGAGTATACCTGCAGCTATATCCGGGCCGATCGAGTGACCCTGGATGTACATATGCAGAAAAACAGCATGAGCTTCAACCGGACCGTCCGGTAACAGAATTTATCAGCCACCCCGCACACTGTGCGGGGTGGCTTTTTTCGGAGCTAAAAATTGGATTTGCTCATTTGAAATGTATGGAATATTAGGGTATGATTTTTGCTTTTTTTATGCAAATTTCATAAAAGAGAAAGGGAAAATGGATTATTTTCGTCAATGATTTTTGGAAATTGCACAAGACAAACGCCATTGCCATGATATAATGGATTTAGAAAAGAGCAGGCCCTTTTTGGGGCAGAAGATTGAGGATAAAGAGAGGTTTAGGTGTATGGCAATTAAAATCGGCATCAATGGCTTTGGGCGCATCGGACGGGTGCTCCTGCGGATCCTGATGAAGAGCCCGGAGAAGTTCGACGTGTGCGGGATCAATCTGCGCAAGGCGGACATCGACTACATGGTGTACCTGCTGAAGTATGACTCCGTGTTCCGGAATTTTGAGGGCACTGTGGAGAATTTAGACGGCAACCTTGTGGTCAACGGCCACAAGATTCGCGTGTTCAGCGAGAACGACGCTGCTATGATCCCTTGGAGCCAGTGCGGAGCGGAGTATATTCTGGAATGTACCGGCGCCAATAACACCACCGAGAAGGCATCTCGCCACTTCAAGGGCGGCGCCAAGCGGGTGCTGCTCACCGCCCCGGCTAAGGATGAGGCCACGCCTACCTTCGTCTATGGCATCAACAGTAAGCTCTACCGGCCGGATATGAAGGTGGTGTCCGCCGCCAGCTGCACCACCAACTGCCTGGCGCCCTTGGCCTATGTGATCCACGAGGTGTTCGGCATTGAGCAGAGCCTTATGTCCACCATACACGCCTCCACTGCCAAGCAGAAGGCCGTGGACTCCCGGGGCGGCAGCGATTGGCGCACAGGCCGTTCCATCCTCAATAACATCATACCCTCCACCACCGGCGCCGCCAAGGCCGTGGGCCGGGTCATTCCCTCTCTGAAGGGAAAGATGACGGGCATGTCTTTCCGGGTGCCTACCGCCGACGTGTCTGTGGTGGACCTGACCGCCAAACTCTCCCGCCCCACTACTTATGCCGAGATCTGCTACGAGATTCGCCATGCCAGCGAGACCAATATGAAGGGCATTATTGGCTATACCAAGGATCAGCTGGTGTCCACGGATCTCATTGGCAATCCATGCCCCAGTATTTTTGACGAGACAGCGGGCCTGATGCTGGATCACGATTTTGTCAAGCTCATTTCCTGGTACGATAATGAGTGGGGCTACAGCTGCCAGGTGGTGCGTATGCTGGATCATATGTCCACCATTGACGCGGAGGAGGAGGCCAAGGCCGCCGATGCCGCCAAGAAATAAGCTTTCCCCGTACCCTCTTTAAGAGACGGGCCGTCTGCATATGCAGACGGCCCGTCTCAATGCATTAAAAAACCTGCAGAGCTTGCCGCTGCAGGCGGCGCCCTGCTCCTGCGGCAGAGCATACCCAGTGGCTGCAAAGCGATCCGGAGGCGCTGGCGTTGATATGATTTTTGTAACGGATTCATGAATAATAAGCCCCGGCGCTTGAAAATTTTTTTGCGGCGTGCTAAACTGCTTGCAATGATGTAATATGGGTCAGTATGTTCCTCAATAAAATATATCCCTGAAATATGTTCCTGAAAAGGAGTGGACCGGATGCCGAAATTCAGCGTAAAAAAACCTCTCACCGTATTTGTGGCGGTACTGGCTATACTGGTGTTGGGCGTGGTAGCCTATCTAAAGATGACACCGGATCTGCTGCCCAACATGGATTTCCCCTATGTGGTCATTGTGACCACCGACATGGGGGCCAGCCCGGAGACAGTGGAGGCGGACGTAACAAAGCCTCTGGAGCAATCCATGGCTACGCTGAATGAGATTAAACACATCACCTCCTCCAGCCAGAACAGTATGTCCATGGTGGTGCTGGAGTTTGAGCAGGGGGTGAACATGGATTCCACCGGCGTGGACATCCAGCAGAAGATCGCCGCTCTCCAGGGCAGCTGGGATGATTCCGTGGGTACGCCCTATGTGCTGAAAATCAACCCTGCCATGCTGCCGGTGGAGATTGCCGCCGTGTCCCGGGAGGGCATGGACGTTGCGGAGCTGTCGGAATTCGTGGAAAAGACCTTGGCCGGCAAGCTGGAGGGTATCACAGGGGTGGCCAGTGTGTCTGTCGGCGGCGTATTGCAGCGGCAGATGAATGTGATCCTCAGCCAGGAGAAGCTGGATGCCCTGTCTGCGAAGCTGGCCGCTGCGGTGAATGGACAGCTGGACGCCGCCCAGGCCCAGCTGGAGCAGACTCGCAGCCAGCTGCTGGCGGCCAAGTCCGCCATCCGCACGGCGGAGGAAAACGCCGTGACCCAGGCGGCTACCCGGGCACTGGAGTCCCTGCGGGACAGCCTTCGTCAGATGGATGCCCGAAAAACACAGCTGCAGGAAAAGCTGAACGAACTGCAGGCCGTCCTGCAGCGCAAGGCGGAATTAGACGCAAAAAAGGCGGTCTATGACGCCCGTATCGCCGCCGTCGAGAATGACCCGCTTTTGACTCAGGAGCAGAAAGAGGAACAGATTGCCGTCATCAAGGCCGAGAGTGGCTATATCCGCCTGGAGTCAGAGCTGGCGGAGCTGGATCTGCGCCTGGCCGCTCTGGGCGCCGATTGGGACCGGCTGCAGGAGGAGATCGAAAAGACCGCCCAGCAGCTGCGGGACCTGCAGGAGGAGATCCGGCGCTTTAAGGAGGATAACGGCGCCGTGGCAGATCTGGTGGAGAAAATCACCTCCGGCGTCATGACCGTGGCCGACGGCGCCCAGCAGATCGTCTCCGGAAATGTACAGATCGACACCGCCCTGACCCAGGTGGAATCAGGCCTTGCAACATTGGAGCAGAGCCGCTCCTCCGCCCTGGAGCAGACGAACCTGGATGGCGTCCTGCAGCTGAGCACCATCAGTGCGCTGCTGGCGGCGCAGAATTTCTCTATGCCGGCGGGCTATGTGGAGCAGGACGGCGTGCAGTACATGGTCTCCGTGGGCGATAGTATTTCTACCCGGGAGGAGCTGCAGCAGCTGGTGCTGTTCGACCTGGGCATGGAGGGCGTGGAGCCTATTCGGCTGGAGGACGTGGCGGAGGTTTTCGTCACGGATAACTCCGGAGAGATCTACGCCAAGCTCAATGGGGAAAACGGCGTCATCGTGATGTTCAATAAGCAGTCCACCTACGCCACGGCGGAGGTGTCGGAGAATATTGCCGCCCGGTTCCAGGAGCTGAAGCAGGAGTATAACGGCCTGGAGTTCACGCCCCTTATGGACCAGGGGGACTATATCCGCATCATCATTGACTCTATCTTATCTAGCCTGGCCTGGGGTGCGCTGTTTGCCATACTGATCCTGTACCTGTTCTTAAAGGACCTGCGCCCCACGGTCATCACCCTGGTGTCTATCCCCATCAGCGTTATTTTCGCGGTGGTGCTTATGTATTTCTGCGGCGTGACCATTAACATGATTTCCCTGTCGGGCTTGGCCGTGGCGGTGGGCATGCTGGTGGATAACTCCGTGGTGGTCATTGAGAATATTTATCGCCTGCGCGCCAAGGGGGCCAACGTCCGCCAGGCGGCGGTGGCCGGCGCAGGTCAGGTGCTGGGGGCCATCACCTCCTCCACCCTGACCACCGTGTGTGTGTTCCTGCCCATCGTGTTCGTGGAGGGCATCACCAAGCAGCTGTTTACGGATCTGGCCCTGACCATGACCTTTTCGCTTTTGGCCAGCCTTATTATCGCATTGACCCTGGTGCCGGCCATGGCGGCAGGGATGCTGAAAAAGAATAAGCCCATCAAGCCCGGCCTGCTGGATAAGATATATCCGGGTTACCGCAGGGCTGTGTCATGGTCCCTGGGGCACAAGGCTGTGGTGCTGGGGGTGGCGGTGGTGCTGCTGGTGGGCTCTGCGCTGCTGACGCTGCAGCGGGGCTTCGTGTTCATGCCGAAGATCGACCTGAATACCGTCAGCGTCACTATTACCATGCCCGATGGATGCAGCTATGAAAAGGCGGCGGAGCTGGCGGACGAGGTGGCCCGCCGGGCTATGACCGTTGAAAATGTACAGACCGTGGGGGCGGCCATGTCCGCAGACTCCAGCATGCCCGTGACAAGCATGGACGGCAGCTCCGGCGCATACGATGTCACCGCTTATGTCATCGTCCCCGAGGGGGAGAGCGGCGATGCCGCCGGCAGGCGGATCATGGAGCTGTGCCAGGATATGGAGTGCAAGGTGACCTATGCCGGCGCAGCGGACAGCATGACCCAGATGATGACCGGCAGCGGCATTTCCCTGCGGGTCTACGGCGAGAAGATGGAGGATCTGCAGGCGGCAGCCAAAACCGTGGGGGAGGCTATCGGCTCCGTGGAGGGCGTGCAGGCAGTTTCCGATGGCCTGACCGATGCGGTGCCCGCCATCCACCTGACGGTGGACCGGGCTAAGGCCATGAAGCACGGTATGACCGTGGCGCAGGTATATATGCAGGTGGCATCGGCTCTGTCCACTGCCACCAGCGGATCGGATATGACCCTGGACAGCCAGGACATGGGCGTGACTATCGCCCTGCCGGAGGAGCGAACGGTGGACCTGGAGCACCTGCTGGACCTGGAGATAACCCCCGGTTCCTCCGTGAGCGGCATCATGGGTGGCTCTATGGATAGCTCCATGACGGGCGGTGCTATGGGCGGCTCGGCAGCCACCACATTGGGGAGTGTATCCTCCGGCAGCTCCGGCGAGAGCTTTCGGCTGGGAGAGGTTGCCACCATGGAACGTACTGTAAGCCTCAGCACCATCAACCGCCAGGAGCAGCGCCGCTGCATCAATGTGACGGCTCAGGTGGACGAGGATCATAATGTGACCAAGGTGTCTGCTGAGGCCATCCGGGCGGTGGAGAGGCTTACCCTGCCTGAAGGAGTGGCCACGGAATTCAGCGGTGAAAACGAGGCCATCATGGACGCCATGCAGCAGCTGCTGCTGATGCTGGTGTTGGGCATCCTGCTGGTGTACCTGGTGATGGTGGCCCAGTTCCAGTCTCTGAAGTCGCCGTTTATCGTCATGTTCACCATCCCCCTGGCCTTCACCGGCGGCTTTATCATCCTGCTGGTGAGCGGGGTGGAGCTGAGCGTGGTGTCTCTCATTGGCTTTGTGATGCTGGTGGGTGTCATCGTCAACAACGGCATCGTGCTGGTGGACTATATCAACCAGCTGCGCCTGGAGGGCATGGGCCGGCGGGAGGCCATCATTGAGGCCGGCGTCACCCGCCTGCGGCCCATCCTCATGACGTCCATCACAACGATTTTGGGCCTGCTGGTCATGGCCTTCGGCGGCGACGCGGGCACGGCACTAATGCAGCCCATGGCCCTGGTGTGCATCGGCGGCTTGGTGTATGCCACCCTTATGACCCTGCTGGTGGTGCCCTGCATGTACGACATTATTAGCCGCAAGGAGCTGCGTAAGGTCACCGAGAGCGACCTGACCTATAGTGAGGGTGCCAATGCCGAGGCCGCAGAAGCCGTGGAGGCTTTGGCGCCGAAAACCGGGGAGCTCTCCGTCTCCACAGACGAAGTCAAGATGCCATAATATATTATAATAGGAGGCCCCTGCACGGCTATTTCTGCCGTGCGGGGGCCTCCTTTAATCCTGGGGGACCGATTATATCTCTATCAATAAAGCCTGTCATTGCGAACCGGCGCGCACACCGGTGCGGCAACTCGTAATATCTCTGCATCGCAATTTAAGTAACGTATCCGTAGGGGTCGGCGTCCTCGATGGCCCGCTTGCTCCCCAAAACAAAAAATCCGGGCCAAAGCCCGGAAAAGCGCAAAAACCTATTGACAAGCAAGCCCTTGACCTGCTATAATGAATCGATTATGTTCGGATAGCGGGGGCATATCCCCTTTTATAATCTGTTCATAGGATACCATCTGTCGGCGAAAAAAACAAGCGGGTGGCCCATAAAAGAAGCAACAAGCCCGTGCGTGTCACAATTGATCCGGCGCGCACCCCGCAAAAGCCCTGAAAACAGTAAGCAAATTAAGTTGAGATAAAAGCAAGAAAGGCGTGAGTATTGAAGATGGCCAAGGATAAGTATTACGGCAAAACCCTGCGTAAGAATTTTGCCAGGCACGAAGAGGTCATGGCGATGCCCAACCTGCTGGAGATCCAGAAGAAGAGCTATCAGTGGTTCCTGGATACCGGTCTGCGGGAGGTATTTGCGGATGTGGCCTCCATCAGCGACTATGCCGGCAACCTGGAGCTGAGCTTCATCGACTTCAGCATGAATGAGCAGCCCAAGTACGATGTGGAGGAGTGCAAGGCCCGGGATGCCACCTATGCGGCTCCCATGAAGGTGAGTGTGCGCCTGCACAATAAGGAGACGGGCGAAATCAAGGAGCAGGAGATATTCATGGGGGACTTCCCCCTGATGACCCACTCCGGCACCTTCGTCATCAACGGCGCCGAGCGTGTGGTGGTCAGCCAGATCGTCCGCTCTCCCGGCATCTACTACGGCAAGGAAACGGACCTAAAGACCGACCTGCCCCTGCTGACGTCTACGGTCATCCCCTATCGGGGTGCCTGGCTGGAGTATGAGACCGACACCAGCGAGGTGTTCTGGGTTCGTATTGATAAAAACCGCAAGCTGCCCATCACCTGCCTGATCCGCGCCCTGGGACTCAAGACAGATGCCGAGATTCTCGACCGCTTCGGCGATGACCAGCGCATTGTGGCCACACTGGAAAAGGACGGATGCAAGTCCTATGAGGAGGCCATGCTGGAAATCTACCGCAAGCTGCGTCCCGGCGAGCCCCCCACGCTGGATTCCGCTGAGACTCTGCTGAACAATCTGTTCTTCGATCCCCGGCGCTATGACCTGAGCATCGTGGGCCGCTATAAGTTCAATAAGAAGCTGACCCTTTGGTCCATTGCCCGGGATCGCAAGCTGGCCCTGCCTGTGGCTGACCCCACCACCGGGGAGATCCTCTTTGATGAGGGCCACGTCCTCACCGGCAAGGAGTGCCGGGAGCTGGATGCCATCGGCGTGGGCGAGGTGTCCGTTCTGGCCGATGACGGCGCCACCGTCCGCATCTTTACCAACCGCATGTGCGACATGAGCCGCTATGTGGACTTTGATCCCAAGGCTGCCTGCGGCATCAAGGAGCGGGTGCGCTTTGACGTGCTGCAGGAGCTGCTGGGCCAGTACCAGGGCCAGGAGCTCATCGATCAGTGCCGCCAAAACGCCGATCAGCTGGTGCCCAAGCACATCATTGTGGACGATATTCTCGCCTCCATCAACTATATGAACGCCCTGGCTCACGGCCTGGTCACTAAGGACGATATCGACCATTTGGGCAACCGCCGCCTGCGCTGCGTGGGTGAGCTGCTGCAAAACCAGTTCCGCATCGGCTTTAGCCGTATGGAGCGTGTCATCCGGGAGCGCATGACCATTCAGGACCTGGATGTGGTCACCCCCCAAAGCCTTATCAACATCCGGCCTGTTACCGCGGCCATCAAGGAGTTCTTCGGCTCCAGCCCCCTGAGCCAGTTTATGGATCAGACCAACCCCCTGGCGGAGCTGACCCACAAGAGGCGTCTGTCCGCCCTGGGCCCCGGCGGCCTGAGCCGTGAGCGCGCCAACATGGAGGTGCGTGACGTTCACTACTCCCATTATGGCCGCATGTGCCCCATTGAGACTCCCGAAGGTCCCAACATCGGCCTGATCTCTTACCTGGCCACCTACGCCCGGGTCAATGAGTACGGCTTTATCGAGGCTCCCTTCCGCATGGTGGACCACGAGACCGGCAAGGTCACAGATGAAATCCACTACATGACCGCCGACGTGGAGGATCAGTATGTGGTCTGTCAGGCCGCCGAGCCGGTAGACGAGGAGGGCCGTCTCACTGCCAAGCGCATTACCTGCCGCCATAGAGATGAAATCATCCAGGTGGAGCCCCAGTTTGTGGACTATATGGATATCTCTCCCCGTATGATGGTGTCCATCGCCACTGCCATGATCCCGTTCCTCCCCAACGACGACGCCAACCGTGCGCTGATGGGCGCCAACATGCAGCGCCAGGCCGTGCCTCTGCTGAAGCCTCACGCCCCCATCGTGGGCACCGGCATGGAGCATAAGATATGCCTGGATTCCGAGGTGGCCGTCCTGGCCGAGGGCGACGGTGTTGTTACCAAGGTGGATGCCAGAGCCATCTCTGTCAAGTACGACAGCGGTGAAACCAAGGAGTATAAGCTCATCAAGTTCCTCCGCTCCAACCACGGCACCTGCATCAACCAGACCCCCATTGTCTCCGTAGGCGAGCGGGTCCACGGCGGTGACGACCCCACGGTCCTGGCAGACGGCCCCGCCACCGAGCAGGGCGAAATTGCCCTGGGCCAGAACATTCTGGTGGGCTTTATGACCTGGGAGGGCTATAACTACGAGGACGCCGTGCTGCTCAACGAGCGCCTGGTGAAGGAGGATCTGTATACCTCCATCCATATCGAAGAATACGAAATCGATGCCCGTGACACCAAGCTGGGGCCCGAGGAGATCACCCGGGATATCCCCAATGTGGGCGAGGATGCGCTGAAGGATTTGGACGAGCGCGGCATCATCCGTGTGGGCGCCGAGGTTCACGCCGGCGACATCCTGGTGGGCAAGGTCACTCCCAAGGGCGAGACCGACCTCACCGCCGAGGAGCGTCTTCTGCGGGCCATCTTCGGCGAAAAGGCCCGGGAGGTCCGAGATACCTCCTTGAAGGTGCCCCACGGCGAAAGCGGAATTATCGTGGACGCCAAGGTGTTCACCCGTGAAAACGGCGATGAGCTGAGCCCCGGCGTCAACGAGGTAGTTCGGGTGTATATAGCGCAGCGCCGCAAGATCCAGGTGGGCGATAAGATGGCCGGCCGTCATGGCAACAAGGGCGTTGTCTCCCGGGTCCTGCCCCAGGAGGATATGCCCTTCCTGCCCGATGGCACCCCCCTGGACATCGTGCTGAACCCCCTGGGCGTTCCCTCCCGTATGAACATCGGCCAGGTGCTGGAGGTTCATCTGGGCTACGCTGCCAAGACCCTGGGCTGGAAGGTGGCCACTCCTATTTTCGATGGTGCCACCGATAAGGACATCGCTGCCGCATTGGATCAGGCGGGCCTGGATCCTGAGGGCAAGAGCTGGCTCTATGACGGCCGCACCGGTGAACGCTTTGACAATAAGGTCACCGTGGGCTATGTGTACTTCCTGAAGCTGCACCATCTGGTGGATGACAAGATCCACGCCCGCTCCACCGGCCCCTACTCCCTGGTCACCCAGCAGCCTCTGGGCGGCAAGGCCCAGTTCGGCGGCCAGCGCTTCGGCGAGATGGAGGTTTGGGCCCTGGAGGCTTACGGCGCCAGCTATACTCTGCAGGAGATCCTCACTGTGAAGTCCGATGATGTCACCGGTCGTGTGCGTACCTATGAGGCTATTGTCAAGGGCCACAATGTTCCTACCCCCGGTGTGCCGGAGTCCTTCAAGGTACTGGTGAAGGAGCTGCAATCCCTGTGCCTGGATATCCAGGTGTTGGACGAGAACGGCAACGAGATTGAGCTGAAGGAGGACGAGGACGCCCTGGATACCTTCAACCTGGCCCGCATGGACGCTGACGATGACCGCCAAATGCGCTATGCTGATGAGGATGAGCTGGCCGATGCCGGCTACGGTGAGGTCGACGACGAGGAAGTGGACGCCTCCTTTGACAGCGCCGACGAAGAAGATGAGTATTAAGGAAGGGAGAAGCTATTACAATGAGTTACGCAACATTTGATGCAATCAAAATCGGTATCGCTTCTCCGGAAATGATCCGAGAGTGGTCCTTTGGCGAGGTAAAGAAGCCTGAGACCATCAACTACCGTACCCTCAAGCCTGAGCGGGACGGACTGTTCTGTGAGAAGATCTTCGGGCCCACCAAGGATTGGGAGTGCCACTGCGGTAAGTATAAGAAGATCCGCTTCAAGGGCAAGATCTGCGACCGCTGCGGCGTGGAGGTCACCCGTGCCAAGGTGCGCCGGGAGCGCATGGGCCACATTGAGCTGGCCACCCCCGTCAGCCACATTTGGTATTTCAAGGGCATTCCCTCCCGCATGGGCCTGCTGTTGGATATCAGCCCCCGGATATTGGAGAAGGTCCTGTATTTCGCAGCCTATATCGTCACCGATCCCGGCGAGACCCCTCTGGTGCGCAATCAGATTCTCTCCGAGAAGGAATACCGGGATATGCGCGAAAAGTACGAGGACGATTTCGACGCCGGCATGGGCGCTGAGGCCGTGAAGAAGCTGCTGCAGCAGGTGGACCTGGAGGCATTGAGCCAGGAGCTCCATGCGGAGCTGCGGACCGTTTCCGGCCAGAAAAAGGCGAGAGTCGTCAAGCGCCTGGAGGTAGTGGACGCCTTCCGCCTCTCCGGCAATAAGCCCGAGTGGATGATCATCGACGTGCTGCCGGTGATCCCCCCGGAGCTGCGCCCCATGGTGCAGCTGGACGGCGGACGCTTCGCCACCTCCGACCTCAATGATCTGTATCGCCGGGTCATCAACCGCAATAACCGCTTAAAGCGTCTTATGGAGCTGAAGGCCCCGGACATCATCGTCCGCAATGAAAAGCGTATGCTCCAGGAGGCCGTGGATGCGCTGATCGACAACGGCCGCCGTGGACGCCCCGTCACCGGCGCCAATAACCGCGCTCTCAAGTCCCTGAGCGACATGCTCAAGGGTAAGCAGGGCCGCTTCCGCCAGAACCTGCTGGGCAAGCGTGTGGACTACTCCGGCCGTTCTGTTATTGTGGTAGGCCCCGAGCTGAAGATCTATCAGTGCGGCGTGCCCAAGGAGATGGCCGTGGAACTGTTCCGCCCCTTCATCATGAAGAAGCTGGTGGAGGACGGCGTGGCCAATAACATCAAATCCGCCAAGAAGATGGTGGATAAGGGTGTCACCGAGGTGTGGGATGCGTTGGACGTTATCATCAAGGATCACCCCGTCATGCTCAACCGTGCGCCTACCCTGCACCGCCTGGGCATCCAGGCCTTTGAGCCGGTGCTGGTGGATGGCCGCGCTCTGAAGCTGCATCCCCTGAACTGCACCGCCTTCAACGCCGACTTCGACGGCGACCAGATGGCCATCCACGTCCCCCTGTCCGCCGAGGCCCAGGCTGAGGCCCGTCTGCTGATGCTGTCGGCCAATAACCTCCTGCGTCCTCAGGACGGCGGCCCCGTCACCGTGCCTACGCAGGATATGGTGCTGGGCTCCTACTACCTGACCATTGAGCGCTTTGAAAACGGAATGAGCCAGTTGGAAAATGACGAGTTCTGGCCCGAGGGCATCGACTTTGCTCTGGCCGGGAAGAACTATGACGAGCTCACCGACGAGGAAAAGGCCAATAACCCGCTCAATATCTATCGCGACGAGGATGAGGTGCTCATGGCCTATAACGAGCATATCATCGGCATACACCAGCCCGTTTGGGTCCGTGTAGAGAAGGAGCTGAACGGTGAAAAGGTCCGCCATATGGTTCGGGGCACCGCCGGGCGCATTATCTTCAACCGCAATATTCCCCAGGATCTGGGCTTCGTGAAGCGCTTTAATGAGGACGGCACCCCCACCGACAAATTCTTTGACTACGAGATCACCGAGATCTGCGGCAAGAAGCTCCTGGGCAAGATCGTGGACCGCACCATCAAGCAGTACGGCTTCACCGTGGCTGCCGAGGTGCTGGATAATATCAAGGCCACCGGCTATAAGTATTCCACCCGTGCCTCCATTACCATCTCCATCTCCGACATGACCGTGCCCGAGAAGAAGTACGAGCTCATCGCCGAGACCGAGCAGCGGGTGGTGGACATCGAGGACCAGTACAATATGGGCTTCATCACCGATGAGGAGCGCTATAAGCTGGTGGTCCGCGAGTGGGAAAAGACCACCGCCGACGTTACCGACGCTCTGACTGCCAGCCTGGATAAGTATAACCCCATCTTCATGATGGCCGACTCCGGCGCCCGAGGCAGCATGAAGCAGATCCGTCAGCTGACCGGTATGCGCGGCCTGATGGCCAACACCGCCGGTAAGACCATCGAGATCCCCATCAAGGCCAACTTCCGCGAGGGCATGTCCGTGCTGGACTACTTCACCTCCTCCCGCGGCGCCCGTAAGGGCCTGGCCGATACCGCTCTGCGTACCGCAGACTCCGGCTACCTGACCCGCCGCATGGTGGATGTGTGCCAGGATGTCATCATCCGCGAGGATGATTGCGGCGTGGATAAGGGCATCGTAGTCTCCGAGATCGAGGAAAACGGCCAGGTCATCGAGAAGTTCTCCGAGCGTCTGAAGGGCCGCTTCCCCGTCCGGGATATTCTGAAGCCCGGCACCGACGAGGTGCTTATCTCCAAGGATCATATGATGACCGAGGACGATGCCGCCCTGCTGGAGAAGTTCGATATTCACTCCGCCGAGATCCGCACCGTGCTGACCTGCAAGGCTCACAGCGGCATCTGTGCCAAGTGCTACGGCATGAACCTGGCCACCTCCAAGCCCGTTGGCCCCGGCGAAGCCGTGGGTATCATCGCGGCCCAATCCATCGGTGAGCCCGGTACTCAGCTGACTATGCGTACCTTCCACACCGGCGGCGTGGCCGGCGGCGACATCACCCAGGGCCTTCCCCGAGTGGAGGAACTGTTTGAGGCCCGCAAGCCCAAGAAGATGGCCACACTGTCCGAGATTGCCGGTAAGGTTCGCTTTGAGGATGCCACCAAGGGCAGCCTGCTGAACATTATCGTTACTGCCGATGACGGCGATACCCGCACCTATTCCATGCCCCACACGGGCCTGCAGGTGAAGGATGGCGATGTCATCGAAAAGGGCAAGCAGCTCCAGGATGGCGCTCTGAACCCCCACGATGTGCTGCGCATCCGCGGCGCCTCCGCTGTGCATAACTACCTCATCCAGGAGGTTCTGAAGGTGTACCGTCAGCAGGGCGTGGACATCAACGATAAGCATATCGAGGTCATCGTCCGCCAGATGATGCGCAAGGTCCGGGTGGAGGAGGCCGGGGATACAGGCCTGCTCTCCGGTGCCATGGCCGATGTACTGGAGGTGGAGATCGAGAATGCTAAGATTCGTGACCGCATCGCCGCCGGTGAAGTGAATGCCGAGACCGGCGAGCCCCTGAAGGAAGCGACCTATACCCAGCTTCTCATGGGTATTACCAAGGCCTCCCTGGCCACGGACTCCTTCCTCTCCGCCGCCTCCTTCCAGGAGACCACCAAGGTCCTCACCGAGGCCGCTATCAAGGGCAAGGTGGACCACCTGGTGGGCCTAAAGGAGAATGTCATCATCGGCAAGCTGATCCCCGCCGGCGCCGGCCTCAATGCCTACCGCCGTTTTGCCGAGGAGCTGGTTCCCGAGAAGGAGGAGCCGGAGCACGAGGTGCAGATCATCTCCAACGCTGTGGCCGCTGCCCATACCGAGGATTGATCTCTCGCGGCTTAAGCAAAGCCTCCCCCTAAAACGCAAAAGCCCCCGCTTCGGCGGGGGCTTTTCAGCGTGTGGAAAAATTTTCCCTACACGCTGCTTAAATTTTTGAAGCTTTGGAAAAGCTTCAAAAATTACCGAGTACTGCCCCTTGCCCTCCGTAGGGCGGGATGCCCTCACCCCGCCGCCCGGCTTTTTTCCGCACCTCGTGTGCGCTTGTCACCGGTGCGGCGATCCCTAATATCCCTATGCCGCGCTGCCGCCCCCAACCGCAGGGGCGGACAACTCTGTCCACCCGCTGGGAAGCTTCGCTAACTCTAATAAGTGGAGGGGGAGCTCCGCACCCCTCTTTTGCCTATTTCGCCGGAATAACCGGAAAATTTTCAGTGAAATATACAAAAAAATCCGCCCGCAGCTCTTGACGCATTTTCAAGGCTATGCTATAATTCTAACTTGCGTGGGTAGCATCCTGCGGATTTTGTTATGCACAAACGGGAGGGACCTGCGTGGAGGACACACACAGCCTGCATCCAAGAGTCACCGGCCTGCGGCAAACGCAAAAGGCTGTGGCAAAAGGACTGGCAGCGCGGGTCTACCTGGCGTGTGACGCCGACCCGGCGCTGACGGAGCCCCTTGCGCAGCTGTGCCGGCAAGCGGGCATCCCTGTGGAGCAGGGAATAACCATGTCCCGGCTGGGACAAGCCTGCCGCATCGACGTGGGTTGTGCCGCAGCTGCAGAGCTAAAACCCCAATGAGCCGTTCCATCCGGAATAAAATTCCTTTATTCCGTGGAAAATATAGGGAGACTTTCTCCCGACATTAATCTATAGAAAGGAGAAACTAAGCATGCCTACCTTTAATCAGCTGGTCAAGCAGGGCAGAAAGCAGGCCACCTACAAGTCCAATTCCCCCGCTATGCAGAAGGGCCTGAACACTCTGAAGAACAAGGAAACCAACCTTTCCGCTCCTCAGAAGCGTGGTGTCTGCACCGCCGTGAGAACTGCTACCCCCAAGAAGCCTAACTCCGCTCTGCGTAAGATCGCCCGTGTGCGCCTGACCAACGGCTACGAGGTCACCGCTTACATTCCCGGCGTGGGTCACTCCCTGCAGGAGCACTCCGTGGTCATGATCCGCGGCGGCCGTGTGAAGGACCTGCCCGGCGTCCGTTACCACATCATCCGTGGTACGCTGGATACCCAGGGTGTCAATGGCCGTATGCAGGCTCGCTCCAAGTATGGCGCCAAGCGTCCCAAGAGCAAGTAAGCACATCTGAATTGAGCTTTGCCGAAAAGGTTTATATATATGTATTACCTCTTTGGCAGGCCGTACAGCGGTGAAAAGCGCCGCTGAGTACCTATGAAATCATATTTTTATGAAGGAGGGAAGCAAAGTGCCCAGAAGAGGTAATGTTCCCAAGAGAGAAATTTTGCCCGATCCTATGTACGGCTCTGTGCTGGTGACGAAGCTCGTCAACAGCATTATGCTGGACGGTAAGAAGGGCGTGGCTCAGAAGGTCGTCTATGGTGCCTTTGACATCATCAAGGAGAAGACCGACAAGGAGCCTCTGGAAGTTTTCACCGAGGCCATGGAAAATATCATGCCCAGCCTCGAGGTTAAGGCCCGCCGTGTGGGCGGTGCTACCTATCAGGTCCCCATGGAAGTGCGTCCCGCCCGCCGTCAGACCCTGGGTCTGCGCTGGCTGACCGCATATTCCCGCGCCCGCAGCGAGCGCACCATGGCCGAGCGCCTGGCAGGTGAGATCATGGATGCTGCCAACAACACCGGCAGCGCAGTCAAGAAACGCGAGGATACCCACAAGATGGCCGAATCCAACAAGGCATTCGCCCATTTCCGTTGGTGATCGCGGTATAATCGGTAAAAAAAGGAGAACAGTATGCCGAGAAAGGTTACACTGGAAAACACAAGAAATATCGGCATCATGGCCCACATTGATGCAGGCAAGACCACCACTACGGAGCGCATTTTGTACTATACGGGCGTCAATTATAAAATTGGCGAGACCCACGAGGGTACGGCCACCATGGACTGGATGGAGCAGGAGCAGGAGCGTGGCATCACCATCACCTCCGCTGCAACCACCTGCTACTGGAAGGGCTCCAAGGATCAGTTCCCCCAGACCCGTATCAACATCATTGATACTCCGGGCCATGTGGACTTTACTGTAGAGGTGGAGCGTTCTCTGCGCGTGCTGGACGGATCTGTCACCGTCATGTGCGCCAAGGGCGGCGTGGAGCCCCAGTCTGAGACTGTGTGGCGTCAGGCGGATCACTATCATGTCCCCCGGATGATCTACGTCAATAAGATGGATATCACCGGCGCGGATTTCTTCCATGTGTTGGACATGGTGCATGACCGTCTCAAGTGCAACGCCGTGCCCATTCAGCTCCCCATCGGTAAGGAGGATACCTTCAAGGGTATCATCGACCTGGTGGAGATGAATGCTGATATTTATTACGATCAGCTGGGCAAGGATATGCGCGTAGAGCCGATCCCCGAGGACATGATGGACCTGGCCAATGAGTACCGGGAAAAGCTGCTGGATGCCGTTTCCATGTTCGATGATGAGATCATGGAGATGTATCTGGAAGGGCAGGAGATCCCCACGGCCAAGATTCGCAAAGCCATCCGCCAGGCCACCGTGGCCGTGGAAATGGTGCCTGTGGTCTGCGGTTCGTCTTACCGCAACAAGGGCGTCCAGAAGCTGCTGGATGCCATCGTGGACTACATGCCCGCCCCCACTGACATTCCCGCTATCAAGGGAACCAATCCCAAGACCGACGAGGAGGAAGACCGTCATCCTTCTGATGATGAGCCCTTCTCCGCACTGGCATTCAAGATCATGACCGATCCTTATGTGGGCCGGCTCTGCTTCTTCCGCGTCTATTCCGGAACGCTGAACACCGGCTCCGCCGTGCTCAACGCCACCAAGGGCAAGCGCGAGCGTGTGGGTCGTCTGCTGCAGATGCACGCCAACCACCGTGAGGATTTGGAAACGGTCTATTCCGGCGACATTGCTGCTGTGGTGGGCCTGAAGAATACCACCACCGGCGATACCCTTTGCGACGAAAAGCACCCCATCATCCTGGAATCCATGGAGTTCCCCGAGCCCGTGATCCGCGTGGCCATTGAGCCCAAGACCAAGGCCGGCCAGGAGAAGATGGGTCTTGCCCTGGCCAAGCTTGCCGAGGAGGATCCCACCTTCCGTACCTATACCGACGAGGAAACGGGTCAGACCATCATCGCCGGCATGGGCGAGCTGCACCTGGAGATCATCGTGGACCGTCTGCTCCGTGAGTTCAAGGTGGAGGCCAACGTGGGCGCTCCCCAGGTGGCCTACAAGGAGACGGTGCGCAAGAAGGTCAACCACGAGACCAAGTACAAGCGCCAAAGCGGCGGCTCCGGCCAGTACGGCCATGTGAAGATCACTCTGGAGCCCAACGAGTCCGGCAAGGGCTACGAGTTTGTCAACGCCGTGGTCGGCGGTGCTATTCCCAAGGAGTTTATTCCCGCTGTGGACGCCGGTATCCAGGGCGCCATGCAGTCGGGCGTGTTGGCCGGCTATCCTGTGGTGGATGTAAAGGTTACCCTGTACGACGGCTCCTATCACGAGGTGGACTCCTCCGAAATGGCCTTTAAGATCGCCGGTTCCATGGCCTTCAAGGAGGCCATGCGCGAGGCGGATCCCGTGCTGCTGGAGCCCATCATGAAGGTGTGCGTCATCGTGCCCGACGAGTATATGGGCGACGTCATCGGCGACCTGAATGCCCGCCGCGGCCAGATCCAGGGCTACGAGATGCGCTCCGGCGCCCAGCAGATCGACGCCTTCGTGCCTCTGTCCGAGATGTTCGGCTACGCCACCAACCTGCGCTCCCGCACCCAGGGCCGCGGTCAGTATACCATGGAGCCCAGCCATTATGTGGAGCTGCCCAAGAGCCTGCAGGAGAAGCTGGTGAGCAAGCACACCGGCCGGGACGATTAATTCTAATTTAGGATTGCTTTTCTGCCGGAAATACTGTAAAATAGCAATGTTAGTGTTAAACATTGCAGAATAACAAATCAATACAAAATTGTTAAGGAGGATTTTTTCAAATGGCTAAGCAGAAATTTGAGAGAACAAAGCCCCATGTTAACATCGGCACCATCGGTCACATCGACCATGGCAAGACCACTCTGACCGCTGCCATCACCAAGTACCTGGCTATGCAGGGCGGCGCTGAGTACACCGACTATTCTTCCATCGATAAGGCTCCCGAAGAGCGCGAGCGTGGTATCACCATCAACACCGCTCACGTTGAGTATGAGACCGCTAAACGTCACTATGCTCACGTTGACTGCCCGGGCCACGCCGACTA
>DPPB01000042.1:0-1605 GCA_003539495.1 Oscillibacter sp. | reverse complement strand
GGTGCTGCTCAGATGGACGGCGCCATCCTGGTCATCGCCGCCTCCGACGGCCCCATGGCTCAGACTCGTGAGCACCTGCTGCTGGCCCGTCAGGTGAACGTGCCCTCCGTGCTGGTCTTCCTGAACAAGTGCGACCAGGTGGACGATGAGGAGCTGCTGGAGCTGGTTGAGATGGAAGTTCGCGAGCTGCTGGACTTCTATGGCTTCCCCGGCGATGATACCCCCATCATCCGCGGCAGCGCTCTGAACGCCCTGGTTTCCGAGTCCACCGATCCCAACGCTCCTGAGTATGCCTGCATCAAGGAGCTGATGGACGCTGTTGACGAGTGGATCCCCACTCCCGACCGCAAGGAGGATATGCCCTTCCTGATGCCCGTGGAGGACGTGTTCACCATCTCCGGCCGTGGTACCGTTGCTACCGGCCGTGTGGAGCGTGGTATTCTGAAGCTGAACGAGAAGGTCGAGATCGTCGGCCTGCAGGACGAGAAGCGCGAGACCGTCGTCACCGGTATCGAGATGTTCCACAAGCTGCTGGACTATGCTGAAGCCGGCGATAACATCGGCGCTCTGCTGCGTGGTGTTGCTAAGACCGAGATCGAGCGCGGCCAGGTTCTGTCCGCTCCCGGCTCCATCCATCCCCACACCAAGTTCACCGGCCAGGTGTACGTTCTGACCAAGGACGAGGGTGGCCGTCACACTCCCTTCTTCAATAACTATCGTCCCCAGTTCTACTTCCGTACCACCGACGTGACCGGCGTCATCACCCTGCCCGAGGGCACCGAGATGTGCATGCCCGGCGATAACGTCGACATGAAGGTCGAGCTGATCACCCCCATCGCCATTGAGAACGGTCTGCGTTTCGCTATCCGTGAGGGTGGCCGTACCGTGGGTTCCGGCGTTGTTATCGACATCGAGGAGTAATTTCTCAAATCATAAAAAGGCTGTCCTTAGGGGCAGCCTTTTTTTAATTTACCAGAAAAATTTTCAATTTTTCTAGTAAGAGGCTTGCAGCCTGCTGCGCGCATAATTTTGCCGCAGGCGGCAAAATTCCACACTTGCAGGCTGAGAGGTGTTTTTCCCCACGCGCATGTCGCGGTGAAAAATGAACCCAATTTTTTGCCGCCTGCGGGCGGCAAACTCTGCGAGATCTTTTTGGGGGCGACCCTACCCGTTTATTGTCAATGTCATTGCGAAGCCAGCGCACAAACTGGCTGTGGCAATCCGTAACTCCCGACCTTCGCACATAAATTTTGCCTTGCCGGGCAACCTAACCCCGGAGGCGATAAACTATGAGTGAAAAACATAAGCTGGCTCACGACATTACTCCGGATGTTCACCAGTTCCACGCACCCCCAGAGGACATCCACGACATCATCAATGGCTGGGGCACCTACAACATTCAGGCAACGTCCGACACGGAGAATCTCTTTCCCCTCATTGGCCCGGGCCTACCCCAAAAATGGAAATGCAGAAAAATTACAAAGGATGATATGGAGAAGGAATCCTGACCCACAGGGCTATGCTATAGACTCGAAGCGGTTTAATTCTCCAAAAGTAAAAAGCAGGCGGCACCCAATCAAAGTGAACTGCGCCCCATTTGTTAGA
>DPPB01000014.1 GCA_003539495.1 Oscillibacter sp. | reverse complement strand
CGATCCCGCTTATCTCCACCAAGTGAAAACACCGAGGGAAATTCCCCGGTGTTTTTTATTTTGTGCAGTACATAGGCGAACCGCTGGCCTCTTGTACTTGAATTTTGGGCAGCGGAAGCCGCTGAGGGTGGCCGCGAAGCGGCCAAACTCTCAGCGGATCAATCTCGCTTATCTACACTAAGTGAAAACACTGAGGAAAATTTAAACCGATACGACGCTGCTTTTATCTAACAGACTTGATTGCAATTTATCAGGCGCAAAGTATTTACTTTGCCAGCAGCACGCCCATGGCAAGAGAGGCGTATTTGGAGGCCGGATCACTGGCGCGGGAGGGGAGAATGATAGGAGCAGCCGTACCCATGACGATACCGGCGTTGGAGGAGTGCAGGAGATAGTTCAGGGTTTTGGAGAAGGTGTTAGCAACCTCAATGGAGGGGGCCAGGATAATATCCGCCTGACCGGGAACCTCAGAAACGATACCCTTCTTTTTGGCCGCTTCGGCGGAGAGAATGTTGTCCATGGCCAGGGGGCCCTCCACTACAGCGTCCTGGAATGCTCCGCGATCGGCCATCTTGCACAGGCAGGCGGCGTCGATGGTGGCCTGCATCTTGGGGTTCACAGTCTCCACGGCGGCAAGGCAGGCGGCCTTGGGCGTTTCGATGCCCAGGGCGTGGGCCACATCAATGGCGTTGCGGAGAATGTCGGCCTTTTCCATGAGGGTAGGGGCGATATTCAGGCCGCCGTCGGTGCTTATGAGCAAGCGGTCAAAGCCGGGGATCTGCAGAACGATCAGGTGGCTGGCCAGGCGGCCGATGTTCAGGCCCTTGGCCTTATCCAATGCGTGCTTGAGCAGTGTGCCGGTGGACACGGTGCCCTTCATGAGGATTCGGTTTTTGCCGTCCCGGATGGAGGCGATGGCTGTCTCGATGGCTTGGTGGGTCTCCTCCACATGGCAGATAGAGACAGCAGATGCGGAAAGGCCGATCTGCTCCAAAATGGGCAGAATACGGGATTGGTCACCGAAAAGCTGGGCTGTGGTCAGGCCGGAGTCCAGGGCATCCTTTACGGCCAGGAGGGTGTTTTTGTCATAGGGCACCGCTACGGCGATGCCTTTGCTGCTGCGCCCCTTGGCGCATTGCAGTAGCTGGTCAAAATTACGAATGGGCTGCATAAGATAACTTCCTTTCTGTATTTATACTATTTATATAATTTATATAATGCAGGATTAGTATTCCTTGGGGGCGATGGCTCCGGTGAGGACGCCATGCAGGTAATAGGCCAGGCTGTCCATCTCCTCTTCACCGGGCTTTAAGACGATTGGGGCCAGGTAGGAGATGCGGTCTGTGACCAGGTTGACAAAGGCCCGGGAATTCGCGATGCCACCGGTGAGGACGATGGCATCCACTTGGCCGCTGAGCACGGCGGTCATGGCGGCGATCTCCTTGGATACCTGATAGGCTAAAGCCTCGAAAATAGCGGAGGCGGTGGCGTCGCCCTCGTTACGGCGGGCTTCCACATCCCGGAAATCCTTAGTTCCCAGGTAGGCGGATACGCCGCCCTCCCCGTTGAGCATTTTCAGTACCTGCTGCTTCTCGTATTTGCCGGAGAAGCACAGCTTGGCAAGCTCCCAGCAGTTCAGCTGGCCGGATCGGTCCATGCTGAAGGTACCCTCACTGCGGCTGGTGGTGGAGTCGATTATGCGGCCCTCTGCATGGGCGGCGATGGAAATGCCGCCGCCCAGATGGGCTACCACTAAACGGCACTGCTCGTAGGGCTTGCCCAATTCTTCCGCCACCGTGCGGGCTACGCGTTTGTGGTTCAGCGTGTGGGTGCGGCCGTAGCGGGGCAGGAGAGGATGTCCGGAAATGCGGGCCAGGGGCTGCATTTCATCTACGGTGATGGGGTCGGCAATATAGGCGGGCTTGCCCAAATTTTTTGCCAAGGTATCTGCGATGACGGCGCCCAGATTGGCTGCATGTTCACCGTAGGTATGGCTGCGCAGATCGGCGAGCATGGCATCATTGACCCGGTATACGCCGGAATCCACCGACTTCAGCAGGCCGCCGATGCCGATGATGCCATCCATAGCGGAAAGGGGGGCGCCAGCTCGCTCCAGACAGTCGGTGATGACATGAGTGCGATACTCTGTCTGATCGATAATAGAGGGGAAGGACTTCAGCTCTTCCAGGGGATGCGAGATGTTTTCTGAGAATTTTCTTGTAAGTCCTTCGTAAACAGCGATTTTTGTGGAGGTGGAGCCTGGATTGATGATCAACAGCTTTTCCATAAAGTACATTCCTTCCTTAGAAATAATCGATTTTGTTGTTCCTTTGGGAGAAGTATAACACAGATAAAAGAAAAAGAAAAGAAAAAATATAAAAAAATTATAAACTGACACTTGATTTTAGAATAAAAATATAATACAATAGGCGTGTAAATCAAACTACATTTTCGAGGGATACATATTACAACAACAAACATCCTATTAGAAAGTGAGCGAATGTCCAATGAAGCAAGTAATGCTGGGCAACGAGGCTATTGCTCGAGGCGCCTATGAGGCGGGCTGCTCGGTGGCCTCTGCCTATCCCGGAACTCCCAGTACGGAGATTTTGCAGAACCTTTCCAAATATAAAGAGGTATATTCTGAGTGGTCGGTCAATGAAAAGGTGGCTGCCGAGGTGGCCATTGGTGCGTCCATGGCTGGTGCCAGAGCCATGGCGGCTATGAAGCACTTTGGCATGAACGTGGCTTCTGATGCGGTGTTCCCCTCTGTTTACATCGGTGCCACCGGTGGCTTGGTCTATATCTGCGCTGACGATCCCGGCATGAACAGCTCGGGCACGGAGCCGGACAGCCGTCACTTTGCCCCCCACATGAAGATGCCCATGCTGGAGCCTGCTGACAGCCAGGAGTGCAAGGACTATACCAAGCTGGCCTTCGACCTGTCCGAGCAGTATGACACCCCGGTCATGGTGCGCACCACCGTCCGCGTGAACCACGGCAGCAGCATTGTCTCCCTGGCGGATCGCGTGGAGGTGCCTGTGAAGCATTATGAGCGGAACATTATGAAGAACACTAATATTCCTGCTATGGCTCGTAACAAGCACAAGACCGTTGAGGAGCGGTTGGTGCGCCTGCGGGAGTATGCCAATGCCACGCCTCTGAATCGCATGGAGATGCATGATACCAAGATCGGCGTAATCTGCAGCGGCATTTGCTATCAGTACGCCCGTGAGGTGTTCGGCGAGGGTGCTTCCTATTTGAAGCTGGGCTTTACCTACCCTATGCCCGATAAGCTGATTCGGGAGTTTGCGAAGAAGGTGGATAATCTCATTGTACTGGAGGAGCTGGATCCCATCGTAGAGGATTATGTGAAATCCCTGGGGATCCCCTGCACCGGCAAGGATGTCCTGCCCCTGTATCTGGAGTACTCCGCCGACATTATCCGTCGGGCCTTTGGCCTGCCTACGCTGTCTGTTGCTTATAAGGTGGAGACAGAGGTGCCTGTCCGTCCGGCCAGCTACTGTGCCGGCTGCCCGCACCGCGGAATTTACCACGAGGTCAGCAAATACAACGGAAAGATCGTTGCCACCGGCGACATCGGCTGCTATGCGCTGAATATCAATCCTCCCTTCAGTGTGACGCATACCCAGATCGATATGGGCGGCAGCATCACCGCCGGGCATGGATTCGAGCGGGTAGAGCGTCAGGCCCAGCGCGGCCTGAAGGTGTTCTCCTTCATCGGAGACTCTACCTTCTTCCATTCCGGCATTACGGGCCTTATCAATGCCGTATATAACGGCGCTAAGACCAGTGTTTTCATCCTGGACAACAGCACCACCGGCATGACCGGCCATCAGGATAACCCCGTCACCGGCGTGACGCTGATGAAGGATGTGACCACGGCGGTGGACATCAAGACCCTGGTGTTGGGCTGTGGCGTGAAGCCGGAGAATGTGCGCACCGTGGATCCCTATGACCTGAAGGCCACCGCTGCTGCGGTGAAGGAGGCCTATGAGGCCGAGGATCTGTTTGTGGTCATTGTGCAGCAGCCCTGCGCCCTGCTCAAGAGCGTTATTGCCCAGCGAAAGGGTAAGCACTGCCGTGTTAACGCCGACAAGTGCAGGAACTGCAAGGTCTGCATCAATAAGACGGCCTGCCCGGCTCTGATGGTGGGCGAAAACAGCGTGTCCATTTCCAAAGAGGACTGCAACGGCTGCACCATTTGCCAGCAGATCTGCCCCTTTGGCGCCATTGAAAAGGAGGGCGAGTAAAATGTCTAACACAAAAGCCATTGCTATTGTAGGCGTAGGAGGTCAGGGCACCGTCTTGACCTCTGACATCCTGATCGAGGGCCTGGTGGACCTGGGCTACGATGTGAAAAAGACGGAGCAGCACGGATTGTCCCAGCGGGGCGGCACTGTGAACTGCATGGTGAAGTACGGCGATGCCGTATACGCGCCCCTCATTGCCGAGGGCGAGGCGGATGTGGTGCTGGCCTTTGAGAAAATCGAGGCCATTCGGTGGCTGAAGCTGCTGAAAAAAGGCGGCACTGTGATCGCGAACAGCTATGAAATTCTTCCCATTCCTGTAAAAATGGGTAAGGCGGTCTATCCTCATGATGCCATTGAGCAGATTTCACAGCAGGTTGAGGATGTCTGTGAACTGAACGCTACGGCGGAAGCGGAAAAGCTGGGTACTGTCCGCGTGGCCAGCATCATCCTGCTGGGTGCGTTGGTGAAAAAGCTGGGTCTTGAGAGCTATGATTGGCAGTCTCTGATCCGCAAGAATGTGCCCACTAAATTTTTGGAGGCAAACCTGAAGGCCTACGAGGTGGGCCTTCAGAGCGTGTGAACGTGGAATAGATATCTCCTCTCACAATAATACCGTATCTTCTCTCTCTCCTTTCTTAGCAACTTCCATTGTGAAAAAAGCTTGGGTATTTGCCCGGGCTTTTTTCATTGGAAAGAGGCGGCGCTGCATATAAGAGAAAAATTCCAAAAACAGAGTAGCAATTCCAAGGAATTTGTGCTATTATATTTATAATATATTTTGAATAAACGGAGACTTTTTATGGAACTGAAAAACAGATTGATCCAAATTGCCAAGGCAATCTCTCTTTCTTTGGGTGATCAGTGCGAAGCGGTGGTTCATGACAAGGACAGGCGTATTGCCTTTATTGCTAACGGATATATTTCCGGCCGCCAGGCTGGGCAGGTGATGGAGGAGAGTGTCTTTGAGTATTTTAGGGACATGACCAAGGCGAACGGCGGAACGGCAATTCGATTGACCAGCAAAGAGAACGGAGAGCTGCACAAATCCACTACCATGATGTTCTACGATGAAAATGGGGACTATGAGGCAATGCTCTGCTTCACCATCAATCTGACGGATATGAACCAGGCCAGGAAGCTGATGGATTCTATCATGAATGTGCTGCCCTTTGAAGAGGGGGAGGCACCCGGCACCGATCTGAGCATCAGCGATTATACCAATTTGGTCATTTCGGACATTATTAAGAATGTGGGAAAGCCCTCGACACTGGGCTCCAAGGAGATTAAGCTGCGCATTATCCGCATGCTGGAGGAAAAGGGCGTATTCCAGCTGAAGGATTCTGTTCCTCAGGTATGCGAGTTGCTGGGTATTTCCCAGGCTACGCTCTATAATTATCTGCGTGAAGTGAGGACGCAGGGCGGAGGCTTCCTTCGGAGGGCCTGTATTTAATAAAAAATTTATTCTATATTAAATTTTTAAAATAGACACTTGCATAAAATGCAAGTGTCTATTTTATGCGTTTATTACAAAAATTTTATAAATTTGAAATAAGTATAGACAAATTTTATAAAGTATGTTATCTTGATGATGTTGTAATATTATTCTAATAACCGGACGGAAATGGCGAAATTGAATAAGTTTGATTAATTCACACAAGGAGGTATCGAAGATATGCGTGACTTTGAGCCCGCAAAAATGAAACGAGTACCCTTTACCGGCATCCGCCGGGTGTTGGAGAAAGCAAACAAATTGGAAGCAGAGGGGCGTAAGATAGTCCATTTCGAGGTTGGTCAGCCCGACTTCGATACGCCCGCAAACATCAAGGAGGCTGCCAAGAAGGCGCTGGATCAGGGCGTGACGGCGTATTCCTCCAACTACGGTGACATTCGCCTGCGCCGTGCCATTGCGGAGAAGCTGGAGCGGATGAACCATTTGAAGGTCGACCCCACCAAGGAGATCATGGTGACCTGCGGCGGCGAGGAGGCAGTGGCGGCGGCGCTTTTTGCACTGCTGGAGAAGGGCGATGAGGTACTCATTGCCGATCCCAGCTACATTCCCTATTCCAGCTTGACCAAGATCGCTGAGGCGGAGCCGGTGTATGTACCGCTGGATGAAAAGAACGGCTACTGCTTTGACCTGGAGAAGCTGGAGGCGGCTATCACGAACAAGACCAAACTCCTAATCCTGTGCACACCCGGCAACCCTACCGGCACCATGATGGACGAGGAAAGTCTGCGTAAGCTGGCTGAGATCTGCTGCCGCCACGATATTCTGGTGCTGGCGGACGAGGCCTACGAGCAGGTACTGTACGACGGCAATAAGCACATTTCCATTGCATCCCTGCCCGGTATGTGGGAGCGCACCATCACGGTGCAGTCCTTCTCCAAGACCTACTCCATGTGCGGCTGGCGTATTGGTTATCTGGTAGCCCCGGCAGAGCTAATGCGCATCGTTGTCCGTGCCCATCAGACGGTGGCCATGAACGCCTGCTCCTTTGGCCAGCTGGGCGCTCTGGAGGCACTGACCGGTCCCCAGGATTCTCTCTATGCCATGCTGGCTGAGTTTGACCGGCGCCGGTTGCTGCTGTATAACGGATTGAAAGAACTGGGCATTCCCTGCTCCCGGCCCCAGGCAGCGTTCTACCTGTTCCCGGACATCGGCGAGTTTGGCATGGACAGCTTTACCTTTGCAGAGCTCCTGCTGGATAAATATGGCGTGGCCACAGTGCCCGGCGTGGAGTTCGGCAAAAACGGAGAGAATCATCTCCGCATTTCCTATGCCACATCCTTTGAGGACTGCCAAATGGGCCTGCATCGCATTGCACAGTGTGTCAGCGATCTGAGAAAAGGCTGACCCGGCAGATATAGAAAAGAAAAGCAATTCCTTCCCTGGCGACCGCTTCGTATGATGGGCGGTAACAAATTTACAAAGAGAGGAATTTTACCATGAAAAAGGAAAGAACACCCCGTCAACCCAAGGTGTGGGAAGCGCTTCTGGCGCTGATTTTCGTGATTGCTGTCGTTGTGGCAGCTATCCGAACTAAAGTAGGCATCCAAATGGGCCTGGCTATGGGCGGCTGTACCGCTATTGTCTTCGCCCTGCTGATGGGCAATAAGTGGTCTGACATTCAGGATACTGTCAAGCGTGTGGTGGGTGATTCCGCCACCACGCTGCTGATTCTGCTGAGCGTCGGTATGATGGTAGGCATTTGGATCATCGGCGGTACTGTCCCCACGCTGCTGTATTATGGCCTCAAGATCTGCTCCCCCAATATCATTGTGCCGCTGGCCTTTGTCCTCTGCGCAATCACCAGCCTTTTCACCGGCACCTCCTTCGGTTCTATTGCCACCATGGGCTTGGCCTTGTTTGGCGTAGGCACCAGTATGGGCATCTCTGCCCCGCTGATGGCCGGTGCCGTTTGCTCCGGCGCCTTCTTCGGCGACAAGATGTCCCCCCTGTCCGACACCACCAATGTGGCCGCCGATATGTCCGGCACGCCCCTGTATGACCACATCGGTTCCATGATGTATACCACCGTGCCCGCTACGGTGATCTGCCTGGTTCTGTATACTGTGCTGGGCATTAGGAACGCCTCGGCCAATGCCGACCTGAGCAACATTGAGCTGATTCTGGATACTCTGGGCGCAAACTTCAATATCAGTGTCATCGCCCTGGTCCCGGCGGTGCTGGTGCTTTTGACCTCCGCATTGAAGGCCCCCGCCGTGCCTGCCATGCTGGGCTGCACCGCCGTCAGCGGCGTGTTTGCCTGCCTGCTGCAGAAGATCAGCCTCAGCGCCATGCTGGGGGCGGCCATGAATGGATTCTCCTCCGATACCGGCGTCGCCATGGTGGACAAGATCCTCTCCCGCGGCGGTATGACCTCCATGTATAGCACTGTGGCTATCATCATCCTGTCCGCCACCATGGGCGCTGTGCTGGAAAAGAGCGGTGTAATCGACTCCCTGGTGAACAATGTGCTGCTCAAGGCTGTGCATAAGCCTTGTGGTCTGATCTTGTCCACCATGGTATACTGCTACTCCCTGCTGCTGATCTCCGGCCACCAGGTCATGCCCATCATTCTGGGTGGCCGTACCTTCCGGCCTGCATACGACCGCATGGGGATTCAGTCCAAGGTGCTGTCCCGTACACTGGAGGATACCTGCACCATCGGAGCGCCGATGGTACCTTGGGGGACCTCCTGTGCCTATATGTTCTCGGTGCTGGGTATTGGCATCGCATACATTCCCTACGCCTTCCTGTGCTACATTGTGCCGCTGTTCGCCATCCTGTACGCTTGCACGGGCTGGTTCGTGTGGCACAAGGAGCCGATGACGGAAGAGCCTGCCAAGGCAGAGTAAGATCCATTCGATATGCGCCCTCATGCACCGCTTCTGTAGGAGCGGTGCATGACAGGCTTGCGAGGACAGGAAAAGGAGACTTACATGTCCCTAAAAAACGGTGTGCAGGTGTTAGGCCTGCACTTTAAGAATCCTATTGTGGTGGCCTCCACTGACATTGCCCGCACGGCGGAGCAGTTTCGCGCCTTTGCCGAGAGCGGCGTGGGGGCTATCATCACCAAGTCCGTGACCGACGCACCGGCCTTGCAGGATGCGGGAATTGCGCGCATCCACATTGCTGACATGTACCAAAGGCCGGTGCGGGGTGAGGGTTATCCTGACCAGTATTACTTTTTCTCCCGGGGCGGCTCCATGCTGTCTATGGAGGCTTTCGGCCGGAAAGCACCGGAGCTGCTGGCCATCGGAATAGAAAACGGCGTGGTGGTCATTGGCAGCATCGCTGCCAGCAATGTGGAAAACTGGGTCAGCTATGCCCGCCAAATGGAGCAGCTGGGCTTCCCGGCTATTGAGCTGAATTTTGGCAATCCTCACGGCGAGGCATCCAAGGGAAAGCTGGGCTTTCTCATTGGACAATCGCCGGAACTGTGTCGTCAGATCGCCGGTGCGGTGCGCCGAGCGGTGAGCATCCCGGTGATCGTGAAGCTGACGCCCCAGGTGTCCAGCGTGGCGGAGATCACCAAGGCGCTGTACGAGGAGGGTATTTCCGCGGTGACGGTGATGCACCGATTCCAGGGCCTGATGGTCGATCCCGAGACGGACGAACCGGTTTTAGGCGGCTGGGCCGCATTGGGTGGGCCGTGGATGAAGCCGGTGTCGCTGGCCAATGTAGCCCGGGCCCGCCGGGCTGTGCCGGAGATGACCATTCTCGGCGGCAACGGCGCAGACACCGCCCGGGATGTATATGACTATATGTGCTGTGGCGCTTCACTGGTCGAGGTGGGCTCCAGCATGATGCTGCGGGGGCCGGAATATGCTTCCGCACTGGTTGAGGAGCTGGATGCACTGGTTCACGCCAAGGGCATGGAGGAATACAACCAAGTGGTTGGCCGCACGGCGGACCACATTGTGACCTATCAGAACCTGGGCAGCCTGCCTCGGCGGCAGGTGACAGTGCAGACAGAACTGTGCCGAGATTGCGAGGAGCGGCCCTGCCTGCGCACCTGCTATTTCGGCGGCATGAAGCCGATAGAAGCGGGCGTACTGCACGATGACACAGCTTGCAGCGGATGCGGGCTGTGCCTACATAGCTGCCCGAAGCAGGCGGTATCTATTGAGGAAATATCATAATTCAAATCAGGAGGCAAGCTATGAGAATCATTGATTTGCATGTGCATGCAGGCCCGTCGGTGATGCCCCGGGCGGTGGATGCAGCGGAGATGCTGCAGGAGGCCCAACAGGCTGGATATTCTGCCATTGTTATTAAGGACCACTACGCACCTACCATGATGTCCGCTCAGATTTGCGAGAAGCACCTGGGGAACGGAAAATGCAAGGTATTCGGCGGTATTGCGCTGAATAACTCTGTGGGCGGCATCAACCTCAAGGCGGTGGACGCCGCCTGTGCGCTGGGTGCCAAGCTGGTGTGGATGCCCACGGTGTCTTCTCTGCGTCACAAGATCATGCATTCCGGTAAGGGCCTGGCATTTCCCTCCAGCAAGGGCATGACCGTGGCAGAAAACACCATTATGTACCTCAATGAGGACGGAAGCCTGAAGCCGGAGGTGCTGCAGGTGCTGGACTACCTGGCACAGAAACCGGATGTGATCCTGGCCACCGGCCACGGCAGCCGGGACGAAATTGACGCCCTCATTCAAGCTGCGGTGGAGCGGGGCATCAAGCGTATTCTGGCCAACCATCCCCACTATATGATCGGCGCATCCATCGAGGATATGGTGGCCTGGAGCAAGCTGGGCGCTTATATCGAGCTGAACGCCGTTGCTTTTGTGCCGGATTCCAAGTTCCACACCCATGAGATCGAGGAGGCCCGGAATATCGTGGCTGCTGTGGGTATGGACAAGATCGTCCTGGACTCCGACTATGGCCAAAACGGCAACGGCAGCCCCGTGACCGGGCTGACCCGCTTCATCGGGATGCTGCAGGAGGCCTGCAGCTTAACGGATGAACAGATGGAAGCTATGACCTATCACAACCCCGCTTGGCTGCTGGGTATGGAAGAACGATAAATGACGGAGGAAACTACAATGATTTATAACTGTGCAAATTGGGCAGACCTGCGCTGGACCGATGTTCGTCCCGGCGTGCGCCGCAAGGCCTTTACCGGAGAGGGCGCGACCTTTGCTATGAACGAGCTGCAGCCCCATCATGAGCCCCGACCCCATAAGCACCCCTATGAGCAGATCGCCTATATCGCTTCCGGCGTGTGCGACTACCACATCGAGGATCAGGTATTCCGCCTGACTCCCGGCGGTATGTTGGTCATTCCTCCTAATCTGATGCACTATGCCGAGGTAGTTGGCGACGAGGTGCTGGTTAACTTCGATATATTCACCCCCAAACGGGAGGAGTATGTAAAATGATCGCCCGGGAACTGAAGGAAAAGCTGCGCAGCCGTCAGACCCAGATCGGCACTTTTGTCAAGCTGGCCGATCCCACGGCCTTGGAGGTGCTTGGCCTTGCGGGCATGGACTTTGCCATCATTGACACGGAACACGCACCCTGTGACCAGATGCTGCTGCTGGATATGATTCGTGCGGCAGACAGCGTGGGCCTGCCTACCATTGTCCGGGTGCCAGAGGGCGCGGAGCCGCACATTTTGAAGGCGCTGGATGTAGGCGCTAGCGGCGTGCAGATCCCAGGCCTGTCTACGGTAGAGGAGATACGGGAGGCCGTGTCCTTCACCAAGTATGCGCCCCGGGGCGTACGGGGCCTGTCCTTTGCCCAGCGCTCGGCGGGCTACGGCACAAAGGAAAAATTCCAGTATATGCAGGATTCCAATGACGGGCTGATCAATGTGGTCCACATTGAAAACAAGGATGCTGCGGCCCGTGTGGAGGAGCTGTGCGCGCTGGAGGATATTGATGTGCTGTTCATTGGCCCTATGGACATCAGCCAATCTCTGGGCCACCCCGGCGACCCGGGCCACGAGGATGTTCAGAAGGCCGTTCACAAAGTCATTGATGTATGCAATTCCAAGGGCAAGTCCTTCGGCATTTTTGTAGGGACGCCCGAAGCGGCACAGAAATACATGGAGCTGGGCGCTTCCTATATTGCCCTGGCCTCCGACCTTGCTTTTATGCGCAAAGGCTATCAGGCAATGACAGCTGAATTGAAGAAGTAAGCCATACTGCAAAAAATACCCGCTACAGCCTGCTGTGGCGGGTATTTTTGAAAGGGACAGATCATGATCAAGATAAAAAAATCTGTAATCAGCACCGAAAAAAAGACCTACGCACACGAAGAGGCATCGGCTATAACCATCGACTGCTCGGACGGCATTAACGATATTCTGCGGCCTTCTGCCTGCGCACCGGAGCTGGCAGAGTATCCTTGCGGCCTTGCGCTGCAGAAGGAGATCTGCCACTGGTGGAGGAACGAGGCGGACCTGTCACCAACAGAAGTTCTTTTGGGGAACGGGTCACAGCAGCTTTTGTATTTGGTAAACAAGCTGCTGGTCGGGCCCGGCAGCAGAGTCTTGGGATATACACCTCAGTATTCATCCTACTGCTCGGATGTGCTGTTTTGCGGCGGCCAGTATCGGGGAGCCAAAACGGGCGATAACTACTGCTTTGACGCGCGGGGACTTTTAAGGGAGCTTTCCTCCGATGACACGCTGGTTTATTTGGATAACCCCAACAATCCTACTGGACAGGTGATACCGATGGAGCAACTGGAAGCCATCGTGCAGGCCGCAGAAAAGAAAAGCGTATGTGTATTTGTGGATGAAGCCTATGGTGACTATATGCCCCGGACAGCTTCGGCCATTACACTTGTAAATAAATACAACAACCTGATTGTTACACGGAGTTTTTCTAAGGCGTTTGGATTGGCGGGTCTTCGTTTGGGGTATCTTGTGGCACAGCCCTATGTAATCCGGCAGATGAAAAAGCTGACTACACCCTATGACGGAAGTGTACCCGCCAGAAAACTTGCCCAGGAGGTTTTGCAGGACGAAGCCTTTTTGCCGCAGCTACGGGAGCGGGTCAAACAGCAGAAAACGATACTGCTGAGCCAAACATTTGAGAATTTACGAATTGCACATACGGATATATGTGTTCCCATTTTACTGCTGCAGCATAAGCGGCCGGATTTTGAGCTTGCGGAGGCTTTCGCACGGGCGGGGCTCGGGATTGTATCGGGACGAAGTTTTTACGGCATGGGATCCAACTGCGTTCGTTTGCGCGTGCCAAATCAAGAGAATATGCAGCCTGTAGTGAGGATACTCCATCAGGTGGATCAACAGAGATAAATTGACCATCAGAATCCGACAAATCATAGGACGGGAGGAGACAGTATTGAACGATAAAAAGTATCCCTCCATTGCACTGGGAACCTGGTCCTGGGGGATCGGGACCTCCGGCGGGGATCAGGTATTTGGCAATCACCTGGAAGCAGAAGAACTGAAGCCTGTTTTTGAGGCGGCCATGGACCACGGCCTGCGCCTGTGGGACACTGCTGCCGCCTATGCCATGGGCGCATCGGAGGAGATCGTAGGCTATCTCGCAAAAGCATACCCCAGAGATAAGCTGAGCTTTTCCACAAAATTTACGCCCCGTCTTGCCAAAAACACGGAAGACCCCATGAGAGATATGTGCGAAGAAAGCTTGCGGCGGCTGCAAACGGACTATATCGACATTTACTGGATACACAATTCTTCGGATGTGGAGCGCTGGACGCCGTGCCTGATCCCGCTGGTCAAAAGCGGAAAGGTAAAGCGTGTGGGGGTCTCCAATCACAATCTTGCGCAAATCAAGCGTGCGGAGGAAATACTTTCGCAGGAAAACATACCGCTCAGTGCGGTGCAGAACCACTTCAGCCTTCTATGCCGCGCGTCGGAGGAGGAAGGTGTTCTGGAGTATTGCCGGAACCGTGGGATCGACTTCTTTGCCTACATGGTTTTAGAGCAGGGAGCGCTCAGCGGAAAATATAATGCGGGGCATCCGATGCCTGCCGACAGCCGGCGCGGACAAGTATATAATCCGTATTTGCTGCAGCTCGAGCTGCTAACAGATGCCATGAAAGAAGTTGCGGAAAAGTATAACGCGGGCGTTCCGCAAATCGGGATAGCCTGGGCCATTGCCAAGGGAGCGATCCCCATCATCGGCGCAACGAAACCCGAACAAATAGGGGAGATAGCGGGAGCGGCGATGGTCAAACTCACCGAAGCGGATTGTAAAACTCTTGAGCAAGCTGCCGCCAAGGTGAAAATAGATACCCGCGGGCCGTGGGAACGCTCTATGCTTTAGCCTATAAAACTAAGACTTTGCAGTTACCGCAAACACAACGCAAAAATGAGATAACAAGACGAAAGAATGGAAGCACTACCAGCAAAGCAACTATGTGCTGCTTTGCTGGTAGTGCTTTTGATATTGAGAAGGTGATAAAACGACATTTCCATACAAATCCCATCACATTTGCATTGATTAATGTGGAGCGAATATAGAACGTGGAAAAGAGCGCTTTGGAGCATGTGCTCCAAAGCGCTCTTATGCGTTCCTGCGGGATTACAGATTCTTCTCGTAGGACTCGATCATCTTCTTGACCATCTGGCCGCCTACGCTGCCGGCCTCACGAGAGGTCAGGTCGCCGTTGTAGCCGTCCTTCAGGTTGACGCCAACCTCGTTGGCAGCTTCCATCTTGAACTTATCCATAGCGGCACGAGCCTGGGGCACGTTCAGCTTGTTGGTATTCTTACTGGACATAGTCACGATCTCCTTTCTTTGGGTACTCGGCTTTCGCCTGTTTGGGTATCGCAAGCATAGTTTGGGCGAATAAGTACCGATTATGCGTTTTTTCTGCTGGAAAAAAGTGCCCCTTTATGTAGCTTTTGCTTAATTATGCACATGCTATATAGGGCACCGCCCATACTGGCTTTTTAATTGGAGCCTGCGATGTGCGAAAAGATCAAATTTTTTATTGCGCGGCCTTATCTGACATTCTGTAAATGTCATTTGTATAATGGCTTTACCGTATAATAAAAATGTCAAATAATATCGGGAGCGTTGCAAAGTGTATAAAAACAAAGCCGCTGACGGATTGAATAACATTTGCGGGGCAAGGATAAGGAAATTACGGAAAAAGATGGAGGGACACCCCTCCCAACGGGCGTTTGCGGATATGCTGCAGCGTGCGGGCCTGGATGTGGACAAAAATGCAATCCAGCGTATAGAGTGCAGACAGCGGTTTGTGACGGATATAGAGCTGAAGGTGATCGCTAAGGTTTTGGGTGTGACATGCGACGAACTGCTGACGGATTCCGGCCCTTTTTAAAGTCGCTTGCGGCAGTGATACGTCGGACGGCTGCGGATGTGCGTTTTCACGCGGATGGACAGGAATACAGATATAGCATTTTCCAAATAATACGACTACAATTTAACAAATGAGTGGAGATGATCTGAAAGATGAAGACAACAGACAAGAGCGTTTGGGAAAGCGGCGAAAAACGGATAAATCTGACGCTGGGGACCATTGCGGAGGTCATCGGGGCTGTGCTGCCCGAGGGGATGGACCCTAACCGGAGCTGCCGGCGCGTGCTGACCCAATCTGTGTATGCCACGGACGATGATGTGGTCATCAGCGCGGGATGGTATCCGCACTCCGAAATCATTCCTGAGGCGCTGAAGAGGAATGTAATAGCGGTATTCTGTGACCCGGAGATAAAGAAGGATTATCCCCAGGACAACGTGATCACGGTGGAGGATCCCAAGGCCTGTGTGACCTGTTTTGAGCGGTGGCGGGCGGAGCCCTGCCACGCCAAGCGCATTGCCATCACCGGCAGCGTCGGAAAAACGACGACCACAAGCCTAATTAATGCCATAATGACAAATTCTTACCGCACCTTCACGCATCACACCATGGCCAACAGCCATGGCGCTATTCTGCGCAATGTCCAGCAGGTGGATCCGTCCTATGAATACTGGGTACAGGAGGTGGGCGGCGTGCAGCCGGGTTATGTGGAGAGCTCGGCGAAGTTCCTCGCTCCGGACATCGTGGTGCTGACCAATATCGGCGAGTCTCATCTGAATCTGTATCACACCAAGGAAAATATCTTCTATGATAAATCCAGCCTGGAGCGGTATGCCCAGCCGGACGGTGTGGTGGTTATCAATTACGATGACGATATGTTGCGCAAGGCGGCCTACACGCATCGGGTGGTCACCTGCTCTAAGAGTGACCCCCGGGCGGATTACTATGCCCAAAACATTCGCACGGAGCTGGACGGCACCCACTTTACCGCAGTGAGCAAGGAGGGGACACTGGAGATCCATCTGAATCTCTACGGCGAGCATAATGTTTATAATGCGCTTTTTGCCCTCGCTGTGGGACGTCTGGCGGACGTCCCCATGGAGAAGATCCCCGCATTTTTGGAGACCTACCGGCCCAGCGGGATGCGGCAGAACTTTGTGGAGGTCGGCGGATACCATCTCTTTGTGGATACCTTCAACGCCGAGCCGCTGACCATCCTGGGTGCGGCGAAGACTCTGGAGCAGATCGCGGTCAAAAACGGCGGCAGAAAGATTTTCGTGACCGGCCACATCGACAAGCTGGGGGAGGAGTCTCCGCAGATGCACGAGAAGCTGGGCCATGACCTGGCAAAGCTTCATCTGGACCAGGTAGTGCTTTTTGCGGGGGACAGTGCCTGCACCTATAAGGCAATGCTGGAGGACGGCTGCACCAATGTCATCCATACCGATGACCGGGAGGTCCTCGAAAAATGGCTGCGGAAGCACATTCGCCACGAGGACGTGGTGTTTTTCAGAAGCGGACAGTTTAAGGCGGCACTTGCCAAGACGGTGGACCATCTGTTTGGCACCAGCTTCCAGAATGAGCAGCAGTTCAACGAAGGCCGCGTAGTCACGCAGGACGGCTTCCGCTTCCGCCTGCGCCAGGATGACATTGCCGAGGTGATCGGCTATTCCGGCAGCGGCAAGGAGCTGGATATTCCTGAGACAGTGCAGGGGCATGTTGTGACCAGAGTTGCGCCCTTTGCATTCTCCAGACAGCGGCAGATCACGGCGGTCAGCATTCCGGACACCGTGGACAGCATCGGACAGGAGGCTTTTTACATCTGCCCGAACCTGCAGCAGCTAAAGCTGCCCGCAAGGCTGAAGATCATCGGGAAAAATGCGTTTAACTACTGCAGAGCGCTGAGATCGGTGATCGTCCCCACCGGAACGATCCACATTGACCGTCATGCTTTTTATGACTGCATGGCCTTGAAAACGATCTCCATCCCCGATACAGTTGGCTTTATGGGCGAAAAAGTGTTTGGCGCTGACGGAGACGCCAAAGTAGAATGCACCATTGTTTGTAGGCAGGATTCCTATGTGGAGCACTACGCAAAGGAAAACGGAATCCTCTGCTCCTTTGTGTGAGGTATGGCACTGCTTTAGATCACAGGGCAATGCCATAAGGGCTATAAAGACTATGCAAAACTGGCACCGCAAATCATGCGGTGCCAGTTTTGCTTTTTAGGTATGTTGAAGACGGCAGCAGAAACAAACCGCCGCTCCGTCCGCTCACCCCGCCTGCCGGCAGGCGGGATCCGGCTTTGTAAAGCGCACCAGCTTCGTCCGATCCAGCAGCACCATCACCGCCGGGATCAGCACCAGCTGCAGGGCGATGCCCGGCAGGGCATTGAGCAGGGCGCCGCCCAGGAACAGCTCCCAGGTAAAGGCGCTGCCGCCCAGCCCCATCAGCACGACCATCACGGCGCCCCACACTATGCGCCCGGCGATCATGGCGGGGATCAGGCACTTATACAGCGCCTTGACGCACCGCCATTTGCTCCGGGTGTACAGATACCCGATGACCGCGCCATACGCTGCCAGCTCAAAGGCCATAGCCGTGGCCGTGGGGTACATAACGGGCATGCTGAACAGTACCGAGCGCAGCACCGGCAGCACGAAGCCTACGCCCAGGCCCCACTGCCAGCCGCAGATCAGGCCGCACAGCAGCACAGGGATGTGCATGGGCAGCAGCATTTTGCCAACAGCGGGGATTTGGCCGGTGAAGAAGGGGAGCACCAGCCCAATGGCCAGAAACAGAGCCGCCAGTGCCATGTTTTTCAAAAAATTGTGATTCATTTCGGTTTTTCCTCCATTGGGTGATTCAGTGAAAAGACTCCGTTACAGGTTTTCCAGTAAAATTTGACAGGGGACTACCCCCTCCAGCAGCTGCCGGAACTGCCGGGCGGCCGCAGCGTGGCTGTAGTGGGTGGGGACGACCACCCGGGGGCGGATGGCGCGGGCCAGATCCGCCGCCTCCTCGGCGTCCATAGTGTAGGTGCCGCCGATGGGCAGAAGCGCCACATCACAGCGGACGGCTCGGGCCTCCGGCGTGGCGTCTGTATCCCCGGCGATATAGTAGATGCCACCGCCGAGCTCCGCTACATATCCCACCCAATCCTTGGCTCGGGGATGGAATTTTTTGTTTAAGTTGTAGGCTGGCACGGTGCGGAAGCTTACCCCCGGCAGGGCGGCGGATTGCCCCACCTGTACCGGCAGCACGGCCAGGCCCACAGCCTCCGCTGCGGCCCGGGCACTCTCCGGAATGACCAAGGTAGTGTCTGCCTTGGACACCCGCCCGATGTCCCCCGGAGAAAAGTGATCATAATGATCGTGGGTGACGAAGATGTAATCGGCATCGTGTGGCGCACCCTGCACGCCGTAGGGATCAAAGTACAGCACTCTCCCGTCTGCCTCTATACGGATGGCATTTTGGTGCAGTACTCGTATGCCGCGGATCAGATTGTCCATTGCACTCACACTCCTTTGTGCGCAGTATAACAGATTTTTTTCCGTTTGTCGATGCCCTTGTGTGGAGGGGCGCCTCCGCGGAAAAGGCCGTGACTCGGGCTTTTGTTATTTTTCTGCTGGCTGCCCCTGTCCTTTTGCCGCAAATTGTGATATGATAGCAGTATCTTTCCGTGGGAGGGCCGAGGATGCATATTCGAGAGCATTTGAAAACCGTCAATCGCCATCGCCGGCTGGTGCGGCGCTACTGCTTTAAGCTGGGTCTGTATTGGCAGGGCCTGACCCACGACCTGAGCAAGTACAGCCCTACGGAGTTTTGGCGCAGCGCCAAGTATTATCAGGGCTTCCGCAGCCCCAACGACCAGGAGCGCAGCGAGACCGGCGTGAGCCTGTCCTGGCTGCACCACAAGGGCCGCAACCGCCACCACTTTGAATACTGGATCGATTACCGTATCGCCCGGGACGGCACGGTATCCATGGGCGGCTGCAAGATGCCGAAAAAATACGTGGCGGAGATGTTTTGCGACCGCATCGCCGCCTGCCGGGTCTATCAGGGCGATCAGTATACCGATGCCTCGGCCTATGATTATTTCCAGCGCACCAAGGGGCGGTTTTGGATCCATGAGGAGACCTCCGCTCTCCTGGGCCGCTGGCTCCTGCTGCTGAAGGAGGAGGGGGAGGAGGCGGCCTTCCGCCAGATTCGCCGGGAGCTGCGCGCCTGCAAAACCTACTGAGAGCGGTTTTTGTAGCTTGTCAAGAAAATAACGACCGATTTTTGGATGTTTTCCTTGCTTTTCGGTGTTATTCGTTGTAAGATATATGGGAGATTTTTTTCGGAGAGGTAGATTCGTTCCATGGACCATCCCTATAAGACCCGGGCAGGCGGCGCCACCGTCACGGTTTTTGTTCCGTATGATTGCGCCAACCACTGCCCGTTTTGCATCAACAAAAAGGAATACGCCGATTGCAGCGGTTTTAGCTTGGAGGCGATTCTGCGCAGCATCCGGATCATGGACTCTATCACCCCGGCGTGTGACTTTGTATTCACCGGCGGGGAGCCCTTGGCGGATCTGAATGCCTTGCAGCAGATGCTGGATGCTATTCCCGCCACCCATAAGATCTATATCAACACCACCTTCCCTGTGCAGCCCCACTGCCCGGCGGAGAAAATGCTGGCCTTCACCGAGAAAAACAAGGACAAGATCACCTGCATGAACATCTCCCGCCATTTGGTGAAGTATGTGGAGGAGTCGCCGGACGAGATCGTGGCCCGCATTGCCTGCCCCACGCGCATCAACTGCGTGCTGTATAAGAATTATCCCGCCGCTAAGCTGGTGGATTATGTGGAGCGCTTCCTGCCTTATAAGATCCCCATCCAGTTCCGGTACGACTATACCGAGACCACGCCGGAGAACCTGTATGAGGAGAAGAATGACCCCATTCTGCAGGACCTGAAGAAGTACTTTACCTACATGGGGATGGATGGCTGCCGTATGCGCAACGGCTTCCATTTTGCCTACAAGGGCCTCCACATGACCTACCATAAGACCCTGCCCTATTCCACCATTACGGAGAAGGGGGCGGATGGCGTTACCTACGACATTCTCTATGACATCCTTATTAAGCAGAACGGCGAGATCCATTCTGATTGGACCGGCGTAAGGATGGATGTGGATGCCTACCGCAAGGTAGTGTTCGAGCCCTATGACCTGAAGGTGCTGGACGGCACCGTGGATTTTTAATTAAAAATAATGCACAGCACACTCTACGGCGTGCTGTGCATTATTTTAGCGGTAGGAAAGGCCACGCAGAGTTCACATCCGCAGATGCGAAAATTTTAAATTATTTTTCACCGCTGCATGTGCGTGGGGAAAAATACCGCTCAGGCTGCCGGCGCAAAAATTATGCGTGCAGCAGACCGTAGTCCCTTTCGCCGGTTATTCAGTCAGCAGCTGCGCGATCTGCACGGCGTTGGTGGCCGCGCCCTTGCGCACCTGGTCGCCGCAGCACCAAATGTTCAGGCCGTTGTCAGAGGTTAGGTCATCCCGTATCCGCCCCACGAACACCGTATCCTGGTCGCTGGTATCCAGGGGCATGGGGTATTTCTTATTCTTCAGGTCGTCCACCAGCCGGCAGCCGGGAGCGGCGGCGATGAGCTCCCGGGCCCGCTCCACGGAGATCTTCTCCTTGGTCCGAACCACGATGGACACACTGTGGCTGCGCACCACCGGCACCCGCACACAGGTGCAGCTGACCTTCAGCTCCGGCAGATGCATAATCTTGCGCCCCTCGTTCTGCATCTTCATCTCCTCGGAGGTGTAGCCCTCGAAGGCCTCACCGCCGATCTGGGGAATGACATTGTAGGCGATCTGATACTGGAACACCTTGGGCTCGTAGCTTTTGCCCTCCCGCAGGGCCTCCACCTCGTTCATCAGCTCAATAGGCCCGCCTGCGCCTGCGCCGGAGGTGGCCTGATAGCTGCTTGCCACAATGCTCTCGATGGGGCTGTCCTGATTCAGGGCGTTGATGGCCACCAGGGACACGATGGTGGTGCAGTTGGGGTTTGCGATGATGCCCTTGTGCTTCTTGGCGTCCTGGGGATTGATCTCGGGGATGACCAGGGGTACATCGGGGTCCAGCCGGAAGGCGCTGGAGTTGTCCACGAATATAGCCCCCGCCTTTACGATGGCCGGTGCAAATCTCTTGGCAATGTCATTTTCCGCCGCACCCAGGACAATGTCCATGCCCTGGAAGGCTTCGTCGCAGGCCAGCTCCACCGTGAGCTCCCGGCCCTGCCAATCGATCTTCTGCCCCACGGACCGCTCTGACGCCAGCAGGTGCAGCTCCTCCACAGGGAAATCCCGCTCTGCCAAAATTTTCATCATTTCCCGGCCCACAGCGCCCGTTGCGCCCAGAATCGCTACTTTATACTTTTTCATGATAAAATCCTCCTTGATTATTTCACAAAGCTGTCATACAGCACCCGGATGGCTCCGGCAAAGTCCTTGTTGTCCACGCCCACGATGATGTTCAGCTCGTCGGGGCCTTGGGTGATCATGCGGATGTTGATGCCGTTTTCACCCAGGGCGGCGAAGATCTTGCCGGATGTACCGGGCTTAAAGGCCATCTTCCGGCCCACCGCCGCCACAATGGCCATGTCATCGGTGACATGGATGCTGTCAGGCTTCAGCATTTTCTGTATGTCGCCCAGCAGCTGATACTGGCAGGGCCGCAGCTTGTCCGCTGCCACCACCAGAGACACGCTGTCAATGCCCGAGGGCAGGTACTCCAGCACCAGCTGATATTTCTCCAGCACCTCCAATATCCGCCGCAGCACACCCACCTCATTGCTCATGCCGTTTTTGGTGAGGGTGATAACGGAGAAATTCTTCCGCCCGGCGATACCGGTGATGAAGTTGCCGTCCTTGGCCTCCTCCGTCTCATCGAAGGACTCCATGATCATAGTGCCGGGATGGTCGGGCTGGTTGGTATTGCGGATATTCAGGGGGATGTTCTTCTCCCGCACCGGGAAGATGGTCCCCTCGTGGAGCACCTGGGCGCCGATATAGCTCAGCTCCCGCAGCTCCGAGTAGGTGATGCGCTCAATGGGCAGCGGGTCCTTCACGATGCGGGGATCTGCCATGAGAAAGCCCGACACATCCGTCCAGTTTTCATATACATCCGCATCCAGTGCCGCCGCCGCCAGGGCGCCGGTGATGTCGCTGCCGCCCCGGGTAAAGGTCTTGATGCTCCCATCGGGCATGGCGCCGTAAAAGCCCGGGATCACCACTCGCCGCCCGGAGGCCATCCGGGCCAGGATCTCGTAGCTCTTTTCCTGGTCCACCGTGCCGTCCAGGTTAAATTTCAGCCACAGCTCACTGTCCAGGAAGTCATAGCCCAGATAGTCCGCCATAAGCTTTGCCGCGAAGTATTCGCCCCGGCTTACCAGCTCGTCCTGGCTGATGCCCGCATCCATTTTCCTGCGCAGGGCGTCAAATTCCGTCTCCAGGTCGGTCTTCAGCTCCAGGTGGTCCCGGATCTCTATGTACCGGGAACGGATCATGTGAAACACACTGTCGCAGGACACGCCGTATTTCAGATGTGCGTAGCACAGATACAGCAGATCTGTCAGCTTGTGGTCGTCGGAAAACCGTTTTCCCGCAGCGGAAACGATGACCACCCGCCGGGCTGGGTCTGCCTGCACAATGCTCTTTACCTTTTCAAACTGTTTGGCGTCCGCCATGGAGGAGCCACCGAATTTCAGCACCTTTAACATATTTTCAGCTCGCTTTCCTGTGAAATTAATGCAAGGTTTTCAATCACGCTGACAAAAAAGTTGATTTTGTCCGCATATAAAAAACACTTGCTTTTTTCTTGGGGACAGTGTATCATATCATTATGCAAATTGCAAGAAAAAGATTGGAGAAACTTGTATGAAATATCAAAGCACCCGCAACCACGCCCTCACGGCCTCTCCTGCGGCCGCCGTACTTCAGGGCATTGCGCCGGATGGGGGACTCTATATGCCCGAAGCTATCCCTGTTCTGGATTGGCAATCTCTTATGAAAGAGGACACCCTCACCATGTCCGCCCGGATCCTTTCGGCCCTGCTGCCGGATTACGAGGATATGCCCGCCTTGGTGCGCCGGGGCTACGCCGGAAAGTTTGAGACAGAGGACTTGACTCCCCTGGTATCCGTGGGCGACCGCTATGTGCTGGAGCTGTTCCGGGGCCCTACCAGCGCCTTTAAGGACGTAGCCTTGAGCCTGTTGCCCCAGCTGATTAGTCAGGCCCGGGACATGGAGGGGATTGAGGACGAGATGCTCATTCTCACCGCCACCTCCGGTGACACCGGCAAGGCGGCGCTGGAGGGCTTTCGGGATGTGCCCGGCACCAAGATCATCGTCTTCTACCCCCACGGGGGCGTATCCGCCGTGCAGCAGGCGCAGATGGTCACCCAGGAGGGCGGCAATGTGAAGGTCTGCGCCGTCCGTGGCAATTTTGATGATACCCAGACCGGCGTCAAGCGCATCTTCGCCTCCTGTGACGAGGAGGACCTGCCCGGCGTGCGTCTCTCCTCCGCCAATTCCATTAACATTGGCCGCCTGGCGCCGCAGATCGTGTACTATTTCAAGGCCTACGCCGACCTGGTGCGCTCCGGCCGCATCCGTGTGGGGGATAAGGTGCATTTCTGCGTACCCACCGGCAACTTCGGCGACATTTTAGCAGGCTACTTTGCCAAACGTATGGGCCTGCCCGTGGGCCGGCTCATCTGTGCCTCCAACCGCAACGACGTCCTTACGGACTTCCTCTCCACCGGCGTCTACGACAAGCGCCGCACCTTCTATAAGACCACCTCACCTTCTATGGACATCCTGGTTTCCAGCAACTTAGAGCGGCTTTTGAGTCTCCTCACCGGGGACGATGCCTATGTTTCGGGGCTTATGAAGGACCTCAATGAGGTGGGCCACTATAAGGTGACGGATGAGCTGCTGCAGAAGCTCCAGGCGGAGTTCTCCTGCGGCTGCTGCGATGATGACGCCGCCGCTCGCACCATAGGCAGGGTCTGGGCCCGGGAAAAATACCTCTGTGATCCACATACTGCCGTGGCCTGGACTGTGGCCGACCAGTTTATCCACATGCACCGGGACGGTGTGCCGGTGGTGGTCCTCTCCACCGCCAGCCCCTATAAATTCCCCACGGCTGTTCTATCTGCCCTGGGGCAGCGGGTGGCAGACGATGAATTTGCCGTCATGGAAGCTCTCCACGCCTGCACCGGCGTGCCTGTGCCTAAAAATCTCGCCTCTCTGCGGCAAAAGCCCGTGCGGCATACCGACGTTATCGACCGGGAGGACATGCTGGACTATGTCCTGCAGAAGGCAGGTGAGGCACAATGGTAACCGTCCGCGTTCCCGCTACTACCGCCAATTTGGGCCCCGGCTTTGATACCCTGGGTCTGGCCCTGGCCCTTTATAACACCCTCACCTTTGAGGAGCTGGCCGAGGGGCTGTATTTCGAGGGTGTTGACCCGGAATATGCTACGGCGGAGAACCTGGCCGTGGTCGCCTACAAGGCCGTGCTTTCCAAGCTGGGCCTGCCCATGCCGGGCCTGCGCATCTCCGTGCAGGCGGAGATCCCCATCTGCCGGGGCCTGGGCAGCAGCGCCGCCCTTATCGCTGCCGGTGCTGCCGGAGCCAATGCAAACCATGGCTCCCCCTTGACCCGGGCGGAGCTGCTGGCCGTGTGCAATGACATTGAGGGCCACCCGGATAACCTGGCCCCAGCCATCTTCGGCGGATTGGTCGCCTCCTTTGTGGAAAATGAACGGCCCTATATCGCCCGGTACAGCCTGCACAAGCGCCTGCGCTGTACGGCCCTCATCCCGGATTTTCAGCTTTCCACCCACCTGGCCCGAGGTGTCCTGCCGAAGGAGGTTCCCTACGGAGACGCTATTTTTAACGTCTCCCGTACGGCCGTGCTGCTGCGGGCCCTGGAGGAGGGTGACACGGAGACCATTTCCGTCTCTCTCCGGGATAAGCTCCATCAGCCCTTCCGCCGCGCCCTGATCCCCGGGTTTGACGAGGCCGAGGCCCTGGCTAATAGCTGCGGCTGCGTGGCGTTCTTTATCTCCGGTGCGGGACCCACCCTCCTGTGCCTGTCCGCAGACCTGGATTTTGATGCAAGGCTTGCCGCCCGTCTTTCTGAGCTTCCCGGCCATTGGCGTCAGCTCCCCCTGCCTGTAGACCACGAGGGCATCATAGTAAGTTGACCCCTTGCAGGGGTGGATGATTCTGTCCACCCCTGCTTTTTGCGCCCTGAAACACCAAAAAAGTATCCCCCACGCCCTTCGGCGCGGGGGATACATACATCATTCTTACTTTTTGAAGCTGTCCTTCAGGGAGACGCTGCGGTTAAAGACCAGGTGGTCTGCTGTGCAGTGGCGGTTATCCATGCAGAAATAGCCGGTGCGCATAAACTGGAAGGTGGGGGCGTTGGTGCCGGTGCGATTTTCCCGCTTATCAAATTCGGCGGCCACGGCAGCCATTCCCTTTTCCACCTTGCATCCGGTGAGGATGGAGAGAGATTCGGGGTTCAGGCAATCCAGGAAGTTCTTATCCGGCCCGTCAGGCTGGGCATCGGAGAAAAGGTTATCATAGAGGCGCACCTCAGCGTCCAGGCAGTTTTCCGCATCTACCCAGTGGAGCGTTGCACCCTTGACCTTGCGGCCGTCAGCGGGGTCGCCGCCCCGAGAGTTGGGGTCGTATTCGCAGAGAACCTCGGTGATATGGCCCCTTTCATCCTTGACACAGCCGGTACACTTCACCAGATACGCACCCTTCAGGCGGCACTCGGGGCCGTCAGGGAACAGACGCTTATACTTGGGGATGGGCTGCTCCAGGAAGTCGTCGGCCTCCATCCACAGGTGGCGGCTAAAGGTGATCTCGTGAGTGCCCTGAGTGGGGTCAGTGGGATTGTTTTCCACCTGGAAAACCTCGCTCCGGCCCTCGGGATAGTTGGTAATGGTGAGCTTAATGGGGCGCAGCACAGCCATGGTGCGCTCGGCGGTGGCGTTCAGATCCTCCCGCAGGCAGTGCTCCAGGAAGCCAAACTCCACCACGTTGGGGGACTTGGCCACGCCGATGCGTTCACAGAAATTACGGATAGAGGCGGCGGTGTAGCCCCGGCGGCGCAGGCCGCAGAGGGTGGGCATACGGGGATCGTCCCAGCCGGAGACCCGGCCCTCCTCTACCAAGGCCCGGAGCTTGCGCTTGGACATGACGGTGTGGTCGATGCCCAGGCGAGCGAACTCGATCTGCCGGGGGCGGGCGGGCAACTCACAGTGCTCAATAACCCAATTATAGAGCGGCCGGTGGGCCTCAAACTCCAAGGAGCAGAGGCTGTGGGTGATGCCCTCCAGAGCATCTTGGATGGGGTGGGCGAAGTCGTACATGGGATAGATGCACCACTTGTCGCCCTGGCGGTGGTGGCTCATGTGGTTGATGCGGTAGATAACCGGGTCGCGCATATTGAAGTTGCCGCTGGCAAGGTCGATCTTAGCACGCAGGGTCATGGCACCGTTGGGGAATTCCCCGGTGCGCATACGCCGGAACAGGTCCAGGCTTTCCTCAATAGGCCGGTCCCGGTAGGGGGAGATGGCGGGCACACCGATGTCGCCCCGGTTGGCCTTGAACTCCTCGGGGGTCAGCTGGCACACATAGGCCAGCCCCTTTTGGATGAGCAGCACCGCCTGGCGGTAATCCTCCTCAAAATAGTCGCTGCCGAAGAAGAAACGGTCGCCCCAATCGAAGCCCAGCCAGTGGATGTCCTGTTGGATGGCGCCCACAAACTCCTCATCCTCCTTGGTGGGGTTGGTGTCGTCCATACGGAGGTTGCACAGACCGCCAAACTTCTCAGCGGTACCGAAGTCGATGCACAGGGCCTTGCAGTGGCCGATGTGCAGGTAACCGTTGGGCTCCGGGGGAAAACGGGTGTGGACGGTCATGCCCTCGTACTGGCCGCCGGGGGCCAGGTCCTCGGTGATGAAATTGTCAATAAAGTTGCTGCCCTCGGCGCGCTCAGGCTCGTTAGCGGCGATGACTTTGTTTTCCTCGCTCATATCGTTTTACTCCTTATAGTAAATTACTGCAAAAATATTATACTATTATACCGACTGCATACGAAAAATGCAAGACTTCCGTTCTATATTAGCTCACTTTCCGCGGGTATATGCCGGGATAGGGCCGCGTTGCTGAAGCGCCGGTCTCCGGTGAGCTCCCGCACCACGGTGATGCCATCCGGAAAACGGAAGGGGGTATCCTCCCGGGGCAGCTCGATCTCCATGACGGCGCAGCGGGGCCAGAAGGGATAGAAATCGATCTCAAAGGTGTATGGCCCCTCCGGCAGGCAGTAACGGGTCTTGCGGATGGTCTCGGTCATGGGATCCCGGCGGGTGAGGTAGGCGTCGTAAGCCTCGGGGGTGATCTCCTCCTCCTGCTCCAGGCGGGTGATGGCGCTGCGGTCAATTTTCACAGTGTGGAAAAAGGCCACGCCGTCAGCCCCTTCCCGGCGGCGGACGCGCTCCGTCTGGTGAGGCGGGGAGAGGAGATAGGTCTGCTCCATGTGATAGACGTGGCTGCACCGGGCCGCCAGCTCCGGCTCCGGCGGGCGGAGGATGAGAAAGCGGCGCTCAATCTCCAAAGAATTACTGTTCATAAAATTCCTCCCGGCTCATCAGCAGATTCAGTGTTTCCAGCAGGGCATTGGGGGACAGGTGTTCCGGCAGCTCCAGATTTTTCAGCAGCTGCTGTCGCTTTTGGGTACTGCCGGGACCGATGAGGCCCCGGTCCAGCAGGTCGGCCTTGGTGATGGGGACTGCGGCTGAGGGAGCGGCCTCCCCCACAAAGGTAGCGCCGCCCCGGCGCAGGGCCTGCAGGAGAATTTCCGGGGTCATGCCCTCCACGCCTAGCTTGCCCTCTTTCCCGGCCTTGCGCTTGCGGCGCTCCTTGCCGGGGATGTCGGGGATGTAGGCCTGCTTTACCTGCTCCGTTGGAATAGCCCCCTTGAGATAATTGCGGATGACAAAGCCCGCCCCATCGGAATCCGTCAGCAGGATCAGGCCTCGCTTTTGGGCCAATTTCCGAAGAAAGGCCAGCTTCTCCCGGTCATTGAACACGGAGAAGCCGCCGGTCTCCACAACGGTGGCGTCCACCACCTGTAAAAGCATATTTCTGTCGTAGCGGCCCTCCACCACGATGACTTCTTCAATGCGCGGCTTGCTCATTGCTCCGCCAGCTCCATAACAAATCGCACCAGCTCACCCTCCCGGTCAATGTTTTTTTCACTTTTCATGCGCCGATCCAACAGCTGGCAGGCGGCCAGGGAGCGCTTGCACCACGCATGATCCACCCGCCGGGCCGCCTGGAGGAGGAGCCTTGCGGGATAGTCGCTGCGCATCTGCCACAGGTCCATGAGCCAAAAACGGTCCTTGCCACTGTCTAAAGCCATGCGGGCGGTATACAGCCGCCGCAGTTCCTTGCCAATGGCTCCCAGGATGACGATGGGCTCCGTCTGCATCCGCAGCAGGTCTCCCAGCACGGCGGCAGCCTTGTTATAATCCCGGGCGGAGATGTGGTTGGTCATGTCGAAGATCCGGGCGTCCAGCACCGGCTCCGCCACGGCGGCAATATCGGCAGCGGTGACCTGCTCGGCCTTGGCAAAGGCCGCCACCTTGTTCACCTCGCCGATGAGGTTATCCATCATGGAGCCGCAGTAAAAGAGCATATAGTCCGCCGTTTGCTGGTCGATGCTGCGGTCCAGGGCGCGGAAGCGCTTTTGCAGCCAACGGACCAGTGCGTCCCGGGATTGCCCCTGGAACTCCACCACCTCCACATTTTTATCTATGGCGGCGGTGAGCTTTTTCATTTTCCGGTCCGGCTTGTAGGGAACTGTGTCATAGATAAACACCACGGTGCAGTAGTCCGGCAGATCCTCTAAAAGCTCCGTGAGCTGGCTGCGCTGACTTTCATCGAGCCTGAAAATATCCCAATCCGTCACCGTTACCAGGGTGCTGGGCGCCATCATGGGCATGGACTCCACGGCGTCGGCCACGTCCTGGGTTGTGACACGGCTGCCGGAGAGCCGGTGGAGATTAAAATCCTCGCTGCCCCTGGGAATGAGAAGCTCCTGCAGCTGCTGGACATAGGTCTGGCGCAGGTAGCTCTCCTCCCCGTAAAACAGATAGGCCCGGGCAGGCGCTTTTTCCTTTATGGCCTTGCGCAGGCGGTCGTATGCGGCGTTTTTGCCTGAGGCTTTGCTCTTTTCCGCTGCCATAGCGTGTGGCTCCTCTCGTTAGTGATAGTGTACGGTCACGGTGATACAGCCCTGGTTGTCGGTGCGGTAGACCTCTGCGCCCACGGCCTCCAGCCGGGAAATGGCTGCGTCTGTGGGGTGACCGTAGCTGTTGTCTCCCACGCTGATGATGGCCGCCTCCGGAGTAAGGGCGGACAGGAAATCCTGCTGGGAGCTGTATTTGGATCCGTGATGGCCCACCATAAGGACCTCCAGATCCGGCAGGTCGTACTGCCCGATCAGCGCCAGCTCCGTCTGCCCGGACATATCGCCCGTAATAAGCAGGTCAAAATTGCCGCTGCTGCACAGGTATGTCAGTCCCTGCTCGTTGGGATCGCCCGAGCCCACGGGCGGGAAAACCGTGAGGCTGCACTGCCCCAGGGGAATGGATTGTTTTTCTGTGACGAACAGCACCTGAGTGCCGTGCTCCTGGGCCAGAGCCACCAGTTTATCCCGCACGCCGTAGTCGTCCTCTATTTGCGGCAGATAGAGCCGGTCAATTTCCACCCGGCTGAACAGCTCCGCCAGGCCGTTGGTGTGGTCGGCATGGAAGTGGGTTACGGCCACCGCCGACAGGCGGCGCACCTCCATACTGCCCAGCTGCGAGAGCACCTGTTGGGCCGGATGCTTGTAGCGGTTGCTGCTGCCGCAATCCACCAGGATGGCATCGTCGCCGGACAGCAGCAGGGTGCTGGCCCCTTGTCCCACATCCACGGCGACCGCTGTCAGCGCACCGCTGTGAAACTCTGCTGCGCGCAGGTTGACGCACAGCACCAGGGCCAGGAGGGACAGCACGGCAGCCAGGGCATATTTCCGGAGCCGGTCTCGGGTCAGGACGCACAAAATGAAAAGAGCGTATACAAACACCAGCCAGCAAACCAAGAATGGATTGGTATCCGTGTAGAGCGCGTGGTGGGGAATGGAGACGGCCAGGTCCACCGTCAGCAGAAACAGCTTGCTTAGGGCCCAGCTGACATATCCCAGAATTCGGGCGGCGGGCAGCCAAACAAAGCCCGCCAGCACCGTCAAAAAGCCGGCCATGAAATTACCGGAGGCCAAGGGGATACACACCAAGCTTGTCAGCGGCGACACTGCGGAAAATACGCCGAAATAGTAGGCCGTCAGCGGTACGGTGAACACCATAGCCCCCAGGGTGGAGGAGAGTGTACCGGTCAAAAAAGTGCATGCCTTGGCCGCAAGCCTTGCCCGGGGCTGTTTCCTTGCCCGGAAGAACCCGTAGACCCGGGGCGTGATCAGGATCAGCCCCAGCATGGCGCCAAAGCTGAGCTGCAGGCTCACGCTGGCTGCGGCATAGGGGTTGACCAGCAGAATGAGTCCCAGAGCCGCCGCCAGGGAGGTGATAGGGTCGGCATCCCGCTTGAGCAGGGGCGCCAGCAGCAGGAAAAACTGCATGATACACGCCCGAACCACCGAAGGCGTCAGCCCCACCATAAACATATAAAATATCAGCACTGCCGTGCCCACTGCCGCCAAAAGCCGGCGCCGATGCCCTACAAGCAGACTCAGCAGCGTCAGCAAAAAGGCGCAGTGCAGCCCGGAAACGGCAAACAGATGGCTCACACCCGCCTCGGAAAAGCGGACGGACAGTTCTTCGGAGATGCCGCTGCGCTCTCCCAGAAGCTCCGCCTGCAGGAGACTGGCCACAGTGCCGTCACGCTCCCATATCCGGGCGATTTTGTCCCGGAAGGCCTTTTCCATCCGCTGGGGCAGATATCGCAGGGAGCCCACCTGACCTTGGGCCACCGTGGGCATCTCCTCGCAGTACAACAGGACAAAGATCCCCCGGGAGGTGAAGGTGGACAGCTCTGTGCCCTTGATAACGGAGGCATCCTGCCAGTAGGCACTTCCCAAAAGGGTCTGCCCCGGCTCCAAAAGGGCGGCCGCTTCATCGCTGAGATAGCACGCGGCCTTGGCGCCCCGGGCATCTGCCAGGCGCACCGTGACCCGCCAGCCAAAATCCCGCTGCTCCGGCCAATCACACACCGTGGCGGAAAACAGATGGCTGCTGCCGCACTTATCCTGCACAGGCTGCGCCACCAGGGCGCTCCAGCCACGGCCATACAGCAGCCCCGCCGCCAGGGATAGGGTGATGAGGGCCAGGTAGACCCGAAGCCGCCCGAGGGCCCGCAGCCTGGGCAGCAGCAAGACGACTCCACCGGCCGCTGATAGAATACCCGCCGCCCAAAAGACCCAATGCCCCACCGGCAGCAGGCACAGGGACAGGATGGCCGCCGCAAAGGAAAATGCGATAGCCGCCAATGAACGCATGGCCCTGCCCCCTTTCAATCTGCTTCCATTATACCAAAGCCGGCCGCTGATAACAAGAGCCGTGCTCGATGGCGGTAAAAAAACTGCTCCCTCCGCTTTGGCAGAAGGAGGAGTTAATGCATGAAAAAAGTCTCGTGGAGTTTGCCGCCCGCAGCAGATTATGGGGCTTTTGTCGGAAAAACCCAAAGGAATTTTCGACAGTAGAACGTCCCCCTCCGCCGGAGCGGAGAGGGACGGGGAAGGATGGATCAATCCTCTGCGGGAAAGTCCACGTTGGTATAGCCGGAGAGCTGGTTGAAAACGGACAGCTTGCCCTCCTCCACGGCGTGGTGCAGCATCTTCATATCCGGCTGCACGTTATCCTGGCACACCAGGGAGCCGCAGGCCATGTCCATCTCGTAATTCTCCAAAATAGTACGGGCGGCGGTGACCCGGGAGCGCAGGGAGCAGTGGCAGTGGGCGGTGAACATCTGCAGCAGGGAGTACCAGGGGCTGCCGTGGCGGCCAGCCATGAGATACAGCATTTCCCGCTTTTCTACTGAGGTCATGTTCTTCACCAAAAACAGCAGGGCCTGCTCGATCTCCTGGTCATCGTCCTCGGGCTTGATGCCGTCGAACAGCCAGGGGTACAAAAACGCCAGGTAGTAGGGCATGGGATTGGTGCCCAACACGCGAAACCACTCCGACCCCTCGTACAGATCCGGGGCGCTGGCGCCCTTTTCCCAGTTTTGAATGGTTTTTTTGCTGACGCCCAGGCCGTTGGCCATGAACTCCTGGGTTTTGCCCGCGTCAGAGCGGGACAGGCTCCAGATCCGCGCGAAGCGCTTGTTTCTATCCGATTTGGATTCCTTGTGCAGCATACGATCACCTGCTTACTGAAAAATCTATTTATTTGCCGTTTTTTGCAAAAATATTTTATCAGCATAAGAGAGAAATGTCAACAGAAAAGGCAAAAAATTTAGCGCTTAAATGGGCCTGGCGGATAAAATATCTACCACGGACCCGGACGCCGCGGCAAAAGGCGGTTTTTGCCCGGGCCGCCGGGCGTACTTTTTTATCTGTATAGGGACTGCCCATGGGGGCATAGGATGGCAGGGAAAGGGGAGATGCATATGCTGTCTGCAGCGCTGTTTCTGCTGGCTAACAGCCTGTTCCTGACTCTGCGCCTTACGGGGGATACCGGGTCCTTTCCCAAGCCGCTGAGCGCCGGAGAGGAGCGAATGTACTTAGAGCGCAGCCTGGCCGGGGATCTGGAGGCCCGGAACATCCTGGTGGAGCATAATCTGCGCCTGGTGGCGCACATTATCAAAAAATACTACACCCAGGCGGCGGAGCAGGAGGATCTGATTTCCATCGGCACCATCGGGCTTATCAAGGCCGTGGATACCTTCCGCCCGGAGCGGAAGATCCGCCTGGCCACCTACGCCTCCCGCTGTGTGGAGAATGAGGTGCTCATGTACTTCCGCAGCCGCAAAAAGCTGCAGGGGGAGGTGTCCCTGTCCGATACCATCGAGCCCGACGCCGCCGGGGGCGCCCTCAGCCTCATGGACGTGGTGGGCTGCGACGACACCATGCTCTCGGATATGGCCGACCGGGAGGAGCGCCTGCGCATCCGGGAGCTGGTGGGCCGCTGCCTTACGGACCGGGAGGCAGAGGTGATCCGCCGCCGGTATGGACTATCCGGCCGCCTGCCCCAAACCCAGCGCCAGGTGGCCGCGGCCTTCGGCATCAGCCGCAGCTATGTATCCCGCCGCGCTTACTGTAAGCGCCCGGAGAGACTCGGTTTGATGCTGAAAATCGTTTCTGCTGCAAAAAACGATCGACCGATAATAAATTCTACCTGCCCTTATTTTGACTACAAAAAATTCCAGTATCTTATAATTATTTAAAAAAATATTACTCTTTTTTGCTGCAAGAGAAAATTCTTTCAAATTTTTATTCAAAATTTCGTTTTTAGCTATTGCATTTTGATGTGCATTGTGCTATATTTTGTCTTGACATTGAATTGCGCATTGGGCTTATCACACAGGAGATAAGCTTTTTGCGGTTTTTACGGCTGCTCCGTCCGGCCAACGCAGAATAATCCCCGGGAGTACATATTATAATGAGTCATTCGTTTAAAAAAATTTGGAATGCAGTCAGCACGGTGCTGGTGGTGCTGGTGGTGCTGCTGGCTGTGGCCCTGGTGGGCGTCCGGCTGGTGGGGCTGAATACATATGTTGTTCTTTCCGGCTCTATGGAGCCTACTTATCACACCGGCTCCCTGCTCTATGTCAAGAGCGTGGACCCGCAGGACCTCCGGGTGGGAGATCCCATCACCTTCATGCTCAATGAGGATACCGTGGCCACCCACCGGATCATTGAGATCCTGCCCGACGAGGAGGACAGCTCCGTCCTCCGCTTCCGCACCCAGGGGGATGCCAACGACGCCCCGGACGGTACGCCCGTGCATTATAAAAACGTCATTGGCAAGCCTGTGTTTTCCGTTCCCTATCTGGGGTATTTCGCCAACTTCGTGCAGAACCCGCCGGGGCTGTATTTTGCCATCGGCTTTGCCGTGGTGCTGGTGCTGCTGGTGTTTTTGCCCGACCTGCTGGATGACAGCGGCAAAAGGGGAAAGGGCCAGGGCGCCGGGGAGGATCCCACGGCCCATAACTAAGGGGTAACGCCGCAAGGCTCCCATATATATTATTCTTTATCAGGAGGTTTTTGTGATGAAAGCAAAAACAAAGACAAAGGCACTGCTGATGTCTCTGTGCGCGGTGTTGCTCGTGGCCGCTTCCGTGCTGGGCACCATGGCGTATTTGACGGACAGCAAGGATGTCAAGAACACCTTTACTGTCGGTAATGTTGCCATCAAGCTGGACGAGGCCAAGGTGGACGAGAATGGCACTCAGGTGGTGGATAAGGATGGCAACCCGGTTGCCCGTGTTACCGAGAACGAGTACAAGCTGCTCCCCGGCCACACCTACACCAAGGATCCTACTGTCACGGTGCTGAAGCCCAGTGTGGCGTCCTATGTCCGCATGAAGGTCACCTTCAACAAGGCTTCTCAGATCATTGCTATGTGCACGGATCCCGAGTTTGCTGATGAAGTGACCGGTGTCGAGAATGCATTCCCCCTGATGCGCATGGTCAACTTTGTGGAGGCCAATGCTGCCAAGTGGGACGGCATCATTCCCGACAATATGGTCGACACGGAAGAAATGCTGGCCGATGCCAAGTACTTTAATGCTAAGAATGACACCCTGACCTACTACTTCTATTACAATGAGACCGTTGCTGCTCCCGATGGGAATGTAGTGCTGCCCGTTCTGTTTGACAGCATCAAGGTGCCTGAGTGGGCTACCAACGATCAGCTGAAGGCTCTGGAGGGCTTTGAGATCAACGTGGTGGCCGAGGCCATCCAGGCGGACGGCTTTGAAAGCGCCGACGCTGCTTGGGCTAAGTTCGAGTAATTTCTCTTTGGTTCCGACAGGCAAAGGGGACGAGGGGCCCCGGCGCCTGTTGAAATAAAAATCAAAACCAAATATAAGGAAAGGAAAGAAAAAACATGAAGAAGAAAGTTCTTTCAATCGTGGCAGTGGTTCTGGTGCTTTGCTGCGCCATCGGAGGGACCCTGGCCTGGCTGACTGCTAAGTCTGAAGTGGTGACAAACACCTTCGCTCCCAGCAACATTAAGATCGAACTGAAGGAAAACACTGGTACCCAGTATAAGATGGTTCCCGGTCAGACTATCGCCAAAGATCCTGCGGCTAAGGTTCTCGCTGGCAGCGAGGAGTGCTGGCTGTTCGTGAAGCTGGAGAAGTCTGCAAACTTTGACACATTCATGACCTATGAAATGGCCAATGGTTGGGAGCCTGTTGCCGAAGAGACCAACGTCTATGCACGCAGGGTTACTACTGCTGAAATCGGTACTGCTTACAGTGTCCTGCTGAATGACCAGGTAACCGTTAAGGGTACTGTTACTGAGGCGATGATGGAAGGCCTGACCACTGCGAATTATCCCACTCTGACCATCACCGCTTATGCTTCTCAGCTGCACAGCTCCAACAATACGGACTTTACTGCTAAGCAGGCTTGGGACAACGCTCCCAAGGGCTAATCTCCCCTTTGTTTCCCCAAATTTATTTAAATACATAAATGAAAGGAAAAAAGAGTCATGACTAAGAAGAAAATCGTATCCCTGTGCCTGGCGGCCGTGCTGGTGGTTATGGCCATCGCCGGCGCCACCGTGGCGTATTTCACGGATACTGATGCTAAGACCAATACCTTCACCGTTGGTAATGTGAAGATCGAGCTGCTGGAGTCCCAGTACCACCGCGTCAATGCTGGTAAGGGCAATGCCGTTGGTCAAACGGAACCTTTAATGGGCGGCTATCTGTGGGCAGCTGACGTGGATATGCAGGGCACTCCCGATAACACCCCCAACTACGTTACCTCCGGCGAGGTTTGGGATGGCCAGTACTTCTCCGATGCGCAGATTGAAGCCGATGCCGCAGCCTACAAGGAAGGCTACTTCCAGGAGCACAGCCAGAACATGGTTCCCGGTGCTAACGTTCGCAAGAACCCCTATGTGAAGAACATCGGTGCCAACGATGCGTATATCCGCATCCGCACGCTGATTCCCGTATCCCTGTTTAATGTCATCGACAAGGGCCCTTCCTATTGGACAACTACCGCTATGAACGAGGGTCAGGTCACCTCAAAGGCTGTCACCGCTTATAATACCGCTGGTGCAACAGATGTTAAGCAAGTTGAGCGCGATGGCATTATGTACTATGAGTATGACTTTACCTTTGTAAAGCCTGTAAAGGCCGGCGAGTTGACCTTCTGGAACGTCTGGGGCAACATTGCTATCAATAAGGATGCAACGGCTGAGGATCTGGCAAATGTTGAATCCTTCGACGTTATCTTCGAGGCTGACGCCATCCAGGCCGAGGGCTTCGCAGACGCTGCCGCTGCTTTCACCGCTTTTGACGCTAAGTAATTGCTATTTTCCCGGACCTGCACCCCTTCGGGGGCGCAGGTCATAGGAGAGTACCCGGCACAGTGCGCCGGATATTCTCCTATGACCTCAATACTGGAGAATGAGGAGTGTAATTATGAAGAAAAGAAGTCTGAAAACCAAGCTGCTGGCGCTGTCCGTGGTGCTAATCCTGGCGGCGCTGTCGGTCTACGGTACCCTGGCCTATTTCACGGCCCAGGGCACCGCCCGGAACGTCATCACCACCGGCGATGTGAAAATCGCCCTGGAGGAGCGGATGCTCACTCCGGACGGTGAAAAGACCGTGCCCTTTGAGGATCAGCTGGGCGTTATGCCCGGCAGCGATGTCTCCAAGATCGTCACGGTGACCAACACCGGCGGCCAGCCCGCCTGGGTGCGTGTCTCCCTGGACAAGGCCATTGAGCTGGCCCGGGGCGTGGAGGGGGAGGCGGACCTTTCTCTGGTCACCTGCGACCTGAACACGGAGAGTTGGACGGAAAAGGACGGCTATTACTATTATAACGCCGCCCTGGAGCCGGGCCAGACCACGGAGCCGCTGTTCACTGCGGTCCACTTCGCCGAGACCATGAGCAATATGTACCAGGAGAGCCGTGCCATTCTGCAGGTGAACGCCTTCGCCACGCAGACCGCGCACAACGGCGCCTCTGCCCTGGACGCCGCCGGCTGGCCTGAAGCCTGAGAAGGGAGGAAATGAGAAATGCTGCAATATCTGAAGCGCCAGGCAATGAAGCTGCGCAGCGGCCTTACCAAGGGGATTGTGCTGCTGCTCTGCCTTGCCACGCTCTTTTCTTCGGCCCAGCTGGGCGGGCTTGCCCTGATCGCGGAAGCGGCGGAGGGGGAGCATTCCGTGCTTTACGCCGGAAAGGCCACCACAAGCGTCACCCTTCCCCAGGATGACAAGCTCACCCTCACCGTGGAGGAAAAAAAGGACGCCACCTATGCCTGGCAGCTTTGTGCTGATAAAGACGCCGACCAGTGGGTAACCATTTCTGGACAGAAGCAAGACTTCCTCACCCTCAGCTATGCCATGGTCGCAAGCCTTTTGGATAGCCGCGGCGTCACCTACGTCCGCTCTGTCATCACCGGCAGCGCCGGCGCCAGCGTCAGCCAGCCCGTCGCCGTCCGCGTGTCCTATGTGGTTCCGGATGCGGCTGCCTCGTCTGCGCCCTCCGTCTCCGCACCGCGCAAAGCCGCTGTTCGCTACAATGCACCCATCGGCGCCGATTTGACAACCTACACCATCACGGTGAAATTCGTGTATGCAGACGGCACCTTGGTTGCCGATCCCTATGTAGCCACTATTGAGGCTGGCGGTGCCTTCACTACCACCGTCAAATTCCCCGAGTCCGTCGGCTATCTTCCCTATTGGGAGAGTGACGAGCAGAGCACCACTGAGCGTATGCTCACATTCTCTGCCATAGACCAGGATTATACTTACACCGTCACATATAAGCCCACCATTGTAAAATACCAGGTGCATCACCTCATCCAAAACATCTTGGATGACAACTACACCCTGTATACGACCACCGAAAAACAGGGCCTCAACGGCAGCTTGATTGCTGATTGCGCTATAGATATCGATGGTTTTTCTGCCCTGTATTATGATAAGGACGTAAAGATCGCAGCCGACGGCTCCACCGAGGTCGAGGTCTATTACGACCGCAATTATTATTTGGTTTCCTTTGATTTGAACGGCGGCTACGGCGTAGACCCCATCTATACCCGCTACGGAGCCACCGTCTCGGTAGGCAAGCCCACCCGCCCCGGCTACGTGTTTGACGGCTGGAAGCTGGTGTCTTGTGGCGGTGAAGCACCCACTGCAGACCAGGAGGCAGCATATTCCCTTGTAAACAGCATCACCGTTCCGTTTATGAACCTAAAGTATCAGGCGCAGTGGAAGACCTCCGACACTACCTATACCGTCGTTTATTGGAAACAAAACGCCAATGACGATAACTATAGCTACTTTAAGTCTGAAAAGAAACAAGCCATGTCCGCCAGCACCGTAAACGGAAGTACCTTCGGTCAGGCGGAGACCATCCCGCATTTCACCTTCAATGCCGATAAGACCGATAAGAACGTCATCGTGGAAGGCGACGGCTCCACTGTTGTCAATGTGTACTATACCAGAAACACCTACACGCTCAAATTCAGAGTCCTTGACTGTGATGAATGGATTCTTCACTCACATAACGATAACTGCTATAAGGTGATTAAAACCATCACCGCCAAGTATCAGGCAGATATTCACGGAAACTTCCCCATCAAGGATGACAATGATACCATTTGGTGGAAGGTTCCGAATGGCACCGAAACATATGGTAATTCAAATAAGCAACGATATCTTGGCAGTATTGATACCATGCCGGGAGAAGATATCAGTTTTGATAAATATGACTCCGAATCCGGCGCGAAGATCTACTACTATGTGGAGACGCTGAACGGCGCGGCGGGGGATACCACTTCCAACGGTAAGAACTACAAGCAATACAAGGTGATCGATTTGGATTACAGCTCGTACACCAACTTGACCTACGCCGAGGAGTTCCATCCCATCATCGGCTTCACCCAGGGTGATTCCAACCCCTATCTTCCGGAGGGCGGAAGCGTGAGTATGAACAGAAACAACTACCTGTACTACACCCGCAACAGCTACAATCTAAAATTCTACAACTATAATGCATTTGTTGATAACAAGCAGGTCAGTGTTCAGTACGAAGCGCCACTGAACGACTACAACTTCATACCGGATTACCCCAACGACATGGAGCCCAACGGTTACGAGTTTGCTGGCTGGTACACCACGCCCCAGTGCTTTGAGGGTTCCAAGGTTGACTTTACTACGAAGATCATGCCCGCTTCCGATGTAACCCTCTACGCCAAGTGGGCTCCCAAGACCCACACGGTCCGTGTTTTCAAAACCGTAGACATGACCGAGCAGATAGGTGACTCCCAGTCCGTCCCTCACGGCAGCCTTGGCAAGGCGCCCGAGGAGCCATCCAATGGCAACTATGTGTTCGCCGGCTGGTTCTATATGGACGGCACGGAGAAAAAAGCCTTCGACTTCAACAATATGCCGGTCAATCGTGACCTGGACATCTTTGCCGAGTGGAGTTCTAAAACAGCTGTGAAGTATACCATTCACTATACGCTTGCAAACGGCACCCTGATTGCCGACGACACCGTCGGCTCTACCCTGGCCGGTACCTCCAAAACCTTTACCGCCAAGGCCGGCAACCAGCTCTATGCAGACTATCAAGAGGGCTACTTCCCCAATACCAACAGCCACACCATCTTGATGGATATTGATGGTAAAAACGAGTTTACCTTCGTTTATAAGCAGATGGAGAATGTCCCCTATACCGTCCGCTATTTGGAAAAGAGCACTGGGAAAGTACTCCATGAGGAAAAGCGCGTAGAAAACAACAAAAAGTCAGTTGTTACCGAGACCTTTGTGCCCATTACCGGCTATATGCCTGATGCTTATCAGAAGCGTCTCGTCCTCTCTGCCAACAACGAGGAGAACGTGCTGGAGTTCTTGTACACAAAGGACTCGGAGAATGCCTACTACATGATTGTTCACTGGGTCCAGAATCTGGAGGGCGATGGCTACACCGAATACCGCACCATCCAAAGCCCCGGAAAGATTGGCAATATAATAACTGAAGAGCCCTTGTCCATCGCAGGATTTACCTATAACGAGGGGAAGAGTACTGCCAGCGGCACAATCACAGCAGAAGGCTTGGTGCTGAACCTGTACTATGATCGGAATATGTATTCCTACACCGTTAAGTATTTGGAGGCCGGCACTGATAAAGAGCTTAGCGACTCAAAGGTATCTTCTGCGTCCTATCGTTATGGAACGGTTGTCTCCGAGGAAGCCGTCAATATTCCCGGGTATAAACTCGTAAGTGAACCCCATAAAACTCTTACCATCAATAACCGCACGGACGGAAATGTGATTAAGTTCTATTATCAGGAGCAGAATGTCACTATAAACTATATCCCCGTTCCATTAGATGCCGGCACCGTGAGCACCGGCACAGAGACTATCAAGGCCTTCACAGGTGTGTCGCTTGGATGTGTCCCCACCCCCAAGGATGGCTACCGCTTCGCCGGCTGGTATACCGACACCCAATGCACGACCCCCGTTCCATCGGATTGGGTGGACAGCAACAATAAGCTGACGCCACAAAAGCAAGATGGGACCTATCACGCTGCCTCCTACTTCGCAAAGTTTGAGAAGGCCACTGCCTCCCTCACAATCCAAAAGACCGGTTGGGATGAGGTCGATGAAAACCAGGCATTCCTGTTTCATGTCAAGGGAATCGACGAGAAAACCAAGGACATTGATATGATCGTCACTGTCTACGGCAACGGTAAATCCACTATTGCTGACCTGCCCATAGGTAGATACGATGTTTCCGAGCAGACCAACTGGTCCTGGCGGTACACACCTAAGAGTGGCTTGCAGACAATTACGCTCGTCCCATCGGGTGGAACCCTCACATTTGAGAACAGCCGCACACAGACCCAGTGGCTCGACGGCGACAACTACAGCGTCAACCACTTTGATTCTAAAAACCAGTAAGGGAGGGAGAACAGCATGATGAAGAATGAACAATACGATGGAAAGTATCTGCAGAGCGAGCATAAGCAGCTGCGCCGTCCGAAGCGCCTGGCCACCTTGCTGGTTTCCCTGCTTCTGGTGCTGGGTGTGGCTGTGGGCGGAACCGTGGCGTTCCTCTCCACCCGCACGGACAGAAAAGTGAATACCTTCACCCCCTCTAAGGTCACCTGTGAAGTGACGGAGACATTCAATGATAATGTCAAGAGCAATGTGGCTGTCAGAAATACCGGCGATACCACCGCCTTTATCCGCGCGGCAATCAACGTCACATGGATGAAGAACGAAGAGGCCGGTACAGAGTATAATGCTGCTGATCAGACGGTATCGGCTAAAGTTCCGGTGAAAGATAGGGATTACAGCATTAAACTTGCGGATAATACCAACTGGATTGAAGGCGCTGACGGCTACTATTACTACCAGCTGCCTGTGAATCCCCAGGACAGCACAGAAGTGCTGATTGAGGACTGTAAGCTGCTGGGAAGCGCATCTGTTCCGGATGGGTATCATCTTTCCGTAGAGATCGTGGCCTCCGCTATCCAGTCTGCACCGGATTCGGTGGTGCAGAACATGTGGCATGTGACCGTGGCGGACGGTAAGATCACAAGTGCTAACGGAAGTGAGGTGATGGGAGGATGAAAAAGACAATGAAAAAGCTGTCTTGCATCGTTCTGATGGCGGTTATGCTGCTGACACTCTCCGTTACCGCTTTTGCTGACGGGCGGGTCACCTATGACGGCAGCGCCCGGGAGTTCATCTTTGCCCCCGGCAGCGAGTATTCTCCCACCGACCTGTTTACGGATTTCAAGAATGTCATGCCCGGTGACTCCATCACCCAGAAGGTCACCATTGACAACAAGGTGGAAAAGAACGTCAAGATCAAGGTCTATATGCGCGCCCTGGGCGCTGTGGAGGGCTCAGAGGAGTTCTTGTCTCAGATGAACCTGACCGTGAAGCTGGACGGTAACTCTAAACTGTTCGCCGCTCCCGCCCATGAGACCGCGCAGCTGACCGATTGGGTCTGCCTGGGTACCATCTATTCCGGCGGCAAGATCGACCTGGATGTGACGCTGAATGTGCCCATCACCATGGAGAATGATTTCCAGGCTTCCGTGGGATACTTGGATTGGCAGTTCAAGGTCGACGAGCTTCCGGTGGAGTCCAGTGATCCCACCCCGCCTCCCACGGGTGATACCTTCAATGCGGCCCTGTGGGTGATCGTGATGGTGGCCAGCCTGGCCGTGATCGTGTTCCTGTTTGTGAGCCGCAAGCGGAAGAATAAGGCCGACAATTAAACAAAATAGTGCAGCAACAGGCTGCAGCAGAAAGCATCCGCATGGAACTCCATGCGGATGCTTTTTTGGGCAAGTGGACAATCTCTCGATCATACCATAGGATTCGGGAGGTGGCATATGAAAAATAAAAGTATTCTGGTTCATTGCAGCTACTCGGATACCGGCCCGGCGCTGGAGGAGTTGGTCAGGGAATCCTTTCGGGTCTATCTGAAAAAAGAGCTGCCGCCATATGGGCAGGCACAAAAGCCGGATGAGGCAGAGCGGGGACCTGACCTGGGGGAGAATGTATGCTTCAGGAAATAAGCAGCCCCGCAAGTTACCGCGCAGCGCTGTATATCCGGCTGTCCAAGGAGGACGAAAGCGAGGGACCGTCCCAAAGCGTGACCAATCAGCGGTCCCTGCTGGAGGAATTTGTGAGAGAGCATCATTTGCAGATCTATGACACTTATATCGACGACGGTTGGAGCGGCACAAGCTTTGACCGTCCGGCTTTTCGGCGCATGATCGATGACATTGAGGCCAAAAAGGTTAACATGGTCATCACGAAAGATCTCTCCCGGCTGGGGCGCGACTACATTATGACCGGCCATTACATGGAGAGATATTTCCCGGAGCATCGTGTGCGATACATCTCGCTTTTGGACGGGATTGACACGGGCGTGGAATCCAGCGCCAATGATATTACGCCCTTCAGGGCTATCATGAACGACATGTACGCCAAGGATATTTCAAAAAAAATAAAGTCCGTCAAACGGGATAAGCAGCGCAAGGGACAGTTTATCGGGGGGAAGCCGGTTTACGGATACAAAATGCACCCCACGGAGAAGAATCGGATCGTCATCGACGAGGAGGCCGCATCCACGGTGCGGCGGATTTTTTCCATGGCGCTGGAGGGCATTAGCTGCCGAAAGATCGCCGCGACCTTGAATGAGGAAGGCGTGGCTGCGCCCTCTGTCTACTGTGGTCGGGTTGCAGGGTGCAAAGGCCCCTACGAGGGATTATGGAGCGGCGAGCGCATTTCTGAAATGCTGCGCAATGAAACCTATATCGGCAGTATGGTGCAGGGGCGGCAGGTGAAGATCAGCTATAAATCGAAAAAATGCCTCCACCAGGATCGGGAAAACTGGATCGTGGTGCCCCATACCCACGCACCGCTTATTGACGAGGAGACCTTCCGCAAGGTGGGGCTGCTGGTCAGCAGCCGCAGGCACACCCGTTGCCGCACCTATGATTTTCTGCTGAAGGGCTTGATATTCTGCCATGAGTGCGGCTACCCGCTGGCCGTGCTGAACCGGCCTAACGCCAAGGGGGAGGATGTGCTGTACTTCGTTTGCCGCACTTATCAGCGATTTACCAAGGACGGCGCCTGCGCCACGCATTATATCAAGGAAAAGACAGTGACAGATGCGGTGATTTCAAGGATGCAGGAGGTTTGCAAAGATTTCTTGGATGGACAGGTGCTATTGCCTATGGCGCAGGAGGCGGTTCGGGAGACATCCAGGCAGAACAGATGCTCTGCTAAAATGGAAGCGCTGCAAGAAAAAATAGAAAGCCTGACGAAAAATATCGACCGGATGTATACCGACCGGCTCTCGGGACTTCTGCCGGAGGCGGACTTTCAGCGAATCTTTATCCGGTTGAAGGACCAACGGGGACGGCTGGAGGAACGCCTTCAAAAGTTGGAGCAGTGGCAGAAATATCCCATCAATCAAAGGGACAGGGCGCTGGAGTTGACACAGCGATACAGGGACACAGCCTGCGCCAGCCGGGAGCTGCTGGTGAGTTTGATTCAGCGGATCGAGTTGACGGAAAATAGAGAAGTCCTCATTCAGCTTCGCTTTGCGCAGCCGCATATAACGAAAGAAACCACAAATGCGGCAAGCCGCGATCAGCCTTCTGCGCCACAGCCTGAGGCGGGAGGTACCTTACAATAGCTGCGGCGCTATGTATCCCGCATTGAAAAGCGGGCACTGCAAAAGCTGGAGGCGGCGCTGAAGGAGGAGATGCCAACAAGAAACAATAAATAATTACAACCGTGCGAAGCAAGTTCGCATATACCCCCTTGCACAGAATGGACAAAAATGGTATAATGCTATGTGGCAAAGTATACAAAGAACAAGGAAGGTACGCGCATGAGAAACATTTACTGTGGGATTGCAGATATTCGCAAGCGGGTTTTTGCGGAAGTGGCAAAGCTCGCCTACGAAGGCGGCGACTACCATCGTATCGATAAACTGCCGTATGAGATTCTGCCGGGTGAAGTGGGGAACGAACGGGACTCCATCTTCCTGGAGCGGGCCATTGTGGGAGAGCGGATTCGATTGGCCATGGGCCATAGTCTGCGTTCCGCTTCGGAGCAGGGACTTCTGTCCGACGGCGTGGACAAGAGCGCAGTGCGGGAAAAATATTACGAGCCGCCGCTGATTAACATCATCAAATATGCCTGCCACGCCTGCCCGGACACCCACTACCAGGTGACCAACGCCTGCCAGAGCTGCCTGGCGCACCACTGCTCCAATTCCTGCCCCAAGGGCGCCATCAGCTTCCGCTATGGCCGGGCTGAGATCGACCAGAGCAAGTGCATTAAATGCGGCAAGTGCAAGGCGGCGTGCTCCTACCAGGCCATTATCCGCTTTGAGCGGCCCTGCCAGGAGGCCTGCGGCATGGATGCTATCGGCAAGGACGAATATGGCCGGGCAGAGATTGACCAGGATAAGTGCGTTAGCTGTGGCATGTGCCTGGTGAACTGCCCCTTTGGCGCTATTGTAGATAAAGGGCAGCTGTTCCAGCTGATCCATTCCATCCGCAGCGGTGACAAGGTCGTTGCTGTGATCGCTCCGGCCTTTTGGGGTCAATTCGGCGATGGCGTGACCCCGGGGCAGATCGTTTCAGCCATGAAGATGCTGGGCTTCCATTCCGTGGAGGAGGTCGCCGTAGGCGCAGACCTGTGCGCCATCGAGGAAGCGGAGGAATTCATGCGCCATGTACCGCAGATGCAGCCTTATATGGCTACCTCCTGCTGCCCGGCGTGGTCCGTGATGGCTAAGAAGGAGTTCCCCGGCGCCGCGCCGTATATCTCTATGACCATGACTCCCATGGTGCTTACGGCTCGACTGCAGAAAAAACGTGAACCGGGCTGTAAGGTGGCTTTCATTGGGCCCTGCGCCGCCAAAAAGCTGGAGGCCAGCCGCCGCACCGTCCGCAGTGATGTGGACTTTGTACTGACCTTTGAGGAGCTGCGGGGGATGCTGGAGGCCAAGAACATCGACTTCACCGATATCCCTGATGTGCCGGCCAATTATGAGGCGTCTGCCCTCGGCGTGGGTTTTGCCGCTTCCGGAGGCGTTGCCAAGGCGGTGGAGGATGTGATTCACCGGCTGGACCCCGACCGGGAGGTAAAGACGGTGTATGCCGAGGGGCTGCGGGAGTGCCGCAAGATGCTGCGTATTGCACGGACAGGGAAGTATGACGGATATCTGCTGGAGGGTATGGCCTGTCCGGGTGGATGCATTGCCGGCGCAGGCACAATCCAGCCGCCGGAGAAGTCCCGGCGGGTGCTGGAGCAGTACAAGGCCAGCGCACCCAAGGATAATCCGCTGGATTCGGACTATAAGGACGACCTGTATCTGCTCCACGATGGAGAGGATGATTGGAGCTTTGTAGGCAGACATTGAGAGGATGCTAATGAACGAACTGATCCTGTTGTGTATGGAGATGGTGGGTACCGTGGCCTTTGCCCTGTCCGGTGCTATGACGGCGCTTCGGAGGCAGATGGATTTGCTGGGCGTTATGATCCTGGGCCTTATTACCGCCGTGGGCGGCGGTGTGCTGCGGGATTTGCTGCTGGGCATCACACCGCCCAAGGTATTTGACGACCCGCTGACGGTATGTGTAGCGCTGGTTTCCTCCGCAGCTGCGTTTTTGCCCCCGCTGCGCGGCCTGCTGCTCAGGAGCACGCTGCTATTTGAGCGGCTGCTGCTGTGGGCAGATTCCCTGGGCCTGGCGGCATTTACCGTGGTGGGCGAACAGATTGCCTATAGCCATCTACCGGAGGGGAGCTGGTTTGCCGTGGCTCTGCTGGGGACCATTACTGGTGTGGGCGGCGGCGTGGTGCGGGATTCCCTGGCGGGTAACGTGCCGTACATATTCCGCAAGCATATCTATGCCCTGGCGGCCCTGGCGGGCGCCGCTGTGTGGGTGGTATGCCACCTGTATTGGGACGACACGGCTGCGCTGCTGATGGGCAGCACGGTGGTGGTGGCCATCCGATTGCTGGCGGCTCACTTCCGTTGGAGCCTGCCGAAGGCCAAGGTCCCGGAGGAATAAGAGGTTTGCTTCAAAAGCGTTTCGATACGGAAAAGAAAAAGCTCCCCCTGCTGTGATGAACAGGACCAGCAAAAACGGACAATAGACAAAACACCCCCTGATGTAGTTATTATCCTACATCAGGGGGTAATTGCATATCAGGAAGTGCTGTGAGGCGGGGGGCTTTTGATGCTTTTATCTATGGAACAGGCCGTGCTTTTCATAGGGTTTGGATTCTACAGCCTTGACCTCATAGCCTGTTTCGGTGATGGCCCTGCGCAGGGCCTCCTCGTCCAAAGGCTCCGGGGAAATGACGGTGGCCGTACCCTTGGAATGGGACGCGCTGACCTTCTTCACGGCGAACCTGTTGCGAATTACATCACACACATGGCTCTCGCACATGCTGCACATCATGCCGTCGATTTTCAAAATGGTTTCTGTCATATACTTATGCCTCCTTAGCAGAATTATCCCTTTTCTTGAGAGGAAGATCCAGCTGCGCCAGCACCACGGCAATGAGCATCAGCACGCAGCCAATCAGCTCCTTGCCGGTCATGGTTTCATGAAGGAAGATGGCACCGGACACTGCGCCGAACACGCTCTCCAGGCTCAAAAGCAGAGCCACGATGGTGGGGTTGGAGTCCTTTTGCGCCAAAATCTGCAGGGTGTAGGCCACACCGCTGGAGAAAACACCCACATACAGGACTGAGCCCATACAGGGGACAATGTCCGCCCAGGTGGGGTGTTCAAAGATCAGCATGAGTATAGCCGAAAGGATAGCGCATGTCAAGAACTGGATACAGCTCATTTTCACGCCGTCCACCCTTTGGGTGAAGTAATCGATGACCAGGATGTGCAGCGTATAGCCGAAGGCACACAGCATCACCAGCAGGTCGCTGGGGGCAATGGTGAAATTTTCCTTAATGCACAGGCAGTAAAGGCCGGCCACGGCCAGCAGGACACTGATCCAAACGGTGGGGGAGACTTTTTTCTTGAGAAACAGGCCACAGATGGGCACCAGCACCACATAAAGCGTAGTGATAAAGCTGGTCTTGCCGGCGCTGGCACCGGCCACCATACCCAGCTGCTGCAGGTTGCAGGCCAGAGCCAAGGCGATGCCGCAGCAGATGCCGCCTAAAATCAGGTCCCTCCGCCCAGCCTTTTTCTCCGCAGCGGTCTGCTCCGCCGGGGGCTCCTTGCGCAGCATTTTAAAGATTTGTACCACCACCAGCAAGGCCAAAAAGCCCACGAAGGAACGGGCGGCGTTGAAGGTGTACGCGCCCACGTGCTCGGTGCTGGTGCTTTGGGCAACGAAGGAGGAGCCCCAGATCATGGCGGTGATGATGGGGAATACCACCTGACGAAACTGATTGTGTTTCATAGTGCTTTCCTTTCTGTATCCTGCTTTCTCGCAGCTAATGATTTTCCCCTGTATCGATGGGATTCACATGCCACTTGAATTTATTTTCTGTGCCGTGCAGCAGACGGCGGATGTTCTCCCGGTGGCAGAAGATGACCAGGGCTGCCACCACTGCGCACAGAGCGGTCAGCAGTGGGTCATGGCCAAAGACAAAGAACGCCGACACCGGCATACTGGCTGTGGCCACGATAGACCCCAGGGAGACATAGCGGGTCAGAAGCCACAGGAGGACGAAGAGCCCCCAGGCGATAAGACCCATGCGCCAATCCAACATCCACACCAGCACTCCGCCGGAGAGAATGCCCTTGCCGCCCTTGAGTCCGTAGTAGGCCGGGAACATATGCCCCAGCTCGCAGCCGATGCCGCCCAGCAGCACGCCCAGGGTCCAGCTGCCGTTGGTGCAGAGCATCAGATACCCGCCTATGAGGCAGGAGAGCAGGGTCTTGCCCATGTCACAGAGAATCACGATGAGGGCAAATTTGGCCCCATAGGTGCGGTAGAAATTGGTAAGCCCGGCATTACCGCTGCCGTGCTTGCGTACATCATCCCGGATGATGAAGTGGGAGGTGACCACCGAGCCGTTGAAGCAGCCCAGCAGGTACGACACCAGCAGCGTCAGTCCCACCACAAAGTAGATGGACAGCTTAATTGTCATCGTCTCCCTTCTGCCGGATGGAGAGGATAATGGGGGTGCCCTCCAGGCCGAATACGCTGCGGATCTGATTTTCCAGGTATCGCTGATAGGAGAAGTGGAAGAGCTTCTTGTCGTTGCAGAAAATGACGAAGTGAGGGGGCTTGATGCCCACCTGGGTCATGTAATAGATCTTCAGGCGGCGGCCCTTATCCGTGGGAGGCTGCACCCGGGTCTGGGCATCGGCCAGAACGGAGTTGAGCATGCCTGTTGTGATGCGGGTGGAGGCCTGGTTATTCACATAATTGATGAGCTCAAACAGCCGCGTTACCCGCTGGCCCGTAAGGGCGGAGATGAACAGGATGGGTGCGTAGGTCATGTAGCCCAGATCCCGACGGATGTCCTCGCGCATACGGTCCATGGTCTTGCCGTCCTTTTCCACCATGTCCCACTTGTTCACCACGATGATGCAGGCCTTACCCGCCTCATGGGCCAGGCCCGCGATCTTGGTGTCCTGCTCGGTAACGCCGTCGTTGGCGTCGATAAGGATCAGGCACACGTCGCTGCGCTCGATGGCCATGGTGGCCCGGAGGACGCTGTATTTCTCGATGGCGTCATCCACCTTGGACTTTTTTCGCATGCCGGCGGTGTCGATGAAATTATACTTGCCGGTTTCATTTTCAAAATAGGAGTCGATAGCGTCCCGGGTGGTGCCCGCCACATTGCTGACGATGACCCGCTCCTGGCCCAGGATGCGGTTGGTAAGGCTGGATTTACCCACATTGGGCTTGCCGATGATGGCCACCTGGATCACGTCGTCGTCCTCCTCCGTCTCGTCCTCCGGGGGGAAGTATTTAAGGCACGCGTCCAGCAGGTCGCCGGTGCCGTGGCCGTGTACGGCGGATACGGCGATGGGGTCACCCAGGCCCAGGTTATAGAACTCATAAAACTCCGGGTCCACAGTGCCGGTGGCGTCCATCTTATTCACTGCCAGCACAATGGGCTTTTTGGAGCGCTGGAGCATCCCGGCCACCTCTTGGTCGGCGGCGGTCATGCCTGTCTTGATGTCCACCACCAGGACGATGACGGTGGCGTTATCAATGGCGATCTGCGCCTGCTGACGCATGAAGGATAGAATTTGATTGTCAGTATTGGGCTCAATGCCGCCGGTGTCTACCAGGGTGAACTTGCGGCCGCACCAGTCACTTTCGCCGTAGATGCGGTCTCTTGTCACGCCGGGGGTATCCTCCACGATGGAGAGACGGCGGCCAATCAGCTTATTAAACAGCATGGACTTGCCCACATTAGGCCGGCCCACGATAGCGATCATAGGTTTTGCCATAGTTTTACCTCCTTACAGTTCAAAAACGGCATCGCACAGGTCGAAGCCGTCAATGCCCACCACCTGCACAGGCGTCTCCAGTGCCTGGGAAAGCTGGGGCACGGTCCAATCATCCAAGAATACATCCTCCTGGTGCCGGAGCATGTGCAGGGGGATCAGCACACGGCCCAGGGGCTTGTGCTTTTTCAGCTGGGCGGCCAAGTCCTGCCCGGTCAAAAGGCCCGCCACATCAATGGTATGGCCGAAAAAATCGTTGTCTATCCCGATTACCTTGCCCTGCACCTGGGGAAAGCGCTCCTGGATCAGGCCCAGCAGGTGCCCCATGAAGCTCTCGGCGGCCCGGCCCGTGGCGATGGTAAAGGGGGTGGGAGCGGGCGCATCCTCCATGAGGTCCATGGCCCGGAGCAGATCGCTTTCCAGGGAGCGGAGCATACCCACGCCGTTTTCTAATTGCCGGTAGCCCTCGTAGTAGCCCTCCCCCGGCAATTCCCGCCCGGCTCGGAGAAACAGCTCGTCGGCGCAGAAGAAGCGCCGCGTGCCAAAGCGGCGCAGGTTTTCCTGACCGAATTCCTCAGCGATGTCCAAGATTTCCCCGGCGCACCGGGCGTCCACAGGCTTCAGCTTGGCCAAGCCCTGGCGGTACTTGGTGATGCCCACGGGCACCAGGGAGCAGGAGGAGAACTGCATTTCCGTCAGATCCCGCAGGGTACGGCGCAGCTGATCGCCATCGTTCCAGCCGGGGCATATAACGATCTGCCCATTCATCACGATGCCTGCCTTGCAGAAGGCGCGGATGTAGTCCAGGCTGCGCTCGGCATTTTTGTTGCCCAGCATGGTGCAGTGGAGCTTCGGGTCCGTGGTGTGGACAGAGACATTGATGGGGCTGATACGCAGGTCAATGATGCGCTGGGCCTCCCGCTCGGTGAGATTAGTGAGGGTGATATAGTTGCCCTGGAGGAAGCTGAGCCGGGCATCGTCGTCCTTAAAGTACAGGGTCTCGCGCATGCCCGGGGGCATCTGATCCACGAAGCAGAAGATGCAGTGGTTGGCGCATGAGCGCATCTCGTCCATAAGATAGGTGTCAAAATTCAATCCCAGATCCTCGCCCTCGTCCTTATGGATGGTGAGCGATTGGGTTGAGCCGTCCTCATTTTTCAGGGTCAAATGGCTTACGGGATCGTACCCGTAGAACCGGTAGTCCAGCACATCCACTACGGTGTGACCGTTGATGGACAGAAGCTGCTGGCCCGGCCGCAGCCCTGCCCGCATGGCGGGGCTGCCGGAGTCTATGGAGGTGATAATGGTGCTCATAGGTGCGTCTCTCCCGAAAAAACGGCATAATGCCACATAATAACTATATAATTATAGCCGCTTTTGTACCGGGGCGCAAGCATTTTCTATATTTGATAGTATAGACGCCTTTTAAACAAAAGTAAAACGAATGATTTTTATGGATGAGATGAAAAATATGAATGGGGGAGTAGGGTATTACGGATTGCCACGGGCGCAGTGCGCCCTCGCAATGACAGGGATTTTTACATGGGGGTGCAGTGGTCATGGGGCGGGCGACCGCAAGGATCGCCCCTACGAAGTCGTGTGTAGGGGCGGACGACCCTGTCCGCCCGATGCGGTGCAAAGAAGAATCCCCCAGTCACGGCTTCGCCGTGCCAGCCCCCTTTAGGCAAGGGGGCCTTGGGGACGGGGGACGCGGATTGCCACAGCCAGTGTGCGCACTGGCTTCGCAATGACATCGTTTTTTGCAAGGAGTGCGGTACAAAGCCGGGCGGGTCGTCCGGGAGGCCGACCCCTACGCACCGTTTATCGATAGAACTTCGTAGGGGGCGGCGTCCTCGACGCCCCGTTTGCACCAGCCCGCATATATGCGTAGGGCGGCGTGCCCTCACACCGCCGTTTTCACGTAAAAAAACAAGAGGGAAGCCACGCTTCCCTCCTGCAAGGACACAAAATTACTTATCCGCTGCCACGGACTTGACGACCTTGACCTCACGGCCATTGTAGGTACCGCACTCCGGGCACATTCTGTGAGGCAGATGCAGCGCACCGCACTTGGGGCATGCCACCAGACCGGGAGCCGCCAGCTTCCACACGGAGCTGCGTCTCTTATTGCGTCTTTGCTTGGATACTTTTCCCTTAGGTACTGCCATGTTGACACCTCCTTGGTCTTATACTGCCTGAGCAGTGAATTTATTGATAGTATTTATGCCTCCTCCCGGGGCAGGAGCTTTGCCAGGGCGGCCAAACGGGGATCTACCTGCTTTTTGCAGCGGCAGGCTTCCCGGTTCAGGTTCACGCCGCAGCCGGGGCACAGGCCCTTGCATTGGGGGGAACATAAAAAGACTGTGTCCATGTCAAGGATGAACGCCGTTCGGGCAAGGTCGTCCAGATCCACCTCATCGTGATCCAGAAGAACGATGTCGTCACTGTCCTCAAATTGCTTTTCCTCCGCCAAAACACAGGAATAGTCTGTGGTTTTCGGCAGGTCAAAGCTCTCCAGGCACCGGCTGCACCGGCAGCGAAGCGTTGTGGATGTCTGAAGCTCCAGCAGCAGCACACCAGCCTTGTTCCTAACCTGGCCGTCCACAACAACCGGGTTTATAACAGGCTTTTCTCCGCCGAATTCCAGGTCCGAAAGGTCCATCTCAAAGTGGAAATTCTCGCCGGCATCCAGGGTATGCAGGACTCTGTTTACATTCAAACGCATGGCACACCTCACAATGACACGAATTGTATTATAGAGGAAGAAAGGCGGCTTGTCAAACATTTTCTGCTAAAAAATTGACTTTTTTCAAAAATCAGCTACAATAACCCTATACTGCCGGAGGGGGAGAGCAAATGCGTGAGCTTACCGTGGGAAAAAATGACGCCGGGCAGCGGTTGGATCGGTTCGTGGGGAAGTCCCTGCCCCTGCTGCCCCCGGCTCTGCTGCAGAAATACATTCGAATAAAGCGCATCAAGGTCAACGGCCAACGGGCTGCCCGGGATCAGCGGCTGGCCCAGGGGGACGTGCTGCAGCTGTATATTAACGATGAGTTTTTCGACCAGCCGAGGGAGGAAAATATGTTCCTCACCCTCTTTAAGCCCAGCCTTGACATCGTGTATGAGGATGAGAACCTGATGCTGCTGAATAAGCGCCCGGGGCTGGTAGTTCACGCTGACGAGACGGAGAAGGTGAACACCCTCATCAATCACATCCAGGCATACCTCTACCAAAAGCGGGAGTGGAATCCCCGGTGGGAAAATGCATTTACCCCGGCTCTGTGCAACCGTATCGACCGCAACACCGGCGGCATCGTCATCGCCGCCAAAAATGCCGAGACGCTGCGCATCATCAACGACAAAATCCGTGACCACGAGCTGACCAAGCGCTATCTCTGCATCACACTGGGCGCGCCCCGGCCGCCGGCGGGGGAGGTGGAGAACTTCCTGCGCAAGGACGAGAAGAAAAAGCAGGTATTTGTGTTTCATAAGCCTGTGCCCGGGGCCAAGACCGCTGTGACCCGATATAAGACCCTCCAGCGCCGGGGGGAGCTGGCTCTGGTGGAGGTGGAGCTGCTCACGGGCCGCACCCATCAGATCCGCGCCACCATGGCAGATATGGGCTGCCCGCTTCTGGGGGACGGCAAGTACGGAAACGGAGAGAAAAACCGCGGCTATGGGGAGACCCGTCAGGCCCTTTACTCCTACAAGCTTACCTTTGATCTGCCCACGGATGCAGGTATCTTAAACTATCTCCGGGGCCGCACCTTCCAGGTGGACGGGATACCGTTCCGGGAGAAATATTTCGGCTGAGTGTATTAACAGGGCAAATGTTGACAATGTCCGCACTGTATAATACAATGCTTATATGGACGGAAACGGCCTATATTGCTCCGTTTATGGGGCGCAGAAAGGAAAGAGTGTATGAAAAATCTGTGGAGAAAGATCGCATCGGGCGCGCTGGCATTGGCTATGATGTTTACCCTGGCGGCCTGCGGCAAGGAAAATGGCGGCGCAGACGCCGCTTCCGTGATGGTGGCGGCCCAGCAGGAGCTGACAAAGATCAGCAGTATGCGCTATACCTACGCCATGGAAATGGCTATCAGCGCCGAGGGCCAGTCGGTGGAGATGAAGGCGGACGGCACTGCCGAGGTCACCATGAACCCCTCCGCCGCCAAGATGACCATGAACATGGATATGCTGGGTATGGCGCTTAAGGATGTGCAGATCTACATGGTGTCCGAGAACGGCCAAATGGTGGCCTATACGGGCATGGACATGACCGGCGCGGGTCAGAATCAGTGGTATAAGAGCCTGGCCGATGCCTCCGGCATGAACACCGACCAGTATGACGCCGTGGAGGCCTTTGAGCTATACATGAAGAACGGCTCCAATTTCAAGGCCGCCGGCACGGACACCGTGCAGGGCGCCTCCGCCACCCGCTATGAGGGCGTTATCACCTCCGATATGCTGGAGCAGACCCTGGAAAAGAGCGGCAGCCTGGACAGCATCACCTCCCTGCTGGGAGAGGATTACAGCAGCGCGCTGGCCGGCATGAGCGGCATTCCCATCACCATCTGGATCAACGACGCGGGCCTGCCCGTGAAGTATGTCTTTGATATGACCAGTATGATGACGGAGCTTTTGCAGAGCTCCGAGGACAGTGAGGACGCCGATGCGACCGTGGACAAATTCATCATGTCCATGGAGGTGCTGGGCTACAACGATGTGGATGCCATCACCGTGCCTCAGGAGGTGCTGGACACCGCTGTGGATGTGACAGAGGAGGCGGGCTGAGGACCTGCAGGCCCGGTTTGAAAATCAAAGAGACTACCCTTCCGGGTAGTCTCTTTTCACATAGCAGAGACGTTTTTCGGGGATGTTTTCGGCTAAAAAAACACATTATAAAAATGCGAAAAAATCTTATTGACATTTGGGGGGTTTCTTACTATATTGTATCTGTCAAATCCTGGCGACTTACGGGGAAAATGGAACAGAAACCGTTTTGCCGGGAGGCGGCGTATATTTTTTTTGTGAACGGAGGAGGATAAATGTCCAAAGAGTTGATTCGCCTGCGGAATATCTGCATGGCGTTTGACGACGAGCAGGTTCTCGATAACATCAATTTGTATTTTAATGATTCGGAGTTTCTGACGCTTTTAGGCCCCAGCGGCTGCGGCAAGACCACCACGCTGCGCATTATCGGCGGGTTTACCACCCCTACCGGCGGTGATGTGATCTTTGACGGCGTCAGGATCAATGATGTCCCGCCCCACAAGCGGCAGATCAACACGGTGTTCCAGAAGTATGCGCTGTTCCCGCACCTGGATGTGTTTGAAAACATTGCCTTCGGCCTGCGCATTGCCAAGGTGCCGGAGGAGGAGATCCGTGAGCGGGTTACGGAGATGCTGGGCGTTGTGAGCCTGAAGGGCTTTGAAAAACGGCGCGTGGATCAGCTATCCGGCGGCCAGCAGCAGCGGGTGGCCATCGCCAGAGCTCTGGTGAACCGGCCCAAGGTACTGCTATTGGACGAGCCCCTGGGCGCACTGGATCTGCGTCTGCGCAAGGATATGCAGAACGAGCTGAAGCGTATCCAGCAGCAGATGGGCATTACCTTTATATATGTTACCCACGATCAGGAGGAGGCCCTGACCATGTCCGACACCGTGGTGGTGATGGACAAGGGCCGCATCCAGCAGATCGGCACACCGGAGGATATTTACAACGAGCCGAAAAACGCCTTCGTGGCGGATTTCATCGGCGAGAGCAACATCCTCGACGGCGTCATGCATGAGGACTATGTGGTGGAGTTCTTCAACCGCAAGTTTAAGTGCCTGGACAAGGGCTTTGCCCCCATGGAGCCGGTGGACGTGGTCATCCGGCCCGAGGATATTGAGATCGTCCCGGCCGACAAGGGCCGCTTGGTGGGCACGGTGACCTCCGTCACCTTCAAGGGCGTCCACTATGATACCATCGTGGACTTCAAGGGCTACAAGTGGCTCATCCAGACCACCGACTATCACGAGGTAGGCGAGGTCATCGGTATTATCCTCAATCCTGACGACATCCATATTATGAAGAAGAGCGAGTACTCGGGCCAGTTCGGCGACTACAGTTCTTATTCGGCGGAGTATGACGAGATCAACGATCCCGACTTTGCCGAGGAGGATGAGGAGGACGCTGACGATGAAGACTAAGACCCCCGCCATTCCCTATGTGGTGTGGATGGCTGTATTTGTGGTGGTGCCGCTGCTGCTCATTGTGGTGTACGCCTTCACCAATTACGACGGCAAGTTCACCCTGGAGAACTTCACCAACCTGGATGTTTTCCTCCAGGTGTGCGGCAACTCCCTGTACCTGGCGGCGGTGGCCACGGGCATCTGCCTGCTCATAGCCTATCCCTTTGCCTATTTCCTGGCCCAGACGGGCCCTGCCACGCGGAAGGTGGCCATGCTTTTCATCATGCTGCCCATGTGGATGAACTTTCTTCTGCGTACCTATGCCTGGATGTCCATTCTGGAAAATCACGGCTTTCTCAATCAGATCCTGGCCCTGGTGGGCATCGGTCCCCTGCACATAATCAATACCGATGCGGCAGTGATTTTGGGCATGGTGTATAACTTCCTGCCCTTTATGATCCTGCCCATCTTCTCTGTCATCGAGAAGCTGGACCGGCGCTATATTGAGGCGGCCCAGGACCTGGGCGCAGGCAGGGTGCAGGTGTTCCGGCGGGTGATCTTCCCGCTGTCCGTTCCCGGGGTCATCAGCGGGATCATGATGGTGTTCATCCCGTCCATCTCCACCTTTGCTATTTCCAAGCTTCTGGGCGGCGGAATGAGCTTCCTGCTGGGTGACCTGATCGAAATGCAATTTTTGGGCTCGGCGTATAATCCCCATCTGGGCAGCGCCATATCTCTTATGATGCTGCTGCTGGTGATTATTGCCATGCTCATTATGAACCGCTTCGGCGATGGAGAAGAAGGGGCGGTGATGATGTGATGCAGAATCGGAATCCTGTTATCGCCAAGGTACTCAATGTACTGGTGTTCCTGTTTTTGTACCTGCCCATTGCCGTGCTGATCATCTTCTCCTTCAACGACTCCAAGAGCCGCACGGTCTGGTCCGGCTTCTCCCTGCACTGGTATCAGGAGCTGTTCCAGGATGAGGAGATCCTCTCCGCCTTCAGCACCACCCTCACGGTGTCTGTGTTGGCGGCGCTGATTGCCACGGTCCTGGGCACGGCGGCGGCTATCGGCTTCCACGCCATGAAGCGGCGGCCCCGGCACCTGCTTATGACCATCAACAACATCCCCATGACCAATGCCGACATCATCACCGGCGTGAGCCTGATGCTGCTGTTCGTATTCACGGGGAATATGCTGGGCTTCTCCCTGGGCTTTGGCACGCTGCTGGTGGCCCACATCACCTTTAATATTCCGTATGTGGTTTTGGCGGTGCTGCCTAAGCTGCGGCAGCTGAACCCCAACCTGGGGGAGGCGGCCATGGATTTGGGCGCGACCCCCTGGCAGGCATTTTGGAAGGTACTCATGCCCGAGCTGCGGCCCGGTATCCTCAATGGCCTGCTCATCGCCTTTACCCTCTCCATTGACGACTTCGTCATTTCCTACTTTACCGCCGGGTCTGAGGTGGCCACCCTGGCCATGCAGATCTATGCCATGACCCGCAAGCGCATCAGCCCCGAGGTCAACGCCCTGTCTACCATCCTATTCGTCACGGTGCTGGCCCTGCTGCTCGTTGTGAACTTCCGGGAGATGCACCAGACCAAGCAGGCGGAAAAGCGGAACAAGGCCCTCCAAAAGGACGGCGTGAAGGGAGGGGCCCAGTGATGAAGAAATTCGCCATTTTGCTCCTGGCCCTGCTCCTGGCTCTGCCTCTGGCAGGCTGCCAAAAGGGGCAGACCGACCACAGCATCAATGTATACAACTGGGGCGAGTATATCGACGAGTCTATCTTTGACGATTTTGAGGCGGAGACGGGCATCCACGTCAATTACAAGACCTTCGCCTCCAACGAAATGCTCTACTCCGCTATAAAGGGCGGCGGCAACAGCTACGATGTCATCATCCCCTCGGACTACATGGTGGCCCGGATGGGGGAGGAGGGCCTGCTGATGGAGCTGGACTACAGCAAAATTCCCAACGCGGAGAACATTGATGAGCGCTATCTGCATCCCGCCTACGACACGGAGCAGAAGTACAGCCTGCCCTATATGTGGGGTACCACCGGCATCATCTATAATACCACCATGGTGGACAAGGCTCCCACCTCCTGGATGGACCTGTTCACCACGGATCTCAAGGGACAGGTGCTGATCTTCGACAATCCCCGGGACTGCATCGGCCTGGCGCTGAAGGCCCTGGGCTACTCCTTCAACACCACCAATAAGGACGAGATCGCCGAGGCCACAGACCTGCTCATCAAGCAGAAGGAGGACGGCATCGTCCAGGCCTACGTCATGGACCAGATCTTCGACAAGATGATCAACAACGAGGCCGCCATGGGCACCTACTACGCCGGCGACTATCTGACCATGGTGGAGGAGAATCCGGACCTGGCCTTTGTGCAGCCGGAGGAGGGCAGCAACCTGTTCGTGGACGCCATGTGCATCCCCACCTGCTCGAAAAACTATGAGGACGCTTTGGCCTTCATCAACTTCATGTGCCGGGACGATATCGTCCTGCGCAACTGCGAGGAAACGGGGTATTCCTGCCCCTCCGCCACTGCCTTGGAGGAGATGGACGAGGAAATGGCTGCCGATCCGGTGGCCTATCCCGGCGCGGACATCCTTAACAAGGCCGAGACCTTCGGCGGCCTGCCGGAGGAGACCCTCACCTTCTACGACCACGAGTGGATCCGCATCTGCCTGGCCAAGGTGAAGTATTGATTTGGCGGAATATAGAACCCATTGACAATCAAGAGCGCACGGCTTCGGCCGTGCGCTCTTGGCGTATAGAGAAGTGCTGTTTACAGGAACAGTAAAAGCGAGATTCGGAGCTTATTTCTTTAGAGGTGAGGCCTGTTTATCTTGACATGGCAGGGGGATAAGTTGTACAATATAATTGCGTTTAAAAGTTGTCATATAAACGATATAGAAGGAGAGAGCGCTATGAGAAAGAGAATTTTGAGCTTGCTGTTGGCAATCATTATGACGATTTCGCTGGGTGTGGTTGCCTTTGCTGACGAGGCAATCGTTGCTTCCGGCAATTGCGGTGCAAATGACGATAAACTAACATGGACACTCACGTCCAATGGAACACTTACCATCAGCGGCGAAGGGGAGATGAAGGATTACGCTGATGGTGAATGGGAAGATAGAAAAAGCGAGATCAAAAAGATTGTTATTGAAAGCGGCGTGACCGAAATTGGATGTTCTGCATTCACTGACTGCACGAGTTTGACTGACGTAGTGATCCCTGATAGCGTGACTTACATTGATAACAGTGCGTTTCTTCGCTGCACTAATCTAAGTGAGATCAGCCTGCCGGACAGTGTCATTAGACTGGGAAGTGGCGTTTTTGAGGACTGTACAAATCTTAAGTCGGTGAGACTTCCTCAGAATTTAACGTCTATACCATATCGCTTTTTCTTTGGCTGCTCAAGGCTGAAAAGTATTAGTCTCCCGGATAGTGTGACGCAAATTGGTGAGGCCGCATTTGGCTTCTGTGATTTGCAGGAACAGGTAGTTCAGGAAATTGTTAGCTCTGATAATATAACTCACATAGACGCCCGCGCCTTCATTGGAAATGGAAATATCCATACCGTCCATATTGGCAAAAATGTAGAATATATTCAAACAGAGACCTTTAACTATAAGTCTTATCCGTCTTTCGATTCCTGCACTAATCTGACCAGTATTACTGTTTCTCCGGAAAATCAGACGTATACATCCATTAACGGACTTTTGTGCAGTAAGGATGGAAGAAGTCTGCTTTACGTGCCGGTCGGATTATCTGGAAGATTGGATGTACCGGCTGGAATTGAAACGATAGGCAGAGAAGCTATGCACTATGCTTTGTCCATAAAAATTGTGCATGTTCCAAAGAGCGTAAAGGAGATTGGCTCTGATGCTTTCCCAATTGAATGCACAGATGTATATTATGATGGGACAGAAGAACAGTGGAATGAGATAAGTATTGGCAAAAATTATAATAGTGATTTTCCATCTGGGGTAACGCTTCATTTTACCTGTGAAAAACACACATACCAAAACGGTGTGTGTACCCGCTGCGGGGCTAAGGATCCCAACTATAAGCTCACCGCGCCCAGTGTAAAGACGGATTATCTGATTTCCACCGGTAAGCCTTACATCAAATGGGCCGCCGTAGCTGGGGCTAGCAAGTATGAAGTGTACCGCAGCGGCAGCAAGGATGGAAGCTATACCCTCCTGGGCACCACCACAGCCACCAATTATACTGATAACAAGGCCAACGCCGGCTATATCTATTATTACAAGGTCAAGGCGGTGAATGCCAATAGCATTAAGAGTGACTATAGCGCCACCGTCGCTGCTACTTGCCATTGCGCAAGACCTGTTGTGAAACCGGATTATCTGATCTCCACCGGTAAGCCTTACATCAAGTGGACGGCAGTGTCCGGGGCCAGCAAGTATTATGTGTACCGCAGCGGCAGCAGCAATGGCACATATGAATACGTTGGCACCACCACAGCCACTAATTATACTGATAAAAAGGCCAATGCTGGCTATACCTATTACTACAAGGTCAAGGCTGTTAGCAAGGTGAGCAGTGGCGCCAATTCCTATTACAGCGTGGTCATTGGGGCTACCTGCCACTGTGCAAGACCCAGCGTGAAGATCACCACCTCCAACGGCAGCCCCAGGCTGACCTGGAACGCTGTGGCGGGCGCCAACAAGTATGAGGTGTACCGGGCCACATCTAAGAATGGCTCCTACACGAAAATGTTCACTACCAGCAACCTGAGCTACACCAACACCTCCGCCAAGGCCGGTACCACTTATTATTACAAGGTGAAGGCGGTCAGCAAGGTTAAGAGCACAGCCAACTCTGCTTTCAGCACTGTGGTGAGCATCAGAGCCAGGTAAAAGACGGCTTTGAAGCTTAAAACCCATCTTTTTATTGAAAAAACTGAAACCCCTGAAAGGGTATGCCGCCTGTGCAATGCAGGCGGCATACCCTTTTATTTTGCCCGGGCATGAGCAAGGGACATTTTTCCGGGCTTTTCCGAGCGCCCCGGTGTTGACGCACGGCGGTAAATAGGTGTATAATACATTGATTTAGTATGCGGAGGTAGACCCTTTATGTGGATCGCGGACGGTTGGAAGGATTATGAGCTGCTGGATTGCGGCGGCGGAGAAAAGCTGGAGCGCTGGGATAAGCAGATCCTGGTGCGGCCCGATCCCCAGGCCATTTGGGAAACGGATCACAAAAACCCCGGCTGGCGGCAGGCCAACGCCCGGTACAGCCGATCCTCCACCGGCGGCGGCCACTGGGACAAGCACAAGCTCCCGGAGCAGTGGCCCATTCGCTACAGGGATCTGTGCTTCCAGGTGAAGCCCATGAACTTCAAGCACACGGGTCTTTTCCCGGAGCAGGCGGCCAACTGGGACTTTGCCATGGACAAGATCAGAAACGCCGGGCGGCCCATCCGGGTGCTGAATCTCTTTGCCTACACCGGCGGGGCTACGGTGGCCTGTGCGGCAGCGGGGGCCAGCGTGTGCCATGTGGATGCGGCCAAGGGCATGGTGGCCTGGGCCAAGGAAAACGCCAAGGCCTCCGGCCTTTCGGAGGCGCCCATCCGCTGGATCGTGGACGACTGCGCCAAGTTTGTGGAGCGGGAGATCCGCCGGGGCAAGAGCTACGATGCCATCATCATGGACCCGCCCTCTTACGGCCGCGGCCCGGGGGGCGAGGTGTGGAAGCTGGAGGATAACCTCTATCCCTTCGTGAAGCTATGCGCCCGGGTGCTGTCGGATAAGCCCCTGTTCGTGATTCTGAACTCTTACACCACGGGACTTGCGCCATCGGTGCTGGGCTATATTTTGCAAATGCTCATCGGTAAGGAGCGAGGCGGCAAGGTCACCTGGGACGAGCTGGGCCTGCCGTGCAGCGAGAGCGGCATGGCGCTGCCCTGCGGCGCCACAGGCCGGTGGTATGCGGAATAAAAAGGAGATAATACATGCTGAAAACAACGGAAAAATGGCGGTTTGCTTGCTATGGAATTATGTGGGCGGTCATTGCGGTCAGCGTTATGGTAGGACTTTCAACAGAAAAAATGTTGCCGGATTGGACTTTGGCAATGGCGAAATACACGATAACGGTGCTCTTTTTAGCAGGAAAGTCTCTGAGGATCATCGAATTGCGCCGGGAAAAGGAAAGCGTCATGTTTGATGTGATCTCGGCAATATTCATTTGCGGCGTTTTCTGGAGTACCGGCATTTAATTGCAGTGAAGGCGGAAAAACTTATGTCAACCATGATAAAAACAGAAAAGCTCTCCTTCACCTACCCGGCGGAGGACGGAGGACAGCAGGAGACCTCCGCTCTGCGGGAGGTGGATCTGGAGATAGAAAAAGGGAGCTTTGTGACCATCCTGGGTCACAACGGCTCCGGCAAATCCACCCTGGCCAAGCACATGAACGCGGTGCTGCTGCCCACCGGCGGCAAGGTGTGGGTGGAGGGGATGGACACGGCGGACCCGGCGCTGCTGCTGGAGATACGGCGGCGTATCGGCATGGTGTTCCAAAACCCGGATAACCAAATCGTAGCCAACGTTGTGGAGGAGGACGTGGCCTTCGCCCCGGAGAACTTGGGCGTGCCCTCGGCGGAGATCCGCAAGCGGGTGGACGATGCCCTGGAGGCTGTGGGCATGACGGAATACGCCCGCCATGCGCCGCACCTGCTCTCCGGCGGACAGAAGCAGCGCGTCGCCATTGCCGGGGTCATCGCCATGGAACCGGCGTGCATCGTGCTGGACGAATCCACCGCCATGCTGGACCCTGTGGGCCGGCGGGAGGTGCTGGATACGGTCCACAAGCTGAATCGGGAGCGGGGCATCACCGTGGTGCTTATCACCCACCACATGAACGAGGCCATGGAGGCCGACCGGGCCATTGTTATGAACCATGGCCATATAGCCGTGGATGGCACCCCTCGGGAGGTATTCGCCCGGGTGGAGGAGCTGCGGGCTCTGGGCCTGGCGGCGCCGGACACGGTAGAGCTGCTATACGAATTGCGGAGCCGGGGCATAGACATCCCGCTGGATGCTATGACCGTGGAGGAGTGCGCGGACGCTATCTGCCACGCCTTTTCCGGTGAAAAATAAAAGGGGATTAAACGAGTTGAAACCAGTATTAGAAGTAAAGGCTCTCACGCACACCTACAGTGCGGGGACACCTTTTGAGCACAAAGCCATTGATAACGTGGACCTGGAGGTCATGCCCGGGGAGTTTTTGGGCATCATCGGCCACACCGGGTCGGGAAAATCTACCCTTATCCAGCATCTGAATGGGCTGCTGCGTCCCACGGACGGGCAGATCCTGCTGGATGGGACGGACATTTGGGAAAGGCCCAAGGAAATTCGCAAGGTGCGCTTTCAGGTGGGCCTGGTGTTCCAGTATCCGGAGTACCAGCTCTTTGAAGAGACCGTCTATAAGGACATTTCCTTCGGCCCGAAGAACATGGGCCTGGAGGGGGAGGAGATCGACTGCCGGGTGCGCCGGGCGGCGGCCTTTGCGGGCATTGACGAGGAGATGCTGGAAAAATCGCCTTTTGAGCTCTCCGGCGGGCAGAAGCGCCGGGTGGCCATCGCCGGCGTCATTGCTATGGAGCCCAAGGTCTTGATTCTGGACGAGCCCACGGCGGGATTGGATCCCCGGGGCCGGGAGGCCATTTTGGCCCAGCTGCGCTCATACCATAAGCAAAAGGGCAACACCGTCATCCTGGTGAGCCACTCCATGGAGGAGATTGCCCGGAACGTGGACCGCATCGTGGTCATGAGCCACTCCCACAAGCTCATGGATGGCACACCGGAGGAGGTATTCTCCCGGGCGGATGAGCTGCTGCAGGTGGGTCTGGATGTGCCACAGGTCACCAAGGTGGCGATGGAGCTTCAAAAGCGCGGCCTGCTGGCAGACAGCAGCGTGTATACCATTGACGAGCTTGTGCGCCGTCTCCTGGCGCTGAAGGGAGGCGAGGCAGCATGCTGAAGGACATTACCCTGGGCCAGTTTTTTCCCGGCAATACCATCGTACACCGGCTGGATCCCCGGACGAAGATTTTGGCGGTGATCCTGTATATCGTGGCCCTGTTCAGCGCAGACAGCGTGCTGACCTACGTTTTGGCGGCGGCGGTGCTGGCGCTGTGCATTTTGGTGTCTAAGGTACCGTTTAAGTCCCTGACCAAGGGCCTCAAGCCTATTCTCATCATCGTTATTTTCACGGCCGTTATGAACCTGTTTTTCACCAAGGGCACGGCTATTTGCGATGTGTGGCTGCTGCGGCACATCACCTGGGAGGGCCTGGCTGCTGCGGCGAAGATGATGGTGCGCATTGTGATGCTCATTATGGGCACCTTCCTCTTGACCTACACCACCAGCCCCATCTCTCTCACGGATGGGCTGGAATCCCTGCTGGGCTTTTTGAAGAAGATCAAGGTGCCGGTCCATGAGCTGAGCATGATGATGTCCATCGCTCTGCGTTTCATCCCAACCCTCATTGAGGAGACGGATAAGATCATGTCCGCCCAAAAGGCCCGGGGCGCGGACTTTGAATCCGGGAACATCTTCCAGCGGGCCAAGGCGTTGGTGCCGATCCTGGTGCCGCTGTTCATCTCCGCCTTCCGCCGGGCCGATGAATTGGCTACGGCCATGGAGTGCCGGTGCTATCACGGCGGCGAGGGCCGCACGGCCCTGCATGTGCTGCACTATAAGACGGCGGATTGGCTGACTCTGGCGGGCTTTGTGGCCCTGGCGGCAGGCGTCATCGTGCTGGGCAAATTCGGCCTGTGACAGGCTGAGAAAGGATGCGCTATGCGGAATATTGCACTGATACTCATGTATAACGGCACGGCCTATCACGGCTGGCAGGTGCAGAAAACCGAAAGGACTGTGGCCGAGACTCTGGAAAAGGGCCTCAGCATGGTGTGCGGGGAGAAGATCAAGTGCGTGGGCTGCGGCCGCACCGATGCCGGGGTACACGCGGAATACTATGTGGCCAATTTTCACACCGGCTCCCGTATCCCCGTGGAGCGCATCCCCTTCGCGGTAAACACTCACATTCCCGAGGACATCGTGGTGCGCCGGGCCTATGAGGTGGCGGAGGATTTCAACGCCATCGGCTCCTGCATCAAAAAGGAATATACCTATCGCATCTACAATTCTCGCATTCAAAACCCCTTCTATGTTCACCGGGCGTATTTCTACCCCAAGCGGCTGGACGAGACGGTTATGGACCGGGCGGCCCGGATGTTTGAGGGTACCCACGATTTTGCCGCCGTCCGCTCTGTGGGCACCAATGTCAGGAGCACTGTGCGCACCATTTATTACTGCCGCGTGGAGCGGCGGGGCGAGCTGCTGGAGCTGAAGGTGTGCGCCAACGGATTCCTGTATAATATGGTGCGGGCCATCACCGGCACGGTGCTCTATGCTGCCGAGGGTAAGCTCCGGCCGGAGGATATTCCGGAGATCCTGGATTCCGGCAACCGCACCCTGGCGGGCCCCACGGCGCCGCCGGGAGGTCTGTATCTCACACGGGTCTGGTATGAGGATGAGAGGCTGAATGGAACAGATGAAATTTGAAATGGGCGACCTGCAGCAGGACGCTCCCAAGCGAATGAGAAAACGACGGCCGCCCCGGAAAAAGGCGCGGGGGCTGCTGCTGGTAATATTGCTGGTGCTGGCGGCGGTGGCGGCCTTTGTGCTACTGGACCGCACCGCCTTTGACGGCCTGCGCCGGAGTCTTGCCTATATGCAGGCGGAAAAGGACGAGAGCGGCTGCGCCAAGCTCTATCAGTACAGCGGTGACGGTACCAGCTGCTATGCTGACCTGGATGGCAGCCTGCTGGTGGCCTCGGGTCAGGAGATCACTCTGCTGGATGACAAGGGAAACACCGTGTACCATACACCGCTGCAGGCGGGCCAGGTGGCTGTTACTGCGGAGGACGGCTGCGCGGCGGTGTACGAAATCGGCGGAAAGAGCCTGTACCTGCTGGACCGTAAGGGCCTGGTAAAGGAGATGACCCTGGAGGGGGAGATCTTTGCCGTGGAAATGGGCCGGGGCGGCAGATTTGCCGTGACCCTGAAAAAAACGGGATATAAAACCGCTGTGACCGTCTATAATGGCAAGGGTGAGCCGCTGTATGGGTTTAACTCCGCCCAAAAGTATCTTATGACCGCTGCTGTCTCCGAAAACGGAAATTATATGGCGGCGGCAGCTATGGGGCAGGACGGCGGCAGCTTTACAAGCTCCCTGCAGATCTATAAGCTCACCTCGGATGCCCTGCAGGCGGACGCAGCCCTCTCCGGCGGCGTATACGAGCTGGGCACGGTGGATGGCCGGTTCTGCGCCGCCACGGACAAGGCGCTGTGCTTTGTGAAGGCCGACGGATCGGTGAGCACATATGATTACCAGGGGGCAAATTTGGCCCGCTGCAGCATAAACGGCGGGAAATTTGCCGCCGTGCTGCTGGAGAACTATTCCTCCGGCGGCCTGACCCACTTGGCCACAGTGAATACCGCCGGGGAGGAGATCGCCGCACTGACGGTGGACAGCCAGGTGCTGGACCTGTCGGCTGCGGGATGGTATGTGGCGGTGCTTTACACCAGCAGCCTGGTAATCTACGACCGCAATCTGCGCCAGTGCGCTGTGTTGGAAGATGTGAATTTTGCCCGGCGAGTGCTCATGCGCAGTGATGGCTCAGCGGTGCTGGCCGGAACGAATTCCGCCAGCCTTTACCTGCCGTAAAAGGAGAAATGCTATGATTTGGATAGACCTTGTGATCGTGGGCGCACTGCTGCTGGGCCTGGGCCTCGGGGCAAAGCGCGGCTTTTTGCAGACCCTGGGTGGCGTGGCGGCTACGGTGGTGTCCTTCATTGGGGCCGGGATCGCCGCCGGAGCCTTTTCGGGCACGGTGGCCAAGTGGATCCGCCCCCTGCTGGAGAAAAAAATGCAGAGCGGCGGCATATCCGGCGGCAGCGCTGCCTCCATGGTGCGGGAGGCGGGCTTCTTTGGCGAGACCGCACAAAGGATTGTTGACAGCGTGGGCACACTGGTGCAGGAGACTAAGGAGTCCCTGGTTGCCGCCGTCACCGACGGTATCGCTCAATCCGTGGCCTATGCCCTGGTGTACTTAGCGGCCTTTCTGATCCTGATGCTGGTGTGCAGGCTCCTGCTGCGGGTGCTGCGGCTGGCGGAGAGATTGCCGGGGCTCCACGCACTGAATTTGGTGGGCGGCGGCGTTCTGGGCTTGGGCGTTGCGGTATTGCTGGTATTTTTTGCCGTGTGGCTGCTGCAGAGACTGCAGCTGGTTATCACGGAGGATATGGTGCAGCAATCTGCCCTGCTGCAATTTTTCGTGAACCGATCCCCTATGGATTGGCTCACGTCCCTGTAAAACCCTAAAGGCCATCCGCCGGGCGGATGGCAGGAAAAACGGAGGAAACTATGCAACCTACTCTTTGCGCAAGATGTAAGAAAAATGTGGCTGTGGTGTTCATCTCCCGGATGAACGAAAAAGGCGAGCCGGTGAACGAGGGCCTGTGCCTGCAGTGCGCCGCCAAGCTGGGCCTGCCCCAGGTGGAGGACATGATGAAGCGTATGGGCATCACCCCGGAGGATCTGGAGAGCCTTAGCGGCGAGATGATGCAGGCCTTCGGCGGCGCCGAGGAGCTGGAGGATATGCCCGAGGATGACGGCGGCGATGAGGATGAGAGCGGCAAGACGGCCACCTTCCCGTTTTTAAACCGGCTTTTCGGCGGCAGCCAGACCCCGGCGGAAAAGCAGAGCGGGGATCAATCCGGCCAAGGCCGGGAGACCAAGGGCGGCAAGACCGAGAAAAAACGCAAGTTTTTGGATAATTACTGCATTAACCTTTCCCGCCGGGCCCGGGAGGGCAAGCTGGATGCCGTCATCGGCCGGGAAGAAGAAATTGAGCGGGTGGTGCAGATCCTGAACCGCCGCCAGAAGAACAACCCCTGCCTCATCGGCGAGCCGGGCGTGGGCAAGACCGCCATAGCCGAGGGCCTGGCCCAGCGCATCGCCGCCGGGCAGGTGCCCTTCAAGCTGCGGGATAAGGAGGTCTATCTGCTGGATCTGACGGCCCTGGTGGCCGGCACCCAGTTCCGGGGCCAGTTCGAGAGCCGCATGAAGGGACTTATCGAGGAGATCCGCAAGGCAGGCAATATCATCCTGGTCATTGACGAGGTGCATAACATCGTGGGCGCCGGGGACGCCGAGGGCAGCATGAACGCCGCCAATATCCTCAAGCCCGCCCTGTCCCGGGGCGAGATCCAGGTCATCGGCGCCACCACCTTCAACGAGTATCGTAAATTTATCGAGAAGGATTCTGCCCTGGAGCGTCGCTTCCAGCCGGTGACGGTGGCGGAGCCCAATATGGAGGACACACTGGAGATCCTCAAGGGCATTGCCCATTATTACGAAAACTTCCACGGCGTGCAGATCCCCGAGGGCATCCTGCGCCAGGCGGTGGCCCTGTCCGAGCGGTATATCACCGACCGGTTCCTGCCTGATAAGGCCATCGACCTCATCGACGAGGCCTGCTCCGATCTGAACCTTCACGATGCGTCCATCAACCGCCGTATGGAGCTCAAGCGTGACCTGGAGAATATTACCTTTGAGCGGGAAGCCCTTATGTCTGCCGAGCCCGAGGAGGGCAAGGAATTTACCCAGGAGGAGCTGGACGCCCGCTACGCCCGCATTGCCGAGCTGCGCAGCCAGGAGATGCGCCTGCAGGAGGAGCTGACGGAGATCGAGAAGAAGGGCGTGCCTCAGCTGACCATGGAAAACGTCGCCCGGGTCATCGAACTGTGGACCAAGATCCCGGCCAGCAAAATCCGGGAGGAGGAGTTCAAACGCCTGTCGGAGCTGGAGGACCGGCTGAAGCAGCATATCGTGGGCCAGGACGAGGCGGTAGCCGCTGTGGCAGCTGCCATCCGCCGCAACCGCGTGGGTATTTCTCCCAAGCACAAGCCCGTGAGCTTCATTTTTGTGGGTAGCACCGGCGTGGGCAAGACGGAGCTGGTGAAGCAGCTGGCGGACGATCTGTTCCACGCGCCGGAGTCTCTGATCCGCCTGGATATGTCCGAGTTTATGGAAAAGCACTCCGTTTCCCGCATCGTGGGCTCGCCCCCGGGCTATGTGGGCTATGATGAGGCGGGCCAGCTGACGGAGAAGATCCGCCGCAAGCCTTATTCCGTGGTGCTGTTTGACGAAATTGAAAAGGCCCACCCGGATGTGCTGAACGTGCTGCTGCAGATCCTGGACGACGGCCAGATCACCGACGCCCATGGCCGCAAGGTGAATTTTGAAAACACCGTCATTGTTATGACCTCCAATGCCGGCTCCGACAAGAGCGCCGGCGGCACCGTAGGCTTTGGCCGCAGCAGCGACGAGCAGGATAAGGAGCGGGTGATGAAGGCGCTGCAGAGCTTCCTGCGCCCGGAGTTTATCAACCGCGTGGACGAGATCGTGTATTTCCACCAGCTGACCAAGGAGAATTTTGCCGGCATTGCCCGCATTATGCTGCGTGAGCTGACGGAGTCCCTCTCCGCCAAGGGGTTCACCTTCACTTACGATGACACCCTGGTGGCTTACCTGGTGGATAAGTCCTATTCTGCCGCCTATGGCGCCCGGAATCTGCGCCGCTGCATCCAGAAGGAGCTGGAGGATCCCATGGCGGTGCGTATCATCGAAAGCTTTGACCATCCCATTACCCATATCCGCGCCTCCGCTTCGGGCGAAAAGGTGACGCTGGAGACGCTGTAAGGAGGAGCTATGCTGTTTCGCAAGAAAATCGATCCCCGCTGCGCCTACTGCGCCAAGGGCACCCGCCTCAGCGATGAGGAGGTGGCCTGCGTTAAGTGCGGCATCGTGGCGGCGGAGCATCACTGCGGCGCGTTCCGCTATGACCCTCTCAAGCGGGTGCCGCCCCGGCCGGTGAAGCTGAAAACCGGGGACCTGAAGCAGGAGGATTTTGACCTGTAAGGAGGAGGGCACCATGAAACTGGGAAAAATTTGGGCCGTATATTTTAGCGGCACAGGCACTACCCGGCGCACGGTGGAGCGCATTGCCGGGGGTATTGCGTCCCGGCTGAACTTGCCGGCGGAAAGCGCGGATTTTTCCCGCCCCGCCGTGCGGCAGGAGACGCTGGGCTTTGGCGAAAAGGATCTGGTGGTTTTCGGCACGCCGGTGTACGCCGGGCGCGTGCCCAATGTGCTCTTGCCGTTTTTACGGGAGAAGATCGTGGGCGGCGGTGCGCTGGCGGTGCCGGTGGTGCTGTTTGGCAACCGGAATTATGACGATGCCCTCATAGAGCTGCGGAATATCCTGGCGGCGGACGGCATGCATCCGATTGCTGCTGGGGCTTTTGTGGGGGAACATTCGTTTTCGCGGGTCCTGGGCGCCGATCGGCCCAATGCCGAAGACGAAGCGCTGATGGACGAATTTGCTACCCGGGTGGCGGAGTTGGCGGCGGGATTGGATGCCGCACCGGTAAAGCCAGCTGCCGTGCGAGGGCAGGAGCCCCTCCGACCCTACTACACGCCCCGGGACCGGGCCGGGAACCCCATCAATATATTAAAGGTTAAGCCGAAAACAGATCTGTCTCGCTGTGGCGGCTGTGGCCTATGTGCCGACCTATGCCCCATGGGCTCCATCGACCCGGCGGATGTGTCGGCGGTCCGGGGCATCTGCATCAAGTGCTGCGCCTGCGTCAAGGGCTGCCCCACCGGAGCCAAGTTTTTTGACGATGCGGGGTATCTCTACCACCAGCATGAGCTGGAGGCGCAGTATGCCCGCCCGGCGGAAAACGAAGTGTTCTACATACAATTATAATATATAAGTCCTTTGTTTGGGAGGACAGCTATGATCATCAACGCATCGAACGGGCAGGTAATAAATTCCAAGGATGTTTACTTGCATGATGATATTCTGGAAAGTATGATTTTTCGCCGCGACGAAAAAATCCTGCATTTATCGCTTGTGAAAACCTGGCCCGTAGAATATGAATACAGCATTGATTTTTTTCGGGTGATTGGTTTTGAGATGACTTCCTGTGATTTTTGGGGTGCCGACCTGCGTATTTTGGATTTTGAATATGTATCTAAAGGCACTTTGATTTCAAAGTTATTTATACAAAGAAAAGAGGACTATTCTTATTGCCCATTAAAGGAACAAAAGGATTATATTGAAACCATGCTGACCTTTGTCTCCGGCGATACGCTCCGAATTGCGTGTGAAGAAATAATCATTGAGGAGAAATCCATATAGCTGGCACATAAAAAACCGGCCCTCTTGATGGAGGACCGGTTTTCTGTTAGAGATCCACAATAGGCAGCAGCTCCGGCAGGTCCCGAATCTCGTAGTCGATGCGGATTCCATCGGGCCGGGCCAGACCCCGGGGATTATACCAGCAGCAGGGAATGCCGTAGTTGTTGGCCCCCTGCAGGTCACTGGAGGGGGAGTCGCCAATGAGCAGGCAATTCTCCCGGGTGATGCCGGGAATACGGGAGAAAACATAGTCAAAATAGGCCGCGGAGGGCTTGCTCGCCCCGGCGTCCTCCGAGATAAAGGCGTCCGTGATATAAGGCCGGAGGTCGCTGGCGGCCAGGCGGGCCTTCTGCACGGCAGCCACAGCATTGGTAACGATATATAGGCTGCGGGTTTGGGCCAGAGTCCGGCAAACCTCTAGAGCGTGGGGCAGCAGGACGGTGTTGGTCGCTAAGGTGCTAAGATGAATTTTGTTGCATTGAACCGGGTCAGCCTGCAGGCCGGCCCGCTCTAAAAACAAACGAAATCGCTCAACGACCAGGAAATCCTTGGTACATTCGCCCCGGTCAAAGGCGGACCACATTTCCGCGTTGACCGCCTCGTAAGCGTGGAAAAGCTCGTCCGTATCCGGCAGGTGACAGATACGGCACACTTCACTGAATGCCCGGCGGTTGCCTGCATCAAAATTAAATAAGGTGTTGTCTGCATCGAACAGAAGTATGGAATAGGGTGTCATAGGGCATCTCTCCTCGTAAATTTGAGACCATTATAACACAGACTTATCCGGAAAGGAAGAATATAAGTATTATTTAAGGCAGGGATTAAAAAAAGTAA
>DPPB01000009.1:38557-38719 GCA_003539495.1 Oscillibacter sp. | reverse complement strand
GCCTTTCGGAAAGGGGCTTTATGCTATGAAAAAAGAAGATTTTTCCCTGGTCCTGGGAGACATCCGGGATGACTTTGTGGCCCAGGCCCATGAACCCGTCCGCCCCCGCCGGGCCGCACCAAATCGGCGCCGCTGGTGTGCGGCGGCCTGCCTGTGTCTGGT
>DPPB01000009.1:37681-38332 GCA_003539495.1 Oscillibacter sp. | reverse complement strand
GCCTGCCTGTGTCTGGTCACGGCCACCGCCGTGCTGCTGACGGCCCGCTACCTGCCGCTGAAAGATTATAAGGACGGAGACACGAACTATTCCCCCAGCCAGCCCATCACAAACTACCAAATCGGCGTCGAAGCCTGCTACAAGGCCCCGGACCCCGGCGAGTATTTCTGCTTTGTGGAGGTCAACGCCGCCCGAAAGCAGTACGCGGGCCGGAATGTAAAGTTCCTTTTAGAAATGGATGTATTCCAAAATGGGGAACAGGTAGCCGCCGGAAGCCTGGGCGGTGAATTTAAGCGTTTGGCCGCCCTGGGCTATGACCTCCGCCTGGTGAATTTACAGGAACAGGACGAAGACCTGATCATCACCTGGCCCATCGCAGTGGGGCTGTTCACCGAGGAGCAGATTCGAAATTTTCCCGTAAACTCCGAGTATGGCTACGCTTTCCGCTTCCCCACCAACCCCGACGGTACCCCCGTTCAAATAGAGGAACCCAATCTCATTACCGCCGCCGATGTCTCATCATTGTCGCCCACCGGCACCCTGTCCACGCCATAAGAGCAGGCACCCCCCGGCCATGCTTAGGGGCGGGGTTCTGCCCCGCCCGCCATACCGCACTTCTTGTTCCCCTCCGTAGGGGGCGGCGTCCTCGAC
>DPPB01000009.1:18510-37413 GCA_003539495.1 Oscillibacter sp. | reverse complement strand
AGCCGGTTTCGAGGAAGTGCCCCGATTGGCGGGTACGACAGTGCCCGTCAGTCGGTTGGCACGACGGTGGGCAAGAGAGCCCCTCCCCTACGCACCACAAGGAACGCGCCGAGCCGGGCGGACAGGGTCGTTTGCCCCTACAAAATAATGCCGTGTAGGGCGGGACCCATGTGTCCCGCCGTCCCACTGTACCCCTTGCAAAAAGCCCGTCATTGCGAAGCCAGTGCGCACACTGGCTGTGGCAATCCGTACTTCTAAAAGGCTCCCCTACGCCCCGCTCCTCCACACGCAAAATCCCCTCCGGAAGCCGCGGCTTCCGGAGGGGATTCTTATGCCCAATTTAAATTTTCCCTTAAAATGCCACGCCGCCGATCAGTGCCACCAGGCACAGCACCAGCGCCAAGGGCACATACACATACCGTCCCACGCTGTACCACAGGGCGCCCCGGGTCTTGTGGCTGCCGGTGTTGACGGCCGTCAGCAGGTCGTCCTTCTTCATTACATAGAACCACGACACCGCACCCAATGTGGCCCCGATGGGGATGATGTAGATGGAAACCAGATCCATCCAGGTGCCCCACTTGGCGATGGGCTCCATAAACAGGCCGATGCCCAGGCACAGTGCGCACAGGATGGCCAGGGCCGCCGTGCGGCTCAGCTTGGGGAATTTGTGCATCAGCGACTCCACCACCGCCTCAAACATGTTCTGCAGGGAGCTGATTCCCGCAAAAATCATGGCCACATACAGGATGATGGCAAACAGCCGGCCCAAGGGGATATCCTGCAAAATGGTGGGCAGGGTCACAAACAGCAGCCCCGGGCCCGCACCCACATCCAGGTTATAGGAGAAGCAGGCGGGGATGATGACCAGCGCCGCCACCACCGCTGCAATGGTGTCAAACAGCGCCGTCCGCTGGGCCATGTGTACCACATCCTCCTCCTTGGACAAATACGCGCCGTATACGATCATACCGCTGCCCGTCACCGACAGGGAGAAGAAGGCCTGGCCCATGGCCCAGATCCAGATCATGGGATCCTTCAGTGCCGCCCAGTTCGGTGTGAACATAAAGCGATAACCGGCGGAGGAGCCGGGGAGAAGTGCTACCCGCACCGCCAAAACCAGGAAAATGATGAAGAACACAGGCATCATGATCTTGTTGGTTTTTTCAATGCTGCGGGCGCCCAAATACAGGGTCAGCAGCGTGCCCACCACCACAATGATATGGTAGGGGACCACGGAAAAGGGTGTGGAGGAGAACTCGCCAAACCAGGCCGCGGTGTCGGTGGTCATCAGCGTGCCCGCCACGGAGTCCACCAGCGCCTTGAGAATATAGGTCACGATGACCGCGTATCCCAGGGCGATGCACAGTGACCCCGCCAGAGGCAGCCAGCCCAGAAGCCCGCCGGCCTTGCCCATGCTCTTGCTGCGGGTGGCCCAGGCGTTTTCATAGGCGCCCAGGGTGCCGGTCCCGGCCCGGCGGCCCATGGCAAACTCCGCCGGCAGCCCCACATAGCTGAAAATAAATACGAACAGCAGGTAGATCAGAAGAAATGCGCCGCCGCCGTTGCTGCCCAGCTTGTTGGGGAAGCCCCACACATTGGCCATGCCCACGGCGGAGCCCACCGAGGCCAGGATAAAGCCCCAGCGGGTGCCGAAATTCTTGGTGTTTTTCTGTTTCATTGCTTCTCCCGTCCGGCCGCAAAAAATCCGCCCCGGAAAAGCTTCCGGCGCTGCGGCTCTTTTTATTTTTGCCTGCTCCGCAGGCGGTTCCTCAAACTGTTCACATTTTAGCGCATTGCACCGTAAAAGTCAAGGAGCCCCGCTGCAAACCGTTCAGAAACCGTAAATTTGCCATTGCCTTACCCGGGAGTATCAGTGGATCCGTTTGGGATAAGCTGTCCCGCTTCGCTCTGCCCGTGGCATCTGTCGCCGTTTTGATGCGGCTGCTTTGCGCCTTAGCCCCGGCGGCTTTTGTTCCCCACGCTTAATAGATCACGCCATACTTTTTTCGCAGCGTTTCCAGCCGCTCCTCCGGCACCGGGCCCTCATACAGCGCCCGGCCCTGATAGACTCGCAGCGCAGCCTCCAGCACATCCCCGTCATCGCACACCAGGCACAGGGGCTTTTGAATCATGTACTGCACGTCCCCCAGGGCCTCTGCGTCTGCCGGGCTTGTCAGTGCCACAGCCACCATAGGCTCGTCCCCGTCCATGGCCTCCAGCAGATCGTCCTCCAGGCTCTCCGTCACGGCGATCACCGCTCCGTGCCTGGCATCCACCGGCAAATACATGGGCAGCTTTTCCGTGGCCGCCGGGAGGAGCGCCGTGTGCTGCGGCGCGGGAGGCGTGATCTGCGCCCCGTCCAGAGCTTTTTTTAGTGCCGCGATGTGCCCTGCATCCGTGCCGCAGCAGCCGCCGAAGATGGCCACCCCTGCCTGCAGAAATTCCGGCACCAGGGCCGTGAATTCCTCCGGCGGGCAGTGATATACCGCCTTGCCGTCCACGATCTGGGGCATCCCGGCGTTGGGCTTGGCGATCAGCGGCACCCGTGCATATTCCCGCAGCCGCTTCAGCTGCGGCAGCATCTCCCGGGGCCCGGCGGAGCAGTTGAGGCCGAAAGCGTCGATGCCCATGCCCTGGAGCACCGTCAGCGCCGCTGTAATGTCCGTTCCGGAGATGCTGCGGCCATTTTCATCGCAGGTAAAAGTGACCAGGATGGGCTTTTCGCTGACATTACGCACAGCCAGCACCGCTGCCCGGGCATCGGACAGGGTCATCATGGTCTCGATGACATACAGGTCCACCCCGGCCTGCTCCAAGCCTGCTGCCTGATCCGCATAAATGTCCACCAGCTCCTCAAAGGACGCCTGGCCCATGGGCGCCAGAAACAGCCCGGTGGGGGAGAGATCCCCGGCTATCAGGGCCCGGCCCTCTGCCGCCTTTTTCGAGAGCTCCGCCAGGCGGCGGTTATAGTCCGCGGTTTTGTTGAAGATCCCGTGCTCCTCCAGCTTTTGGCGGTTGGCACCAAAGCTGGGGCAGTAGAGCACCTGGCTCCCGGCCTGCACATACCCGCGCTGGATATCCGCAATGGCCTCCGGGTGGGCCAGCACCCACTCCTCGGCACTTACGTCGCCGGTAAAGCCCCGTTTTTGCAGCTCGGTGCCTGTAGCGCCGTCCAGGATCAGGGGGAATTGAATTTGCATAATGCGTCCTCCGTTTCATTAAATACTCATAGAAAAGCCCCGGATAGGGCATGGAAAAGAGTTCCGTTATTTTCTGATTTCCCGGCGCAGGTTTTTACACCGGGGAAGTGCGGGATACTTGACACAAGCAATTACCCTTATTATACTGTACTATACTGTAGTTAGCTTGCCTACTATAATTTTTAGCAATCTCGGCAGGCTTTGTCAAGAGGGGGGAGGGTGCCAATGGAGCGGCTGATGACTTTGGCGAAAGAAAACGGCTTTTCCCATTGGGCGCCGGCGAACCTCTCGGCCTTCCGGCCCCTGCCCTCCGTGCGGGAGATGTGCGCGGCGGACCGCTGCGGGCAGTACGGCAAAAACTGGGCCTGCCCGCCGAGGTGCGGCTCCTTGGCCCGGGCAGAGGAGGAGATTCGCCGGTGCCGCAGCGGTGTTCTGGTGCAGACCACCGGTTCCTTGGCCGATGAATTTGATTACCAGGGTATGCAGCGCCTGGCCCGGCAGCACAAAAAAGCCTTTGAGAGCTTTGCCCGGCAGGCCCGGCTGCTGCATCCGGACTGCCTGGCCCTTACGGCAGGGGCCTGCACCCTTTGCCGCCAATGCACCTGCCCATCGGCCCCTTGCCGCTACCCGGCCAGGCGGCTGTCGTCCATGGAGGCCTATGGCCTGTGGGTCAGCGATATATGCCGCCAATCGGGCCTGGAATATAATTACGGCGCACAGACCATGACCTATACGGCCTGTGTACTCTGCCGGGAGGAGTGAAACGCTATGCAAACCCCTAAGGAAATTTTTTTGGAGCTGCTGCAGCCGGATGGTCACCCGGAGCGCATGCTCAAGCAATATGAGGCCCTGCATATGTGCCTCAATGACCCTATTAACACCTACCTGCGGGGAAACCGCCGCCGGGGCACCGTCAGCCGGGACCGCTGGGGCACCACCATCAGCTTTCCGGAGGATGCGCCGGGTGCTATCCCCGTCCATACAGATGACCTCACCGTCTGCCCGGATGTAACGCGCTGGGAGGAGACGGTCCACGCCCCGGACCTGGCGGCCAACTGCACCCAGGGCTGGGAGGCCTGCCGCACCGCCGCCCGCTCTGCCGCCGGGGAGGAAAAGCTTCTGGCGGGCTTTATGGGCACGGGCATTTTTGAGCAGTGCCACTTCCTCATGGGCTTTGAAAACACCCTCACCGCCCTCTATGAGCATCCGGAGGAAATGCACCGGCTCATCGACTACATCACCGACTACCGCCTGGGCTATGTAAAGCTGCTTATAGACAATCTGCACCCGGACGTGATCTTCTCCCATGATGATTGGGGCACCAAGGACGCCCTGTTCATGCACCCGGATATGTGGCGGGAATTCTTCAAGGAGCCCTACCGCCGCTTCTATGGCTATATCCGCTCACGGGGGTGCATCGCCGTCCACCACGCCGACTCCTACCTGGCGCCCATTGTGGACGACATGGCCGAGATCGGCATCCAGGTCTGGCAGGGGGTCCTGCCGGAAAACGACATCCCCGCTCTACAGCGGCACCTGGGGGGCAAATTGGTGCTCATGGGCGGCATCGGCGCAGCCATAGACCGCGCAGACGCCACGCCGGAGGAGATACGCTCCTACACCGAGGACACCCTGTGCGCCTGTGCGCCCGGGGGCCACTTTATTCCATCCATCACCTACGGCCTCCCCGGCGCCGTCTATCCTCATATCGACCGGTATATCGATGAGACCATCGATGCCTACAACGCCCGGTTCCACCTGCCGACCTTTAACCTGCCGCCGGTGCCCCGGCGTAGTTTTGCCCCGCAAAAAACAAGAACGGCTGCCCCAAAGGTCGAGACGGAGGCCGGCGACATTCTTTCCAACTTGGCCGGAGTTCTCAAGCGGGGCCAGCAGAAGAAGGTGCTGGCTCTTACGGAGCAGGCCCTTTCCCTGGGCATAGATGCCCAAGCCATCCTCTCCGGCGGATTGATCCGGGGCATGAACCAGCTGGGGGAGGATTTTTCCGCCAGCCGGGCCTTTGTGCCGGAGATGCTCATGGCGGCCCGATGCATGGCCGCCGCCACAGCGCTGCTGAAGCCCCATATGGTGGATGCCCACGGCGCCCGGCAGACCATCGGCTCGGCCTGCATCGGTACCGTCCGGGGCGACATGCACGACATCGGCAAAAACCTGGTGAAAATCATGCTGGAGGGCAGCAATATCCAGGTGTATGATCTGGGGGCCGACGTGCCGCCGGAGGAATTTATTCACGCAGCCCGGGAGCATCACTGCGACATCATCGCCTGCTCGGCTCTGCTGACCACCACCATGCAGCAGATGCGCCAGGTGGTGGACCTGGCCCGGGAAGCCGGCATCCGGGATCGGGTGTGCATTATGGTGGGCGGTGCGCCCATCAGCCAGAGCTTCTGCGATGAGATCCATGCGGACCTCTACACTCCTGACGCTGCCTCCGCCGCCCGGGCCGCCGTAGACCGGCTGACCCATCCGGCAAAATGAAACAGAAAGGAGCGTATCCTATGAAATACGCACTGATAAACGGCATCCTGCTGGACGGCACGGAGACCATGCAGCCCCGGCCGGGCCTGAGCATCCTTGTAAACGGTGACCGGATCGAGGCCCTCGTCCCCGCCGGCACAGAGGGATCGGATTATGAAAGGATCGACCTGGCCGATGGCTATGTGATGCCGGGGCTTATTAACCTCCATGTCCACCTGCCCGCCTCGGGAAGGCCCACTGTCAAGCAGAAGGACACGAAAAAGATCGTCCGTCTGATGACCAGCAATGCCTTACTCCGGGCCATCACCTTCCGGGTCTGCGCAGGCTATGCCAAGACGGAGCTGCTCTCCGGCGTGACCACCCTGCGCTCCGTGGGCGGCATCCAGGCGGTGGACTCCTGCCTGCGGGATAAGATCCTATCCGGCAAGGCTATGGGCCCCCGGATTTTGGCGGGTAACATGGCGGTGTCCGTGCCCGGGGGACACATGGCCGGGTCCCTGGCCTACGAAGCCACCTCTCCGGAGGAGGCGGCGGCTCTAGTGCGAAAAATCGCAGAGGATAAGCCCGATCTTATTAAGCTGATGATCACCGGCGGTGTGCTGGACGCCAAGAGCAAGGGCGAGCCCGGAGAGCTGAAAATGCCCCCGGAGGTGGTGAAGGCCGCCTGTGACCAGGCCCATGCCATGGGCCTGCCGGTGGCCGCCCATGTAGAGAGCCCCCAGGGGGTCCGGGTGGCCCTGGAGGGCGGGGTGGACACCATTGAGCACGGCGCCAAGCCGGACGAGGAGATCCTGCACCTGTTCAAAGAGCGGAAAGCCTGCCACATTGCCACCGTCTCCCCGGCTCTGCCCTACGCCATGTTTGACCGCAGCGTTACCGGTGCATCGGAAACGGAGCAGTACAACGGTAGGCTCGTCATGGACGGCATCATCGACTGCGCCAAGGCATGCCTGAAAAACGGCATCCCCGTGGGCCTGGGCACTGACACCGGCTGCCCCTACATCACACACTACGACATGTGGCGGGAGGTCTATTACTTCCACAAGCTCTGCAATGTCTCCAATGCCTTCGCTCTGCATACGGCCACCCTGGGCAACGCCCGGCTGGTGGGCCTGGGGGAGGAGACCGGCTCCCTGGAGCCGGGCAAGTGTGCGGACCTCGTCGTTACAAAGGGAAATCCCCTGGAGGATCTGAAGGCCCTCCGCCATATGGACCTGGTCATGGCTCGGGGTAACCTCTACCGCAGCTCGAAGGTCAAAAAAATGGAAAAAGCCGAGCGAGAGCTGGATAAATTCCTGTAATATAGAAATGAACAGATCAAGGCACCCTCTGCAAAGAGGGTGCCTTGGAGACTGTCGAAAAACCCTCCGGGTTTTTCCGACAAAAGGATTTGCAGTCTGCTGCGCGCATAATTTGTCCGTCGCAGACGGACAAATTCCACACTGGCAGCCTGAGCGGTATTTTCTCTCACGCACATGTCGCGAGAGAAAATGGTTTTATTTCTTTGCCGCCTGCGGGCGGCAAACTCTGCGAGGCTTTTTAACACACTGCAAGGCACCCTCTGTAAAGAGGGTGCCTTGGTTTTTGGGGGAAAATGTGCCGCGCTTCAGGGGCGCCAGCCCATAGATTTGCTGATCTCCCCGGCGGTGTGCAGCAGCTTGGGGGCAAAATTCTCAATGGTGGCATCGGTCATCCGGACTGACAGGCCGGAAATACTCATGGCACCTACAGGCATGCCGTTCCAGTTGAAAATAGGGGCCGCAACACACCGGACACCCAGGTCGTGCTCCTCGTCATCAATGGCGTAGCCGCGCTGACGAATGAGAGCCAGATCCGCCTGCAGATCCTCCCAGGTGGCGATGGTCTTAGGTGTGAAGCGGACGACCTGGGTCTGCTCCCAAATGGTGCGCACCTCCTTCTCGGGCAGGTAGGCCATGATGCTTTTTCCCACGCCGGTGCAGTACATGGGGTTGTGCAGGCCCACGGAGGAGGTGATATTGATGGGGCGGGAAAAGGGCTCAAACTTGTACAGGTAGACCACCTCGTTCCCGTCTCGCTCCACCAGGTGGATCACCTCCTTGACCTCGTTGGACAAGGCCTCCAAAATGGGCTTTGACGCGGTGAACAGGTCCAGAACGGAGGACACCCGGCGGGAAATCTCATACAGCCGCAGGGTCAGGCGGTATTTCCCGCTCTCCGGATCCTTGCGCGCATAGCCTCGACCCACCAGCGATGCCAGCAGCCGGTGGGCGGTACTGGCGTGGAGAGAGGTGGCCGCCGCCAGCTCCGACAGGGCAAGGCCCTGGGGCGCAGCGGACAGCGCCTCCAAAATGTCCAATACACGATCAATGGATTGGACGGAATTGTTGTTGTCTTTCATGGGCAATCCTTTCCACATTATGAAAATACATACATATCATACCCCTTTTTTTGGCGTTTTGCAACATGAATCCCATAGATTTTTTGGCAAAATTGCGGGATTGACATTTTCCTATCATGCGATAATAATATAAACAAGATTTCACAGTACGATAATGAATTTCGCATTGTGAAATTAAAGATGAGTGAGAAAAAAATAACACAAAGAGGAGGACCTGTTATGAGTGAAGCAAAAGCTAAGAAGAAAAAGCTTAGCATCCCCGTAAAGCTGGCCATTGCCCTGGTGCTTGGCGTGGTCGCCGGCCTGATCTTTAAGGAGAAGGCCTCGTATGTTGCCTTTATCGGCACACTGTTTATCCGCCTGCTGAAAATGTGCGTGTATCCCCTGGTGCTGTTCAGCATCATCGCCGGTATCGCCAACGTGGCTGACATTGTCAAGCTGAAGAAAATCGGCGGCCAGTTCCTGCTGTATACCTTCCTCAGCTCTGCCATCGCCGGTGTGCTGGGCTGCCTGGCCATCACCATCAGCGGCGCCGGCAAGGGACTGGTCCTGCAGGAGACTGTGGACGAAAGCGTCCAGCAGGTCAACATGGTCGAGAGTGTTGTGGAGTGGGTCCCCGATAACGTGTTTGCCGCTCTCTCCAACGGCACCCTGGTCCAGATCATCGTTTTCGCTATCTTCTTCGGTATCATGATCACCCAGATGCGCAAGAACAGCAACGCTGTGGATCTGGTGGCCATGGTGGTGGAAGGCTGCAACATTATTATGCAGAGAATGGTCGAGGTCATCATGACGGTGGCTCCCTACGGCGTGTTCTGCCTGATCGCCAACCTGGTGGGTACCACCGGCGTTCAGAACCTGAAGGAGATCTTCAGCCTGGTGCTGACCATGTGGGGCGGCTCCCTGGTGCACATGCTGGTGTTCCTGCCCCTGCTGCTCCGCTTCTTTGGCCGCGTCAACCCCATCAAGTTCTTCAAGAACATTGTTTCCGTCATCCTCATGGCTTTCTCCACCCAGTCCAGCGCGGCTACCCTGCCTGTGACTATGGAGGTCTCCAAGGAAAAGAACGGCGTGCCTGACGACGTGGTGAACCTGTGCGCCGCTCCCGCCGCGACCATCAATATGGACGGCGCTGCCATTGAGTACACCGTCTACACCCTCTTCGCGGCACACGCCTTCGGCGTCCACTTCAGCGTGTGGCAGATCATCTTCATGGTCGTCATGTGCGTGGTCTGCTCCGCCGGTGCAGCCGGCGTTCCCGGCGGCGGCATCGTGATGTGCTCCATCTGCCTGGCTACCATGGGTCTGCCCAATGAGGAAGTCACCGCGATGGTGGCCGGCGTCTATGTCCTGCTGGATGTGGCCTCCACTACTCTGAACGTCACCGGCGACTGCTGCGGCATGGTGTGCATTGCCAACCGCCTGGGCATCCTGGACAAGGAAAGATTCAACGCCTGATACTTACCCCCTCACAATAGAAGCGACACCACACGCTGCCGCACCGGAATCTGCATGAGGCATTGCTGCCATGCGGCGTGACCGGGTGACCAAGGCTCCGTGTGGTGTCGCGCCTGTCTCTCAACAACTCCCCCGGTAAAACCGAAATAGAAAGGATAGAGATCGCTATGTCATTCATTTCCAATAAGAGTCAGAAAACGCCCCACTCCGTCATCCGCGAGATGTTCGCTCTGCAGACGGGGCTGGATAATGTCATCAGCTTCGCCCTGGGCGAGCCGGATTTCACCGCCCCTCAGCACGTCATCGACGCAACGGTGGCCTCCCTGCAGCGGGGCGAGACGCACTATACCCCCAACGCGGGCATCCCGGCTCTGCGGCAGGCGGTGTCTGATCTTTACAAGAGACGTGGCCTGGACTATAAGCCCGGCGAGGTCCTCATCGGCGCCGGCGCCATCAGCATGCTGAACCTGGCCTGCACCGCCATGCTGGATATCGGCGACGAGGTTCTGGTGCCGGATCCGGGCTGGGCCAACTATGTGGGCCTGATGATGCAGGTGGGCGCGGTGCCTGTGCCTATCCACCTGAAGGAGGAAAATGGCTTCATGTACGATGTGGCTGACCTGCAGGCGGCCCTTACGCCCAAGACCAAGATGATCCTGCTGAACTCCCCGTCCAACCCCACCGGCGGCGTGGCCAGCGCCGACAACCTGCGCCAGATCGCAGACTTTGCCAAGGTAAACGACCTGTACATCCTCACCGATGAGATCTACCGTGAGCTGCTGTGGGACGATGAGCCCTACACCAGCATCGCCGGCTTCCCAGGCATGAAGGAGCGCACCGTGGTGGTGGACGGCTTCTCCAAGACCTACGCCATGACCGGCATGCGCCTGGCCTGGGCGGTGGCGCCGGAGGAGGTCATCGTGGTGATGACCAAGCTGCTGGAAAACGTGCTGTCCTCCGTGAACGAGGGCATGCAGTGGGGCGGCGTGGCCGCGCTGAACGGCAGCCAGGAGTGCGTGGAGGAGATGAAGCGTCAGTATCGCCGCCGCCGTGAGATCATTGTGGGCGGCCTCAACGATATGAAGGGCGTCAGCTGCCTGATGCCCAAGGGCGCATTTTACGCCTTCCCCAACATCTCCAAGCTGGGCATCCCCTCCCGGGAGTTTGCCATGCGGCTGCTGAAGGATAAGCATGTGGTGGTGGTGCCCGGCACCGGCTTTGGCGAGGGCGGCGAGGGCTTCGTCCGCCTGGCCTATGCCACCAGCGAGGACAATATCCGCGAGGGCCTGCGGCGCATGAAGGAATTCGTCGAGAGCCTGTAACAGAAAGGAAAACGTCATGAGCAAGAAAAACTATGTGGTCATGGACGGCAACACCGCCGCTGCCCATTCCGCCTATGCCTTTACCGAGGTGGCGGCCATTTACCCCATCACGCCGTCGTCCCCCATGGCGGAGAAGGTGGACGAGTGGTCCGCCAAGGGGAAGAAGAACCTCTTTGGCACCCCGGTGGATGTGATTCAGATGCAGTCCGAGGCCGGCGCCGCCGGCACCTGCCACGGCTCCCTTCAGGCCGGCGCCTTGACCACTACCTTTACCTCCTCCCAGGGCCTGATGCTGATGATCCCGGCGATGTACGCCATGGGCGGCCAATTCCTGCCCAGCGTCATGCACATCGCCTCCCGAGTGGTCACCAGCAACCACCACTCCATCTTCGGCGATCATACGGACTTCATGACCTGCCGCACCACCGGCTATGCCATGCTCATGTCCGCCTCCCCTCAGGAGGCTATGGACCTGGCGGCCGTGGCGCATCTGAGCGCCATCGGCGCCAAGTACGCCTTTATGCACTGCTTTGACGGCTTCCGTACCAGCCACGAAATGCAACGCATCGAGGCTCTGGACTATGAGGACCTGCGGGGCCTGGTGGACTATGACGCCCTGAAGGCCTTCCGTCGGCAATCCCTGAATCCGGAGCATCCCACCAACCGCGGCAACAACGTCAACCCCGACGTGTACTTCCAGTGCAAGGAGGGCGCCAATGTCAAGGCGGCCACGGTGCCCGGCACCGTCCGGCATTATATGGACGAGATCAATAAGCTCACCGGCCGGGACTATAAGCTCTTTAACTACTACGGCGCCCCCGATGCCGAGGAAGTGGTGGTGGCCATGTGCTCCGTCACCGAGGCTCTGCGGGAGACCGTGGACTATCTCAACGCCCAGGGCCGCAAGGTGGGCATGGTGCAGATCCACCTGTACCGCCCCTTCTCCGTGCCGGATTTCTCTGCCGCTATCCCCGCCACCTGCAAGCGCATCGCTGTGCTGGACCGCAGCAAGGAGACCGGCTCCGTAGGCGAGCCCGTGTACCTGGATGTGGTCACGGCGCTGAACCAGGCGGGCCGGGGCGACATCCGTGTGGTGGGTGGCCGCTATGGCCTTAGCAGCAAGGACACTACCCCCGGTCAGCTCATTGCTGTGTACGATAACCTGCGCCAAGAGATCCCTAAGAACAGCTTTACCATCGGCATTTGCGACGATGTGACCCACACCTCCCTGGACTATGAGAATGTGGAGTTCCCCCATCTCGGCGAAATTTCCTGCAAAATCTGGGGCCTGGGCGGCGACGGCACCGTGGGCGCCAACAAGAACGCCATTTCTACCATCGGATTGGTTGCCAACAAGTATGCCCAGGCGTACTTCTCCTATGACTCCATGAAGTCCGGCGGCCTGACCCAGAGCCACCTGCGCTTCGGTGATGCGCCCATTCGCAGCACGTATCTGGTGTCCTCCGCGGATTTCGTGGCCTGCCACGCCCCCACCTATGTGAAGAAGTATGACCTTACCGAGGATCTGAAGGACGGCGGCACCTTCCTGCTCAACTGCCCCTGGTCCGTAGAGGAGCTGGAGAGCCAGCTGCCTGCCAAGATGAAGCGGGACCTGGCCCGCAAGCATGCCCGGTTCTACATCATTGACGCTGCCAAGCTGGCCGGCGAGATCGGCCTGGGCAAGCATACCAATAACATCCTCCAGGGCGCGTTCTTCGCGCTGACCAAGGTCATCCCCATGGATGTGGCCGTGGAAGATATGAAGAAGAACAACTACGCCACCTACTTCAAGAAGGCCGGCCAGAAGATCGTGGATCTGAATGACAAGGCCGTGGATGTGGGCGTGCATGCCGCCGTAAAGGTGGATGTCCCCGCATCCTGGGCCGATGCCCAGGACGCTCCTGCCCCCCAGGTGGAGGCCACACCCTTCGTCAAGGAGATCGTCATGCCTATGGACCGCCAGCAGGGCGACAAGCTGCCGGTGTCCGTGTTCCAGAAGCACGGCGTGCTGGACGGCACATGGGAAAACGGCACCTCCGCCTATTCCAAGCGCGGCGTAGCCACCTCCGTGCCCAAGTGGGACGCGGCGGCGTGCATCCAGTGCAACCGCTGCGCCATGAGCTGCCCCCATGCGGCCATCCGTCCGGTGCTGTTGACGGAGGAGGAGAAGGCATCCGTCCCCGCTGAGTTTGTCACCGCCCCGGCCAAGGGCCTGGGCAAGGACGCCCCCGCTTACCGGTTCCGCATGCAGGTGTCCCCCTATGACTGCCTGGGCTGCGGCGTCTGCCTGACGGTGTGCCCCGCCAAGGAAAAGGGCGCGCTGACCATGGCACCCTTCGAGGAAATGAAGTGCGAGCAGCCCCTGTTCGATCAGGTGGCCATGAACGAAAAATATCTGAAAAAGGACGCCATCAGTGACAAGAGCGTCAAAAATGCCCAGTTCGCCAAGCCATACTACCAGTTCTCCTCCGCCTGCGCCGGCTGCGCGGAGACCACTTACATCAAGCTCCTCAGCCAGCTGTTTGGCGACCACATGTATGTGGGCAACGCCGCCGGTTGCTCCTCCGCCATCAGCGGCGGCGCTCCCATCCTGCCTTATTGCAAGGACTGCCAGGGCCACGGCCCTGCCTGGGAACACTCCCTGTTTGAGGACAACGCCGAGTTTGCCTACGGCTTCTTCCACGCGCAGGATTCCATCCGCAAGGAGCTGCTGCTTCGGCTGGAGAAGCTGCAGGCTGAGGGTGTTGCACCCGAGGCCATCGGCGCATACCTGAATGGCTGGAACGACCAGGAAAAGTCTCGGGCCGTGACGGATGCCTTGATTGCTGCGCTGCAGGGTGTGGCCGGCGAGGACGCCGCATACATCCTGGAGAATAAGGAGTACCTGGCCAAGAAGTCCATTTGGGCCGTGGGCGGCGACGGCTGGGCCTACGACATCGGCTTCGGCGGCATCGACCATGTGATGGCCCAAAATCGGAATGTGAATCTGCTGGTGCTGGACACCGAGGTGTATTCCAATACCGGCGGACAATCCTCCAAGGCCACCCCCATCAGCGCCACGGCGAAGTTCTCCGCCGGCGGCAAGCAGGTAGCCAAGAAGGATCTGGGCGGCATTTTGATGCAGTACGGCTATGTATATGTGGCCCAGGTGGCCATGGGCGCCGACCAGGCTCAGACGCTGAAGGCCCTGCGGGAGGCCGAGGCCTACGACGGCCCCTCCATCGTCATCTGCTACTGCCCCTGCCTGGAGCAGCACATCAAGGCCGGCATGGGGAACTCCCAGCTGGAGATGAAGAAGGCTGTGGAGTGCGGCTACTGGCATCTGTATCGCTACGATCCCCGCCGCATCGCGGAGGGAAAGAACCCCTTCCAGCTGGACTCTCCGGAGCCCGACAGCGAAAAGCTCATGGACTTCCTCATGGGCGAAAACCGCTTCGCCGCGCTGAAGAACAACTTCCCGGAGAGGGCGGACGCACTCTATGCCAAAGAAATCGCCGATGTAAAGGCGCGATACGCCAAGTATAAGAGGATGGCGGAGGAAAACTGAAGCCTGCTTCCGTATACTGAGCGATCACAGCGGGGGAATCGCTCCAACCAAGCGATTCCCCCTTTTTTGCAAACCACTTGATAATTGCCGCAAGGAGACGACTCTCATGTATCAGACTATCCGTTATGAAAAGCAAGATCAAATCGCCCTCGTGACCATTGACCGGCCCGAGGCCCTGAACGCCCTGAACAGCGCCGTTATCACAGAGCTGGAGCAGGTGGTGGCGGACCTGGAGGCAGACCGTGAGATCCGAGCCATGATTCTCACCGGCCAGGGCCGCTCCTTTGTCGCCGGCGCCGACATCGGCGAGCAGTACCCTCTGGACCTGAGCAGCGGCCGCCGCTGGGGCCGGCGAGGCAGCGCACTGCTGCGCCGCATTGAAAGGCTGGAATTTCCCACCATTGCCGCGGTAAATGGCTTCGCCCTGGGCGGCGGCTGCGAGCTGGCAATGAGCTGCGATATTATTTTAGCCTCCGAAAAGGCCAAGTTTGGTCAGCCGGAGGTGGGCCTGGGCATTACCCCCGGCTTTTCCGGCACCCAGCGTCTGCCCCGCCGGGTGGGCATTGCCAAGGCCAAGGAGCTGATCTTCTCCGGCAGAATGATAAGAGCTGACGAGGCCAGGGAGATCGGTCTTGTCAACACCGTTTATGCTCCGGAAGAGCTGCTGCCCGGCGCACTGGAAATGGCAAGGTCTTTCGTGAAAAATGCGCCCATTGCCGTGAAGTACGCCAAGGCCTGCATCGACCGGGGCATGCAGATGGATATGGATGACGCCATTGCCGTAGAGAACGAGCTGTTTGCCATGTGCTTTGCCACCCATGACCAAAAGGAGGGCATGGGCGCGTTTCTGGAAAAGCGCCCTGCACAGTTCACAAATACCTGATAAGGAGAATAACGCCATGATGACCGCGAAAGAATACATCGACTCCCTGCGTAAGCTGAACACCCGGGTGTACATGTTCGGCGAGAAGATTGACAACTGGGTGGATCACCCCATGATCCGCCCCTCCATCAACTGCGTGGCGATGACCTACGCGCTGGCCCAGGATCCCCAGTATGAGGAGCTCATGACCGCCACCTCCAGCCTGACCGGCCACAAGATCAACCGCTTTACCCACCTGCACCAATCCGCAGACGATCTGGTGAAGAAGGTAAAGATGCAGCGGCTGCTGGGGCAAAAGACTGCCTCCTGCTTCCAACGCTGCGTGGGCATGGACGCCTTCAACGCCGTGTACTCCACCACCTACGAGATCGACGAGAAGTGCGGCACGAGCTATCACGAGAATTTCAAGAAATTCCTTGTCTACGTGCAGGACAACGATCTGACGGTGGACGGCGCCATGACCGATCCCAAGGGCGACCGCTCCAAGGCGCCCCACGAGCAGACCGACCCGGATATGTACGTCCACGTGGTGGAACGCCGCGACGACGGCATTGTGGTCTGCGGGGCGAAATGCCACCAGACCGGCTCCGTTAACTCCCACTGGCATATCTTCATGCCCACCATCGCCATGGGCGAGGCGGACAGGGACTACGCCGTGTCCTTCGCCTGTCCCACCGACGCCGAGGGGCTGTACATGATCTATGGCCGCCAATCCTGCGACACCCGCAAGATGGAGGACGGCTGCATCGATGTGGGTAACGCCAAATTCGGCGGGCAGGAGGCACTGGTGGTTCTCGACCACGTGTTTATCCCCAATGAGTACATCTTCCTCAACGGCGAGTACGAGTTCGCCGGCATGATGGTGGAGCGTTTCGCCGGCTACCACCGCCAGAGCTACGGCGGCTGCAAGGTGGGTGTAGGCGACGTGGTCATCGGCGCGGCGGCACTGGCCGCCGAGTACAACGGCGTGGAGAAGGCCAGCCACATCAAGGACAAGCTCATTGAGATGACCCATCTCAACGAGACGCTGTACTCCTGCGGCATCGCCTGCTCCTGCGAAGGCTGTCCCACTAAGGCGGGGAACTATCAGATCGACCTGCTGCTGGCGAACGTCTGCAAGCAGAACGTCACCCGCTTCCCCTATGAGATCGTCCGGCTGGCGGAGGACATCGCCGGCGGCCTGATGGTCACCATGCCCAGCGAGAAGGATTTCCTGTCCGACACCGTGGTGGGCCGCGAGGGCGAGACCATCGGTGAGATCTGCAACAAGTATTTCGCCGCCCACGAGGGCGTCAGCACCGAGGATCGCCAGCGGATCATGCGTTTCCTGGAGAATATGTGTCTGGGCGCGGCTGCCGTGGGCTACCGCACGGAGTCCCTCCACGGGGCCGGCTCGCCCCAGGCCCAGCGGGTGATGATCGCCCGGCAGGGGAACATCCAGGGCAAGAAGAAGCTGGCCAAAAACATCGCCGGGATTAAGGAGTAAAAGAATGGAAAAGAAGCAAGCATGGCTCCGGCTGGTGCAGGAAAAATCAGCCCACTATCTGAACCTGGGTGACGGCGGCTTTGACGAGCGGATGCGGGCCCGCCTGGTGGATTGCGACTACGAAGGCCAAACCGTCACCTATGCCTTCCCCACCCAAGATTGGCAGATCAACGAAAAGGGCGGCATCCATGGCGGTGCCATCGCCGGGATGTTTGACGCGGCCTTCGGTGTAGTAGCCAACTTTACCGCCGGGGAAAACGAGGCTACCACCGTGGATATGTCGGTGTCCTTCCTCCGGGGCGTGGAGTACGGCATGGAGCTTTATCTGAAGGTGTATATCGTTAAGGCAGGCCGCAGCCTCATCCGCCAGCGGGCGGAGCTGACGGACGCCGCCACCGGCAAGCTTTTAGCCACCGCCAGCGGCAGCTGGATGCCCCTGTGAGCCGGGCCAACCTTGTATATGTTAAATAGGAGAAATAACTATGGATTTCAATTTGAGCCGTGAACATCTGATGATCCGCAAGATGATGGCGGAGTTTACCGAAAAGGAAGTCAAGCCCATTGCGGCGGAGACCGACCGCACCTGTAAATACCCCCGGGAGAACATAGAGAAGCTGTTTAACCTGGGCGTTATGGGTATGTGCGTGCCCAAGGAGTACGGCGGCGCCGGGGCCGATCCCTTGGCCAGCGCCATCTGCATTGAGGAGCTCAGTAAGCAGTGCGCCTCCACCGGTGACATCGTGGCTACCCACAACGGCCTTTGCTGCGATCCCATTATGAACTACGGCACCGCCGAGCAAAAGGCCAAGTATCTGCCCATGCTCACTACCGGTCACCATGTGGGCGCCTTCGCCCTGACAGAGCCAAATGCCGGCTCTGACGCTTCTAAGGGTCAGACCGAGGCCAAGCTGGAGGGTGACCATTATGTGATGAACGGCAGCAAAATTTTCATCACCAACGGCTATGTGGCCGATGTGTTTGTGGTGTTTGCCATGACCGACAAGAGCAAGGGCACCAAGGGCATCTCCGCCTTCATCGTGGAGAGCGGCTTCCCGGGCTTCTCCGTGGGCAAGCATGAGGAAAAGCTGGGCCTTCACGGTTCACCTACTGCGGAGATCGTGTTCCAGGATTGCATCATCCCCAAGGAGAATCTCCTGGGCGTAGAGGGCAAGGGCTTTTCCATCGCCATGGCCACGCTGGACGGCGGCCGCATCGGCATCGCGGCCCAGGGTCTGGGCATTGCCGAGGGCGCTCTGCAGGAGGCAATCAACTACACCAAGGGCCGCGTCCAGTTCGGCAAGCCTATTTCTAAGTTCCAAAACACTCAGTTCACCCTGGCCGACCTGGAGCTGGGCTGCGAGGCGGGTCGCCTGCTGACCTATCAGGCCGCTATCGCCAAGGGCGAGGGGAAGCGCTATACCAAGCAGGCCGCTATGGCTAAGCTCTTCACCTCCGAGCATGCCATGAAGACCACCACCAAGGTGGTGCAGATGTTCGGCGGCTATGGCTACACCAAGGATTACCCGGTGGAGCGCATGATGCGGGATGCAAAGATTACGGAAATTTACGAGGGTACCAGCGAGGTTCAGCGCATCGTCATCTCCGCCAATATGGGTCTGTAATAGGAGGTAAAAGGTAAAATGAAAATTCTTGTAACAGTAAAGCAGGTTCCCGATACCTCCGGTAAGGTGGCAGTGAACCCCGATGGCACCCTGGACCGTGCGTCCATGCAGACCATCATCAACCCCGATGACCTGAACGCCGTTGAGGCTGCTCTGGCTCTGAAGGACGAGCTGGGCTGCAAGGTGGTGGCCTTCACCATGGGTCCCCCTCCCGCAGAAGGCATGCTCCGTGAGCTGATGGCCATGGGCGTGGACGAGGGCGTCCTCATCACCGCCCGTGAGTTCGGCGGCTCCGATACTTACGCTACCTCCCAGATCATCGCCGCCGGCATCGACACCTACGGCGTGGACGAGGATGACATCATCCTGGCCGGCCGTCAGGCCATCGACGGCGATACCGCCCAGGTGGGCCCCCAGATCGCTGAGAAGCTGCATCTGCCCCAGATCACCTATGCCGGCGAGATCACCAAGGACGGCAATACCCTGACCGTGAAGCGTATGCT
>DPPB01000009.1:17681-18181 GCA_003539495.1 Oscillibacter sp. | reverse complement strand
TGAAGGATCACCCCCTGATCGATGCTACTACCATCGGCCTGAAGGGCTCCCCCACCAATATTCTGACCTCCTTCACGCCTCCTCAGAAGGGCGCCGGCATGATGCTCGAAGGCGCCGGCAAGGAGACCACCGACAAGCTGGCAGGCATCCTGGCCGCCAAGCACATCATCTAAGGAAGGAGATAAGAAAATGGCTTTTAATAGTGCTGACATCGGCGCCTTCAAAAACGTATGGGTTTTCTGTGAGCAGCGCCAGGGCAAGATGATGCCCACTACTTTTGAACTGATCTCCGAGGGGCGGAAGCTGGCTGACGAGCTGGGCGTAGAGCTCTGCGGCATCCTGCTGGGCGACAATGTGGACGCCATCGCCCCCGAGCTGGGCAACTACGGCGCGGACAAGGTGTATGTGTACAACAGCCCCCTGCTGAAGGACTACACCACCGACGCTTATACCAAGGTCATCTCCGAGGCAGTGGAGGACATTAAGCCCGAGATCCTGCT
>DPPB01000009.1:0-17368 GCA_003539495.1 Oscillibacter sp. | reverse complement strand
CCGAGCGCATCGAGAAGCTGGGCACCGTGAAGATCAACGGTGCTGACCACGATGTGTCCCGTGACATCAAGATGACCCGTCCCGCCTTCGGCGGCCACCTGATGGCTTCCATCTTCTGCCCCCGCTTCCGTCCCGCCATGGCCACTGTGCGCCCCGGCGTTATGAAGAAGCGCGAGTGCAAGAAGGATGTGGAGATCCTGCATCCCGCCTTCAACCTCACCGAAGCCGACATCAAGACCGAGGTAGTGGAGGTCGTGAAGGCTGCCAAGAAGCTGGTTGACCTCATTGGCGCCGACTTCATCGTGTCCGTGGGCCGCGGCATCAGCAAGGATGTCGAGGGCGGCATCAAGCTGGCCGAGGAGCTGGCTGAGGTTCTGGGCGGCGTCGTGGGTTCCTCCCGCGCCTGCGTGGACGCCGGCTGGATCACCGCTGACCACCAGGTGGGTCAGACCGGTAAGACTGTGCATCCCAAGGTTTACATCGCTCTGGGTATCTCCGGCGCTATCCAGCACAAGGCTGGTATGCAGGACAGTGAGTGCATCATCGCTGTGAACAAGAACGAGTCTGCCCCCATCTTTGAGGTGGCTGACTACGGCATCGTGGGTGACCTGTTCAAGGTCGTTCCCGAGCTGATTGAGTCCATCAAGGCCCAGAAGGCCGCTAAGTAAGGCTCTGTTTACCAATTCAAAAAGGGCTGTCCCAAAATGGGACAGCCCTTTCATCGTCTCTGGCGAATAATCTCCGTTTTTCTGCCAAAAGGCCCCAAGTCTGCCGTGCGCATAATTTTGTCGCAAGCGGCAAAATTCTACTACTTCTCGCCTGAGAGGAATGTTTTCCCACGCACATGTTGCGGTGAAAAATGATTTGATTTTTTTGCCGCCTGCGGGCGGTAAACTCTGTGCGGCCTTTTAGCGGAGCCCCCTCTATCTCTCCGTAGGGGGTTACCCGCGCCACCAAGCTATCCGTAGGTGCGGGGTTCTACCCCGCCCACTGCGAAAAACTCTTTGCAATTGTGTAGGGGCGGACACCGCTGCCCATCTGTCTTTATCCAATATTCAAAATTGCGTAGGGCGGAGTGATCTTATTCCGTCGCTCCCATAAAAAAAACACCCCGGGCCCTCCATGGAGGACCCGGGGTGTCATTCTCTTACAGGGACTATCTCACTTCACCAAAATTTTCTTTTTCACCACAAATACGGTGCCGGTTACGGACAAAAGCATTACAGCACCCAGCAGCATAAGGCTTGCGCTGTCACCGGTGGCGGGATTAGGCTCCGATGTGGGAGCATTACTGCCGGCATCAGACGCAAGGGCGGGGATAGCTTCCACCTTGGTTGCCTGACACACGGTGCAGGTGTAGGTCTTGACGCCGTCCGCTTCGGTAGTGGCGGTCTTGGTCACAACACCGTCATCCCAGCTGTGGACATCGGACTTGGGCAGGCTCTTGGTCTGAGTTGCATCGCAGAACTTGCAGGTCTGCGTGGCAACGCCTTCGTCCTTGCAGGTGGGAGCCGTGGTCGTCTCCCACTCGCCATAGGTGTGCTCGTGGGACACAACATGCTTGTAGAGTTCCAGGGTCAGGGTGTGCGCCTGCTGGGCCAGGGCGGCGCTCTGCCCGGTGGCGTATGCCTTTGCCTCGTCACCGCTCATTTCGGCCAGAGCGGCCTTCATCTCGGCTGCCTTGTCGTAGCAGAGCTGCTGCATCTTGGCCAGCTCGCTGTGGATCAGGGCATTGTCCTCCGCAGAGCACTGGTCGGACAGCGCATAGTTGGACAGGGCATCCACGGTCCAGTAGCAGCCGTTTTCCCAGCCCTCGGGAAGGACGACGTATCCACTGCCCCAGTAGCTGGAGAAAGCATAGGTGCCATAGGGATCGGCTGGGGCTGTATCGGTGGTAGTAGCTTCCTCACCACCAAACTTATAGCCATCGTACATGTCGGTGGTCAGAGAGGGAAAGTAGGGGATGGCCACGGAGTACTGGCCGTGCTCCATAGCTAACCACTCGATGGTGCCGGTCTCCGGAGCATCGGCGGATTGGATCTGGAAAATGTGCCACTCCAGGTTGCCGATGTTGGCGATGTCATCCACCTTATAGTAGTCCACCATATCATGAATGCTGATCTTGCCCAGCTTATTCTGAATGTTCGTATACAGGGAAACAACCTTGCCGTTCTTCACGTTGGAGATGGTGAAGTCCTCGGGGGCGATGGTGGAAGCGGACAGGGTATCAGAGGCCAGGAAATAGTTCAGGCCGTTTACCAGCCGGGTATTGGGGCTCCCGTTTGCATACGCGCAGTAGGATTTATAAACATCGATGGTATTCTCAGTCTCGCTGCCCTCATAGGTGCCGGCCTGCTTGGCCACCTCAATGAGGTTGGCGGAGGAGAGGACGTTGTCCGTGTCATCCAGATCCACCAGGCCGATGGCGCCCATATTGGGGTTCATGGTGATCATATCGGAGCTCAGCTTCACGGCGGTATAGGTGTGGCCGGTGAAGTTCTCTACATACCAGATCTCATTTTGGTCGCCGATAAGCACACCGGAGGGCTCGCCGGCACCAACCGTGTCGAAGATGTTCAGCAGTAGCTCCACGCCTTCCTTGGCGCTGGAGGCCTCGCTGAGGAGGATGGTAGCCATATCACTTTCACAGATGCCAAAGTCCTCCATGGGATCGGCATTTACCACGGCACCGTTGGGGCTGAGAGTGACCATGGCGGAGACGGAGACACCCTTTTCATTGGAGCCGACCTCCTCCATGGGGGTGTGGGGATGGGTCTGGCCGCAATCAGGGCACACACCGGAGGTGTTGTCATCGGAGGTAGCAGTGTAGGCGTAGCTGTCATGGGTGAAGGTGTGGGTGAAGCCGTAGCAGCCCTCGTATACGCTGCCGGCGGCATATTTGCCGTGCTGGTTAACATGGGCAATCTTGTTGTAGCCGTTGCTATAGTCCTCACTTCGCGCCATGAAGGAAGAACCGTCGGCTGTCAGGTCAGAGCCCACATAGACCATGGTGCAGGCCGATGCGCTGATCACGCAGAGCAATAATGTGGCGGTCAGTGCTGCCATAAGGATCCAAAGCTTCTTCATTGTTTTCATTTTTGTTCTCCCTTCCTGTGCTGAACCTCCATGGCGCTGAGGAACGCACGGTTTTATGTGATGACTTGATTATACATAAATATTCACTAATGTCAAGTAAATAGTGAATAAATATTTACGGTAAATACAAATTTAGAATGTATATGCAAAATAAGAGTGTAAGAGGTATCGCCGCTTGTGAAATCCTGCCAAAGCAAAGGGGGAGCGCTTCCAGGCTGGGTGGGAATGTACCTTGACGGAGGGGATCTTTTTCGGTATACTACAGAAAAACGGAGGAGGAATTCACGATGGGATTTGTCGCGATGATCGGCCTGATTTTCGGACCCCTTGTCAGCCTGCTGTTTGCGGCGTGGTTTTATGTGCGCTGGCAGAACGAGGAGGACGAGAAGCTGGCGCAGAAAAATAGAAAAGTTTGCTTCCGCGCCCTTATTGCTGCGGGTATATGCCTGGTGGTGTTCGGCGTGCTGAAGCTGATATTCCCCATTGCACCGTGAACATACAATAAAAAAGCCGCCGGGAGGCGGCTTTTTTGTGTCCGGTTGCCCCGGAAGGGGCAACTCTTTTTTTGCCTGCGTCCATAGGTGTAAGATCGAACCACTTGAGCAGGGGGGCGGTGCGGCCTCTTTTGCAGGAAAAGGAGGGCTTATGGACGTATATGGGTATATCCGCGTGTCCAGTGTGGACCAGAACGAGGACAGGCAGCTGATCGCACTGCGGGGCAAGGGCGTGGCGATGCGGCACATCTATTTGGACAAGCAGTCGGGAAAGGACTTTCACCGGCCTCAGTACAAGCGGCTGGTGAAGGCATTAAAGCCGGGCGACCTGCTCTATGTGCTGAGCATTGACCGATTGGGGCGGGACTACAGGGAGATCCAGCAGCAATGGCGGCTGCTGACCAAGGAAAAAGGGGTGGACATCTGCGTGCTGGACATGCCGCTGCTGGACACCAGGCAGGGAAAAGACCTCATGGGCACATTTATAGCCGATCTGGTGCTGCAGATCCTGTCCTTTGTGGCCCAATCAGAGCGGGAAAACATCCGCCGCCGACAGCAGGAGGGCATCGCGGCGGCCAAGGCCCGGGGGGTGAAGTTCGGCCGCCCGCCGCTGCCGCTGCCGGAGAATTTCTATGAGGTCCACCGCCGCTGGCGGAACAAGGAGCTGACCCTCCGCCAGGCGGCGGAGGCCTGCGGCATGCCGACAGGGACCTTCTACGGCAAGGCGGTGAAATTTGAAAAGGGGCTTTAAAAAAAGTGTGGAAAATTTGGAAAGGTATACCTTTCCAAATCGCAAGGGTATACCTTTCATAATATAAGTATACTGGAAAATATTGATTTTACAAGGAGAAAAAGTGCAATTAAATGTAGAAAAAGAGCGTTTTAAATTGTATACATTTCAATTCTGTTGAATAGAGAGGAGAGCGTATGAAGAAGCATGGTGGAGCCATAGTTTTTGTGGTAATTCTGATGGTGGTGGGATTTTTTTTCTTTAAAGATGAATTGCATATAGACATAAAAAATCCGTTTGCGGGAAAGTCGGAGGTCCCGGATTCCGTGGTGGAGGAGATGCTGGCCGAGACGACGGATTCCATAGGCTATAGCGCGGATGAGGTTACCTATACCTGGGAGGCAAAGCATACCCCTGACCGGGAGCAGCACCAGGACACGGTGGAGCTGACCCTGGTTTATAGCGGCAAGTACGGGGCGGCCACCGTTAAAAGGACGCAGACCTATCAGTATTACAAGGAAAATGACACTTGGAGTGCTTGCGGATCCGGCGATTATGAGGTCGTGGATGTACAATGGAACTTGGAGAAATTGCTGGATGGAAAGACGTATACAGGTACATACGATGACGGAAGTGGTTACACGGTGACGCTCTCTGACCTGGATCTGAGTGCGATGACGGTTACGGCGACATACAGCTATACCCCGCCTGAGTCAAAACAGTATCAGTATAACTGTGAGATGTATTGTGTTAAAAACTTGAAGGGGGAGCGGGTAGATAGGCTGAGCGGAACGGTGAAATGCCATATCGAAGAAGTTGAAGAATATGGTGAAATGAGAGGCTACTATATAGAGGAACCGGTAGGAAGCTTGTGGCTTAGTAAGACCGGGTACGATTTTGATTATGATAATCTGAAAGATGTAGAGGTTTATTTCCGTTTCTATGATCCGATAAAAGGCTATAGTGATGTTCGTGTGCGGAGCATTGCATGGTATGAAAGATAAAAAAGTATGCTAACGGCTTGCTGCCGCAGGGGAAATCTGCCGTGCTTATAACAATGATATTCATTTATGCGTATAGTCATTTTTGAATTAAGAAACAGAAAAAGGAGAAAGAGTATGAAGGTTAAGAAATTTGCGGTGCTTTTGATCGCTGTCGCTATGATTTTCTGCATGACCGCTTGCAGCAAAAAATGCGCCAACGGCTGCGGAAGGCCTGCTAATCCCAATTGTTTAGCGGGTATGTGTGATACATGCTGTGTATATTGGTCGGGGATGAATGGCTGCCGCACCAGCAAATACCACTGAACAAATGATAAAAACAGTACCCCCCGGGACTGCGCAGCAGTCCCCGGGGGGTGTACTATATAGCCCGCCTGTCAGCGGGGCGGCGAGGACGCCGCCCCCTACGAATTCTATCGGTAAACAGTGCGTAAGAGCGGATGCCCCAGCCTGCCTGCCACCTGCACCGCACCCCATGTAAAAAACCGTGTCATTACGAGGGCGCAAAGCGCCCGTGGCAATCCGCAACCCCCGTTCCCCCAAAAAAACCGACCGGCCACAGGGCCGGTCGGTTTCCTATTGAAATGCAAGATCCCTCACTCAAAATCCGGATACCCGTCCTTGAGGCTCTCGTCATAAATGGCGCGCTCGCCGCCGATGAACTTGGGGCGGACCCGGGCGGCCAGGACGATGGCGCTGCCGATATGGCTCTGATCCAGCCGCACGGGGACAGCCACCTTCTTCAGGTGCATGCCGATAAGGGTGCCGCCGATGTCCAGGCCCGCGTCGGCCTTGATCTCCTCCAGCGCCACGGGGTGGCGGAAGCTGTTATAGGCGGCGGTGGCGAAGGAGCTGCCGGCCTTGGGCTGGGGCTTCACGTTCACGATCTCCGCGCCCGGCACGGCCTCATGCTCCACGATCAGCGCCCGGTTCAGATGCTCGCAGCACTGGGCAGCGATGTAGATGCCCTGGGGGGCAAAGACACTGTTCAGGCCATTAAAAATGGCCTGGGCGATCTCCGGTGTGGACCAGCTGCCCACACGTTTGCCCACCACCTCACTGGTGCTGCAGCCCACCACAACGATCTGCCCCTGGTGCAGGTGCGCCTGGTCCACCAGCTGCTGGGCAGCCTTGGCCGCCTCACTCTGTACCTGCCAAAACAGATCCTTCTGTTCCAATTCATGCACGGTTCCAGCCATAGAATCTCATCCTTTCCTGTGGGGAAAAACCACTGCCCTTAGTGTATCACTGCAGGCCCAGTTTGTCCAGTGCCTTGCTGCGCTTGAGCAGGAAGAAAAGGATCAGACCGATGGCCAGGCCCATAACGGCCTGCACCAGGTTGCCGGGGATGCTGGCGGCGGCGCCGATGCCCTTACCCAGGAGCAAGGCGGCATAGCCAAAGTAGCCAGCGACCATAATCACCTCGGCAACAATGCCGCTGACCACATAGCCGCCTGCCTTGCGGCCCATGGCCTTGGCCAAAAGCGCTGCGGCAATGGCCATGCAGCCCTTGATGACGAAGGTGCCGGGGGCGTAATGGGCATAGCCGTTGAGCAGGTCCGTGAGCATGGAGCCGATGCCGGCGGCAGCACCGCCCCACCAGGGGCCCAGCAGCCAGCCGGACAGCAGCACGCAGCAGTCACCCAAATTCACATACCCCTGCATGGGGGACGGAATTTGAATGACCATCGTGGCCACATAGGTCAGCGCCGCCATCAGCGCGGCATAGACTAATTTACGGATACGAAGATCTTTCATACAGGTCACCTCTTGCTTTTTTGTTCTGTCTGTATTATAGTGGGAACTGGATATATTAAAATACCCATAGCGATATTATTCGATAATACCAGATGGAGGGCGACATGCTGACCTATACACTGGAAAAGCAGAAAAAGGAGAGCCTATACGAGCAGCTATACCGCTTTATCCGGGAGGATATTCTCTCCGGGCGGCTGCACTCCGGGGAGAGGCTTCCCTCAAAGCGGACTCTGGCCCAGCACCTGGAGGTGAGCACCATTACGGTGAAAAACGCCTACGAGCAGCTGCAGGCGGAGGGGTATATCCACGCACGGCAGCGCTGCGGCTACTTTGTGTCGGAGGTGGAGCGCCCGCCGGAGAGCCGGCAGACGGCGCGGCCTGCGCAGGCAGGCCGGGAAAGGGAGCAGGGGTGGTTTTTGGATTTCGCCTCCGGGACCATGGATCCGGCGTACTTCCCCTTCACCGTTTGGGCCAGGCTTATGCGCCAGACCCTCCTGGAGCAGGACAAGCAGCTGCTGCGGGCGGCGCCCTACAACGGGGCCGCGGAGCTGCGGCAGGCCATTGCGGGATATCTGCAGCAGTTTCGGGGGATGCAGGTGGATCCGGAGCAGATCATTGTGGGCGCCGGGACGGAGCTGCTGTATCATCTGCTGATCCAGCTTTTGGGCCGGGACAAGTGCTACGCTGTGGAGGATCCCGGCTACAGCAAGATTGCCGCTATTTATGAGAGCAATCAGGTGCAGGTACAGTACGTCGGCATCGACGAGGCGGGGCTTTCTGCCGCTCAGCTGCGCCGGCACTTGGCTCAGGTGGTGCATATTTCACCTACTCACCACTATCCCACCGGCACGGTGATGCCCATCGGCCGGCGGCAGGAGCTGCTGCGGTGGGCGGCGGAGCAGCCGGAGCGGTATATTCTGGAGGACGACTACGACAGCGAGTTCCGCTTTGTGGGGCGGCCCATCCCGTCCCTGTACTCCACGGACGAGAATGAGCGGGTGGTGTATCTGAACACGTTTTCCAAGACTATTGCGCCGTCCATCCGTATCAGCTATATGATCCTGCCTCCGAAGCTCCTGGAGCGGTACCGGGAGAAGTTGGGGTTTTACGCCTGCACCGTGTCGGGCTTTGAGCAGTATACCCTGGCGAAGTTTTTGGAGCAGGGATATTTTGAGCGGCATTTGGGCCGGATGCGCAACCGATACCGACAGAAGCGTGACCAGGTGATAACGGCATTTTTGCAGGGGCCTTTGGCGGGGCGGGTGAAGATCACCGGCCAGGACGCGGGTCTGCATTTCCTGGCGGAGCTGCAGACAAGCCTGCCGGACGACGTCCTGCAGCACCGGGCGGCGGAAAAGGGGCTAAGGCTCGCCATGCTGTCGGACTATTATCATGACAAAAAAGGCGTTCGGCAACACACCCTTGTGGTGAACTATTCGGGGCTGAATCTCCAGCACCTGCCCCGGGCCCTGGAATATCTGGCGGATATTATAAAGGAGGGATCGTAATGTACGATGAATTGACCAGAAGCGACATTCAGAAAATGCAGGAGGAGATCGACTACCGCGTGCGGGAGCTGCGGCCAAAGCTTATTGAGGATGTGCAGACCGCCCGGGCCTTTGGCGACCTCAGCGAGAACTTTGAATACAAATGTGCCAAGCAGGAGAAAAACCGGAATGATAGCCGCATCCGCTATCTGCAGCGGATGATCAAGACCGCGAAGGTCATTGAGGAGCGGTCCGAAGCAGACACAGCGGGCCTATATGACACGGTGGAGATTTACATGGAAAACACCGGGAAAAGCCGAAAAATCACCCTGGTGACCACCCTGCGGCAGGACGCCCTGAAGGGGCTCATCAGCAAGGAATCCCCTGTGGGCCGGGCGGTGCTGGGCCACAGGGCCGGGGACCGGGTGCAGGTGCAGATGGAAAACGGCAGCACCTACTGGCTGCAGATTCGCAGCGTGGAAAAGGGAAGGGACGACGGATCCATTCCCATCGGCAGCTTTTGACAGGGAGGGATGCACTATGAAAAAACCTTGGGCCATTGTGTCCGGCGGGCGGTTTTCACCCTTGGCGGACATTGAAAAGTGCGGTTATATCATCGCCTGTGACCGGGGCTACGAGTACCTGCACGAGGCCGGGCTGCGGCCGGATCTGCTGGTAGGGGATTTTGACTCCTACACGGGGCCGCTGCCCCGGGATGTACCAAGGCTTGACCTGCCGGTGGAAAAGGACGATACCGACACCATGGCGGCCATTCGCCACGCAGTTACTGTCGGCTGCGGGGAAATATGGCTTTACTGCGCTATGGGAGGGCGGCTTGACCATCTGCTGGGAAACCTGCAGGCGGCAGCCTTTGCCGTAAAACACGGGGTGTGGGTGCGGATCATCGATCGGGAGACGGAGATACGGGTCTTTACCGGTGGGTGCATCACCGTGCCGGAGCGGGAAGGCTGGTCCCTTTCGGTGCTGGCCCTGTCGGACCGGTGCACCGGGGTGAGCATCCACGGGACCAAATATGAGCTGGAGAATGTCACTGTGGAGAACAGCTTTCCCATCGGTGTGAGTAACCAGTGGCAGGGGGACGCAGAGATTAGCGTAGCGGCCGGCGTGCTGGCGGTGATGGAATCCAAAATGTGAAGAGAATACCGGATTTTCTATGAAAAATCCGGTATTCTTTTCATATTCCGGAAAAAAGGTGGCACAATAGGGATATCTTTATGCGAGGGGATGGAAGCTATGACATCAAAACGCTTGGGGCGACAGACCGTGCGGCTGGGGAGCCCGGTGAGTGTCCTGTCCTACGCCAACATCGGCGGTAAACAGGAGGCCCAGGGCCCGCTGGCCGGCTATTTCGATGAGCTGAATCAGGACGCCTACTTCGGGCAGAAAAGCTGGGAGAAGGGGGAATCCGCCATGCAGCAGTTCGCCCTACGGCGGGCCATGGAGAAGGGGGGACTTATACCGGATGACCTGGACTATGTGCTGGCAGGGGATCTGCTGAATCAGTGCATCGGCACCTCCTTTAGCCTTCGGGACTTCAAAATCCCCTTTTATGGCCTCTATGGTGCCTGTTCCACCATGGGCGAAAGCCTGTCCCTGGCGGCTCTGCTTATCGATGGCGGCTTTGCCTCCATCGTGGCCGCTATGACCAGCTCCCATTTCTGCACCGCCGAGCGGCAGTACCGGATGCCTGTGCTCTACGGCAACCAACGCACACCCACGGCCCAGTGGACCGCTACGGCCTCCGGCTGCTGCATCCTGGGCGCCCAAGGGGACGGGCCGTATATTACCCACATCACCTGCGGGCGCATTGTTGACATGGGCATCAAGGATGCAAACAACATGGGGGCGGCCATGGCCCCGGCAGCTTACGATACCCTCTCGGCGCTCTTTCGAGAGACGGGGACGGGGCCGAAGGACTACGACCTTCTGATCACCGGGGATCTGGGGATGCTGGGCCGTGACATTGTGGTGGATCTTTTCCGGGAGGACGGCTTGGATATGGGAGAGAATTACACAGATTGCGGGCTGCTGCTCTATGACCGGGAAAGGCAGGATATGCATGCCGGGGCCTCCGGCTGCGGATGCTCGGCGGCGGTGCTGAATGGGTATCTGCTGGGAGGCATCCGAGCGGGGCGATGGAAAAAAATCGTTTTCGCTCCTACCGGGGCCTTGCTTTCGCCTACCTCGTCCTTCCAGGGAGAGAGCATCCCCGGCATCTGCCACGCAGTGGTCATCGCTGCGGGAAAGGAGAACTGACATGCAGTATTTACAGGCATTTTTATGCGGCGGCGTGCTGTGCGCCATCGGCCAGCTGCTCATCGACAAGACGCAGCTCACCCCGGCCCGGATCCTCACGGGTTATGTGGTAGCGGGGGTGCTGCTCCAGGCGGTGGGCGTGTATCAGTATGTGGTGGATTGGGGCGGAGCCGGAGCCACGGTGCCCCTGACGGGCTTCGGCTATTGTCTGGCTAAGGGGGTAGCCAAGGCCGTGGCCGAGAAGGGGATTTTGGGCGCATTTACCGGCGGACTTACCGCCACGGCAGGCGGCGTTGCGGCGGCGGTGTTTTTCGGCGTGCTCATGGCAATTATCTTCAAACCGAAGGATAAACGTTGACAAATACCCCTTGGGGGTATATAATCACTGCGTAATAAAAATACCCCCAGGAGGTATATAAAAATGGATTGTTGCTGCTGCCATCAGAAAACCAAGCACCGCTCTCCGGAGGAGCAGAGGAGCCTGATAAATCGGCTCAGCCGCATTGAGGGGCAGGTCCGGGGCCTGCGGGATATGCTGCAGAAGGATGCCTACTGCACGGATATTTTGGTGCAGGTGTCAGCGGTGAACGCGGCGCTGAACAGCTTCAGCAAGGAGCTGCTGGCCACCCATATCCGCACCTGTGTGGCCGACGGCATCCGCCGGGGGGACGACGAGGTCATTGACGAACTGGTGACCACGCTGCAGAAGCTCATGAAGTGAGGAGGGCTTACTATGACGAAACAATTTGCCGTGACGGGTATGACCTGCGCGGCCTGCTCAGCTCATGTGGAGCGGGCAGTGGCGCAGTTGCCGGGAGTCCGGTCGGCGGCGGTGAACCTAATGCTGGGACGGCTGAACGCCAGCTATGATGAAAACCAGGTCACATCCCAGCAGATCATTGATGCAGTGATCCGGGCCGGCTACGGCGCCCGGGAGGCGGACGAGAGAGACCTGACCCCGGATAAGCAGCAGGACGAGGTGGTCCGGCGCATGGGCCGCCGGCTCCTGTGGTCGGTCATATGTCTGGTGCCGCTGTTTTATATCAGCATGGGCCACATGTTGGGTCTGCCGGTATCCGGCGTGTTCCACGAAAACCACCTGATTATGGCGCTGACGGAGCTGGCACTGGTGATCCCCATTCTGATTTTGAACCGGGCCTATTTCACCGTGGGATTTTCCAGGCTGTTTCGAGTCAGCCCCAATATGGATTCTCTGGTGGCCCTGGGCGCAGCGGCGGGTTTGGTGTATAGTCTCATTGAAATGGGCTTGCTCATTGCAGGACGGATCGAGGGCATGCCGGACCTGTATTTTGAGTCGGCGGGCATGATCCTCACCCTGGTCACCGTGGGCAAATATTTGGAGCAGCGCTCCCGTAAAAAGACTACCGGGGCCATCTCGGCCCTGCTGCGCCTGGCGCCGGACAGCGCCCTGGTGCGCCGGGATGGCCGTGAGGTTACGGTTCCGGCGGAGGAGATCGTGATGGGAGACACCGTCATCGTCCGTCAGGGAGGTAAGATCCCTGTGGATGGCGTGGTGACTGCCGGAGCCGCCTCGGTGGATGAATCCGCCCTTACCGGAGAGAGCTTGCCGGTGGAAAAAGGGGAGGGGGCCACTGTGTCATCGGCAACGGTGGTGCTCTCCGGCTATCTGGAGCTGGAGGCTCGGCGGGTAGGCAGCGATACCACCCTTTCTCAGATCGTGCGGCTCATGGAGGAGGCGGCCTCCTCCAAGGCGCCCATCTCCCGGCTGGCGGACCGCATCAGCGCCGTGTTTGTGCCGGTGGTCATCGGTATTGCTTTGGCGGCGGCGCTGCTGTGGCACTTTGCGGGGGGCCAGGGCATCCGCTTCTGCCTGTCCATTGGTATCGCAGTGCTGGTAATCTCCTGCCCCTGCGCATTGGGCCTGGCGACACCAGTGGCCATTATGGTGGGCACGGGCAAGGCCGCTCAAAGCGGCATCCTCATTAAATCCGCCGAGAGCCTGGAAATGCTGGGCAAGGCCCAAACCGTGGTGCTGGACAAGACCGGCACTGTTACAGAGGGCAGGCCCCGGGTCACAGACATTATCTCCATCGGTATCACTGAGGAGGAGCTGCTGCAGGTGGCTGCCTCGGTGGAAAAGCCCTCGGAGCATCCTCTGTCTGTGGCCATTGGCCAGGCCGCTGAGGAGCGGGAGCTGGCGCTATCCCCGGTAACAGATTTCACAGCTGTTCCCGGCGGCATCTGCGCCAACCTGGACGGCGCCGCCATCCATGCCGGAAATCTGGACTACATGACCCGCTGCGGCATAGACACCAGTTCGATTTCCGATACGGCCCAGACCTTGGCCCGGCAGGGGAAAACAGCTCTGTATTTCGCCCGTGAAAGCCGGCTTTTGGGTCTTATCGCCGTGGCGGATGTTGTGAAGCCAGACAGCGCCGCCGCCATAAAGACCCTCCGGGAGACGGGACGGGAGGTAGTGCTGCTCACCGGCGACAACGAGACCACTGCCCAGGCCATTGCCAGGCAGGTGGGCGTTTCCCGGGTGATTGCCCAGGTGCTGCCCACGGATAAAGCTGAATGTGTCGAAAAGCTCCAAAAGGAGGGCCGCTGTACTGTCATGGTAGGTGACGGCATCAATGATGCCCCGGCCCTGGCACGAGCGGATGTGGGCTTGGCTATCGGTGCAGGCACGGATATTGCCATTGAGTCGGCGGATGTGGTACTTATGCGCAGCTCCCTGTGGGATATCGTCACCGCAACGGAGCTGTCCCGGGCCGTTATCCGCAACATACGGGAGAACCTGTTCTGGGCGTTTATCTACAATGCCATCGGCATCCCCGTGGCGGCGGGCATACTGTATCCGGCCCTGGGCCTTACCCTAAACCCCATGATCGCTGCCGCGGCCATGAGTCTCAGCTCCGTGTGTGTGGTGACCAATGCCCTGCGCCTGCGCCTGTGGAAGGGGCCGGTCTGCCCGGTAACAGAGGAAAAAACAACAAAGGAAAATCAAACTGAAAAACAGGAGGAAACCGGTATGAACAGAACTTTGACCATTGAGGGCATGATGTGTGCCCACTGTGCCGCCCATGTGGAGAGCGCGCTGAACGCCCTGCCCGGGGTCAGCACCCATGTGGACCTGGAGAAAAAGACCGCCGCCGTTACAGCGGGTCCGGAGGTCACGGACGATATGCTGCGCAAGGCTGTGAAGGATGCCGGGTACAAGGTTACGGCGATCCGGTGAGCGGGAGAGTGCCTATGGGGTGGATCCGTCCCATGTAAACCATTCAATCAATAGAAAGCCGGATGCCTGCAGACGCGGGCATCCGGTGAGGCTGTCGATAAAGTGGCAAGATTTGCGATAACAGTAAGGAAGGGAGTGTGAGGGAAACCCAAGAAGGGTGTCCCTCACCATTGAAATCAGTAGTTTTTGAAACTTTTTCAAAGTTTCAAAAACTCAGGCAGCGGGGCGAAAAGACTTTTTCGACACGCTGACCGGATGCCTGCAGATACAGGCATCCGGTTTTTAGTGTCAAAAAATTACTTGTCCAGCTCCTCATCCAGCCGGTCCAGGCTGCAGAGCATCTCCTCAAATCCGGAGAGATCCGTTTCCCGGAGCACATCCCGGGCGGCCTGGAGCTTTTCACCGAAGCTTTGCAGCAGTTCCTCATAGCGGACGCTGTTCTCGCTGCACCAGGCACGCTGCTGGGCCACCAGCTCGTGGATGCGCTGGATGGTCTGGGCCCGGAATTCCTCTGTCCGGCGGTGGGCACTGATCTCGATATCTGCGATGTGGTCCCGGATCTTAGCGTATTCATCTGCCTGGACCTGCAGCTCGTCGCACCGTGCCTGGGTCTGGCGCAGTGCTTCCTGCGCAGCCCGGTTTTCTTCCTCCAGGCGCTGTACCTGCTGGGTGAGCACCTCGTTTTCCCGGTGGGAATCCTCACAGCTCTTTACCTGTCGGTGCAGGACGGCAAGCTGCCGGATGAGGCCGTCGTTTTGCTGGCGCAGTTCATCGGCGGCGCTGGTCAGCTCCTCCACTTGGGCCTGATTTTCCTTGGTGATCTTCCCAATGTAGGCGACCACATCCTCTCGGTCAAAGCCGCCGAACATCCGCGTTCTGAAATTTGCGCTCATAGCATCCTCCGTTACACCCGGGGCATCTGTCGAAATGCCGCGGAAAATCGCATATCATTTTCTTCTACAATAGCACAAACTTGGCTCTATGACAAGCGAGAAATGCTCTGAAAAAAAACAAGAAGTTTTTTTCAAAAAAAGCTTGCATTTTATATTAGGACGTGGTATTATATTCAAGTCGCCAGAAGTTAAGTATGCGCCGTTAGCTCAGCTGGATAGAGCGTCTGGCTACGGACCAGAAGGCCGGGGGTTCGAATCCCTCACGGCGTGCCAAAAAGACCCGAAACCGTAAGGCTTCGGGTCTTTTTGTTTGCATAAGTTGTTGTTTTCTCCCGCTGCTTTTTTCTGACCCAAACGCTGACCCCAACGGGAGCGGGTAGCGGAAACCGTCAGACAGCACAGGAGAGGATGCTCTCCATTGTTTGCGCCGCTTTGAGCTGGGCGTCAGTGGTGACATGGGCGTAGGTATCCAGCGTGAACCCCGCCGAGTAGTGACCGAGCATACTGCTGACCGTTTTTACGTCCACGCCGTTTTGCAGCGCCATCGTTGCGAAGGTATGACGCAGGTCATGGAAGCGTATCCGTGGCAATCCTGCTCGCTTTAGAACGCGGTGCAGCATATGCAACACGCTGTCCGGGGACATGGGGCCTCCGGTGGGCGATGGAAATACCCACTCGCTGCTTCCCACCTTGTTTTTCTGTGCCTTTAGAACGTCTATCGCGTCTGCCGACAACGGCAGTGTGCGGTAGGCGTTTTTCGTTTTCAGCGGGGCTTCCACTACCTTGCCGTTCTGCCGGGAAATGGCCCGTTGGATTTTCAGCACACCACGGTCGAGGTCAACGTCCGTCCATTTCAGGCCCAGCAGTTCGCCCCGCCGAAGTCCGGTGGCAAGGTCGAGGTAGTAGAGTTCGTACACACCACTGTCCCTGGCTTCTCGGAAGAAGGCGCTGAGTTGGTCGGCGGTCAGGGTTTTCATCTCTTTGTGTTCGGCTTTCGGCAAGGCGCAGCCCTGTGTCGGATTGCGGGTTACCAACTTCTGCTCCATGGCGAGGTTGTATGCCGACCCGATCATCTGGTGGATGTTGCGCACGGTTTTCGGTGCTAACCCTTTCGGTTTCTTTTTCGCTTCGATGCGGTCTACCCGGCCACCGTCCAACAGCTGCTTGTAGAACCGCTGCAAGTCCAGAGAGGTCAGGTCTGCCAGCGGGATGCTGCCGATCTGCGGCTTAATTTGGTTTTTCAGAAAACCTTGGCTGGTCTTGTAGGTCGATGGGCGCAGCTTGATTTTTGCGTAGTTCTCCATCCAGACCTCCAGCCATGTTCCTACGGTGTAGGTTTTGGCCCGCCCATAGTCGATGCCGATGTTTTCCTCTATGGCTTTCTTCAACTTCTCCTTGACCGCAGCCTGCGTCTTTCCGAGAACATTTTTGATGATGGCTTTTCCGGTTTCCGGATCGTGACCGACTGTGTAGCGGCCCTCCCATCGTCCATCCTTGCGCTTTCGGATATTGCCTTCTCCGTTTGCTCGTCGTTTTGGCATAAAATCGACCTCCTTTGTAACGGCAAACCATACCGTAAACAGCAGAGGAAAGCTATCCCAAAACGGAACTGTTATCAGAAAGTTATCATTTACCCCCGGCGCCGCCTTATCTTTGTCTATGGCGGCGCAAGATTTGAGCTGCTACGGAGACTTCCGCCGACTACAACGGTATAAAGCGTACCGATTTTCTATCAAAGCGCCGCCGCAAACCGTTGTGACACGGGGCTTTGCGGCGACTTTTCTCAAATTTAGCGTCAAACCGTTCTGGGAACCTCGAAAAAAGCGTCAATTTCCAAAACCCGCAAACCCTTGCGGCAGCTCGCACTGCGGGCTGCTGTGAATAGGCATTGGCGCGAAAAGCGCCAATGCCTTTCTCCTGCCCCTTTTTCGGCGCACTGGAATCTTGCTCAAATTCGCCCAAAACCGGCTCGAAATCCCTCTCTGCGACAAGGATGCTACCCTTCCCCGAAGGAGTCTACACATCGGCTCACAGGTACAAACACGGGGCGTCCCTCCCTCAGCCACAGCACGGTCTTGTGCTGCCAGCGAAATCGCCACCGAAAGAACAGCCGGAGGAAGCGGATGCACGCCTATGGCGTGTGTCCGCTTCCTCCGGCGTCGCGGCCCCGCAGGGCTGCGGAACCTTTTCTTTGATTACAGCGTGGTCATTTTTGCACCGCTACTAGTCTGACCAGCAATGGGAATTTTCAATCGAGACTATTAGACATCCCAATGTCCATTGCAAAACCGAGTGTATTCTGCTACAATATTTTAAAAGGTCGCTAGAATGGAGGCGATACACGATATGCCCCTTATCATCGTTCGCAACGACATCACGAAAATGTCCGTGGACGCCATTGTCAACGCG